>NZ_JAYESK010000003.1:0-435723 GCF_034720455.1 Pseudarthrobacter sp. C1 | reverse complement strand
GGGGGGGGGGGGGGGGGGGGGGGCCCCCCCCCCCACCACCGGAGCCACCTCAGCCCCCCGGAGGTATGCCTGGAGGTAGGCCAAGAGGCTGTCAGGCACCACATCGGGCTGCCCCAGCGGGGCGTGCAGTTCCCGCCGCTGCAGCGGTTCCGTTGCGGAAGCACCGTCATCCAGCGGCGGCAGCTTCAGGTGCCAGCCGGCGTCGGTTCCGCCGGTGCGGCGGCGGAGGGTGATCCGGTGGGACGCCAGTGTATGGCGCTTCGTGTCGAAGTAAACGGCCTGAAGCACAGCAGTATGGGGAAGACCCGCCCTGGTGACTCCGGGGAGGCCCTCCAGCGGAGGCACAGCGGCGTCCTCGTCGACGTCGTACTTCTTCTCAATCTCCGTTTGTTGGCTCACCGAAACAGGCCGTCCTTCCGCGTCGTTGCGGCGGGTCCGGACCTGGCTGGCCCGGTGCCGTAACCGGATTCTATTGCCCGAAGATGAACGGCCGGGAGAGAGTTCCGCCACAAAACTGCAGACGTCAAACGTCTAACCTTTAGACTCGAGAGATGCCCGAGTCGTATCCTCCCGCCGCCAACGCGCCCGCTGCTGCCGCTCCGGCAACCCCGGCCGTCCCGGCCGCCGCTTTGTCCGGGACGGGCACCAAGCCCCGGTCCGCCGTCGTTTTCGGCGTGATTGCGCTGGTGCTGATCGGACTGAACCTGCGCGCGGGCATTACCGGAGCGTCCGCCCTGCTGCATGACCTCCAAGCGGTCCTCGGGTATGGGGCGCTGGTGGCCGCCGTCATCCCGTCCATCCCCACGCTGTGCTTTGCGCTGGCGGGCGCCGGCACCTCCTGGCTGACCGGGCGCCTTGGCGTGGAAAAGGCGATCCTGGTGGCCCTGGCCATGCTGGCCGGCGGGCTCCTCCTGCGCGGCATTCCGGCCACCGGCATGCTGGTGGCCGGCAGCGTCCTTGGCATGTCCGGCCTGGCCGTCTGCAATGTGGCCATGCCCTCCTTCATCCGGGAACACTTCGCGCACCGCACGTCGCTCATGACCGCCGTCTACACGGTGACCATGACCACGGGTGCCACCGTGACCGCCGTCGCCGTGGTTCCGCTGGCCCACGCCCTCGGTTCGCCGTCGGCGGCCGTCGGTGCCATTGGCATCACCGCCGTCGCGGCCCTCCTTGGCTTCCTGCCCGTGGCACTGCACGCCCACCGCAACAGTCCCCGGAGGCCGGCGGTCCGCGTCTCGCCGTGGCCGCTGCTGCGGACCCGCAAAGGGCTGCTCCTTACAGTGATCTTCACGCTGCAGGCCCTGCTCGCCTATGCCCTGCTGAGCTGGTTCCCCTACATGCTGACCACCATGGGCATGAGCGCCTCGGACAGCGGACTGATGTTCGGGCTGATGCAGCTGGTCTCCGTGCCGGCAGGCATGGTGCTGATCGCGATCGGCTCCCGGCCCCGGATGCTGCGGCCTGCGTTCTACCTGGTCAGCGTCACCATGGTGGCGGGCCTGGTGCTGCTGCTGGTGCTCCCGGTGGGCCTGGCCGCCGTCCCTGCCGCCCTGCTGGGCTTCGGCCTGGGCATCTTCCCGCTGGTGATGGTGATGATCAGCCGCAGCGGGGCGAGCACCGCCGAAACCACCGCGCTGTCCACGCTTGCCCAGTCCACGGGCTACCTCCTGGCCACGGCCGGGCCGTTCGGGATGGGACTGCTGCACAGCGCCACCGGCGGCTGGACCCTGCCCCTCCTGCTCCTGCTTGGCCTGGCGCTGGCCCAGATCGTGGTGGCCCACCTGATCACCGGCAGGGCCATGACCAACGCCGTTGGAAGGAAGTAGCACGCCATGGCCCTAAGCCCATCCTCCCGCCCGCCACTCGCGGACGAGGTCACCGCCAAGCTGCGCAGCATGGTCCACTCCGGCGAATGGCCCCTGCACCGGCGCATCCCGTCCGAAACCGAGCTGATAGCCCGCCTCGGCGTCTCCCGCGGCACCCTCCGCGAGGCCGTCAAGGCCCTTGCCCACAGCGGAATGCTGGAGGTCCGGCGCGGTGACGGCACCTACGTCCGGGCCACCAGTGAAATTTCCGGCGCGGCCCGCCGGCTGTACCAGGACCACACCGAGGAGCACATCCTGGAAGTCAGGCTGGGCCTGGACACCCAGGCGGCCCGGCTGGCGGCGAGGAATGCCACGGACGACGACGTCACGGCCCTGCGTGCCCTGCTCGCCGCCCGGGACCAGGCCTGGGGCGCCGGCGACTACGAGGCCTGGGCGCGCGCTGACTGGGGTTTCCATGAACGGGTAGCCCAGGCCTCCGGCAACCCCCTGCTGCACGAGCTGTACGCCAGCTTTGGCGCCGCCTTCCACCAGGACCTCCTGAAGCAGCAGGGCCGGCCCGGTTTCGACGGGCGCCCGCATGAGGGGCACGGCCTGCTGGTTGATGCCATTGAACTCCGTGACGCGGAGGCCGCCGTGGCCACCGTGAACCGGAACCTGAACTCCTGCGCCGAATGGCTCGCCGGATAGTCCTGCGGGGTTTCACCCTTGCCCAATCCGTCAGTAGGCTTACTACCTGAGAAGGTAGTAAGCCTGTCCGGCATCCCGGCGCGGCAGGCACCCGCCGACGATGAGGAGTTCCCATGGCGCGATCATCACGCCTCACCGAGCACGACGTGAGCCACGAACCCCCGCAGGAGGCCACGGCACAATCACCGGCTGTTCCGGCTGCCGCCGCGCACGGGGAGCCCGGCGGCGAGGGCCACCGCCCGGCGGCTGCCCGGAAGCCCAAGGAACCCAGGTCCCCCTCCGAGCTCTGGGGTGACAGCCTGGGCAGGGTGGGCATCCGCGCCGCCCAGGTCCTGCTGATCCTTATCGTTGCGGTTGTATCCGTCTACGCGCTGATGCAGATCAAGCTCTTAGTCATTCCAATCCTGATAGCGCTGATCCTGGCCGCGGCCATCGGCCCGTTCGTGAACATGCTCCGGCGCCGGGGGTTGCCCGGGGGACTGGCAACAGGGATCGCGTTCATCGGCCTTTTGCTGGTGCTGGGC
Source organism: Pseudarthrobacter sp. C1 (assembly GCF_034720455.1). Classification (NCBI taxonomy): domain Bacteria; kingdom Bacillati; phylum Actinomycetota; class Actinomycetes; order Micrococcales; family Micrococcaceae; genus Pseudarthrobacter; species Pseudarthrobacter sp. C1. The sequence continues at coordinate 432,683 of NZ_JAYESK010000003.1, read as the reverse complement.
GGCGTGTCCACCGTCATCTACTTCTCGGTGCGCAACCAGTGGAGCGAGCTCGCCCAGCAAGCCTCCTCCGGACTGGATGAGCTGGAGAAGTTCCTGCTGACCGGGCCCGTCCCCATCGAGCAGGAACAGCTGGACCAGGCCCGGCAGGGCATCATCGACTTCGCCACCAGCAGCCAGGTCCGCTCCGGCGCGATCACCGGGTTGTCCGTGGTCACCGAGTTCATCGCCGGGGCCGGCCTGATGATCGTCATCCTCTTTTTCTTCCTGAAGGACGGCGCCAAGATCTGGAACTTCTTCCTCCGCCCGTTCACCGGAGCCCGTGAGGCCAAGCTGCGCCGCGTCGGACGCCGCACCCTTGAGGTGCTCGGCGGCTATGTCCGCGGCACCGCGATCGTCGCCCTGGTGGACACGGTGGCCATCGGCGCGGCGCTGCTGATCATGCAGGTGCCCCTGGCCATCCCGCTGGCCATCGTCGTCTTCATCACCGCCTTCATCCCCCTGGTGGGCGCCACCGTGGCCGGGATCCTTGCAGCCCTGGTGGCGCTGGTGGCGAACGGGCCGGTGGTCGCCCTGATCGTGGTGGCCGTGGTCATCGCCGTCAACCAACTGGAGGGCGACCTCCTGCAGCCCATCGTCATGGGCAAGTCCCTGCAGCTCCACGCCCTGGTGATCCTGATGGCGTTGACGGCCGGAACCATCCTCGCCGGCATCGTGGGTGCGGTGCTGTCCGTGCCGCTGGCCGCCGTTGCCTGGGCCATCATCCAGGTATGGACTGCCGAGGACCCGAACCTCGAGGACATGAACCCGAACCTGCCGCCGGCGGGCACCAAACCGATCTAGGCCGGCCGGCAAGGACACCTTCCCGGCCCCGTGCACGACGACGGTCCGGCACCGAGGTGCCGGACCGTCGGCGTGCGGTGGCCGCGTTCCCCCGGGCCGGCCCCCCGGTGCCGGGCCCGCCGCCGGGCCGGCCCCGGGGTACGGCGGCACCGCACGACGACGGTCCGGCACCGAGGTGCCGGACCGTCGTCGTGCGTTGCCGCCTTACCCCGGGGCAGGCACCCGTCCGGCTAGGAGCGCAGGCCCGCGAGGACGTTCTTGGGACGCTGCATCTCGCCGTGCTTCGCACCCAGGACAACCACCAGTCCGGCGAATCCCGGGATGACCCACTGCAGCACCTTCAGCTGCTGCTGGGCCGCCTTCAGTTCGTCGGACGCCTCCGGCCGGGGCTCCGTGGCACCCGCGGCGCCCTGGTCCGCAAGCTTCTCCACCTTCTTGCCAAGGATGCCGGAGTACAGCGTTACAGCCGCGCCTACCACCGTCACCGCCGTCTTGATCACGGTGTCCCGGGCCACGCCCTCCTGCTTGGCAATGCGTCCCTTGTTCTCCCAGGCGATGGCCAGGTCCGCCACGAGGTGGGAGGCGAAGGCCGCCGTCTGGAACGGCGCCCACTTCATCCAGCCGGCACTGGAGAGCCGGGTGCGCTCGGACGGATCCTTGGCTGCCGCCGCTGCACCATTGAGGCCGATGGCCCCCATGAGGGATCCACCGAACCACGCCGCTGCCGTCAAATCGTGAACTGACCGGGCAATGAGGTTTCCTGCCATGTTGTGCATTCCTAACGTCGAAGTGGTTGCGGGATGCCGCTCGTGCGGTCTTCGCTTGCCGTGTCCCGTCAGGGTCTTGGCCCGCCCATGGTAAGCACACTTACTAATGTTACGAAAGCCCGTCTTCCCAGAGCAGAACGCGTAACATCGTCGCCATGGGAAACACCGGGACTTTGTTTGGCTGGGCTTTTGGGGATCCGGCCCGTGAAGACGAGAACGCATACATAGAAGGCCTGCAGAACGAGGCACTGGGCAACGCCCGGGAGACGGCCAAAGCCAAGGGGGTGGCCGTGGTGCCGGACTCCCAGGTGTTCACGGTCCTGAGTGCGGACGACTCCCTGGTGGAACTGGACAACGCCCCCGGAAGGCTCGTGGTCCGCTGCACCGTGCACGTCGAGGGGCCCGGCGCCGAGAAGCTGCGGGCCGAAGGACCAATGAACGGCTGAGCCATGTCTGACGGGGAATCCACCATCCGCCAGGCCGCGGACGCTGTCGAGGAGGCCTCCAACCACAAGGCCCTGGACGTCCTGGCGCGCACTGGATTCGCCGTCATGGCCCTGCTGCACGTGATCATCGGCGCCATTGCCATCGCCGTGGCGTTCGGCCAGCCCGGCGAGGCCGAACCCACCGGGGCGATCGAGCAGCTCGCCGCCAACGCCTGGGGCCCGGGCGTGATGTGGGCCTGCGTACTGGCTTGCCTCGGCCTGGGGCTGTGGCAGGCAAGCGAGGCCACCCTGCGGGCACGCCGGCTCCCCCGCAAGGAGCGCGTGTCCAAGCTCATTTCCTCCGGTTTCCTGGCCATCGCCTACAGCAGCGTGGGGTTCAGCTTCGCCGGTTTCGCCGTGGGGCTGCGTGGGGATTCCAGTGACAGCACCCGGGATTTCAGCGCCTCGCTGATGGCTACGCCGCCAGGGCTGTGGACGCTGGTGGCCCTCGGCCTGACGATCATTGGGATTGGAATCTACTTCATGGCCAAGGGGGTCCGCCGGGGGTTCAAGGAGGAGCTGTACTACTTCGACGGCAGGCGGCGCGGCAGGCTGATCGACGTCCTGGGCGTCGGCGGCCACATCGCCAAAGGCGTCGCCCTGGTCCTCACCGGACTGCTCTTCGTCATCGCCGCCGCCAAGCACAACCCGGACGAATCCACCGGGCTGGACGGCAGCCTCAAGGCCCTCCAGGACCACCCCTTCGGGCCGTACCTCCTGGTGGCCATCGGTGCCGGATTCATCGCCTATGGGATTTTCGCCCTCGTCCGGTCGCGGTTCGGACGCATGTAGTTCCGCCTTTTCGGGGTAGGAAGGAAGCATGACGGACCACCTTGTGAGTGACCAACCCGCCGCCGGCCGCGCCGGACCCGTAGGTACGACGGCGGGCGGGGCCTTAAGTGCGACGGCGGGCAGGGCCTTAAGTGCGACGGCGGGCGGCGCCTTCGCAGGCATGTTCCGCCTCCTCAAGCTGGCCCGGCCTGACCGGCCCATCCATCCGGACGGGGTGGGACTGGCCGGGGACCTGGCGAGGACCGGCAGCCCCGGTGAGCCGAGCGGGCTGGACTGGCTGGACCAGCCCGGCACGGACACCGTCGAGGCGAGGTTTTCCCGTTCGGCCGGCCTGCCGCAGAACCTTCCGGACATCCTGGGGCTTGCGCTTCGGGTCACCCCGCCCGGCGGTCATGCTCCCGGCGGCCCTGCTGCCGGCTTTGCCGGCCCCGGCCCGGCCGACGTCCTCTTCGCGTCCACCGGCTGGCGGCTGCCCGGCCGGTTCCTGCTCCAGCCCAAACTCGACGTCGCAAGCGCCACCCTGACCACCCTCATGCCGTACCGCGGCCGGAAAGGTCCGGTGCTGCTGGGCCTGCGGACGGAGCAGCTTCCGGACGCGTCGCTGGCTTCCGGGGAATGGATTCTTGGACTGTACTGGGCCAGGCCAGCCGGGCAGTGGCATGAGTGCGGCGAGCTGCGCCTGCGCGCCGCCCCCGAGCCGCGGGACACTCCCCTGCGCTTCGACCCGCTCGCCAACCAGCCGCCCGGAACACAAACGTATGCCTGGGCGCGCCGCCTCCGGGAGCGCTCCTACCTGGCGGCACAGCAGCCGGCTCCTGCCGCCGTCGTACGCTCCCCCGCTGCGGCGGGGAATCCTGCCCGCTCCACCACCACAGGAAGGAACACCATGTCCACCGTGTCCCAGCTGTTCAACTCCCCCGCCGCCGATATCTGGAAAGTCATCGCCGACGGCTGGCTGTACTCCGGCTGGGTGGTGGGCGCTTCCCGGATCAGGGCCGTGGATGACACGTGGCCGCAGGCCGGCTCACGCCTGCACCATTCCGTGGGCGCGTGGCCGCTGGTGATCAACGACAGCACGCAGGTGACCGGCGTCGAACCCGGTAAATCCCTGGAACTGGTGGCCCGCGGCTGGCCCATGGGCGAAGCGAAGGTGGCCATCACCCTTGAGGACCGGGGCGATCAGTGCCTGGTGACCATCGCCGAGGATGCCATCCGCGGACCCGGCAAGCGGGTGCCCAAGGTACTGCGTGACCCCGCAATCTCAGTGCGCAACCGCGAGACCCTCAAGCGGCTCGAACTCATGGCAGCAGGCGGGGCAGGGAGATAGCACGCACGGGTTAAAGCAACGCGGGGTCACTTTCCGCCCAATAATTTCGGATTATCGGGCGGAAAGTGACCCCGCGTTGTTCCTGCGAACTAGACCTGCGCGGCCACGCCGTCGCGGGAGATGTCCACCATGTCCTCGCGCGGCACCACCTTGATGCGCTCGCGCTTGACCTCGACACCGTGGGAGCCGCCGGCCTCCGTGGCGGCTGCGCCAAGGGCGAGCTCGTGCGCGTCCAGCGCCAGCCAGCCTTCCCAGCTGGTGAACTTCACGCCCCGGGCGTCAAGGAGTTCCACGACGGCGTCCTCTGCGGGGACACTGGCCACCGGAAGGTTTTCGCGGTCCTCCAGCAGGTAGGTGACGGTCTCGAGGGCGTCGCCCTTGGTGTGGCCGATCAGGCCCACCGGTCCGCGCTTAATCCAGCCGGTGGCGTAGATGCCCGGCACGTGGGTGCCCGAGGCGTCCAGGACGCGGCCGCCGTCGTTCGGGATGACGCCCTTGGTGTGGTCGAACTCGATCTCCGGCAGGGCGGAGCCGAAGTAGCCGATGGCGCGGTACACGGCCTGGACAGGGTAGTCCACGAACTCGCCGGTGCCGCGGGCGTTGCCCGTGCCGTCCAGCTCGGTGCGCTCGAACCGCATGCCGGCCACCTTGCCCGGGGTCTCGGCGTCGTCATAGATCTCCACCGGGCTGTGCAGGAAGTGCAGGTGCAGGCGGCGGGAAGCCTTGAGCTCGGAGAGGTCCTCGGGCTGCTCGGCGATCCAGTTGGTGAGCGTGCCCACCATGGTCTTGGTCTGGTTGTTCGTCTGGATCTGGCGGTCCGATTCCTCGTCGAACTCGAAGTCCTCCGGGTACAGGATGATGTCCACGTCCTTGGAGTGGGACAGCTCGCGCAGCTCCAGCGGGGTGAACTTCACCTGGGCGGGGCCGCGGCGGCCAAAGACGTGCACGTCCGTGACCGGGGAAGCCTTCAGGCCGGCGTAGACGTTGTCCGGGATTTCGGAGACCAGCAGGTCGTCGGCGTGCTTGGACAGGACGCGGGCCACGTCCAGGGCCACGTTGCCGTTGCCGATCACGGCGATTTCCTTGGCCTCGAGCGGCCATTCGCGCGGCACGTCCGGGTGGCCGTCGTACCAGGAGACGAAGTCTGCGCCGCCGAAGGAGCCTTCGAGCTCGATGCCGGGGATGTTCAGGTCCGCGTCCTTGATGGCCCCGGTGGCGAAGATGACGGCGTCGTAGTGGGTGCGGAGGTCCTCGATGGTGAGGTCGGTGCCGTAGTCCACGTTGCCGAAGAAGCGGATGTCGCCGCGGTCCAGGACCTTGTGCAGGGCGTTGACGATGCCCTTGATGCGGGGGTGGTCCGGGGCAACGCCGTAGCGGATCAGGCCGTAGGGTGCCGGGTAGCGGTCAAAGAGGTCGATGCTCACGGTCAGCTCGCCGCTCTTGACGGCCTCGCTCTTGGTGAGGATGTCCGCGGCGTAGACGCCGGCCGGGCCGGAGCCCACGACGGCGACGCGCAGCGGACGTTCGGCAGAACCTACGGTGGTGCTTGATGACACGGCTGTGTTCCTTTTCTTCGGTCCGTCCCAACTAGGTAGCGCTAAGTGTCGTTATGAGGGTTCAAAACGACACTTGGCGCTACTTAGTTGGGTGGGGGCTACTAGGTTGTGAGGACTCGGGGCTTGCGGGGGCTGTTCGGGGTGGTGGTGCTATAGTCAGCGGTTTTGAAGTGCGACGGCGCGAAAGGGCTCACGCGCACCACGTCACCGATGACAATCACGGCAGGATTTGCGACGCCGGCGGCTTCCGCCTGGTCCGCAATGGAACCAAGGGTGCCGATCGTCACGCGCTGGTCCGGCAAATAGCCGTTTTCCACGATACCAACTGGCGTCCCGTCAGGCAGTCCGGCTTTGCCGAGGGCGGACGCGGATTCGCGCAGCTGGCCCACACCCATCAGCAGGACGATGGTGTGGTCGGGGCGGGCGGGGATTTCAGAGAGTTCCTCGTGGCCGGTCACCACGCTGAAGCCCTTCGCCAGTCCGCGGTGCGTCACCGGGATTCCGGCTGCGGCGGGAACGGAGATCGCCGACGTGACGCCGGAAACCACTTCAACCTCGACGCCGTGCTGCCGGCAGTATTCGGCCTCTTCCCCGCCGCGGCCCAGGACGTACGGATCGCCGCCCTTGAGCCGGACCACCCGGTGGCCTTTGAGGGCTTCCTCGACGAGGATCCGGTTGATCTCCGCCTGCGGCACGGGGTGGTGGCCGGGCGTCTTGCCAACCTCGATCACGCGGACATCGGGTGCAAGTTCGTTCAGGAGTTCGCGGGGGCCCAGGCGGTCGGCCACCACGACGTCGGCCTGGCCCAGGAGGCGGCGGCCGCGGACGGTGATGAGCCCGGTATCGCCGGGGCCGCCACCCACCAGCGCAACGGAACCGCGGTGGGCCCGGCGGCGGCGCAACGGAAGGTCACCCGTTTCGAGGGCGGTAGCAACGGCGTCGCGCACTGCCATGGCACGGCGAGGGTCTCCCCCGGCGTTCACTGCGATCTTGACGTCGTCCACCTCGGCGACTGCCGGGGTCCAGGCGGCGGAGGCCTCATGGTCGGAGGCGTTGACGCACCAGACGCGCTGCGCCTCGGCGTCGTTCGAGACCTGGGCGTCCACGGCGGTATCGCCGGTGGCGGTCTGGACGAACCAGGCGCCGTCGACGTCGGACGGAAGGTAGGTGCGTTGCTCCCAGGTGAGGAGGCCGGCGTCGGCCATGTCCTGGAGCGCGGCGGAGGCAACGGGAGCCACGACGGTGACCACTGCACCGGCGTCAAGCAACCCCTTGGCGCGGCGGGCAGCAACGGGGCCCCCGCCCACCACCAGCACCGGGCGGCCGAGGAGGCGCAGCGCGGTGGGGTAAATATCCTGAATTGCCATGAATCAACGGTAGGGCCGCGTCACAATCGCCCACAAAGGCCGAGCAACACCAGTTCACGCAAGGTAACGCTTCGTCACAAAGCTGCCAGGCCGTCGTCGGTCGCCTTCATGGGGCACATCGGCGGGGCCCAGGGCCGTCTGCCCCCTTGTCCCCGGCGCGTCCGCGCCAATGTGCCCGGTTCAGTTGCTGATGCCGGCGAGGAACCGGCCGCGGTCCCGGATGAGCCGGTGCAGGTAGGGCCGCAGGACCAGCTTTTCGGCTGCACGGCCCAGGAGCCCAAACGGTGCGCTGAACTCCACCCGGTCCGTCATGATGCTGCCGCCGGGCGTGGCCTCGAATTCATGGACGTGGCGGAAGGACCGGAACGGGCCGCGGATTTGCTCGTCCGTGAAGCTCCGCGGGTAGTCCATCTGAGTGACGCGGCTGGTCATCGTGAGCGAAAGCCCGAAATGCCGTGCCCGCCAGGTGACTTCCTGGCCCTCACCGATCAGCCCGGACGTCACGCCGGCCACCGCCCGCTCCCCCGAGCCTTTCTGGGATTCCACGTGGGCGTCGACGCTGCGGGCCAGGTCGAACAGCCTCTCCGGCGGAAGGGAACTCTCGGTGTGGCACGCAAAATTGGCGGTCATGGAGCCAGTCTGCCATCCAGGTCCTTTGGGTCGGCACCTCCCGGGTCCGGCCGAAAATGCGTAACTTTTGGGCCTGATGCAGGACGGTGCCCGCGATACCGCGCGGCGGGAGCAGCCCCGGGCGGTCAGAAGTTACGCATTTGGGTCGGCGGACACGGCAAAGCCCGACGGCGGGAGGTCGCCGTCGGGCTTTGCGGGGTGCGGAAGGCGGGGGTGCTTAGCGGGTGCTGCCGGCCAGGAGGCCGCGGCTGCGGAGGAGCCGCTTCTCGATGGGCCCGAAGACCAACAGCTCTATCAGGATGCCGACGGCGAGGATCAGCAGGATCGCCGACATCACCACGGCCATGTCGGACAGCTGCCTTCCCTGATCCAGCAGGGAGCCCAGGCCGAAGCCGATGGTGCCGCCCACGGCGATGATTTCCGCCGCCATGAGAGACCGCCAGGAGAAGGCCCAGCCCTGCTTCAGGCCGCCCAGGTAGCCGGGCAGCGCGGCGGGGAGGATGATCTGCAGCGCCATCTCCAGCCGGGACGCGCCCAGGACGGTGCCCACGCGCCGGTACTGCGGCGGGATCTGGTCCACACCGGAAATCAGGCCGTTGATGATGGACGGGATGGCGCCCATGAACACCACGAAATACACGGTGGCGTCGGTGAGGCCGAACCAGATGATGGCCGCCGGGACCCAGGCAACCGACGGCAGCACCTGAAGCCCGGAAATCAGCGGACCAAAGGCCCGGCGCAAGGGTGCGACCTGTGCGAGCAGGAGGCCCACGGGCGTGGCGATGGCGACCGAAATGACGAAGCCCACCAGCCCTCGCTGCAGTGACGTCCATACGGATTCCTGCACTTTGCCCTCGCTCCAGAGGACTCCCATCTGGCCCAGCACGTCCATCGGGCCTGGGACCTGATCGCGGCGCTTGAACCCAAGCGAGACGTAAAACTGCCAGATCAGCACCAGCACCACCAGGGCGGCGATGGGCAGCAGGATGCGGCTCCAGTCCACCCGGCGTTTCCGGTCGGCGTCGGACTGCAGGGAGTCCAGCCCGGACTCGAGTTCGCGCAGGTCCTCGCGCCCGGTGGAGGACCGGGTCAGCGCGGCGTGGATGTGGCGGGGCTCGGCCGGTTCGGCGGAAGCTTCGGCCAGGGGCGTTGGGTTACTTGGCATGGCGGCGGATCTCCTCCCGGAGCCGGGCAGTGATGACCCCGGTCAGCTGGCCGGCGAGCCCGGCGTCGGTTCGGTGTTCCTCGGTGACGTCCCACTCCTGGACCACCCGGCCCGGCCGCGAGGACAGCAGCAGCACGCGCTGGCCCAGCCGGACGGCCTCGCGGACGTTGTGGGTCACGAAGACGATGGTCCGCCCGGTTTCCTTCCAGATCCGCTCCAGTTCATCGTGCAGCAGGTCGCGGGTGATGGCGTCGAGGGCGGCGAAGGGCTCGTCCATCAGGAGCAGCTGCCGGTCCTGGGCGAGCGAGCGCGCCAGTGACACGCGCTGGCGCATGCCGCCGGAGAGCTCGTGCGGGCGCTTGTCCCCGGCCGAACCCAGGTGCACCAGCTCAAGGAGTTCCTGGGCCTTGGCCTTGCGCTCAGCCTTGCCCACGCCGCGGAGTTTCAGGGCCAGCTCGATGTTTTCCCGGGCGGTCAGCCACGGGAACAGCGCGGCGTCCTGGAACATGAAGGCGGCACCGTCGCTGGGCACCTCCAGGGCGCCCGACGACGGCGGCTCCAGTCCCGCGATGATGTTCAGCAGGGTGGATTTGCCGCAGCCGGAGGCACCGAGGAGGGCAACGAACTCGCCCTTCCCGATGGTGGCGTTGACGTCGTCCAGTACCGGGGCGCCGTCGCCGAAGCGCTTGCCCAGGTGTTCCAGTACGACTGGCATGGTGCCGTCCTTAAGTTGGTGGGTTGGATCAGTCCTGGCCGAGGCCGGCTGCTGAAATCTTGCTGCTGCCCTGGCCGGCGGGGCCTTCGCCGGCCACGCCATTCAGCGGGCGGAGGTCGAAGAGCCCGTTGATCTCGGCCTGCTTGGTGGTGCCGGCCGCGACGCCGTCGCGCAGCAGCCGCGGGTAGCTTCCGGCCAGCGGGTCCAGCGTGTATGTGATGTTGGCCAGGGACCGGGCCAGGACATCCTCGGCAAGGGCCGCGCCCGCGGATTCCTGCAGTGCCGAGTTGATGACGGAAGCCTTGTCCGCGGCGGGGGCCTCGTTCAGCCAGGCCACCGACTTCGCATGGCCGGCCAGCAGTGCTTTGACGGTGTCCGGATGGTCCGCGGCGAACTTCTGGTTCACGATCAGCACCGTTGTGGGAAACTCGCCCGGCTTCCCGGTGCCGCTGCCGTCCCACAGGTCCTTTTCGTCCACCAGCACCTTGGCTCCGGCCTGGAGCACCAGGCGTGACGCCCACGGCTCAGGCAACCACGCGCCGTCGAGCTTTCCGTCCTGGAACAGCTTCAGCGTTTGCGCGTTTTCCGTGGGGTTGATGGCGACATCGCCGCTGCCGTCAACGTTGGTCTTGTAGCCCTGGCCGGCAAGCCAGGCGCGGAGGGCAACGTCCTGCGTGCCGCCCAACTGCGGGGAGGCGAGGGTCTTGCCCTGGAGGTCGGCGGCCGAGTTGATCTCCGGCTTGACCACGAGTTGGGCGCCGCCCGCGGCAGCACCGGCAATGATCCTGACGGACTCGCCCCGGCTCTTGACGTACGAGTTGATGGCCGGGTTCGGGCCGATGTAGGCGGCATCGATGGCGCCGGCGTTCAGGGCCTCGATGGCTGCCGGCCCGGCGTTGAAGGTTTCGGTGCTGAGCGACGTGCTGCCCAGGGCTTCGGCGAGGAACCCCTCCTTGATGCCAACCAGTGCCGGGGCATGGGTGACATTGCCGAAGTACCCGAGCTTCAGCTCGGCGGCTGGCGTGGGCTCAGCGGCCTGCGCCTCCGTGTTCCGCGAAACGGTGGACGCCACCACGGCCCCGACGGCGATCAGCAGGACCAGTCCGATGGCAAGGGCGGCCTCGACGGCACGCTTGCGCTTGGGTGCTGCGCTTTCGCCTGCCACGATGCGGATCATCCCGGGCTTGGAACTAGTCATTGTTTCACCATAGGGAGAGTCATATTCCCGTTCAATGAAGCCTAAACGGGGGGTCACGCACGTTCATCTAGCGTCACATTCGGCCGCCCTGCCACCGGACTTCCGCGATTCAGTTGCCCTTCACATTGACCAGCTGCCGCAGCTTGTGCCGCACCGTGACCAGGTCCGCGGCGTCGTGCATCACCTGGTCAATGGGCTTGTAGGCTGCGGGAATCTCGTCGATGAAGGCCTCCGACGCCCGGAACTCAATCCCCCGCATGGCCTTCTTCAGCTCCTCCAGGGAGAACGCCTTGCGGGCGGCGTTGCGGGAGTACTCACGGCCGGCCCCGTGGGGCGAGGAGTTCAGCGACGCGGGGTTGCCGCGGCCTTCCACTACGTACGACGCCGTCCCCATGGACCCGGGAATGAGTCCAGGATCGCCGGGCCCGGCTTTGATGGCGCCCTTGCGGGACACCCACACCGACTTGCCGTAGTGCGTCTCCTGCTGGGTGAAGTTGTGGTGGCAGTTGATCCGTTCCAGCTCGCGCACCCGGCCGCGCACCCAGTGGCCGAACCGGGTGGTAACGCGGTCCATCATCTCCTCGCGGTTCAGCAGCGCGAAGTGCTGGGCCCAGCGCAGCTCCGCGATGTACCTCTCGAACTCGGGCGTGCCCTCCTCGAGGTAGGCCAGGTCCCGGTCAGGGAGGTGGACCCTGCTTTTCGTCACCACGCGCTGCGCGACGCCGATGTGGTGCTGGGCGATCTTGTTGCCGACGCCGCGCGAGCCGGAGTGCAGGAAGAGCCAGACCGCGTCGGATTCGTCTGCGCAGACCTCGATGAAGTGGTTGCCCGAGCCCAGGGAGCCCAACTGCAGTTCCCATTTTTCGACATACTGGCCCGGATTGAAGCCGGCTTTCGCGGCCAGCCTCTTCAGCTCCACGATCCGGGGTTCCGCCGTGGGGAGCACTGTCCGGTTGTTGTGACCGGCCGAAAGCGGGATGGCGCGTTCAATGTCCTCGCGCAGCGTCTTGCGGTTCTTGGGAAGGTCCTTAAGCGCGTACTGGGTCCGGACCGCGATCATGCCGCAGCCGATGTCCACCCCCACCGCCGCAGGGATGATGGCGCCGAGCGTGGGGATGACGGAGCCCACGGTGGCGCCCAGGCCCAGGTGCGCGTCCGGCATCAGGGCCAGGTGTGGATAGATGAAGGGCAGCTGTGAGGTCATCACGGCCTGCTCGCGGGTCTTTTCATCCAGGATCGAAGCCCAGTTCAGAAGCTTCGGGTTGATGGTCTCCATGCTCCGCCTCCTTCCAACAACCATACGAGACGACAAAACCGCGGCTTGTTCGCGAATCAGGACCTTGAAGGTCCGGATCTGCGAACAAGCCGCGGCTTCGAAAGGGAGTCCCTAGATGCTGTAGCGCTCGTCCTCGTGGTCGCCCGGGTGGTCCTTGACCAGGCCGGCGGCGAGGGTGTTGCCGTCCAGCGGGTCGATCACCAGGAACGCGCCGGTGCGGCGGTGGTGCAGGTAGTTCTCCAGCGGCAGCGGCGCGGCGAGCCGGAGCTGCGCGTTGCCGATATCGTTCAGTTCCAGGGTGGACGCCGGTTCCAGCTTGAACGATGCCAGGTCCAGCTTGCCTCCAACGTTGCGGACCAGCGCCTGGACAGTGCGGGTGCCGTGCTTGACCAGCACCTTCTGGCCCTCGCGCAAGGGCTTCGGGGACAGCCAGCACAGTGACGCGTACAGGTCTGCGGAGGCCTCGCGGACGGTGCCGGCTGCAGCGATGGTGTCGCCGCGTGCGACGTCGAATTCCTCGGCCAGGCGGATGGCCACGGACTGCGGGGCGGCGGCTTCCTCCAGCGAGGCGCCGGCGAAGTCGATGCCCACCACCGTTGTGGTGCGCGGGTCCTGGCCGGGGGTCAGGACCGAAACCTTGTCCCCCACCTTGACCGAGCCTTCGGTGATCTGGCCGGCGTACGCGCGGTAGTCGCGGTAGTCCTCCACGTCCAGCCCGGCGGCAACGGCGTCCGGTGCCAGGGCGCCCTGCGGCCGGATGACCAGCTGCACCGGGAAGCGGAAGCTTTCCAGGTGGCTTTCCAGTTCGTCGGCGGCCGGCAGGGTCTCAAGGACCTCAAGCAGGGCGGGGCCGGTGTACCAGGGGGTCCGCTCGGAGCGGTCCACCACGTTGTCGCCGTCGAGGGCGGACACGGGGATGACCAGCAGGTCGGTGATTCCATCGGCACCCAGGCCCAGCTCGCGGCCCACCTGCTGCACGTCGGCTTCGATCCCGCGGAACACGGATTCGCTGAAGTCCACCAGGTCGATCTTGTTCACGGCCACGATCACGTGCGCCACGCGCAGCAGCTGCAGCACGGACAGGTGCCGGCGGGTCTGCTCCAGCACGCCCTTGCGGGCGTCGATGAGGACGACGACGGCATCCGCAGTGGACGCGCCGGTCACCGTGTTCTTGGTGTACTGGACGTGCCCGGGGCAGTCGGCCAGGATGAAGCTGCGGCGGTCGGTGGCGAAGTAGCGGTAGGCCACGTCGATGGTGATGCCCTGCTCGCGCTCGGCACGCAGGCCGTCCGTCAGCAGCGCCAGGTCGATCCCGCCGGCAGCCCCGCCGAAGCCGCGGTCCGCGGAGGTGCGGGCAACGGCGTCGAGCGTGTCAGCCAGGATGGCCTTGGAATCGTGAAGGAGGCGGCCCACCAAAGTGGACTTGCCGTCGTCGACCGATCCCGCGGTGGCGAAGCGGAAGAGCGTTGTGGGCAGGGCAGCTTCGAGGTCGCCGGCCGCGCCGGACAAAACTGTGTCGGTGCTCATTTAGAAATACCCGTCCTTCTTGCGGTCTTCCATGGCGGCCTCGGAGATGCGGTCATCTGCACGGGTGGCGCCACGTTCGGTCAGGGTGGAGGCAGCGACTTCAACCACAACGTCGGCCACCGTGTACGCGTCCGATTCGACAGCCCCGGTGCAGGACATGTCCCCCACGGTGCGGTAGCGGACGGTCTTGGTGATGACTTCCTCGTGCGGCAGCGGCTGGGACACCTCGCCCACCGCGCGCCACATGCCGTCGCGGGCAAAGACCTCGCGCTCGTGGGCGTAGTACAGGCCGGGCAGCTCGATGTTCTCACGCTCGATGTAGCGCCAGATGTCCAGCTCGGTCCAGTTGCTGATGGGGAACGCTCGGACATGCTGGCCCACGGTGTGGCGGCCGTTGTAGAGGTTCCACAGCTCGGGCCGCTGGTTGCGCGGGTCCCACTGGCCGAACTCGTCGCGGAGGCTCAGGATGCGCTCCTTGGCGCGGGCCTTGTCCTCATCGCGGCGGCCGCCGCCGAACACGGCGTCGAACTTGTTCTGCTGGATGGCGTCCAGCAGGGGGACGGTCTGCAGCGGGTTGCGGGTGCCGTCGGCACGCTCGGCGAGCTCGTCGCGGTCAATGAACTCCTGCACCGAGCCCACTACGAGCTTCAGGCCGAGGCGCTCAACGGTGCGGTCCCGGAAGTCGATGACCTCCGGGAAGTTGTGGCCGGTGTCCACGTGCAGCACGGGGAAGGGGACCTTGCCCGGCCAGAAGGCCTTGGTGGCCAGGTGCAGCATCACCACGGAGTCCTTGCCGCCGGAGAACAGCAGCGCGGGCTTCTCGAACTCGGCGACAACCTCGCGGATGATGTGGATGGCCTCGGATTCGAGGGTGTCCAGGCTGCTCAGTCGGGTTGAGACGGCGGAGTCGGTCACCTGGGTAGTCTCCTCGGTTAGGAAAGTGCTCATACGTGTAATCCGCATTCTGTCTTGTCGGTACCTGCCCAGCGGCCGGCGCGGGGGTCGTCGCCGGGCGCCACCTTGCGGGTGCAGGGCTGGCAGCCAATGGAGGGGTAACCCTGGGATAGCAGCGGGTTGACGGGCAGGAGGTTGTCGTCCGAGTACTGGACCAGCTGGTCGAATGTCCATGCGGCCACCGGGTTGACCTTGACCAGGCCGTTCTTGTCGTCCCAGCTGACCAGCGGAGTGTTGGTGCGGGTGGGCGCCTCGTCGCGGCGGACACCGGTGAACCAGAGTTCGTAGCCGGCCAGGGTGCGCTGCAGCGGGGCCACCTTGCGGAGGGCGCAGCACTGGGCGGCGTCGCGGGCGAAGAGGTCCTTGCCCAGGAGGCGGTCCTGCTGTTCCACGGTGTTCTCCGGAAGCACGTCCACCACGTTGACGCGGAGGTTAGCGGCCACCTCGTCGCGCGTGGCATAGGTTTCCGGGAAGTGGTAGCCGGTCTCCAGGAACAGGACGTCGACGCCGGGCATCTGGTCAGCGACGAGGGCCGGCAGGACGGCGTCGGCCATGGAGCAGGCGACGGCGACGGCCGGCAGTTCGAAGTTGCGCTCCACCCAGGCGATGACATCGCGGGCGGGGGCGTCCCAGCCGAGCTCGGCCGCGCCGGCTTCGGCCAGGGCCTTGAGCTCTTCCACAGGACGCCTGGCAGGTGCGGGTGCGAGATGTTTTGCCATTACTGCAGTGCCTCCTCGTCTGCTGCGTGGGCCCATTCGGCGAAGGTCTGGCCTTCGGCGCGCTGGGCTACGAAGGTGCGGACTACGCGCTCCACGTAGTCGGGGAGATCGTCCACGTAGACCTTGAGGCCGCGGACGGTGCGGCCCAGGCCTGCTTCCTCGCGGTCGTTGGAAGCCAGCCCGCCGCCCAGGTGGACCTGGAAACCCGGGGAGGGGTCGCCGTCGGGCGTGGGAAGCATCATGCCCTTGAGGCCGATGTCCGCCGTCTGGATGCGGGCGCAGGAGTTGGGGCAGCCGTTGATGTGCAGGGACAGTGCGTGCGGCAGCTCGCCGGATTCTGCGAGGTCGGCCAGGCGGCGTTCCAGCTCGGCGACTGCGGTTGCTGCCGTGTGCTTGGTTTCCACGATGGCCAGCTTGCAGTACTCGATGCCGGTGCAGGCGATGGTGCCGCGGCGGAACACGGACGGGCGGGCGGAGAGGCCCAGCGCATCCAGTTCAGCCACCAGGGGCTCAACCTGTTCCTTCTCGACGTCCAGGACCACGAGCTTCTGGTGCGGGGTGGTGCGCAGCCGGTAGGAGCCGCGGGCCTCGAGGGTGTCCGCCAGCTTGACCAGCGCGGCGCCGGACAGGCGGCCGGCCAGCGGGGTGGCACCAATGAAGAACTTGCCGTCCTTCTGCTCATGCACGCCGACGTGGTCACCGGGCGTGGTGGGCTTGGGCGCGGCGGGGCCGTCGGCCAGCTTGTAGCCGAGGTATTCGTCCTCGAGGATCTGGCGGAATTTCTCCGGACCCCAGTCGGCCATCAGGAACTTCAGGCGGGCCTTGGTGCGCATGCGCCGGTAGCCGTAGTCGCGGAAGATGCTGGTGACGCCGAGCCACACGTCGGCAGCCTGCTCCGGCGTCACGAAGGCACCGAGGCGCTTGCCGAGCATCGGGTTGGTGGACAGCGCGCCGCCGGCCCAGAGGTCGTAGCCGATGCCAAGTTCCGGGTGGCGGACACCCACCAGGGCGAAGTCGTTGATCTCGTGGACCACGTCCTGGCTGGGGTGGCCGGTGATGGCGGTTTTGTACTTGCGCGGCAGGTTGGACAGCAGCGGGTTGCCGATGAACCGCTCCCCCAGTTCCGCGATCAGCGGCGTGGGGTCGATGATCTCGTCCTTGGCGATGCCGGCCACGGGCGAACCCAGGATCACGCGGGGAACGTCGCCGCAGGCCTCGGTGGTGGACAGGCCAACACCTTCCAGGCGGGTCCAGATCTCGGGGATGTCCTCCACGCGGATCCAGTGCAGCTGGATGTTCTGGCGGTCCGTGAGGTCAGCAGAGTCACGCGCGAAGTCCACGGAGATCTGGCCGATGACGCGCAGCTGCTCGGTGGTGAGCGCCCCGCCGTCGATCCGAACCCGGAGCATGAAGTACTTGTCCTCGAGCTCGTGCGGCTCCAGGGTTGCGGTCTTGCCGCCGTCGATCCCGGGCTTGCGCTGGGTGTACAGGCCCCACCAGCGGAACCGGCCGTGCAGGTCCTGGCCGGGGATGGCGTCAAAGCCCTCTTTGGAATAGATGGTCTCGATACGCTCGCGCACGTTGAGGCCGTCGTCTTCCTGTTTCCAGGTTTCGTTGGCGTTCAGGGGCGTTTTGCCGTCCACTTTCCACTGCCCGTGCGGCTTCGCGGCGGGGCGGTTGGTGCGCGCGGGGCGCTTGGCGGCAGCGGAGTCCGCGGACGCTCCGGCTAGAGCTGTATCAGTCATGCATCGACTGTAGGTCCCGCCCGAAGTGCGTCACAAAGGCCCGGAAACGCTAAGTCACCTAGGGAAATATTTCGTCACGAAACGCCGGACAGCCTTGAAGAAGCCACCCTCCTGTGTTTCGGGCTCCGGTTCTGCGGGGGCTTCCCGGGGCTCGGGGGCCGGGGCGGCGGCCGGCGCCTGGGCCGCGGTTTCGCGGGCTTTTGCGACGGCGGCGTCGTACCGTTCCAGCGCGATCTCGGCCAGCACGGGGGACGGCAGCAGGGGTTCGGTCACAAGGTCGGCCCCGGCCTTGGCGAGCTGGTCGTGGAAGTAGCCCGGCGCCAGGAGGTAGGAGGCAATCACCACGCGCCCGCCGACGTCGACAGCCCCCGCGGACTCACCCGCCCCGGCACCGCCTTCCAGTTCCTCGCGGAGCATCGCGACGGCGTCGGGCACGGACGGCTTGGCCGAGGCACCATAGGCCGCCACCATCCGGTTGGACCGCAGTTCGCGGAGTTGGCCCAGCAGGTCTTCGACGCTGACCGCGGCGTTGGGGTTGGAGGAGCCCGCGGCGGCGAGCACGATCACGTCGTTGTCCGTGACACCGGCCTCCCGCAGCCGCTGGTCCAGCAGCGCGGCCAGGCGCGGATCCGGCCCCAGCGGCGCGGCAGCAGCACTGCCCGGCCGGCTCTTCACGGCCCGGGCGATGTCCACCTTGACGTGGTAGCCAACGCTGAGCAGCAGCGGAACCACGACGGCGGGTTCACCCTCGGGCAGGCCGGCCACCACATCCACCAGGTCCGGCTGCTGGACGTCCACATAGGCTTCCCGGACATCGAGGCCCGGGCGGAGGGCGGCGATGGCGGCGCGCAGGGCGTTGACCTCCGCGGCTCCCTGTGTGTTGGACGTCCCATGGGCGCAGGCGATCATGATGGGGCTGTTCATAGGGGCTAGCGTAACGTTGGAGCCGCCCTGTCCGCCCTCTTTAAACCGCCGGGACGCTCCATGACATTCCCTTTTGACATCGCCCTGGTATGGCTGGACCTGGCCGGCATCTTCTTCTTCGCCGTGTCCGGATCGCTGCTGGCGGCCCGGAAGCAGTTCGATATCGTGGGCTCGCTCCTGCTGGCCTCGCTGGTGTCCCTCGGCGGGGGCGTGATCAGGGACATCATCCTCGCCGTCATCCCGGCCGCGTTCACCAACCCCGCGTACCTCGTCCCGCCGGTGCTGGCTACAGTCCTGGTGTACTTCCTGTTCCCCGCGTTCCAGCGCTTCACGTCCCTGCTGGTGCTGTTCGACGCCGGCGGGCTGGCCCTCTTCTGCATCACCGGCACACTGAAGGCGCTGTCCTTTGGCGTGAACCCCCCGGCCGCGGTCCTGCTGGGGGTCACAACGGCGGTGGGCGGCGGGCTGCTCCGGGACATCACGGCCAACGAGGTGCCACAGCTGTTCAACCCCGCGGACCTGTACGCGGTGCCCGCGTTTTGCGGGGCCGCGCTGACCGGAGTGCTCTGGGTGACCGGAACCTTCAATGCGCTCACCGCATGCGCCGTTGCCGCCGTCGTATTTGCCTTCCGGGTGGCAAGCTGGCGGCGGTCCTGGCGCATCCCCCTGGCCGTCCACGGCTGGCACCGGGCTGAGGCCGACAGCGGCGAATCGCGGGGCCGCGATTAGCTAGGATTGAACCATGACTGACATGTTCCTCGAGAAATTCCGTGCGCTGGTTCCAAAGTATCTCGAGGACGAATGGCAGGCAGAGGACGGGCTGACTCCGGAGGAGCTGGACAAGGCCCTGGCCGACCACCAATTCCAGATTCCCCTGGTGCTCCGCGAGTTCTACCTGGCCGTTGGCGGCTGCGAGGACCTGATGGAGGCGTACCACTACTTCTGGGATCCGGACGAACTGGAAGTCGACGACGAAGGCTTCCTGATGTTCCTCGAGGACGAGGAAGAGGAATACACCTGGGGGTTCCGCATGGGAGACCTCAGCGTCCCGGACCCCATCGTGTACCGCCGCAACAACGCCCGCGGCCAGTGGAAGTCCGAGGAAGGCACCTTCTCGGAGTTCGTGTTCGACATGTTCGAGTGGGCCTTCGAGGACGACGAAGACTAGGTTCCGGCCGGAAATGCGTGACTTATAAAGCCGGCACTCTGGCAGATCCCTGAGTTTCCGGGAACGGGCAGCCGTGGCAGGGCCAAAAGTTACGCATTTCCGTAGCCGCCATCGGCAGGACGCGCCGGAAAGACACCTCTGCGCCTCAACTCGAGGACAGACAGGACCTCTGCGACCATCGCCTCCGGCGCATGGACCACGTCCTCGTAGTAGTAGCGGAGCACCAGATAACCGCCCAGGATGCTCCGGTTGTTCCGCCGCTGGTCCTTCTTGACTGAACGTGGTTCAAAGTGGGTTGAGCCGTCGGTCTCCACAACAAGGCACTCCTCGATAAGGAAGTCCACCTCCCCCACCCCTGGAATATTCACGTGCCTCCGCACTCTGAGCCCAGCTCTGGCAAAGTGCGTATTGGCAAGCACTTCAAGCACTGAGTCCGCCCTGGGAATCACCAGGTCCAGAAGCTTCCTTGCCTTGCCATTGCGCTTGCCACCACAGCTGGCGTAGAGGAACTCGAGAGAGATGTCGCCGCGTCCGGCAGCAGACTGGATCATTATCAGAGCCTCCAGCTCGGGTAGGCAACGCATGCTATGCAGCAGGACGTCTGCCAGGCCCACAACAGGAAGCCAGCCGTGCCTCGGATGTCTGGGCCGCCCATGCTCCACCACTCCCGGGGTGCGCACCGGATGACTGCGGCAGATGTGCAAGGCCGGGTCACTCTTCAAGGTCCACAACCCGTATACGGGTGCAGCAGACACACACGTCAGAAGCCCTCCCCGATTCATGGCCTGCTGCAGGGGATTTGCTGCCGGAATGGCGTAAACGCCGCGGCTGGACTTCACGATCCGGCCACTGGCCACGGCACCCCTGACGGCTGCCCGTCCAAATCCGGCCTTTTCCAGATGCGATGTCCGGGCCACGCCACCGCGGCGCTGAAGATAGTCGCTGATGTCCACCACGACAGCGTCACCCGAGGCGGCCCGATCCGCGAGGCAGGGCAGGAGCTATGTGGACGAAGACTGAGCGTCACTCAAGGAAAGTGGTCCCGGACGCGTATCTTTTGGCGCCTTTCGGTCATTTACCCACCGGCCGCAATATGGCTTCAACGCCTGTGACAAAAGAGGTAACAACCTACTTGCGCGATGTGACAAAGCTGTCATAGACTATTCACGGATCCGCTAAACGCCTCCGGCGGGTCTGATGCGAACGGAGAGATAGCCTCGGTTCAAAGCAACGTATGACTCGTATCGTTGCGGAGAACCGGGGCTATCCCGTTTAACCCATCGATTGCTCCATACCTGCCGTTATGTGGCGCCAAAACGCCATCTGCACAGCAATCGATGACACGGAAAAGCCCGGCACCTTCTGCGGCAACCGGGCTTCCACGCAGGCACGGGCTAGCTGGCGCGGTCCACCACAGCAAGCGCGAAGTTGGACAGCGAGTCCTTGACCACGCCTTCGGGCAGCGGCGCGAGGGCGGCGATGGCTTCATCGGCCCACCGGCGGGCAACAACCCAGGACTCCGCAGTCACGGGGTGCTCGCGCAGCCCGGCGACGGCCTCGGCCAGCGCCTCATCCGAGGACAGGTCCCCGTCAATGAGCCGGAGAAGCCCGACGGCGGACTGGTCACCGTCCGCGGCAGCCTTGCGCAGGAGCAGCACGGGCAGGGTGGGAACACCTTCGCGAAGGTCGGTGCCCGGGGACTTGCCGGACTTGACCTTGATCCCGGTGACATCGATGACGTCGTCCGCGAGCTGGAAGGCCACACCCACCTTCTCGCCATATTCCACCAGGACGGGCTCGAACGCGGGATCGGCGTTGGCGAAGATGGCGCCGAGCTGGCCGGACGCCGCCACCAGCGAACCGGTCTTGTCAGCAATCACGGAAAGGTAGTGCTCGATCGGATCTTCATCCGGACGCGGCCCCACGGTCTCGTGCAGCTGGCCCAGGCACAGCCGCTCGAATGTGCGGGCCTGGATGCCGAGGGCCCGCGAACCGAGTTCGGACACCAGGATTGAGGCCCGCGCGAAGATCAAGTCGCCGGTGAGCACCGCCACCGAGTTGCCCCAGACCTCATGGGCCGTGGGCGCGCCGCGGCGGAACGGGGCAGAGTCCATGACGTCGTCGTGGTACAGGGTGGCCAGGTGCGTCAGTTCCACCACGACGGCGGCCTGCACCACGGCGGGCAGGGAAGCGTCGCCGAGGTGAGCGCACAGCAGTGTCAGCAGGGGCCTGATGCGCTTGCCGCCGGCTTCCACCAGGTGCCGCGACGTGGCATCAGCCAGGGGATCAGAGTTGGCGATCGCTTCACGGAGTTTTTTCTCCACGCGTGCCAGGTTGTTGGTGATGGCCGGGCCCAGCTCGGCGTCTCCGGCAATGGCGGCGAAGCCCGCAGGCAGCTGCAAACCCGTAGCGATGGCGGTGGTGTTGAGGCTGGGTTCGGAATCCGGCAGGCCGTGCCCGGCGTGCGTCCAGCTGTGGTCTGCGGCGTTGGTCACGGGTTAACCCTAACTTTTTGTAGCGGATACCGCTGATTGGAGTCTGCAGGGGCGGGCTTTGTATTGGATGTGGCCGGAACCAGAGACTCCAGGACGCGGATTACCCGGTCCTCAAAGCCCCTCGCGGACGGGTCCGTGAGGTTGGCCAGGAGCCTGACCACAAAGCGCATCAGAACCGGGATGGGCATGCCGGTGCGCAGCGCGAGCTTCATGACGGCCGGCTTGCCGATCAGCGCGGCGAAGGCCCGGCCGAGGGTGAAGTGCGAGCCCCACTGGTCCCGCACATAGTCCGCGTACCGCGCAAGGTGCGCGTCGGCGTCGTACGTTCCTCCCGCTGCCAGCGAGCGGGAGGAGGCGTCGACCAGGAACTCGGCGGCGAAGCGGGCGGACTCCATGGCGTAGGAGATGCCCTCGCCGTTGAACGGGGACACCATGCCGCCGGCGTCGCCCAGCAGGAGCAGCCCCGGCGAATAGTGCGGGGTGCGGTTGAAGCCCATGGGCAGCGCTGCGCCGCGGATCTCGCCCACCTGGTTTTCCGGCGTGAAGCCCCATTCGGAGGGCATGCCGGCGGTCCATTCGCGCAGGACCTGCTTGTAGTCGAGCTTGCCGAATTCCTTCGAGGAGTTCAGGATGCCCAGGCCCACGTTGGAAGTGCCGTCGCCCACGCCGAACACCCAGCCGTAGCCGGGCAGCAGTTTGCCGTCGCGGCCGGGCAGCTCCAGCCAGCCTTCCATCCAGTCGTCGTCCGTGCGCGGCGAGGTGAAGTAGGTGCGCACGGCCACGCCGAGCGGGCGGTCGTCCCGCTTCTGGATACCGAGTGAGACGGCGGTGCGGGTGGAGTTGCCGTCCGCTGCGAGGACGACGTCGGCACTGAAGTCGCGCGTCTCCCCCGCCTTGCGTCCGGACTCGTCCAGGAGCGCTGCGCGGACCCCGGTGACCCGGCCGCCGCCGTTGCGCAGTGCTTCGGTGACGCTGTGCCGCTCAAGGATGGTGGCACCGGCGGCCTGGGCATGGCGGGCCAGTTCCTCGTCGAATCCCAGCCGGGTGCGGATCAGGCCGTACTGCGGGAAGTCGGACACCTCGGGCCAGGGCAGTTCGATGGTGCGCCCGCCGGCGATCAGGCGCAGGCCCTTGTTCCGGCGCCAGCCTTCTCCCTCGGGGTGGGGCAGGCCCAGCTTCTGGATTTCACGGACGGCGCGGGGGGTGAGGCCGTCGCCGCAGACCTTCTCGCGCGGGAAGCTCGTTTTCTCCAGAACGGTGACGTCGATGCCCGCCTTGGCAAGGTAGTACGCGGCGGTGGAGCCGGCCGGCCCCGCGCCGACAATCAGTACCTTCACAGGTCAGCGGACGATGTTGCGGCGCAGCTTGGCCACCGGGCCCTTGTGCGCGGCGATGGCGGCAGCCGCATTGTCCGGGGCCGGCCCCGCAGGCTTGAACGCGCGGTGGACGGCCACGATCCCGCCGGAAAGGTTGCGGTAGGTGACCTGTTCCCACCCGGATTCCTGCAGCCAGGCGGCCAGGTGGTCCTGGTCCGGCCAGGCGCGGATGGACTCAGCGAGGTAGACGTACGCGTCCGGGTTGGAGGCCACCTTCGTGGCGATGGCCGGCAGGGCGCGCATCAGGTATTCGGTATACATGGTGCGCCAGAGCGGGATCACCGGCTGGGAGAACTCCGCGATGACCAGCTTGCCGCCCGGTTTGGTGACGCGGAGCATCTCCTGCAGCGCCTTCTTCGGCTCGTTGACGTTGCGGAGGCCGAAGGAGATCGTGCTGGCGTCGAACGAGTTGTCGGCGAAAGGCAGGTTGGTGGCATCCCCGGCAACAAAATTGATGTCCGGCCGGCGGCGCTTTCCAACCTTGAGCATTCCCAGGGAGAAGTCGCAGGCCACAACGTCTATTCCAGCATCGGCATACGGCTCGCTGGAGGTGCCGGTACCGGCTGCCAGGTCAAGGACGCGCTGGCCTTTGCTGACGTCCATGGCTTCCACCACAACCTTGCGCCAGCGCCGGGTCTGCCCCAGGGACAGGACATCGTTGACGACGTCGTATTTCGGTGCGACGTCGTCAAACATCGTGGCTACTTCGTCCGGACGCTTATCCAAGGATGCTCGGTTCACCATGCCATTGTCTCAAATGTTCGGGAAGGTCCGGACCAAGGCGGCATGGAGTCAAAGCTTCGCGAGGAATGCCCTGGTATCCGCGGCCACCCGCTCCGGGCATTCCCAGAGGACCACGTGGCCGGTTCCGGCGTACGTTTTCAGGACGGAGCCGGGTATGCGGGCTGCCAGGAGTCCCTGCTGGCTGCGGGGCAGGAGGCCGTCCTCCTCTCCCCACAGGATCAGCGTGGGCGCGCGGATGGTTCCGGTTTCGGTGGGCGGTGCCGCCAGGCAGAGCCCCGCAAGCACGGACTTCCACACGTGCGCGGGCATTTTCAGCCCATCCGCCACCCGGTCATCGAGGTACCAGCCGGGCACGGCCTGGCCCAGGGGAAACCACAGCAGCGACTGACGCACCCAGTCCTCGTCGAGCGGGTCGGCCAGGGCGTCCACTTCGTCGGCGAACGCGGGCCGGCCTTGAAGGGTCAGCGGCGAACCCACCAGGAGCAGGGCATCAACACGTTCAGGCTGCATCACAGCCAGCTGCTGGGCCACGTAGCCCCCGCTTGAGGAGCCCAGGACGGCGGCCGATTCAAGAGCCAGTGCATCGAGGATGGCCGCCACGTCCCGGGCCTGGTCCTCCAGCGAGTAGCCGTCGGCAGGCTTGTCCGCGTCTCCCTGGCCGCGCAGGTCAGGCGCGAGGATCCGGAATCCCTCCAGAAGCGGGGCCAGCCGGTCAAAGCTCCGGCGCGATTCCCCCCAGGCATGGAGCAGCAGCAGGGGCCGCGCCGACGCGTCCCCCTGGATCAGGCACGGCACGTGGATCCCGGTGCTGAGGAACAGCTGGCGGACTTCGGAGTCCATGACTGAAGGGTACGCCCGCCCCCGCCGCCGCGGGTACCTCCAGCAGGCCTCCCGGGCCACCGCACGCTCGGGAGTAGTGTTGTCTCATCATGACGAGCACGTTCCGCACCTTGACAGTCCCCCTGGATGGAAAAGAATTCCCCGGGGGGCTTCCTGCGTTTCTGGTCCGGGACGATGTCCTCTGCTGGACCCGCCGCGAGGCCGGACTGGCAGGATTCGGCGAGATCGCGCGCTTCACGGCAACGGGCCCTGAGCGGTTCCTTGAGGCAGACATCTGGTGGCGCCACCTGGTCCTCGAGGCCGAAGTCATTGATACCGTGGAGCTTCCCGGCACCGGACCGGTGGCTTTCGGATCCTTTGCCTTTTCCAAGACCTCGGCGCACGAATCGCGGCTGATCGTGCCCGAAATCGTGGTGGGCGTGCGCGACGGGCAGGTGTGGCTCACCCAGCTGACGTTCGACGACGGTCTCCTCACGGAGGACGGTGCCCTCGCCGCACTGGACCGCTGGCTTGCCGGCGGTCCCGCAGCTGCCGCGGCCGCACCCGTTGCAGCAGGCACGACGGCGGCAGCGGACCCGGCCGGGGACGGCACCATGGGTGGTGCCCGCGCCAAGGCGGGCGGCGCCGTCGTACGTCCCCTCCCGCTCGCCGCGGCGGCAACCCTGCACACCGGCTCCCTGAGCGAGGAATCCTGGATGGCCGCGGTCGAAGCGGGCGTGGCGGAAATCCGGACGGGCGCACTGGAGAAGCTGGTGCTTGCGCGCGACGTGGTGGCCACTATTCCGTCGGGCGTACATGCGTCGGCGGTGCTGAGGGAGCTCGCCGCGCGGTACCGCGAGTGCTGGACGTACGGGGTAGACGGGCTGGTGGGGGCGACTCCGGAGATGCTGATCCAGGTTGAGGGCCGCACTGCCCAGGCCCGCGTGCTGGCCGGAACTCTGGACCGACGGGATGCGCACGGCGAGGACGGCCTTCCGATGGATTACGCCACCAGGGTGTTGGCAGGATCGGAAAAGCAGCGGCATGAACACGAGATCGCCATCCAATCGCTGACCTCACAGCTGGCACCGTTCTCGGAAGCCATGAACGCGCACGACGAGCCGTTCATCCTGGAACTGCCCAACGTGTGGCACCTGGCGTCCGATGTAAAGGCCGAGCTCGCCGAGATCGAAGGCCATGTGCCTACCTGCCTTGCCCTGATCAACGCCCTGCACCCCACCGCCGCCGTCTGCGGGACCCCCACGGAGGTGGCCGGTGCGCTCATCCGCAAGCTGGAGCACCTGGACCGCGGACCGTACGCCGGGCCGGTGGGTTGGCTTGACGCGGCCGGAAACGGCGAGTGGGGCATTGCCCTGCGCGGCGCCGTCATCGAGTCCCCCACTTCGGTGCGGTTGTATGCCGGCTGCGGCATAGTCGACGGCTCGCAGCCGGAGGCCGAGCTTGCTGAAACGTGGGCCAAGTTCCGGCCGATGCTGGAATCGCTCGGCATCAGCAGCTGACCCCTCAGTCCCAGGAAGTCCGGGATCGGAGACAAGCTCTTCTCCGACGCGCTTGATTTTCACTGTGCTTTAGTTATCCAATAGTGAAACTAAGTTTCCTGTGATGCACATCTCATAATCGGCGCTACACTATGTACCGATTTAGCACCACATACTCCCCGCAACAAAAGGTAAGAAAACATGCAGCTCAAGTCCCTGGCCACGGCCAAAATGACCGCCAAGGCAGCAGCACTCTTCGCCGTCGGCGCCCTCACCCTCACGGCCTGCGGTGGCGGAAGCTCCACCCCGGCTGCCTCCGAAGGCGGCATCCAGCTCATCAACGCCGGCAAGCTCACGGTCTGCTCGGACATCCCCTACGAGCCGTTCGAGTTCGAGAAGGACGGCCAGACCGTCGGCTTCGACATCGACATCGCCAAGGAGGTTGCCAAGGACCTCGGTGCCGAACTGAGCATCGTGGACAGCTCCTTCGAGGCCATCGAGACCGGTACCGCGCTGACCCAGTGCGACCTGGGGATCTCCTCGATCTCCATCACGGACACCCGCAAGTCCGTGATGGACTTCTCCACCCCGTACCTGGATGACGACCTGGCCCTGGTTGCCAACGATGAGTCCGGCATCAAGGGCCTGGACGACGCCAAGGGCAAGAAGGTGGGCGTCCAGCAGGCCACCACCGGCGCCGACTACGCCCAGGAAAAGGGCATCGACGCCCAGCAGTTCGAGGACACCGGCCTCCTGGTGCAGGCCCTCGAGGCCGGCACCATCGACGCCGCCCTGGGCAACCAGTCCGTCCTGGGCTACGCGATCAAGGACCAGCCCAAGTTCAAGAGCGTTGAGGACTTTGCCACCGGCGAGCAGCTGGGCATCTCCATCAAGAAGGGCAACACCGCCATGGCGGAAAAGGTCAACGGCACGCTCAAGCGCCTGACCGACGACGGCTCCCTGGCAAAGTTCAAGACCACCTGGTTCGGCGAAACCGCCAAGTAACCACGTCCCTGTAGTCGCCGCGAAGGCCCCGCCCCGGGTCCTGCACGGCACTGAGGACTACGCCGCCTTGAGAACTCCGCAGTTGGGGCCCCGGACGAGCTGTACCCAGTCCGTCCGGGGCCTCTGCCACGCACAACGAATGTGAGCACCCCATGGCAATGACCGCACGTCAACGAGCCAGAGTAAGCCTGTACGTCCAAGCCGGAATCTTTGTTGTGGCCATCGCAGCGCTGATCCTGGCCACCGACTGGAAGACCATCGGCAACAGCGTCTTCAACTTCGCCAAGATCGGGCCGATGTTCCCGGGCATCTTTGTCACCGGCCTGGTCAACACCCTGATCTACACCGTCCTCGGCTTCATCGTGGGCCTCTCCGGCGGTCTGCTGCTGGCCCTGATGAAGCTCTCCAGTTTCCCCCTCTACCGCTGGATCGCCACCGGCTACATCGAGTTCTTCCGCGGCATCCCCGCCCTGCTGGTCTTCATTGCCTTCGGCTACGGCGTGCCGCTGGCGTTCGGCGTCTCGTGGAACATCACCGTGATCGTGATGGTTTCCCTCGGCATGGTGGCCTCGGCGTACATCGCCGAAACCCTCCGCGCCGGCCTGCAGGCCGTGCCGAAGGGCCAGCTGGAAGCCGCCCGGTCACTGGGCATGCCCCAGTGGCGGGCCATGGTGACCATCGTCATCCCGCAGGCCTTCAAGATTGTCCTGCCGCCGCTGACCAACGAGGTCATCCTGCTCACCAAGGACTCGTCCCTGATCTATGTCCTGGGCCTCACCGCCTCCCAGTACGAACTCACCAAGTTCGGCCGCGACGGCATCTCGAGCCTCGGTGCCGGCCTGACGCCGCTCCTGGTGGCCGGCGCCTTCTACCTGGTGATCACCATCCCCCTGAGCTTCCTGGCCCGGAAGTTCGAAAGCCGCACCGCGCGGAACAATCGATAGGCAGGGAAGACCATGAACGACGTCGTAAATTCCTCCGCCGGCACCGGAACCATCCACGCCGCCGGCGTCTCCATCAAGGACCTGCGCAAGTCCTACGGCACCAACGAGGTCCTCAAGGGCATCAGCCTGGACGTGTCGCCGGGCGAAGTGGTGTGCCTGATCGGGCCCTCCGGCTCCGGCAAGTCCACCCTGCTCCGCTGCGTGAACCTCCTCGAACAGCCCAACCAGGGCAGCATCCACGTGGGCGGCTTCGAGGCCACGGATCCGGATGTGGACATCGACAAAATGCGCCGCAAGGTGGGCATGGTGTTCCAGCAGTTCAACCTGTTCCCGCACCTGGACGCCAAGCGCAACTGCTCCATCGCCCAAACGAAGGTCCTCAAGCGCTCCCAGGCCGAGGCGGACAAGGTGTCCATGCACAACCTTGAGCGCGTGGGCCTGGGACACCTCGCGGACCGTTTCCCGGACCAGCTCTCCGGCGGCCAGCAGCAGCGTGTGGCCATTGCCCGGGCGCTCAGCATGGACCCGGAGCTGATGCTCTTCGACGAGCCCACCTCCGCGCTGGACCCCGAGACCGTGGGCGATGTCCTCTCCGTCATGCGGAACCTCGCGAAGGAGGGCATGACCATGCTGGTGGTGACCCACGAGATGGGCTTCGCCCGCGAGGTGGCGGACCGCGTGGTGTTCATGGACGGCGGCGTTGTGGTGGAGGAAGGCGCGGCCGAGCAGGTCATTGCCGCCCCCACCCAGCCCCGCACCAAGGAGTTCCTGCGCCGCGTCCTCGATCCGACGCACATCGGCCTCGAGGAGTAGCGCGTTTCGCGCCCGAAAAGGACAGCCGCTATCCGGCCCCGGATGGCGGCTGTCCTTTTCGGGCGCGAACACCCGGAATGGTGGCGCGAAGCGGTAGCTTGGGCACCCCCTCGGCGATGAGGAAGGCCGCAAAAGTCTCCGCATCCCGCAGCTCAGCCCAGGTCCACCGGACAACCCTCCGTCCAGTTGCACGGACCCGGTCCTCCCTCCTTTTTTCGGCAATCACCACCTCGGAGACAGTGCGGCCGCGCAGAAACTCCGGTTTCTGGTACTTGACGAGACCATCAAACTCGCCTGCTATTCTTTCCACGCCCCATTCGAAGTCGAGGTAGGCCACAAAGCCTTTCCTGTCCGCCACCCTGCACTGAAGCAAGGGGATGGGAAACCCTCCAAGGAACATGTAGGCGCGACTCAAGGATTCACCCGGTGATCCGGAATTCGGGTCGGCGAAGTCCAGTGCCGTACTGATGCGCCTGGCCGCGGCGGCACTGTATCTTTCGGTTGCCATCGCCTTCAAAGACTCCCTGTCCAGGGGTGGCAGCCCCGTAACGGCGTCCGGTTTGAGGACGTGGTCGAAGGCAATGACGGCCTGCTCAAACGGCCGCAGAGCGCCTAGGTCCAGAACAGTACGCTCCCTTGAGGTCACCAGGAGCCCTGTACGCTCGCAAATCTCCGAACCACTCACGCTGATGCGGTGGCGGCTGATTCCTGCCTTTGACCGGCCACCGGCCGCATCATCGGTGCAGGCATGGACCACATTCTGGGCCCCCAGGAGCGGAATGCGCCAAAGGGCTGCCGCCGATTCCAGGCAAAACACGTTCCGCGTCCTCAATGTGGTGGCTGTGGCCAGGATCAGCAGCGGATACCGGTCCCATGGCTTGAGGGCTTTCCAGACGGGCTCCGCAACGTATACGCCTTGCCTGATCCGGCGCAGCTCCCCCGCTGCGCACTTCCGTGCAAGTTCCCGGGAGTCTTTGCCAAGGCGGGCATAATCGCTGCTGAGTATGAGTGCGTTGGTGTCCATCCAGCCATAATTGCGGGGCTTGTACGCCGCCGTAACGCCCGATCACGTGTATGTGGATTAAGGTGGCGCGCCCGATTCGGATGTCCGCTACCCGGTTCCCGGTGGCCAATGTCCGAACGGGTAGCGCAGACCCGATCCGGCCGCCGTCACCGGGCCAGCACTCCCCCGACGGCCGCGGCTACGGCTTCCTTGATCCGCGCGTGCAGGGCGCGCAGGCCGTGCCGGTCCGTGCGGACCTCCACGATGGTGCGGCCTTCGACCGGCCTGGCAAGCGCCTCGGCGAGTCCCGCCGTCGTACCCACCACTGAATGCCCGACGCCGTACGCTGCGGCGAGTGCCGAGAGGTCCACTGTGTGCGGGGTACCGAAGAGGCGCTCGACGGCGTCCCCGTAGGTTCCGGCCTCGCGCACCGCACCATGTTCCAGCAGGTCGAAGATGGCACCGCCGGAGTCGTTCAGGACCACGATCCGGAGCTGCGGCGGTTCCTCCCCGGAACCGAGGAACAGCCCCCCGGCGTCGTGCAGGAAAGTGACATCCCCCAGCAGGACGGTGGTTTCCTGCCGGCCCCCGAGCGCTATGCCGGTGGCCGTGGAGATGGTGCCGTCAATGCCTGACAGCCCGCGGTTGGCATAGACCGTGGCAGCTGGTTCCGGGGCGGGCACCCCGGCCAGGTCCACGTCCCGGATTCCATTGGAAGATCCCAGCAGCAGTTGGCCTCCGCTGTGCTTCCACACCAGCGACCCCACTGACGGGCCGGTGGCGGCGGTGTCGGCGGAAAGTATTCCATCGAGGGCATGTTGGGCTGCGGAGCCGGCGAGAAGCCAGGTATCCAGCCATTCCGGCGTCCCGCGGCCCGCGAATTCCGACAGGTCCGCAAGGTTTTCCAGCGGCAGTTCGGTGCGGCGGCCGGGCTCGAACCAGGCTACGGGAACCGGCTGGTACAGGGCGGACGGAACCTCTGCACGGGCCAGCAGGGCTGCCACCGGGCGGGACAGGGTGGGGCGGCCGAACAACACCACGCGTTCGACCGGCATCACGGACCCTGGCCCGAAGTGCTCCAGCAGAAGCCGGTACGGCCCCACGGCGTTCGGGCCGAAGCGTGCGTTGGATGACGGCTCCGCCAGCAGCGGCAGGCCGTGGGCGCGGGCGAACGCTTCGGCGACGGGCCCGGCGTCGTGCCCTGCCAGGACCACCGTCCGCCGCTCCGGCAGCCCTGCTGAAGCCGGCGGCAGGTTCATGATGAGGGGCTCGGTGCCGACCCGGTAGCGCTGCCGCCCGGCCGCCGGCGGGAGCGCCTCCCCCGGGGAGGGGACCAGTGGATCGCGGAACGCGAGATTGAGCTGGACGGGGCCCGGCGGGAGTTCCGGGAAGGCGCCGGTGGCGGCTGACAGGCCTGTCCGGATAGCGCGCGCGGGGTCCGATCCCGCGGGCACATCGGCGGCGAAGCGCACCTGGTCGCCGAAGAGGTCCGGCTGGATGGTGGTCTGGTTGGCGCCCGTGCCGCGGAGCTCGTCGGGACGGTCGGCGGACAGCACAACCAGGGGAACCGCAGCGTGGTTGGCCTCCATGACGGCGGGCAGCAGGTTTCCGACGGCGGTCCCGGACGTTGTCAGCACGGCCGCCGGAGAGCCGGTAGACAGCGCCAGGCCCAGCGCAGTGAACCCGGCGGAGCGCTCGTCGATCCGCACCAGCAGTTCCACGCGGCCTTCAGCTGACGCTTCGGCCAGCGCGTACGCCATGGGGGCCGAGCGGGAACCGGGTGAAACCACCACGTGCTGCACGCCGCCGTCGATCAAAACCCCGACGGCGATCCTCGCCGCCGCGATGGCGCTGAGCGAAGGGGCGGCGTCCGGTGAGCCTGTCGGGGAAGTGCCGGGAGCGGAATCGTTGTGCGAAGTCACCAAACCAGTCTGCCACCCGGCCGGTGCGTTCCGGGTCCGGCGCTCCCCCGGTTCTGTACTAAGCGCATAGACTCTGACCAGAAGGAGAATCACATGGCAAAGCGCCCCACTGTTTACGACGTCGCGGAGCGGGCAGGCGTGTCGATAGCCACCGTCTCGTTCACCTTTAGGCAGCCGGAAAAGGTCAAGGCCTCGACCCGCGAACTGGTGCTGGCGGCGGCGCAGGAACTGGGCTATGTCCCCAGCGCGAGCGCCCGCGGCCTGGCGCGCGGCAGGACCGGCGCCCTGGGCCTGTTCGCCTACGATTACCTGCTGGACCCTTCAGCACGTCCCGGTGGGCAGGGCGAACTCCCGCAGGATCCGGCGTCGGAGGGCGACCGCGAGGACGGGGACCTCCGCCTGTTCCCCTTGTATGTGGATGAGGTCCAGCGCGGTGTTGAACTGGAGTGCTGGCGCCGGGGGCAGGCGCTGCTGGTGGGCGGCGGCAATCCGGCCAACAACGAGGCCGTGCTCTCCGACATTGCGGGCCGGGTTGACGGACTTGCTGTCTTTCCGCGGTCGGTACCCGTCGATGCACTGACCCGGATAGCCCGCCGCATTCCCGTGGTGGAGGTTTCGGAGAGCCTGCGCAACCGCGGCGTGGACCATGTGACCGTGGACAACGCCGCCGGCATGCGGGCCATGACGGAGCACCTGGTCGACGTGCACGGGCTGACCGAACTGATGTTCATTGGCGCCATGCCGTCCTCCGACAACGACGAACGGCTCGAAGCCTTCCAAGCGGCACTGGCAGAGGCCGGCGTGGGGATGCGCCACGATCCCTGCTACCCGGCCGGCAGCGAAACCGCCGTCGCGGAAACCGTCCGGACCCTCTGCAGGCTCGGTACCCTGCCGCAGGCCTTCGTGTGCGCCACCGACCAGGATGCGCTGGTGGTAATGGACATGCTGGCGGAGGCCGGAGTTGACGTGCCCCGGCACGTGGCCGTCACTGGCTTCGACGGCATCGCCGCCGGGCGCGTCATCCGGCCGCCGCTGACCACAGTGCGCCAGCCCATGGAGCGGATGGGGCGGACCATGGTGGACCTGCTGCTGGACAGGCTTGACCACCCCGAAAAGCCCCCGGTGGAGCTTCGCCTGCCGGTCCGCATGGTCCTTCGCGAAAGCTGCGGCTGCCGCCCGGGCTGAGCACGCCTGCCCGCGCCGGGGCGCAACTTCGTGGGAGCCCGGCCATTTTGAGAAAGTTGGCGGCAGCTGTTGCCAAACTCACATTCAATGCGCTTAGATTGGTTTACACCGTAAATCAAAG
This sequence comes from Pseudarthrobacter sp. C1, assembly GCF_034720455.1. NCBI lineage: Bacteria > Bacillati > Actinomycetota > Actinomycetes > Micrococcales > Micrococcaceae > Pseudarthrobacter > Pseudarthrobacter sp. C1. Next base: position 399,602 of record NZ_JAYESK010000003.1, on the reverse strand, counting down.
CGCTTAGATAATTTTCGGCGGGATGACTCCCCTGCTCCTGCCTCCTCCGCTCAGTTCGGCCTGCCGGCTCGCGGAACCCCCGAAAGGAACAATGATGATCCATGCCAATGCCAAGAAGGCAGCAGCCGTCGGCATCGCCGCAGCGTTGCTTCTGACTGCTTGCGGACGGGACTCCGCCGGTCCGGCAGCAACCTCTCCGGCCAAAGCCGTCGCATCTGGTCCAGCGACCGGCACCCTCACAGTGTGGGCACAGGGCGCTGAAGGCGAGGCCCTGCCGGCGCTGCTGAAGGACTTCGAATCCGAGAACCCCGGCGTCAAAGTCAATGTCACGGCCATCCCCTGGGATGCCGCGCTGAGCAAGTACCAGACCGCCATCGCCGGCGGCACCACACCTGACGTGGCCCAGATGGGAACCACCTGGATGGGTGACTTCAGCACCGCCTTCGACCCGACCCCGGCCGAAATCGACACCAGCTCCTTCTTCCCGGGCTCCTTGAAGTCCACCGAGGTCGAAGGAACCAAGTACGGCGTGCCCTGGTATGTGGACACCCGCGTGGTCTACTACCGGAGCGACCTGGCGGAAAAGGCCGGCATCACCAAGGCACCCGCGACCTGGGAGGACTTCAGGGCCCTGGCTGAGGCGCTCCAGACCAAGGCCGGCGCCAAATTCGGCGTCCAGCTGCCTACCGGCGGCGCCGACTCGTACCAGGCCACCCTGCCGTTCCAGTGGTCCAACGGCGCCAAGCTTATGAACGACGACGGCACCAAGTGGACGCTCGACACCCCGGAGTCAGCCGAGGCCCTCAAGTACTACGCGGGGTTCTTCAAGGACGGCATCGCCTCCAAGGCGGTCTCCACCGGGACCACGGCCGAGGCCTCGTTCGTGGACGGTTCCGCGCCGATGATGATCAGCGGCCCGTGGCACGTCGGTCTGCTGAACAAGACCGGCGGCGAGGGATTCGCCGACAAGTACAAGGTGGCTCCGATGCCGAAGGCAAAGACCGCCACATCCTTCGTGGGCGGCTCCAACATGGTGGTCTTCAAGAAGTCCGAAAACCGCGATTCGGCCTGGAAGCTCCTCCAGTGGCTGTCCAAGCCGGAGGTGCAGCTCAAGTGGTACAAGGCAACCGGTGACCTGCCGTCCCAGCAGACTGCCTGGAAAGACCCGACCCTGGCCGACGACAGCAAGCTCTCCGTTTTCGGTGAGCAGCTGAAGACCACCGACAACCCGCCCGCAGTCCAGACCTGGACCCAGGTTTCGGCAGCCGCAGACTCCGAGATTGAACAGATCGTCAAGGCAGGAAAAGACCCCGCCGACGCCCTGAAATCCCTGCAGCAGACCGCAGACTCGATCGGCACCGGGAAGTAACAGTGGCTGCAACCACCACCACGACGTCTGCCGGCACCTCACGGGGTGCCGGCAGGGGTCCGGCCAGGCCTGGCGGTTCGCGCCGGCGTCGCAACGCCGTGACGGCATGGCTGTTCGCTTTGCCTTTCGTCCTCATTTTCGGCGTGTTCATGCTGGGTCCGCTGGTGTCATCGTTTGTGATGTCCTTCACGGATTTCACCAGCCGCGACATCGAAAACCCGCTGTCCGTGGGATTCGTGGGGCTTGACCAGTACACCGCACTGTTCCGGAACCCCCAGTTCCTGCACTCGGTCCTGAACACGGCTTACTTCGTGCTGGCCGGCATTCCCCTCACCACCGTCCTGGCCCTCGCCCTCGCAGTTGCCCTGAACAGCGGCATCACGCGCTTCCGCACCGCCTTCCGCGTGGGCTTCTACACCCCGGTGGTCACCAGCATCGTGGCCGTGGCCGTGGTGTGGCGGTTCATCCTCCAGCCTGACGGCCTGCTGAACGTGATCCTCGGATGGGTGGGCATCGCCGGTCCGGACTGGCTCAACAGCACCACCTGGTCCATGCCCGCCCTGATCATGCTTGCTGTCTGGCGCAACCTGGGCACACTGATGATCATTTTCCTGGCCGGGCTCCAGTCCGTTCCGGGCGACATCCTCGAGGCGGCCCAGGTTGACGGAGCCAACGCCTGGCAGCGGTTCATGAAGATCACGCTGCCCATGCTGCGCCCCACCCTCCTCCTGGGCACAGTCCTTCTCTCGGTCGGATTCCTGCAGTTTTTCGAGGAGCCGTTCGTGATGACCAAGGGCGGGCCCCTGGACTCCACCCTCTCGGTCAGCTACTTCACCTTCAACCAGTTCGGGTTCGGTAAGTACGGGCTCGCCTCGGCCGCGAGCTATGTGCTCTTTATAGCCATTGCCCTGTTGAGCCTCATCCAATTCCGAGCCCTGCGATCCAAGGACTGAGCTCCATGACAATCCCGGAAACCGCACCCACCCCCACGGAAAAAATGCTGACAGAACGCAAAAAAGCCGAACGGACGACGGCGGGAGGCCCCCGGGTGCCGGCCGCCCCGCCCGGCCCGGCCCGCCGCCGTCGTACCGGCCGGCCGCCCGCACACCGGGCACTGACGTACGCAGTCCTCCTGGTCGCCGTCACTGCCACACTGCTGCCCTTCGCGTGGATGTTCCTTGGCGCCTTCAAGACCCAGGGAGAGCTGCTCCGCCGTCCCATCACCTGGTGGCCGGAACAGCCCACGCTGGAGAACTTCGTAGTCTGGTTCACCGAGCTGCAGATCGGCACTTTCTTCCTGAACAGCGTTGTGGTGGCCGTGTTCACCGTGCTCGGCAACTTGCTGTTTTGCTCCATGGTTGGCTACGCCTTGGCCAAGATGGACTTCCCGGGCAAGCGCTTCCTGTTCCTGCTGGTAATGGTCATGCTGATGGTCCCGGGCGTGGTGACGTTCGTCCCTCTGTTCGTCCTGATCAGCAAACTGGGGATGGTCAGCACCTATCCGGCCCTGATCCTGCCGTTCCTCGCGGCACCGATGGGTGTGTTCCTGATGCGGCAGTTCATCGCCGGGATCCCGGATTCCCTTATCGAGGCCGCACGGATCGACGGCGCCGGCGAACTGCGCACCTTCCTGCGGATCGTGATGCCGCTGTGCGGGCCGCCCCTGGCCACGCTCGGCATCCTGACCTTCCTCGGTTCGTGGAACAACTTCCTTTGGCCGCTGGTGGTGGCGCAGAGCGAGGAAATGTACACCCTGCCGGTGGCACTTTCCCTCTACTCCACGGGCCAGAACGCCACCGACTACGGGCTGCTCCTCGCCGGCTCGGTGCTGGTGATCACGCCCATCATCCTGCTTTTCGTCGCCCTCCAGCGGTACTTCATCCAGGGCGTTGCGGCCACCGGCATCAAATAGCCGCCCCTGCCACCCACCTCCCCAGAAAGTCCCCATGACTGAAACCCAGAATCACCCGCGCCCCGGGACGCCCGTCGCCGACGGAAAAACGTTCCGGGACCTCAACGGCAACGGGATCATGGATCCCTTCGAAAATCCCGACCTCAGCCCGCAGGAGCGCGCCGCAGACCTGGTGGGCCGCCTCAGCCTCGAGGAAAAGGCCGGGCTGATGTTCCACACCGTCATCGAGACCGGTCCGGAAGGCACCCTGCTCGAGACCCCGGGCAATATCAGCAAATCGCCCACCAGCACGGTGATCCTGGGCAAGTTCATGAACCACTTCAATGTCCATGCGCTCGGCAGCGCCCGCGAGGCCGCCCGCTGGAGCAACGCCCTGCAGGAGCTGGCCGCGCAAACCCCGCACGGGATTCCCGTGACGATCTCCACAGACCCGCGCCACGCGTTCATCGAAAACTCCGGCGTTTCGTTCACCGCCGCCCATTTCTCGCAGTGGCCCGAGCCGATCGGCCTCGCGGCCGTGGGCAGCACAGACCTCATCCGCCGCTTCGCCGAGATCGCGCGCAAGGAATACACCGCCGTCGGGATCCGCGCGGCGCTGCACCCAACCGTTGACCTTGCCACCGAACCCCGGTGGTGCCGGCAGGCCGGGACGTTCGGCCAGGACTCCGCGATCAGCGCAGCCTACGTGGTGGAGTACCTCCAGGGGTTCCAGGGCGAGGAGCTGGGACCGGACAGCGTCGCGTGCACCACCAAGCACTTCCCCGGCGGCGGTCCACAGGCCGACGGCGAGGACGCGCACTTCCCCTATGGCCGCGAGCAGGTCTACCCCGGCGGCCGCTTCGACGAGCACCTGGCTCCGTTCCGGGCGGCAATTGCCGAAAAGACCAGCGCCATCATGCCCTACTACGGAATGCCTGTCGGGGTTGAACTCGACGGCGAGCCGGTTGAGGAAGTCGGTTTCGGTTACAACAAGCAGATCATCACCAACCTCCTGCGGGAAAAACTCGGCTATGACGGCGTGGTCCTCAGCGACTGGGAACTGGTCAATGACAACATCGTGGGCGACCAGGTGCTCCCGGCGCGGGCCTGGGGCGTTGAAGAGCTCACCGCGCCCGAACGCATGCTGAAGATCCTCAACGCCGGCGTGGACCAGTTCGGCGGCGAGGAGTGCACCGACCTGCTCATCGGGCTGGTCCGCGACGGCCTGGTCAGCGAGGAGCGCCTCGACGAGTCCGCGCGCCGGCTGCTGCTGGTCAAGTTCCAGCTGGGCCTGTTCGACAACCCGTTCGTGGATGAGGACGCAGCAGACGCCATTGTGGGGAACGCCGAGTTCCGGCGTGAGGGCCACCGGGCGCAGTCCCGGTCCGTCACCGTGCTGACCAACGGGACGTCCGACGCCGGGCCGGCCCTGCCGCTGTCCGGCTCACCGGCGGTGTACGTGGAAGGAATGGATCCCGCAAGCCTCGACGGCTTCGGGACCGCGGTGCAGGATCCCGCCGAGGCGGACGTTGCCCTGATCCGGCTGCACTCGCCCTGGGACCACCGCGACGACCTGTTCCTGGAGCAGCATTTCCACGCCGGAAGCCTGGATTTCCCGCCTGGCCTCATCTCCCGGCTCCGCACCCTGGCCGAAAAGGTTCCGCTGGTCATCGACGTGCGGCTGGACCGGCCTGCCATCCTCACACCCCTGGCCGGCTTTGCCACAGCATTGGTGGGCACCTTCGGGGTCTCGGACGGGGCTCTCCTGGACGCTCTGTTCGGACGCATCGGGCCCAGGGGCCGCCTGCCGTTCGAAATCCCCCGGTCCATGGACGCCGTGCGTGCTTCCCGTCCGGACGTACCGGGCGACACCGCAGATCCACTCTTCCCGTTCGGGCATGGCCTGGCCCTGCCCGAACCGGCCGCCGCAACAACCATGGAAACGCCAGGAGACACACTATGAGCCGCAACCTTGGACCAAACCCAAGCATCTCCACCGCCACGCGTCGCCAGCTTCTTGCGGGAGCGGCCGCGTTCGCTGTGACGGGCCTCGCTGCGGCATCCGCGACTCCGGGCCATGCCGCCCGGTCCGCCTCACCCGCTGCATCCGGGCTGGGAGCGCCGCTGTCCCGGGCGCGGAACAAAGAGGGCATCGACCGGAAAACCATCAACCGCTGGGCACACGACACATGGCAGTCCCTGGTTGCCATGACGGATCCTGAAACAGGCCTGCCGGCAGACTACATTGGCGAGTCCACCACCGCTCCGAAGCGCAGCCGCTTCACGTCGCCCACCAATATCGGCGGCTACATGTGGAGCACGGTGGTGGCCCGCGAGCTGAACATCATCAGCGCGAGCGAGTGCCGGGAACGGCTGACGCGCACCCTCACCACGCTGGCCGGACTCAAGCACCATGAGCCCAGCGGCATGCTCTACAACTGGTACGACGAGGCCACCGGCGAGGTCATCACCATCTGGCCGGAGAACGGGAACCCCGTGGCGCCATTCATGTCCAGCGTCGACAATGGCTGGTTCGCTGCCGCCCTCATGGTGGTCCGCAACGCCGAGCCGAAGGTGGCCGGCTTGGCGAACACCATTCTTGGCAGGATGGACTTCGGGATCTTCTACAACAAGGACGCCCGGGCTGGTGTGGCGGCTGGCCTGCTGCGGGGCGGGTTCTACGACGTCAAACCGACGGTGGAAACTGTCCAGGGCAACTACCTCGGCAAGGGCCCCGACGTCTTCTACACCATGAACCACTACGACATCACCAACTCCGAGCCGCGCATCGCCACGTACATCGGGATAGCCTTGGGCCAGATTCCGCCATCCCACTACTTCGCCACCATGCGCGTCTTCCCCGACACCTGCGACTGGTCCTGGCAGGAACAGAAGCCCGTCGGCGAACACCGGACCTACATGGGCATCGACGTCTTCGAAGGCGCCTACACGTACCGCGGAATGCGGATCGTCCCGAGCTGGGGAGGCGACATGTTTGAGGCTCTGATGCCCGACCTGTTCGTCCCCGAAGCCACCTGGGCACCGAAGGCCTGGGGCATCAACCACCCCCTGACCGTGCGGGCGCAGCGCGAATTCGGCTTGGACGAGGCCCAGTACGGATACTGGGGCTTTTCCCCGGCCAGCCACCCCAACGGCGGGTACTCCGAATGGGGCGTGGACATCCTGGGCATGAGCAGCGACGGCTACCCGTCCGACGTCGAACGCACCAGCGTTGACGTGGGCTTTGAGGGCTGCCGGCCGGCCACCAACCCGACGCCGGCCTGGGGCGACGGCGTGGTCACTCCGCACGCGGCGTTCCTCGCCATGGAGTACGAGCCCCAAGAGGCATACGACAACCTCGTGAAGATCGAGAACGACCTCGGCGCCTACGGCCAGGGCGGATTCTTCGATGCCGTGGCCGTGAAGTCCGGAACCATCGCCCGGCGGTACCTCTCGCTGGACCAGGCCATGGTGTTGGGTGCGATCGGCAACGTATTCGGTAACGACGTGATCCGCCGCAACTTCGTCCAGGGCGAGGTGGAGGCGGTCATCAAGCCGCTCATCGCCGACGAGGAGTTCGGCGCGGGCCTGATCGGCTAAAAGCGCTCTCTCACTTAATGTCGCTTAAACCCAAGCGCTCTCTCACCTAATGTCGCTTAAACCCAAGCGCTCTCTCACCTTTCGGCCCGGACGGGTCGAAAGGTGAGAGAGCGCCTCACATCGGGCGGGGATCAGGCGTCGGTGCGGAACACCTGGACCACGGACGGGCGGGGTGCGCGCACCTGGCCGGGAGCCGGCGTCGTGCCTTCCGCGACGTAGTCCGGGAAGAAGGAAACCTGCGTCTCGAACGTGCCGTCCTCGCCCGGGTGCTGCACGGCGACGAACACGCTGCGCTCCTCATCGTGGATGACGGGGCCACAGGTCTCGGCGTCGCGCGGAACAGCCAGGAACTGCTCCACCTTGCCGCGCTCCGCGCCTTCCAGAGTGACCTTGAAGAGCCCGTCCGCGCGGCCGATGCCGGAGGGGGCGCCGTCGGTGGAGATCCAGAGGTTGCCCACGGAGTCGAACGCGAGGTTGTCCGGGCAGGAAATGGGCGAGACCTGGTCCACCGGGAAGCCGGAGAAGTAGGTGACGTCGCCCTGCTTGGGATCGCCGCAGACCATGAGCAGGTTCCAGGTGAAGGTGGTGGAGGTCTGGTCGCCGGTCTCGGTGATTTCCACGATGTGGCCGTCGCGGTTCTGGTTGCGCGGGTTGACCTCGGTGGCGCCTTCGTTCGTTCCGGTGCCGCGGTTGGAGTTGTTGGTGCACGCCACGTAGACCTTGCCGGTGTGGAGGCTGGGCTGCACGTCTTCGCAACGGTCCATCTTGGTGGGGCCAACCTTGTCGGCCGCGAGGCGGGTGTAGACCAGGACCTCTTCAACGGTCATGCCTGCAACAGCGGACTTGCCGTCCACCACCAGCGGCAGCCACTGGCCGATGCCGTCGAACGCACCGTCGGCGGGGACTGCCCCGGTGCCGGTGATTTCAGCGGCCGGTGAGTTGCCGGTGAACTTGGCGACGTACAGGTTGCCGGCGGAGAGCAGCGTCATGTTGTGCTTGCGGTCGCCCTCAATGTACTTGTCCTTGGAAACGAACTTGTACAGGTAGTCGAAGCGCTCGTCGTCGCCGGAGTAGGCCACCACGTGGCCGGACTCGGCGATGATGACGTTGGCGCCCTCGTGCTTGAAGCGGCCCAGGGCGGAGTGCTTCTTCGGGGTGGAGGTGGGGTCGAACGGGTCGACTTCCACGATCCAGCCGAAGCGGTTGGCCTCGTTCTCGTAGCCGGGCTTGCGGGTGTCCCAGCGGTCCTCGTCCAGTTCCCACTTGCGGGCGGTTGGCTTGCTGGTGATGCCGTAGCGCTTGTCTCCGGCGGAAGTGCCGTTGCCGACGAAGTAGCCCTGGAAGTTTTCCTCACCGGAGAGGATGGTGCCCCAAGGGGTGGTTCCGCCGGAGCAGTTGCCCAGGGTGCCCTTGATGAAGCGGCCGTCCTTGTCCTCAACGGTCTTGACCAGTGCCGATCCGGCAACGGGGCCGGTCAGTTCGTAGACCGTGCTGTTCAGGTAGCGGCGGTTCAGTGCCGCGCCCTTGACGTAGGTCCACGGCTGGTTCTTGTTGTGGCGCTCCAGCTCCACCACGGTCAGCCCGTGCGCGGCTGCTCCCACTTTGCGCTGCTGCTCGGCTGGCATGGCGGGAGGGAACATGATGGCGTCGTTGGTGTACTCGTGGTTGGAGAACAGAACGGCGCGGCGGCCCTTGCTGCCCGGAATCTCAAGGATGTCCGTGTAGTCGTTGTTGTACCCGAACTGCTTTTCCTGGGCTGCAACCGTCTGGTTGTTCAGGTCCAGCTCCGGCGCGTCGTTGAAGATGGGGTCTCCCCAGCGGATGACCGGCTTCCAGGTGAAGCCTTCCGGCACGGTGACAGCGTCCACCATCGCATCAATCGAGGGAATGGCGGTGAACTGCAGCTTGGACGCGCCGAAGCCTTCCTTCGCGGCCTTGGAGAGGCCGGCGGCCTGCGCGGAGTCCGGCGAGGTGACGGCGCTGCCGAGGACGACGGCGAGGGCACCGGCGGCGCCAAAGCCCAGGGCGGCGCGGCGGGACATGGTGGCGGAGGCGATGTCGCGGAAGTAGCTGTTGGAGCTGGTGTTGCAGACGTCGCCTGCGCAGGCGTTGTCGCACTTCAGGGCGCAGGTGACGGCGCTGCGCTTGCCCTTGGTGTGGCCGAGCATCGGCAGCAGGGTGAACTTGCGGGCAGTTTCAGACATGGTTGCCTTCCAAAAAATCGATGCGGTGCCCTCACCCTGCCAGCCGGTTCCTACGGGGAGCCGTCAGCGAGGTGAACCGGAGGTAAACCCGCCGGTAACCCCTGATGACCTGCGCATATGCGAGAGGGTCGGCCCAAAAGGCACGTTAAGTGAGAGAGGGTCGGCCCAAAAGGCACGTTAAGTGAGAGAGGGTCGGCCCAAAAGGCACGTTAAGTGAGAGAGGGTCGGCCCAAAAGGCGCGTTAAGTGAGAGAGCGTCGCTGTGGGCTAGTGGGCGGCCAGGAGCGCGTGGACGCGGCGGAGCCGGTCCAGCCACCAGTCCCGCCGTTCCGCGGAAGCCGCGTACCGCTCCAGCAGCCCGGCGTCGGCGGCGACGTCACGCAGGCGGATGGCGCCGTCGTCGGCCACTAACGGATCCCGGGTGATGTCGGATTCGAACAGGGACACCGTCCCCAGACCGCACGCATACGGCAGGTCCGGCAGCGCGGCCGCCAGGGCCAGTCCCGCACGGATTCCCACCGAGGTGTCCAAGGCGGAACTGACGACGGCGGGCAGCCCGGCCTGTGCCACGATGTCCAGGGCGCGCCGCACTCCCCCGAGCGGTGCCACCTTGACCACGATCAGGTCCGCCGCGCCGGCGCGGGCAACCCGCAGGGGGTCGGATTCCTTGCGGACGCTTTCGTCGGCCGCGATCAGCACCGGCGTTCCTGCCTCGCGGAGGGCGCGCCGCACCTGCGCCAGGCCCTCAACCGTGGGCACCGGCTGTTCGGCGTATTCAAGCCCGACGCCGGCCAGCCGGGTGAGTGCCTCGACGGCGGCCGGAACGTCCCAGCCGCCATTGGCGTCGACGCGGACGGCGGCGTCCGGGAGGGCGGAGCGGACGGCGGCGAGGCGGGCGGCGTCGTCGTCCAGCGTTTGTCCCTGCTCGGCCACCTTGACCTTGACCGCGTCCACCCGGCCGAAGCGTGCCAGGACGTCCGGCACGCGGTCCGCGGGTACGGCGGGAACCGTGGCGTTGACGGGGATCACGGAACGCAGCGGTGCGGGGAAGCCATGCCAGCCGGCTTCGACGGCGGCGGCGAGCCAGCGGGAAGCCTCGGCGTCGCCGTATTCGGGGAACGGGCAGAACTCGCCCCAGCCGGCGGGGCCGTGCAGCAGCAGGGACTCGCGCTCCATGATGCCGCGGAACTTGACCCGCATGGGCAGGCTCACGACGTGCGCGCCGGCCAGGAGTTCCTCGAACGGGGGCACGGTGGGCAGCGGCGTGGGCATGGACCCACTGTACAAGCGGGGGCTAGATCCACCTGTTGTGGCGGAAGGTCCCGTAGAGCGCCAGCCCCATGGCAATCATCAGGCCAAGGGCGAACGGGTAGCCGAACACCCAGTCGAGCTCCGGCATGGAGCGGAAGTTCATGCCGTAGATGGTTCCCACCAGCGTGGGCGCAAACAGGATGGCCGCCCAGGAGGAAATCCGCTTGACCTGCTCGCTCTGGGCGATGCTGGATTCCGTGAGGCGGCGCATCTCGTCGTTCTGCCGCTGGGCCACGAGCGCGGCGTTCACGGCCAGTGCGTTCTGCAGCAGCACACGGAAGGATGCCACGCGTTCATTGAGCCGGAGCACGTGGTCCAGCACGTCGCGGAAGTGGTCCTGGAGTTCCGGATCGGGCTCCCGCTCCGGCGTCCCGGCCATGAGCACCTGCAGGATCCCTGCCAGCGGGCTGGTGGCGCGCTGGAACATGATGACCTGGCGGGAAAGCTCGTAGATGCGCCGGGAAACCTCCGGGTCCGCCCCGAAGAGGTCGTCCTCGATCTCGTCAATGTCGTTTTCAAGCCCCGCCGCCACGGGTTCGTACTCGTCCACCACCTGGTCCAGGATGCCGTAAAGGACCGCATCCGGGCCCAGGGCCAGGAACTCCGGCATGGCCTCCATCCGCCGGCGCACCTTGGCCAGGTCCGGGGATTCGGCATGCCGGACGGTCACTACGTAGTCGGCGCCGACAAAGACGTGGATCTCGCCGAAGTCCACCTTCTCCACATCATCCAGGTAGCGGGCCGGCCGCAGCACCAGGAAAACGCACTCGCCGTAATGCTCCAGTTTGGCGCGTTGGTGGCCGGCCAGGGCGTCCTCGACGGCGAGCGCGCTGAGGTCGAATTCCTCGGCCACCGACTGCAGTTCCGCGGGGTCCGGCCGGTAGAGGCCGATCCACGCCATCCCCTCGCGCTGGCGGAGCACGAAGTAGGTTTCGTCCAGGCTGCCCGGATCCTCCGTCCGCAGCCCGTCGACGTATACGGCGTTGTCGATGATGGTCACGGCTGGCCTCCTTTGTGTCTGCGTCCTCCTCCGGCAGGTGCACGGCGGTGGTGTCAGGAACCGTCCCCGCCGTCAGGCTGTCCCGGTTTCGCGGCGCCGCATCGCTGCCGCGGCCACGGCGGCAGTAGCCACGGCAATGGCCAGCATCCACCACGCTCCGCTCCAGTCCGTCGTCGAACCACCGGGAACAGGGGTGTGGGTGAACGGCGAGAGGTCGCGGATGGCCTGGTCCAGCCCCAGCATCCCGCCAAAGATGCCCAGCACCACGCCCGCGCCCAGGAATGCCCAGCTGGCAGCGATGGTTGCCGATGGCCACAGGACGAACACCAGCGCCGGGACGGCAAGGTAGATGGACGCCGCGGGAAGCTGGGCTGCGGCGGTCTCCCAGATGGCGCCGGCGTCCATCGAGTCCTCGCCGGCTGCCGCCAGCGAGGCCCAGGCCCCGAACACCGTCAGGAACATCACCAGGACCACCGAGGCCGCGCCCAGCAGGAGGTAGCTGGCCAGCCAGCGCATCCGGCTGACGGGGGTGGCGAGGAGGAGTTCGGCCGTGCCGGCAGCCTCCTCCTGCCGCATCCTGATGATGGCCTGCAGCGCGCAGGCGGCTGCCAGGATCCCGGCGACCGAAAACATGGCCGACACCATCAGCTGGGTCAGGGACACACCCTGCGCCTGGATCATGGCCCGCAGGGCGGATGTGACACTGCTGTTGACAGTGTCCGCCGCGGTGATGGCGCTGCCGATGGACCCGGCCAGCAGCCCCATCGCCAGCCCGCCGATGCTCCAGCCGATGATCGACCCCGCCTGCAGCCGCAGCGCCAGGGCCGCAGGGCTGTTCAACCCGGGGCGGGCAGCAGCACGGCCGGGAAGCGCGCCCCACACGCTCGCGCCGCTGTCGCGCCGGTTCAGGATGAGCCAGACCGCACCCCCGCAGGCGACGGCGAGCGCCAGCGGCAGGAGCAACGGCCACCACCGGTCGCCGGTGTACGCGAACGTCTGCTGGCCCCAGCCGATCGGGGAAAACCAACTGGCGGGCCCCGCTGTGACCACCGTCCCGCCCGGGTCCGGCGTTCCGGTGGCGTCCCCGATGCCCCTCAGGATGTACGCCAGGACAACGAGCGCCGCGGAGAACCCGTTGGCGCCGCGGGAGGTGGCCATCAGCTGGGCCACCAGCAGGCCTATACCGAGGAAGGCCAGTCCGACGGCGCCCGTGGCGGCTCCCGCAACCAGGGCACCTGTGGGATCAAGCCCCGCCGCCGTGAAGCCGGCGAACACCGCGAGCGCCACGAGGACGTTGGCAGCGGTCCCGTGCAGGATCGTCGCAGCCGCGGGAGTCAGGCGCCCGGCGGGGGTGGATGCCACCAGTTCCGCGGCGCCGGTTTCCTCGTCGGCCCGGGCGTGCCGGACAGCGAGGAAGGTGCTCATCAGGCCTGCCAGCAGTGCGAGGAAGGAGTAGATCTGGAAGAAGGTGAAGGCGCCGACGCCCGCCCCGCGCGCCAGGCCGCGGAGCATCAGGATCGCGGGTGTGGCAACCGCTATCTGCAGGAGCTCCGCCCGGCTGGATTCGTCGCCGTAAGTCTGTTGGATCGCCGTTGCCGAGAACAGGGCGAGGGCGCCGATGCCCAGCACCCAGATGGCCAGCTGCCAGCGGTCACGCCGCAGCCGCTGGCTCCACAGGATCCGGAGCTCGCGCACCTCAGCCACGGCCCCTCGCGCCGAGCAGGTGCCGCCGCCGGGCGTGCTGGGCAGGCCCGTTCTCCGCGGTCTCCGCGTTGGCCTGCGCTGAGGTGTCACCATAGTGGCGCAGGAACAGCTCCTCCAGGGACGGCGGCGTGATGGTCAGCCCCTGGACGCGCAGGGCTCCCAGGGCCGGAAGCACCTCCGCAATCCGGTCCGAGTCGGCACCAAACCTGACCCTGCCGCCGTCGGCCGTCAGGTCATGCACAGCGCCCAGCTGAGCCAGGGAACCGGTGTCCAGCCCGTCCGCCGCGAAGGAAACCTCCGTGCGCGTGAGGTGGCGCAGCGAGTCCAGCGTGCCGCCGTCCACGATCCTGCCGGCGCGGATGATGCTGACGCGGTGGCAGAGCACTTCCACCTCGGAGAGGATGTGGCTGGACAGGAGCACCGTTGCACCGCGTCCGACGGCGGCCAGCGCCTCCCGCCGGAACACCGCCTCCATGAGCGGGTCAAGGCCGCTCGTGGGCTCGTCAAAGAGGTAGAGCTCGGCGTCCGTCACCAGGGCCGCGATCAGTGCCACCTTCTGGCGGTTGCCCTTGGAGTAGGCGCGGCCCTTCTTTCCCGGGTCGAAGTCGAACGCTTCACAGAGACGGTCCTTGCGCTCCCGGTAGCTGCGGGAGTCGGAGGTGCCGCCGCGGAGGCGGGAGAGGAGGTCGATGGTCTCGCCGCCGGACAAGTTGGGCCAGAGCCGGACGTCGCCGGGGACATAGGCGAGGCGGCGGTGCAGCTCTACCGACTGTGTCCACGGGTCGAGGCCCAGGACGGTGGCCGTGCCGGAGGTGGCCTTGGCCAGGCCCAGCAGGACGCGGAGGGTGGTTGACTTGCCCGCACCGTTGGGGCCAAGGAACCCGTGGATCTCGCCGCGCTGGACCTCCAGGTTGAGTCCGTCGAGGGCCCGCACCCGGCCAAAATGCTTGTGCAATTCAACAGTGTGGATGATGGCTTCCATAGTCCGGACACTACTCAGATTCATCCGTTTGTGAAGGGCCGAAAGTCGGCCCTTGGAGGGTGCCGCGCAGCCGTTCCAGTGGCCCTTTCAGCTGCACAGCCCTTCCAATCCATATCCATATGGATATATAATCGCGGCATGGCACGGGCGGCAACAACAGCGGACGCGTTCAACGCGGTGGCGGAACCCCGCCGGCGCGAAATCCTGGACGCCCTGGCCGCCGGCGAACGGCCGGTCAGCGAGATCGTTGACCTGCTCGGCCTGGCCCAGCCGCACGTGTCCCGGCATCTGCGGGTCCTTCGCGAGGTGGGGGCCGTTGTGGTCCGCGACGAAGGGCGGCAGCGGGTGTACCGGCTGAACCCGCAGGCGCTGAAGCCTATCCATGACTGGGTTTCGGGCTACCAGCATCTTTGGAACGAGCGCTTCGAGCTGCTCGATGACGTTCTCGAGGATCTTCGACAGGAAGACACGCAAGAGTAAGGGAGCAGGGCAATGGCACCAACAAACACCTTGGACATCAGCTTCCCCACCGACGAGGAAATCCTCATCACGCGCACGGTCAACGCACCCCGGCATCTCGTCTACAAGGCCTGGACCACACCGGAACTGGTCAGGAGGTGGTGGCCCGGCCGGCGCGGCGGGATGACCGTGGCGGACATGGACTTCCGTGTGGGCGGGGCCTGGCGGTACGTCATGGTGGCGCACGGCGAATTCGAGGTGGCCTTCCACGGGACGTACCGGGAGATCATCCCGAACGAGCGGATCGTCCACACCGAGGTGATGGAGACGCCGGGAACGCGGCCGGACCGCGAGGAGGGTGCCGTGGTCACCACGGTCACCTTCGAGGAGGCCGACGGCGGCGCGACCGTGGTGCGCATCCGCACCAACGCGGGCAGCAAGGAAGTCCGGGACATGATCGCGCAGTCCGGCATGGAGGGCGGCGTGCGGGAACAGTTCGAGATTATCGAGGAGCTGGCGGCTGCGCTCGGCTGACCCCCGACCCTTCCCAACTAGGTAGCGCTAAGTGTCGTTCTGGAGCGTCAAAACGACACTTAGCGCTACCTACTTGGGAGGGAGGCTACCCGCACTCCTGATCATGTAACAGTTGTTACACTTCATGGTGTGACTTCCCTTGAACAAGCGCCCTGGCTGGTGATGCTCGTGCAGGTACCCTCGGAGCCTTCGCGGCACCGGGTGGCGGTCTGGCGTGAACTCCGGCGCTTCGGCGCGGTCCCCGTCGGGCAGGGCGCCTGGACGGCGCCCGATGTGCCCGCCTGCCGCGAAGGCGCGAAGAAGGCCAAGGAGCTGGCCGCCGCCGGAAACGGCGAAGTGCTCCTGCTCACCACCGCGCCGGCCGACGACGACGCAGCCAGGCTGCGTGGACTCTTCACCGCTGCACGCGCGGAGGAGTGGGCGGAATTCGTTGCCGACTGCGGCAAGTTCACCGACGAAATCGCGAAGGAAATCGCCAAGCGGAAGTTCACGCTGGCCGAGCTTGAGGAGGAGGAGCAGAGCCTGGACCGGCTGCGCCGCTGGTTCCGCGCCCTCCGGACCAAGGACGTCTTCGGCAGCCCGGCTTCGGCGGGTGCCGAGTGGAAGCTCGGTGACTGCGCCGCAGCCCTGGACGGTTTTGCCGCCCTCGTATACGGCGAGGTGCACTCGTGACCGCCGCCCGCACCGCTGCAGCCAAGGCCGCCAGCGTCTCCGCGCCCCTCTACGCCGCCGGGTTCGTGACGGCATTCGGCGCCCACAGCATCGCGGCGGGCCTGGGCGCGCACAGCGGGAACATCGGCCTGACGCTGCTTAACCTGGGCATCCTCCTCGCCCTGTACGACGTTTCCGAGGTCTTCCTCAAGCCGGTCTTCGGCGCCCTGAGCGACAGGATCGGCGCCAAGCCCGTCATCGTCGGCGGGCTGCTCGCCTTTGCCGCACTGTCCCTGATCGGGCTTTGGGCGGCGGACCCGCTGATGCTGGCCCTGGCGCGGCTCGGCCAGGGCGCGGCGGCATCCGCGTTCTCGCCGGCGTCGTCCGCCATGGTGGCCCGGCTGGCACGGGGCGGGAAAGCGGGCACGTACTTCGGCAGGTACGGGTCGTGGAAAAGCCTGGGCTACATCATCGGGCCGCTGCTGGGCGCGGGCCTGATCTGGGCCGGCGGCTTCGCCCTGCTTTTCGGCACCCTGTCCGTGCTCGCGGCAGCCACGGCAGTCTGGGTCCTGCTGGCCGTGCCGCACCTTGAACCCCTGCCCCGCCAGCGGTACACCGTGCTGGACCTCGCACGGCAGGTGGGCGAACGGCGCTTCCTCGTTCCCACGCTGGTCCTGGCGGCATCGACGGCGGCGCTCGGAGCCGCCGTCGGATTCCTCCCGGCGCTGGCCACGAGGCACGGCCTGGACGCCGTCGCCGGCACCGCCGCGGTCAGCCTCCTGGCGCTCGGCTCCGTCCTGACCCAGCCGCGGATCGGCCGGCTGCGGGACCGGAACCGCATCACCGACAACAAGGGCACGACGGCGGGACTCCTCCTCATCGCGGCGGGCGTCGGCGTGCTCGCGGCCGCCCCGGGCCCGGTCACCATCTTCCTTGCCGCTGCGGCAATCGGGGTCGGCGTTGGGGCGGCCACGCCGCTGGGTTTCGCGCACCTGGCGGACACCACCCCGCCCGAGCGCATGGGCCGCACCATGGGCTCCGCCGAACTCGGGCGCGAACTCGGCGACGCCGGCGGGCCGCTGCTGGTAGGGGGCGTGGCCACGCTGACCGCCCTGCCCTTCGGACTCGGCGCCCTCGCGCTGTTGATAGCAGCGGCCAGCCTCCCCCGCCTCGCCCCGGCCGGCCCGCCCCCGCCCAACTAGGTAGCGCCAAGTGTCGTTATGAACCCTGAAAACGACACTTGGCGCTACCTAGTTGGGTGACGCCGGCTCCCAGCTTTCTGTGACACCCTTAAACCGATGACTTTCCAACGGCAGGCACCCAGCAGGACACCGGCCCGACCCGCGCCGGGGTCGGGCTTCCTGTTCGTGCTTGCCACCCTGGCCTGCGTTGCCGGACTGATCGCCACCTACTACTACTTCGTGCAGACCACCACCGGCCAGTTCATCGATGAGTCGGCGCTGGTGGAGGCCGTGGGCATCCACGGCCCGGCGGGCAAGGCGAGCACACGGTTCCTGGACCTGCTGCCCACCATCTCACTGGTGATGGCCGCCGTCGTGGTTTTGTTTGTCACGGTGATCCGGAAGCACTGGACGGAGGCCGGGATCGCCGTGGCCGCGTGCGTCGGGGCGAACATCGCCACCCAGGTGCTGAAGGACCTGCTCCCGGCCCGTCCGGACAAGGGTGTGGTGACGCTGGAGCTGAACTCGCTGCCGTCCGGGCACACCACGCTGGCGGCGTCGGCTGCGGCCGCGGTCTTCCTCATGGCCTCCCCCCGGTGGCGTCCGATGGCCGGTTTCGTGGGCGGCACCTTCGCCATCGCCTCAGGGGTCTCCACGCTGATCAACCAGTGGCACCGGCCTGCTGACGTGGTGGCCGCGTTCCTGCTGGTGGGCGCGTTCATGATTCCGGCGGGGTGGCTCATCATGCGGCGCGGGTCCTGGAATGAGTGGGACGGGTTCGGCAGGCACATCGGCTCGGCACGGCTCTGGCTGACGCTGCCGGTTGCGATCGGGCTGGTGTCCGCGGCGGTGGCGGTGTACTCGCTGGCCCGCATCGCGCCCGGCCCCTGGCAGGAGGCCAGCACCACGAACTATTTCTGGGCCGGGATCGCGCTGATCGTGATCGCCGGGTACCTGGCCACCGTCGCCACCACCTCACTGTTCGCGTATGCCGCACGACGGCGGGACCCGCCAGGGCGCTGACGGTCGCCTCTGACCCCCGCTAGGTGAATGTTGACGGTTTCTTGAGGAATTTCCGCCGCCTAATTTGATACAGCCCGTGAATACTTGCTGGTGCTTGGCCGGGGATTTCGACCACATTGGTGCTCTTTGACCCCGCCCATCGGTCTCCTGGCGTCGTTTTGAAGTGGGCGCCGCCAGGTCTCCCGCGTCCCGGCGCCGTATGCCCCCCAAGGCGGCGCCGGGACTTCCGGCCGCCTACCCCGTGCCGAGTGTGGTGCAGCCCAACGGGGTCAGGGATACTGTCGGTATGAACCGGGAGGCGCGGTCATGAGGGTCCTGATCGTCGACGACGAAGTGGTGCTGGCCGAAACGGTTCGGCGCGGGCTGCGCAATGAAGGGTTCGTCGTGGACCTGGCACACGACGGCGTCAGCGGCCTGCGGGCTGCAGTGGAGAACCCCTATGACGTGATCCTGCTGGACCTGATGCTGCCCCTGAAGAACGGCTACGACGTACTCAGGGGAATCCGGGAACACCGGATCTGGACGCCGGTCCTGATGCTGACGGCAAAAGACGGTGAGTACGACCAGACCGACGCCTTCGATCTTGGCGCGGACGACTACCTGACAAAGCCCTTCAGCTTCCTGGTGCTGGTGGCCCGCATCCGGGCCCTGGCGCGCCGCGGCGCCCCCGAGCGGCCTGTGGTCCTCGCCCTCGGAAGCCTGAACCTGGATTCCGTGAGCCGCAGTGTCCGCCGCGGAGACACCCCCATCGGGCTCACCGCCAAGGAGTACGCGCTGCTGTACTACCTGATGCGCCGGCACGGCCAGGTGGTGTCCAAGTCCGAAATCCTGGAGAACGTCTGGGGTTCCGACTTCGAGGGAGGGGGCAACGTCGTCGAGGTGTACATGGGCTACCTGAGGCGGAAAATCGATACGCCTTTCGGGCTGCACACCCTGACCACCATCCGGGGAATGGGGTACATGCTCACCCCCGACCGCCCTGCCGCAGCGGTTTCCCCGGCCCTTTCAGCGGAGTGAGCGGCTGGACCAAGGCCTTCTCGGCGGACTCAACCCTGGTGGCCTGGGCGGGAAATGCCAGCTCGAACCGGCAGCCGCCGTCGGGAGCTTCCGTGCACAGGATCCGGCCGCCGTGGGCGCTGACGATCGCGGACGTGATGGCCAAACCCAGGCCGCTGCCGCCGCTTTCGCGCGACCGGCTTTCGTCAAGCCGGACAAAGCGTTCAAAGATCCGCTCTCGTTCGGCAACGGGCACGGGCGGGCCGTCGTCGTCGATGGTGAGCAGGACGCCGTCCGGCGAGTTGCGCACCTGGATGCTGATCCGGGCCCGCGCGTACCGCTCCGCGTTGTCCAGGACATTCCTGATGGCCCGGCCGAGGCTCCGGACATCACCGGTGATCCGGGCCGGTTCAAGCCTGGCCTCGATCTGGTGCCTGCTGGTGCAGCGCAGGCGGCGGACTTCGTCGTTGAGGACGTCGTCCAGGTCCACGTCCGCCGCCTCCAGGCGCAGGCCCTGGTCATCGGCCTTGGCCAGGGTCAGCAGGTCCTGGACCAGGTAGCGCATCCGGGCCGTTTCCCCGGCCACAACCTCCTTGGTCTCCTCCCACATGGCCCCGGACGGATCGGCAGCTGCGATCTCCACCGCGGCGCTGAGGGTTGCCAGCGGGCTGCGCAGTTCGTGGCTCGCATCGGAGACGAAGCGCCGCTGTTCCCGGTCCGAGGCCTCCAGCCGGTCCAGCATCATGTTCATCGTCTGCGCCAAGGCCTGGATCTCGTCGGACGTCCGGGGCACCCCCACCCGGCCGTCCAGGCTCCGGGCGTTAATGCCCGCAACCTGGTCGCGGATCTGCTCAACCTGCCGCAGCGACCGTCCCACGAGGATCCAGACCCCGAAGCCCACACCTGCCAGGAGGAGTGGCGCGGCGCCAAGGATGAACCATGCCACGGTGGCCACGGTCTCCGCCTGCACTGTTACCGTGGCGGCAACGGCTACGGTGTACACCTTCCCGTCCTCGCCAACGCCCGTGGCCGCAACGAGCAGGTCATCATCGAACAGGCTCTGCTGCACGGAGACATTCTCGAACAGCGTTTGTTTGGCTTCCGGCCGCAGCGCCGTAATGGGCCTGGTAGCCGCGGCGGGGACCGACGCCGCCAGGACAGCTCCGCTGGGGTCCAGGATCTGGATGTACTGGCCCGGGCGCGCCGCGGACCTGACATAGTTGGCCGCTTCCTCGAGGTCCTGCTCCGCGATGTGGGCCACCACATCCTCGGCCTGGAGCCGGGTGAGCCTTTCGGTGGACGCCACCAGGGCCCTCTGCAGCAGCAGCAGGAGAATCAGTCCGCCCACGAGCAGCGCGGCCGCCACAAAGGCGACCGCCGTGGCCGTTGCCCGCTTGCGCACCCCCCAGCGCCGGGTGCGCGTTTTCCCGAAGCGGGGGCGCCGCTTTTCGGCATCCATGAACCAAGGATGCGTCCCGCTGCCGCCTGTGACAAACCCTCCCGGCAACTGTTTTTGATTCCCCTGTCCAGGCTGTGCCCGTGCTGAGGCAAACTGAGCCCTGGCTGAGATTTGCCCGGCGGAATTTGTGGGCGCAGAAGCCTTGGCAGCACACTGGTTTTATCGATCAGGATCTGCTGGGGGCCACACAACAGGAGACCGTCATGGGCCGGAAAATTCTTTTGATCACAGGCGTTGCTGCCGCGGCAGCCGCCATCACCGGAGCGTCCGTTGCCACTGCCGGCACCGCCCCGGGCGACGACCAGCCGTTGACCGGAAGCGCCCTGCAGCAGGCCGGCGATGCGGCCATTGCCCGCACGGGTCCCGGCACCGTTATCAGCGCCGAGACTGACAACGACCCCAATACTTCCTATGAAGTGAACGTTCAGTTGAACAACGGCAACCGGGTGGAAGTGGAACTCGACAGCTCGTTCCGGGTGGTCTCGGAGGGCCGGGACGACGATTCAGGGCAGCCGCTGAGCGCTGCAGACCGCGACAGGGCAGGACAAGCCGCACTGGCGAACGTGGGCAAGGGCCGGATCGGGGACGTCGAAACAGAGAATGAAGGCGGCGCCGCCTACGAGGCGGAAATCATTCTTGACGACGGTTCCGAAGTTGACGTTGAACTGGGAGCAGATTTTCAGGTCCTGCGCACGGGCGCGCCTGAACGCGACTGATCCGCGGGCCAGGCAAAGCATGCAGGGCGGGGAGGCGCAAGATGAGGATACCGCCAAAAATTCACTTCCTCGCCCTGGCAATGGACAGCGGTTTCCTGGCCGCGGGATTGCTGGCCGGGCCCGAGGCCACAGGTACTGCCCTGTTCCTGGTTTCGATTGGACTCGGAGCGTATGCGAGGTTCGGGCGCCCCGCACCGGCAGTCAGGCGGAAACACCCGGCCGGCCCGGCTCGTACAGGTCAATGATCGGCAGATGCCCGTCGGTGCGGATGGCATCGCCGCCGCCGTTGCGGTGGTGGTAGCCGCTGGAGTAGTTGAGGATGACGTGCACGGACTGCACGGCCTCGGCTGCCTGCAGCGTGGCGATGATGAAGTCGCGTTCCTCGTCCGTACGGTCGGCAATTTTGTGCGTGATCTGGAACGTGAACAGGGACAGTCCCACGCTCCTGTCGTACGTGCCGGCCCCCACCCAGTCCACGGACAGGCCTCCCGGCAGCATCCAACCGGGCGGGCACCTCCAGAACCGGACATGGTGCCGTTTGCGCGGGTTCCCGTCGATCTCGCGCTGGAACGCCAGGTCCTGCCTGTTGCCGAAGACGTACAGGGAACTTACCGGGGCGGCGGGATAGCTGCGGCCCAGGACGGTGGACACCAGGGTGTGCCAGGCGGTCGCCGGGGTGATGGGATCCGCCTCCACCCAGCCGGCGGAAAGCATGGCCCGCCGCAGCTCTTCCCCCGTCCCCACTACGGCGAGATTGACGGGATCGCCCAGCACGCCGTCGCCCGTCCTTGCCCGGCCGATGAAGTAGTCAGGGATGTACAGGCTGCTCAGGATCTTGTGGACGCGCGGCAGCAGCGCATAGGCCAGGATCAGCCAGACGGGCAGGAACACCCACGCCTGCTCAGGGCCGCGGGAAAGCCTGGCGAGCAGGAAAAAGTACACCGCCCAGCCGACGGCGACGGTGACCGCCAGGTACAGCAGCCGCTGCAGCACCGCCAGGACTGTGGCCCACCTGCTCTGCCGGCGCTCCACGGCGCTGCTGGAACGGGAGTGGTCAGGCTCGGCCGGAACCGCCCGCGCGGACCCCGTGTCGGAGGACCCCGCATGCGGATCCCCGACATCCGGATTTTCCAGCCCGGGGGTCACGGCTCGTCGAGGTTCAGCTGCTCAACGATGATCCGCGCCGTCTGGGGATCACCCAAAATCCGGAAGTGCCCTGCGGTGGGCAGCTCGATGTTGGTGGCGCCGGGAAGGACGCTGCCCTCCGGAATGTGCGGATCGAACGGGCCGTAGATGGACGTGATCCGGCTGTTGATCGCCTCTTCGCGGGCCAGTTCGAGGGTCAGGGGGTGCCGGGGCGAAAAGATGCGCAGGCTCGGCAGCAGCATGTACCTGGCATAGCGCGAACCGGAGAACGGCGTGCATACCGTGACCATCCTGTCGATCCGCTGCTCAGGGTCCAGCATCAGCATGGCGTACTTTCCGATCAGGCCGCCCTTGCTGTGCGCCACGATCGCGGCGTCCCGCAGCCCCGCTTCCTCCAGGTGCTGCGCCACCATCCGGGCCGCCGCGGGGACGTCCAGCTGGTTCCGCTGCAGCACCGTGACCACGTGGACGGGATGGCCGGCGTCGTGGATGGACTGGATGAGCGGCATCATGAACTGCCAGTTTTCGTATACACCTGGGATGATCAGCACCGGCCGCCGGTGGCCCTGGTGGAAGGACCCGGGCTGGACGCGCGACAACATGCCGCGGACCTGCCATCCCGCGGCATAAAGGTAGTCCTGCAGCCACCAGACACCTTTTTGCAGCGCACTGATCCTCATGGGCGTGCCCGGTTCACTCATCTGTCGAGGATATCCCGCGCTCCCGCCGGTCAGTAGTTGCGGCGGTGCTTCAGGCGCGGAATCACGACGGCGAACACGGCCGCCGCCGCGAACCCCAGTATGCCGGTGGCTGAGATCCCCGCGCCAAGGGTGGCAAGGGCAGTCACCCCGGAGAGCAGCACGGGCCCGGCGGTGGAACCGGCGTCGGCCATGAACCGCCACAGCCCAAGGAACTGCCCGCGGCCCCGGTCCGGCGAGAAGTCGGCGCCCAGCGTCATCACCAGGCCCGAACTGATGCCGTTGCCGAACCCGATCAGCAGCGCCGCCAGCAGCAGCCCCGCAAAGGAGCCGGTCAGCGGAATCACCAGCAGGGCCGCGCCCATCAGCAGCGTGGACGGGACGGCGACGAACTGCCGGCCCTTCCGGTCCATGAGCTTGCCGGCGGGATAGAACACCAGCATGTCGATCGCGCCGGAGAGCCCGTAGATCAGTGAAGCTGAGGTGGCATCCAGGCCCAGGTTGTCCGCCCACAGCGGGATGACCACCTGCCGGGAGGAGCGGAGGGCGCTGAGCAGCAGGATCCCCACCCCCAGCGAAAGGAACACGCCTGCGTGGGACGCCGCAACGCTCCGGAGGGTGGGCTCCGGACCCTTGTGGCCGTCGTCGGGCCCTGGCGCAACGGCCAGGTCCGGGATGGTGAGGGACAGCAGCGCGGCTCCCGCCATGGCCACCACGCCCACCCAGTAGGCACCGCTGATCCCGGCGAACTGCATCACCGCCGCGCCCAGGAACGGGCCGATGAACACGCCGATGCGGTTCACCCCGCCCAGCGTGGAGAGCGCCCGGGCCCGGAATTCGACGGGCACGGCCTCGGTGAGGTACTTCTGCCGGGCCAGGCCGAACACGGCCCCGGACATCCCGACGACGGCCATCGCCACTGCGAGCAGCCACAGCCCGTTGGGGACCACGGACGTCAGCCCGGCCGCCGCGAGCGCGAGCCCGGCGGCGACGGCGGCAGCCACGATGGACCAGCGCTCACCGAATTTGAGGGTCACCAGGGAGGCGGGCAGGTTGAAGAACCAGGACCCCACGCCGATCAGCGTGACGACCAGGGCCGCGACGGCCACCGAAGCGCCGAGATCGCGGGCGGAGAGGGCCACCACGGGCAGGATGGCTCCCGTGCCGATCCCGTAGAGCAGCGTGGGCCCGAAAGCAGCCACCGCCATGCCGCGCAGGCTGAAGGGCTGGGGGTCGTCCGGGGAAGTCATCAGATTTATCCTATGACCGCGCCCGGCACGCCCTTTCCCCGGCACGCCGCCGGCCTGCGCACCGAGGGCAGGGCTCAGTGCGCAGGGACTGTCCGTGCGCACCGAACCCGGGCCTCGGTGCGCAGCGCGGTACAACGCCAGCCCGGCTATCCCCAGCGCCGGGAGACTACTGGCGGGCCCGCTCTCCGAAGCCTGCCAGCGCCCTGAACATGGCCACGATTTCCACCACCATGCCGATGATGGAGCCAACGATGCCCAGCACCAGCAGGACCCGCACCACCACGGGCCAGCCGGACCAGCTGTCCCCAAAGTCGAAGGGAAAGACCTCCAGCATCCGGAGGGTGGCCGCAAGTCCGATGCCCAGGACCGCCAGGTTCCCCAGGGCCATGACGCCCCGGTTGCGGATCACCACGAAGATGAGGTTGGCGATGATGCCCGCGGTCAGGGACGCGTTGATCATTCCGAGCACACGTTCCATGTCCGCCGTCAGGAAGGGCACCGCCTTCCAGCCCGGCCATTTGTTGATCCCCCACAGCAGCACGGCGTTAACCAGCACAGAGCCAATGTTGCCGCCGCGGGTGGTCACGGTCTTGTCCGCCATACAGACTCCCAAAGCGAGTGGACGGCCGGAATGATTGGGCGCGCCGCCTGCCAACATCGTTCCCACGGGAAACCCCGGCCGGAAGTGCCAAAAGGCCCGTAAATGTAGCAATTCGGGGGTCACAAATGCCCCGCGGAGGAGTAGCGTTCGCTTTATGGGGCGCTGTTCCGCGCCCATGCCAACGGGGAGGTCATTCGATGGGTGAAGTGTGGATCCGCACGCTCGGCAACGGGCTGGTCCGGGCAGACAGAGTCACCGAAATTTCATCCACCAGGGGGTCCTTGCACGAGGACCAGGGGTATTCACTGAAAGTCATCGTGGACGGCAAGGGCCACGTGCTGATTGACGACGCCGACCTGCAGGGCACGCTGGCGGAGCGGCTGGAGTACGCCCGGCACGTAGAGGACGCCCTGCTGCTCGCCATGGACGAGGCACGGGACAGCGACGCCGCCGTCGTCATTTCCTATGAGCCCGAGCGCGAGCGCTGGTCCGCCGCACCGGTCACGGTGTTAGCCGGAAGGCTTGCCGAACCGGTGGGCTGAGCCTGTTGCCTTTCGCCGCGGACGACGCCGGGCGGCGGCTGGGGTGCCGCCCGCTGCGGTGTGGCGGCCGCTTGCGCCTGCACGGGTTCACCGGTCCGCGCCGGCAGGCCCGTTATGCTCGTGCGCGTGAAGCAAAGCGCCCAGAGCGCAAGCACCAGCACCACCACGGCCACCCAGGGCAGGTCCGGCCACGCCAGCATGAACGGCACGGCCACGGCCACCGCCGTCACGATCAGCAGATACCACGTGACGTACCACCAGGGGTTGGCCGGCAGGTTCCGGGTGGGATCGCTGGACTGCCGGAAGGACGGCTTGCGCAGCCGCTGCAGCCGGTCGTGCAGCACTCCCCACACCGGCCCGTTCAGGAGTCCCACCAGCACGCCGGCGAACACGGCGGTTGTCACAGCTAGCACGCCCAGGTCCTGCCAGTGCGCCCAGTGGTAGGTCGGGCCGGAGCACAGCCAGGCGGACCACCAGGGATCCCCGGCGGCGCCGGGCGGGCCGCACTGGACCAGGTTCCGCGTCCAGTCCAGGGAACCGAGCCACGCCAGCGCAGCAGGAGCGCTCAAAGCTGAGGTGATGACGGCGAGAAGCCGCGTCACGCCCAGGCTCTTCACCATGACGCGGTGCGGGCGGAGCCGCCGGTCGCCGTCGAGCATCCTGAACGCCAGCCCGGCAGTGTCCGGTGGCGGCGGGTCCAGGACCAGCCTCGCCAGCGGATCCAGCACCTCAACGCGGTTCTTGGAGTAGACAATGTGGTCGTAGATCAGGGCGGACCTGTTGTACACGGGATGTTCCTCGGGGCCCGGACCGCCGTCGCCCCCGGTGTCCCGGGCGTAGATCTTGCCGAAGACCGGCAGCGGGCCGTTGGCGTGCGTGGAGATGGGCCCGGCGGGCACAAAGTCGAACTTCCCCCACACGTTGATCCACCGGGGGCGACGGGGGTTGGCCAGCCAGTCCGTCACCGGGTCCTCCCCCGTCCCGCCGCCCCACTGCGCGTAGCCCAGCAGGTCCAGCCCGCTGCCCACGCTGACAAAGTTGGTGGCGCGGGCCTGGTTCTGGAACAGGACCTGCCCGGTGATCGCCGCGCCCTGGCTGTGCGCCACCACGGTCACCTCCGTGCCCGGGCTGTGGTCCCAGCGCTGGAGCGTGTCCACCACCCGCTGCCGCATGGCCGCGGCCTGCAGTGGCTTGCGCTTCCACACCTGGGGATCGCCCAGGAAGTCCGCGAACAGGGACACGAGCCTCCCCACCCACCGGCCCGGCCCCGGAATCCACGCCAGGATGATGATCAGCAGCAGCACCACCAGCACCGCAAGCAGGATGAAGAACCCGGCGAACGCGGCCAGCGACGTGAGGACCAGCTGCCGCAGCCAGGCGCCGAGCCACCCGATGTCCTTCCGCTGGCCGGGATGGAGGTTCCACTTGATCAGCTGCACGGACCGCATGTACACGCGCAGGGCCGTGCGCAGCGCCCACGAGTAGGTTGAAGCGGCCGACGCCGGCTCGAAGTCCCTGCCCCAGGACGCCTCGGTCATGAGCACAGTCAGGTAGTCCGGTTCGTGGCCGTCCACGCCGCGGAGGACCTTGACCAGCACCTCCGGCGCGTCGCCCACCGCGTTGGCCTTGGTGATCACCAGGTGCGGATGCGCGGTGTGCGGCACCATGTCCAGGGAGAGATCGTGCAGGCTCAGCATCAGCGGCTGGGCCCACTCCTGAAGGGTGCCGCCCTTGAGGGCCCGCCCCATGCCGTGGACGAACACCACCACGTGGTCCGGCCGGGCCGGTTGCCCGGGGCGCCCGGGCCCGTTCGCGGTCTCCGCGCCCTCGGCGGCGCCATGGCCGCCACGGCTTGCGCGCTTGTCCATGGCTAAATGATCCACCCGCGCCAACTGGCGGGGAAGGGAAAGTGCGGAACCCGGATCCTGGTTCCGCACTGCGGTCCGGACGTTCCCCGGGGTGGAGGCGGGCGCTCAGCGATCGGACGGCGGCGGCCCGGATGCCGGGGTTTCCGGCGCCGGCTGGGCGTCTGCCTGGCAGCCGGTGCAGCAGGCAGCGTCTTCTTCACCAGGGCCGTTGCCGTCATTGGCGTGCAGGACAGGGCAGCAGGCCTCACCCCGCCAGGCGTCGATGCCTTCACGGACGGCGATGCCGGCGATGACCAGGGCGGCGCCGGCATCGGCCCACCACCAGCCCAATGCACTGTTCAGGACCAGGCCAACCAGCAGCACGGCCGAAAGGTAAGTGCAGAGCAGCGTCTGCTTGGAATCGGCCACGGCGGTCCTGGAGCCCAGTTCCCGCCCGGCGCGGCGCTGCGCCCAGGACAGGACAGGCATGACCGCCAGGCTCAAGGCTGCGATTGCGATTCCGGGCGCCGAGTGCCGGGCTTCTCCCCCGCCCGTGAGTGACCGGACCGCGTCCACGCTCACGAACGCGGCCAAGGCAAAGAAGGAAATGGCAATGATCCGCAGGGTCAGGTGCTCGCGCCGCTCCGGATCCTTGGCGGTGAACTGCCAGGACAGCGCCAGGGCGGATGCCACCTCTATGACCGAGTCCAGGCCGAAGCCCACCAGCGCCGAGGAGTCCGCGGTCCCGCCGGCCCAGAGTGCCACCACGGCCTCGATGACGTTATAGCTGATGGTGGCGGCCGCGAACAGCCGGATCCTCCGGCTCAACACCGCACGGCGTTCCGGGGTTGGTGTGTGGATCAGCGTCATGCCACGCACTCCCCGTCCGGGGCGCAGCAGGCCGGATCCACGGCAAGGACAACGCCGATCAGGTCCTTGATGGCGTGGCCAAGCCGGGCGTCCGCGAGTTCGTAGCGGCTCCGCCGCCCGTCCTGGACAGCAACCACCAGTCCACAGCCGCGCAGGCAGGCCAGGTGGTTGGACATGCTCTGCCGCGAGACCCCCAGGGCGTGCGCCAAATCCGAGGGATAAGCAGGCGCTTCCGAGAGGGCCAGGAGAATCCGCGCACGGGTGGCATCCGACACCGCATAACCGAACCTGGACAGCACGGGGGCCTGGGTGAGCAATTCCATGGACTCAAAGTACATCCACAGATGTATTCAGGCAAGCGTGTACTAACGGCCGGAGGTTACTCCGCCTTTACCCGTTACCTTTGCCCTTGCCCTTCTCGGCGTCCTTCTTGGCATCCTCAAGCTGCTTTTCAGCCTCCTTTTGGGCGTCCTCCTGGTCCTCAGCGGCCGTTGGTTCCGCGGAAGGTGCGGGCTGCGGCTCCGCCGCCTGCTGCGCCGCCTCGAGTTCAGCCCTGATCTTGCTGATCGCGGCCTCCGCGCGCGCCTTCCGTGCGGCCGACATCAGGCCCTTTTCCGCTGCGGTTGCCACGTCCTGGCCCAGCTGTTGAAGCTCGGCGAGCGCCGCCGGAAAGTCCTGCTGCGCGGCGAACTGCTTAGCCGAGGCCACCCGGGCCTGCAGGCCTTCCGCCGTTCCTGCATCCAGCTCCGACGCACCGGCGCAGGACGTCAACAGCACAAGCCCCAGGCAGGCGGCCAGGATCCGGACCGCGTGTTTTGTCCGGCTCATGGCGTGACGCTCTCTTCCAGTTCCTTGAAGTGCTCGCCCAGCGGTCCGGTGATGACCGGCTGGGGTGTTTCCACGGGGGCCGGGGAGGGGCGTTGGATGGCGGCCAGCAGGACTGCCGCGAGGACCAGCCCAAGAACGGCGACGGCGGCAAGGACCCAGGGCCGGCGGCCTCCCATTGTGCCGGGCTTCTTCCACGGACGCCGCGCGATTGATGGCCCGCGGGCCGGCGCTTCAGGGATTCCTGCCCCGGCTTCAGGGATTCCTGACCGGGGAGCCCGCTGCCATGACGTCGCGTTGGTTGCTTCGCTGCCGGAAAGGGAGGGAATCCTGGGACCCCGGGTACCTGCCGGCGCTGCGGGCCCGGAGTTCCCGGACGGTCCGGGAGCATTTCCGGGCCGTTGGGGAGCAAGGACGCGGGTGGGCTGCGGAAGGGCTGCGGTGGCGGCCGTTGCCCCGCCGCCTGCATCGGCCAGCCGGCCCCAGTCTCCGGCCGTGCCGAATTCTGCGGCCACGGCCGAGGCCTCCGGCCGTGCACGGGGGTCCCGTGCAGTCATGGCGGCGAGAAGCGGCACCCAGCTCGGGCCCAGGGAAGCGGGAATATCCGGGTCCCGCGAGAGCCTGGCCACTGCGGCCTCAAGCGGCGGCCCGGGGAATGCCACCTTCCCGGTCAGCGCCTCCAGCAGCACAAGCCCCAGCGCATAGATGTCCGCCGGCGGTCCAACCTGCTCCCCGCTGGCCTGCTCCGGACTCAAGTAGGCCGCCGTCCCCGGAACCATGTTGGTGGCGGTGACCCGGGCGCCGTCGAGCATCCGTGCGATGCCGAAGTCCGCCAGCTTGGGGCGCAGGGGGGAATCCGCCGTGTAACGGGTCAGGAGGATGTTGGCGGGTTTGATGTCGCGATGGACCACGCCCCGGTGGTGGATGTACTGCAGCGCCCCCGCGAGCTCGGCGCCCAGCCGGGCCACCTCAGCGCCGGGCAGCGGGCCCGAAGCCAGGTGGCCGCGCAGGTCCACGCCGCTGACCAGTTCCATCACCAGGAACGGCACCTCCCGCCCGCCGCTCAGCAGGGTTCCGGTGTCGAAGAGCGTGACCAGGCCGGGGTGGTTCAGCCCGGCAAGCATCCGGGCTTCTGCCTGCTGCCTCCGCAGTTCGTCCGGATCGGTGACGTCGGCACGGAAGACCTTAAGCGCCACTTCCCTGCCCAGCACCACGTCGGTTCCCCGGTAGACGCTCCCCATGCCGCCGTCGCCAATTACCTGGCCAACCCTGTAGCGTTCGCCCAGGATCGTCCCGGCCATACCCGTCTGCGTTTCTTCCACCATGCGGCCCCCTGCCTTCAGTCCACCCATCACTCTAGCCAAACCACCATGTGCGCAGGGGGAACGATCGCGCAGGGGGAACAATAGAGCCATGGCACGAGGTAATCTGCGCATCTTTCTTGGGGCTGCGCCCGGGGCAGGCAAGACGTTTGCGTTGCTGGAAGAAGGCCGCAGGCTGGCCGGGGAGGGCTTCGACGTCGTCGTCGGTGCGGTCGCTGCCAAAGGCCGTGCCGACAATGAGGAGATGCTGGAGGGCCTGGAGCTGTGCCCGAAACCGGCGACCGAGGGCCTGGAAGGCGGGCTGGACGTCCAGGCCCTCAAGGACCGGGCGCCGGACATTGTCCTGGTGGACGACTACGCCGCCGCCTCGGGCGGTGTGCACCGGTGGGAGCAGGTGGACGCCCTGCTCGACGCCGGGATCAACGTCATCTCCACCCTGGACATCAGGAACCTGGAATCCCTCTCCGACGCGGTCCGGGAGGTCACGGGAGAGCAGGAATCACTCACTGTCCCGGACACCGTGGTGCGGGGCGCCGGCCAGATCGAACTGGTGGACGCCTCGCCTGAGCTGCTGCGCCAGCGGCTTGCCGACGGAAAGATCTACGGCACCCGGGAAGAGGCCGACGCCGCGCTTGCCGGCGTTTTCCGCATCGGCACGCTCGCCGCCCTGCGGGAGCTCGCACTCTTGTGGCTGGCTGAGCGCGTGGACGCAGACCTGTCCGACTACAAGGAATTGAAGAGGGTCCGGGAGAGCTGGCCGGCCCGGGAAAAGATCGCCGTCGGGGTGGGCGGGAAGAGCCGCGACCAGGTCCTGGTCCGCCGTGCCGCAAGGATGCTCGCCGCGGCCACCGGCGGGGAGCTCCACGTAATCCACGTCCGTACCGGCACGGAGGGAGCCGCGGAGTCCGGCAAGGACCTGGAGATGCTGCGCAGGCTCACGGCGGAATTCGGCGGCGTATTCCACGCCATCGGCGGGCGGGACGTCGGGCAGGCCCTGGTGGACTTCGCCCGGAGCATCAACGCCACCCAGATCATGGTGGGGGCCCCCTCGCGCCGGTCCCCTTTCCGGGGCCGGAGCGGGGTGGCAGCCGGTGTGCTGAGGGATGCGGGCGCCATGGATGTCCACCTCATCAACCACCTTCCCGGCCCCTCCGGCGGCCAGAGGCGGACGCCTCCCCGGCTGGGCCGGCGCCGGGAGATCCCCGCGTTTGCCCTGGCGGTGGGGCTTCCCCCTGCCCTGCAGTTCATCCTGGACCTCCTCCCCCACAACCAGCTGTCAACGGACATGCTGGTCCACCTGACCGGCATTGTGGGCGTCGCCCTGCTCGGGGGGCTTTGGCCGGCCGTGGCGGCGGCCGTCCTCGCAGGGCTCATCGTCAACTACTTCAGTGTCCGGCCGGTCGGGTCCCTGTCAGTCCTCGATCCGGAAAACGTCCTGGCGCTGCTCATCTTTGTCCTGGTGGCGGTGGCCGTCTCGCTGGTGGTGGACCGCTCGGCCAAGCTCAGCAAGGAAGCACACATAGCCGGCGCGGAGGCCGCCGTCCTGGGCGAACTGAGCCGCCGGGCCGTCGCCGAAGGCAACAGCATCCCCGCCTTCCTGGACCAGGTCAGGGAACATTTCCAGGTGAAGGGTGCCGGGCTGTGGGCCAGGCGCGGGACCGGCAGGTCCGCGGTCTGGGAGCTCCGGGAATTCTCCGGCGAACCCCGCACCGCTGAAGTATCGGAGGCGGACACGGTGGAGCAGCTGAACGGGGACAGGATGCTCACCCTGACGGGAAGGGAACTCTCGCAGGACGAAAGGCGGCTGCTGGCCGCCTTCGGCGCACACCTGCTGGCCATGGTGCAGCGCGAGGAACTCTCTGCCAGCCAGCGTGAAAACCTGCGCCTGGCCGAGGGCAACACCATGCGGACCTCCATCCTGCGGGCGGTGTCCCATGACCTGCGCACCCCCCTGGCCGGCATCAAGCTGGCCTCCAGCAGCCTGCGGGACAAGAGCATCACCTTCGGGCCCGAGGAACAGGAAGAACTCCTGGCCACCATCGAGTACGGCGCGGACAGGCTGGACCGGCTGGTCAGCAACCTCCTGGACATGTCCAGGATCACGGCCGATTCGGTGGCGCCGCTCATCCGCCCGGTCTACTGGGTGGATGTGGTGGGCGAGGCGCTGCGGGGAACGGACTCGGAGCGCCTCCGGGTGCTGCTGCCGGACAACATGCCCCCCGTAGATGCGGACCCGGGGATGCTGGAGCGCGTCATCGCCAACCTCGTGGAGAACGCACTCAAGTACGCCCCGGATTCCGATGTGGTGATTGCCGGCGCGGTGGGAGGTGCGGGCAGTGCGAGAATTGGGGATGTTCCCGCCAGTGAGCTCACCGTGGTTGATCACGGCTCGGGCATCCCCGCCGATGAGGTCCTGGCCATGTTCCGGCCCTTCCAGCGCGCGGATGACACCACTCCGGGGACGGGGATCGGCCTTGGCCTGGCTGTCGCAAAGGGGTTCACCGAGGCCATGGGCGGGGTCCTTCTGGCTGAACCCACTCCTGGCGGGGGCCTGACCATGGTGGTCCGGCTGCCGCTCTCCACCGGCGCCGCGCCGGAACCCGGCATAAGGGGGGCATCATGGCAACAGTCCTGATTGTTGACGACGAGGTCCAGATCCTCCGTGCGCTCCAGATCAACCTGAACGCCAGGGGCTATTCCACCGTGACCGCGTTCACCGGCCAGAGCGCGCTGGAGCAGGCTGCGCAGCACCCGGTGGACATCATCATCCTGGACCTGGGGCTTCCCGACCTGGACGGCGTCGAGGTCATCCGCCGCCTCAGGCGTTGGAACAAAGTGCCCATCCTGGTCCTCTCGGCACGGCACGGCTCCGAGGACAAGATCCTGGCCCTGGACGCCGGCGCGGATGACTACGTAACCAAGCCGTTCGGGATGGATGAACTCCTTGCCCGGCTCCGCGCCGCCCTGCGCCGCGGGGCCCCGGGGGACGCCCCGGTTGTGAAGACGGATGTGTTCACTGTTAATCTGCCCGCCAAACAGGTGACCCGCCGCGGAGTGCCTGTGCGGCTGACGCCCACCGAGTGGAACATCCTGGAACTGCTGGTCAGGAACAGCGGCGCCCTGGTCACCCACGAGGACATCCTTACCCGGGTGTGGGGCCCGGGTTACGCGGACGAGACCGCCTACCTGCGGGTCTACCTGGCACAGCTGCGGCGGAAGCTTGAACTGGACCCGGCCAACCCCCGGCACCTGCTCACTGAAACCGGCCTGGGGTACCGCTTCCAGGAGTGACCCTCCGGACCCGGTGAATCCCTGCGCCGCTACACCCTGCGCTGCTGCGGCAGAGGCGTTAAGAAAGCATTAAGATCCCCGGAAACGCGCGTTGGACAGGAACTGCCCGGTGCTAGGCTCCGGTGGTTACAGCACAGTGCCGCGCCTGGAAACGGGGGCCGGTGTGTCCTCATCCGGCAGAAAAGAAAGACACGTCCCTTGACGGCTCCCGCCCAGTTCTCCCTTCCCGCCACCGTTCCCAACCCTGAACGTGAAATAGTGCCCGGCAGCGCCTTCACCCGGTGGCTGCTTGAACACCGGGTGCACCAGCCCGTCGGCCCGGAAGCCGCCGAAGCCCATGCCCCGCAGCAGAGCTGGTGGAAGGTCATGTGCCTCACCGGGGTGGACTACTTTTCAACCCTGTCCTACCTTCCGGGCATCGCGGCCCTGGCCGCCGGTGCGCTGTCCCCGCTCGCCACCCTGCTGATCGTGGCCCTGACGCTGCTCGGAATGCTGCCCATGTACCGGCGGGTGGCCAAGGAAAGCCCCCACGGGCAGGGGTCCGTGGCCATGCTCGAACGGCTCCTGCCGTTCTGGCGAGGCAAGGTCTTCGTGCTGATCCTGCTCGGCTTCGTGGCCACGTCCTGGATCGTCACCATCACCCTGTCAGCCGCCGATGCCTCCGTGCACCTGCTCGAGAACCCGTTCCTGCCGCACTTCCTGGAAGGCCAGGCCGTCACGATCACCGTGGTCCTGCTCCTGATCCTGGGCGGGGTGTTCCTGATGGGCTTCTCCGAAGCCGTGGCCGTGGCCATCCCGCTGGTAGCGGTCTTCCTGCTGATGAATGCGGTGATCATCGGGGCAGGAGTCATGGAGATCTTCACTACCCCCGGCGCCCTGAACGGCTGGACCTCCGCCCTCACGTCCTCCGGCGGAGGCTTGGGCGGGGTCGTCGGCCCGGCCCTGATGGCTTTCCCCCTGCTGGTGCTGGGGCTGTCAGGCTTCGAGACCGGCGTCAGCATGATGCCCCTGGTGGCCTCCGAAGGCGCCACTGCCGAGGAGAAGCTCGCCGCCAAGATCAAGAACACCCGCAAACTCCTGACCGCAGCCGCGGTCATCATGAGCGTGTACCTGATCGGCAGCAGCTTCGTCACCACGGTCCTGATCCCTGCTGAACAGTTCCAGGACGGCGGCGAAGCGAACGGCCGCGCCCTGGCATACCTTGCCCACGAAAAGCTCGGCAACGGCTTCGGCTCCGTCTATGACATCAGCAGCATCCTCATCCTCTGGTTCGCCGGCGCCTCGGCGATGGCCGGCCTGATCAACATCGTGCCGCGCTACCTGCCCTCCTACGGCATGGCCCCGGACTGGTCCCGCGCCGTCCGCCCGGTGGTGCTGGTCTACACGGCCATCAGCGTCCTGATCACCATCGGCTTCAACGCCGACGTCAACGCCCAGGCCGGTGCCTACGCCACAGGCGTCCTGGCCATGATGGTTTCCGGTGCCATCGCCGTCACCATTTCCGCCATCCGCCGGAAGCAGCGCGCGGCGTCCATCGGTTTCACCGTGCTCACGCTGGTGATGCTCTACGCGCTGGCCGCCAACGTGATCGAAAAACCGGACGGCATCACCATCTCCGCGTTCTTCATCCTTGGCATCATTGCCATCTCCCTCGTCTCCCGCGTCAGCCGCACCACTGAGCTGCGCGTGGACAAAATAGAGTTCGACGACGGCGCACGCCGCTTCATCAGGGACACGCTGGAGTACGACGGCCGGATCAACCTGATCGCCAACCGTCCGCAGGACCGGGACGGCGCCGAGTACAGGGACAAGGAAGCGGTGCAGCGGGAAAACAACCCCGTGCCCGGCACCGCGGATGTCATCTTCCTGGAAATCGACATCACCGACCCCTCCGAGTTCAGCGAGACCCTGGAAGTCCGGGGCGTGGAAGTGGACGGCCACAGGATCCTGCGGGCAAACAGCCCGGCGGCACCCAATGCCATCGCCGCGATCCTCCTTGCGCTGCGGGACGGCACGGGTGTCAAACCGCATGCCTACTTCGAGTGGTCCGAAGGTAACCCGCTGGCCCACCTGATGCGCTACCTCCTCCTGGGCCGCGGCGACACTGCCCCGGTGGTCCGGGAAATCATCCGCGAAAACGAACCCGACCCGGACCGCCGCCCGGGCATCCACGTGGGATGAGCCTGCGAAGGAGCGGCCCGCCGCCGTCGGATTCCCCGAATGCCGGGAACCCCGGCACGGAACCGGCCAATGTCGCCGCAATCCAGAAGATGCTCCGGGACGCCAAAAGCGGGAAGGAAAGCAAAAAGGACAACTTTGTCCGCCGCCTGCTGACCCACCCCGTCAGGGCCGTCCCGGTGGCCTTCCTGCTGGTCATCATCACCGGCGGCGCCCTGCTGATGATCCCGGCAGCCCGGCAGGACGGGGGCTCCGCGGAGTTCATCGATGCGCTGTTCACCTCCGTCTCCGCCGTCTGCGTCACGGGCCTGATCACCGTAGACACCGCCACCTACTGGACACCGTTCGGGCAGGGAATCATCCTGGGCCTCATCCAGGTGGGCGGGTTCGGCATCATGACCCTGGCAACGCTGCTGGCGCTGCTGGTCCGCAAGAGCATCGGCCTTCGCGGCCAGCTTGTGGCCCAGTCCGAGACCCACACCCTGAACCTGGGGGACGTCCGGGCCGTGCTGCTCCGGGTGGCCAAGATCATGCTCGGCTTCGAGGCAGCAACAGCCTTGATCCTGACCGCCCGGTTCTGGATCGCTTACGACCAGAACCCTGCCACCGCCCTGTGGCACGGGCTGTTCCATGCCATCTCAGCGTTCAACAACGCGGGCTTTTCCCTCTTCAGCGACAACCTGATCGGCTTCGCCGAAGACCCGTGGATCATCGTTCCGATCTGCCTCGCCGTGATTGCCGGCGGGCTCGGTTTCCCGGTGCTCATCCAGCTCACCCGCGCTGAGGTGGCGCAGAAGAACTGGACTGTCCACTTGCGCCTAACCGTCTACGGAACGCTGCTGCTCCTGGTGGCCGGCTTCGCACTGTTCGCGGCCTTCGAGTGGAACAGGCACCAAACCCTGGGCCCGCTTTCCCTGACGGGCAAAATCCTGGGCTCCTTCGCCGGCAGCGTCTTTCCCCGCACCGCCGGCTTCAACAGCATTGACTACGGTGCCGCTGCCCCCGAAACGCTGATGGTCACCAACATCCTGATGTTCATCGGCGGCGGCAGCGCCGGCACCGCCGGTGGTATCAAGATCACGACGTTCCTGGTGCTGGGCTTCGCCATCTGGAATGAGGTCCGCGGCCGCGACCAGGTGACCATCGCCCACCGCTCCATCAGCTCGTCCTCCCAGCGGCAGGCCCTGTCCGTCGCACTGCTGGGGATCGCCGCCGTCGTCATTGGAACCATGCTCCTGCTGATGTTCACGGACTACAGCCTGGAAAAGGTCCTTTTCGAATCCATCTCCGCATTCGCCACGGTGGGCATGAGCACCGGCATCACGTACGACCTCCCCCCGGCAGCGAAATGGGTGCTTATGGCGCTCATGTTCACCGGCCGCATCGGAACCGTGGCGGTGGCGTCAGCACTCGCCCTGGCGGCCCGCCCGCGCCTCTTCCGGCTGCCGGAGGAACGGCCCATCATCGGCTGACATCCGCCAGGGCCGGTACAAAGGCGTTCCGCCGCGACGGGCCCCGTCCGCAGGGAACCCTGCTTCAGGGAACCCTGCTCAGCGGATCCTGCGCCGGTAGGCTGCGATGGCGAAGCCGTAGGCCAGGGCGAGGAGGCCTGCCAGCCAGGCGACGGCGGTCCAGGCGTCACTGCCCACGGGTTCCTGGGCCAGCAGGGCCCGGAGGGTATCCACGACGGAGGTCACGGGCTGGTTCTCTGCGAACCACGCGACCGGGCCGGGCATGGATCCGGTAGGCACGAACGCCGAGCTGATGAACGGAAGGAAGATCAGCGGGTAGCTGAACGCGCTCGCCCCGTCCACGGTCCTCGCGGAAAGGCCGGCGATCACGGCGATCCAGGTCAGTGCGAGGGTGAAAAGGACCAGGATGCCGGCGACGGCGAGCCAGGCGGCCGGGGAGGCCCCGGTGCGGAAACCCATGATGAGCGCGACGCCGATGACGATCGCCACGGAGGCCAGGTTCGCCACCAGGGAGGTGAGCACATGGGCCCAGAGGACGCTCGACCTCGCGATCGGCATGGACTGGAAGCGCTCGAAGATGCCGCCCTGCAAGTCGAGGAACAGCCGGTAGGCGGTGTACGCGACGCCGGATGCGATGGTGATGAGCAGGATGCCGGGGAGCATGTAGTTGACGTAGGACTCGTCGGATCCGGTGTTGATGGCGCCGCCGAACACGTACACGAACAGCAGCATCAGCGCGATCGGGGTGACCGCTGTGGTCATGATGGTGTCCGGGCTGCGCAGGATGTGGCGCAGCGAGCGGCCGGCGAGGACGCCGGTGTCGCCGAGGACGCGGGTTGTCATCGAAGGTCCTTTCGTGCCCCGCCGACCAGGGTGAGGAAGACATCCTCCAGGGAGGGCTGCTTCTCGATGTATTCCACCCGGGCGGGCGGGAGGAGTTGCTTGAGTTCGGCGAGGGTTCCGTTCTGGATGATGGTCCCCTCGTGCAGGATCGCAATGCGGTCGGCGAGTTGTTCGGCTTCCTCGAGGTGCTGCGTGGTGAGCAGGACTGTGGTGCCCTGGCCTGCCAGCCTCTTGACGGTCTGCCAGACCTCGAGGCGCGCCTGCGGGTCCAGCCCGGTGGTCGGTTCGTCGAGGAAGATGACCGGCGGGTTGCCGATCAGGCTCATGGCAATGTCCAGCCGGCGGCGCATGCCACCGGAGTATGTTGATGCTTTCCGGTCTCCGGCTTCGGTGAGCGAGAACCGGGCCAGCAGGTCGTCGGCGATAGCTCCGGGGTCCTTCAGGTGCCGCAACCTGGCCACCAGCACCAGGTTCTCCCGGCCGGTAAGCACTTCGTCGACGGCGGCGAACTGGCCTGTCAGGCTGATCGCCCCGCGCACGTCGCCGGGGTGCGTGGCGACGTCGAAACCGTGCACGGTGGCAGTGCCTGCGTCGGCCTTCAGCAGCGTTGACAGGATCCGCACGAGGGTGGTCTTTCCGGCCCCGTTCGAGCCGAGCAGCGCGAAGATACTTCCCGCCTTCACGTCGAAGTCGACGCCCCGCAGCACGTGCAGGTCCTTGAACGACTTCTCGATGCCGTGCACCCGGATGGCGGGTTGCACGGCCTGGTCTGCGGTCATTTCCGTTCCTTCCTTAGCGGCGCGGTTACGCACCGTCCCCGGATGCTTCGTCAATGGAGTCAGCCAGGCGCTTGCGTTCCTTGTTGATCCATTGCCCGTCCGAGTAGTTCTGGATAAAGGTGTCGGCGAACTCCACGGGGTCCTCCCCCACGATGTCGCGGATGGGCGTGCCGTCAACGGCCGCCCGCTCAATCAGGTCTGCGAGGTCCTCAAGCATCTGCATGAGGACCTCACCCTTGACGATGGACCCGGCATACATGAAGTAGCGCTCAAGTCCATCGATCGCCGTCCGGTAGCTCTTGGGGAGTTCTTCCTTGCGGGCCTTGTACCGGCGCCAGCGCTTTTTGTCCTCGAAAGGGCCTGTAACCCGCTCGATCCATCCTGGGGCCATGGTTACTCTCCTTGTTCCTGGGGGTTTTTGACGTGACGGTGAAGTTGTCCGATCCGCTTTTCGAGGAAGCTCCAGGACCTCCAGAACTCTTCGAGGTACTCCCTGCCCTGCGCGTTCAGCGAATAGACCTTGCGCGGCGGCCCCTTCTCGGACGGGACTTTTGCCACGTCCACCAGGCCGCGCTGCTCGATCCTGACCAGCAGGGCGTAGACAGTCCCCTCGGCAATATCGGAGAAGCCCTGCTCCCGCAGCCGCGCCGTGATGTCGTAGCCATAGGCCGGCTGCACGGCCAGGATGGCCAGGATGATGCCCTCGAGTGTTCCCTTGAGCATCTCGGTCATCTGCTTGCCCATGTGGCCGCCCTCCAGCTACCTAGTAATACTGACTACCGGCACATAGTAACACTGAATAGCAGCCTGGCAAGGGCTGGCTGCAGGGCAGCCCTTGCACCGGTAAGGGCGGTGGCAGGAAAGAAATATCCCTTCTTTTTGGCCGTGACCTGCGTGCCAGCCTTAGACTTTTGGCAGGTGCAAGAGCCGGGGGGCCAAGTGGAAGAACAAGGCGTTTGCCTGGTCATAGAAGATGACCCGGACATCCGTGGATTGATTACTGTCGTGCTGGGCCGTGCAGGATTCAAGGTGCTGACCGCGGAATCCGGGGCCGAGGGAATAGCCGCGTGCACAGCCGCCGGCTCCTCCCTGTCCCTGATCACCCTTGACCTCGGCCTGCCGGACATGGACGGTCATGAGGTTGCCCGGGCCCTGCGGGAAGTGACCCAGACTCCGCTGCTGTTCCTCACCGCCAGGTCTGAGGAAGAGGACGTCCTTTCCGGAATGGCGTCAGGAGCCGCCGCCTACATCACCAAGCCTTTCCTTCCACAGGCCTTGAAGGAAGCGGCCCTGGGCCTGGCGGGGCTTCAGGGCCGCACGAAGCTTCCGGCAACGGGGAAACCCTAACCGTTGTAATAATTGGCCTGATGTTGCGTCCGTCACATTCAGCCCCTACTCTGATTGAGGCTTAAGAAACAGGCCATAGCAAGAAGCTGCAGCGTCGCAGCCAATGCCGGGGAAGGCTTTACAACTTGAATTCCAAGCTGAACATTGTTGTCCGTGTAGATCTCGACCACGCCAGGGCCCTCGTGATTGCCAAGGGGCACGTCACCGTCCACAGCGTCAACGCCCTTTATGTAG
This sequence comes from Pseudarthrobacter sp. C1, assembly GCF_034720455.1. Lineage (NCBI taxonomy): Bacteria > Bacillati > Actinomycetota > Actinomycetes > Micrococcales > Micrococcaceae > Pseudarthrobacter > Pseudarthrobacter sp. C1. The sequence goes on along the minus strand of NZ_JAYESK010000003.1, from coordinate 359,278 downwards.
TAGTTAAACGCGCCAATTCCCTGCGGAATGGCCTCGACCTCGAACTGGACATTTCCCACGCCCGGGTGGACCCGGAAGCGCTGGAAATGCTCCATACGTCCTCTGCAACACACCACCTGCCGGCCAGGATCGATCCGGAGCAGGCACCCTGCACCATCAGCGTCCTTGCACCGCGCGCAGACGCCGGGCGCCGCGCTTATTCGCCGGCCCTCATCGCCGCCTAGGCACCCAAGGCAACGGCACCCGAAGCGCCCAATCGTCGGGCCAGGGAGCCAGCCGCAACCTTTTTCTTCGTGGTTTCCACGGCCTGTGAGCGCAGTTGTATCCGAATGGACGGGTAGCTGCGCTCCGGGTCTGGCGCAAGCCAGTCAGGCATCGACGTCGCGCCGCCGGAATCCCAGTACAGCCATTGCAAGGAGCACGACGGCGGTCGCGGCAGAAATTGCCACGCTTCCGCCGTCGAGTCCGTTCCGCAAGGGATCGTGGCCGATGTACTGGTAGAAGGGCGAAAACTCCTGGATGTCTGCCAGCCAGTCCACCAGGGGCGCCAGGCCGTTGACAACGTAGGCGACCACGGCCACCAGCGCGGGCACACCCTTGCTGATTCCGGTCCGCCCCGTCGAGGCGGACAGCATCAGGGCCAACGTTCCAAAGACCACGCCCAGGAGGGCCAGGTGCAGCATGGCGGCGGCCACCTTGCCGGCTGGCAGGCCGAGGTCCACGAGGTTCCCCTCCGCCACCAGGGCCACACCCATGACGGCAGCGATCAGGAAGGTCCCTGCGGTCATGGCCAGGAATTTGTCCAGGACCACACGGCTCCTGCTGACCGGGTTGGAAAGCAGCAGGTCCAGGGTGTGGCGGTCTTCCTCGCCGGCGATTGCCCCGGCACCCGAGCCGACGGCGTACATCAAAACCGCGGCCGGTCCCATAAAGGCAAGCAGTTCCACCTGGACGTAGCCCGTGGGGGTGGACATGTCCGCGCCGGAGGAAGCGAACAGGGCCCTGAACGCCTCGGGCATCTGGTCCAAGAGGTCGCTCATGGAGGGCTGGTCCCGCACTGTGGGCCAGAACGCCACATACATGGCAATAAGCAGCGCAACCGAAATGCACCAGCCGAGGAGCGCGCGGCCCTGGTCCCGGAGTGCCTTGGCCAGAACGTTAGTGAGCATCGGGACCTTCTGTTCCGGCGTGCTGCGGCCCGTAATAGGTGAGGAAGGTATCCTCCAGTGGCGCTTCCGCGCACTCGAAGTCCACTACCCGGTGCGCGCTGACCCTTTTCAGCAAAGCGTCGAGGGAGGCCTGGGGCGCATTGCAGGTCATGGTCCGCTTGTTCACCACGAGGTCGCGAAGGCCGGGCAGGTCGTCGTAGTCCGAGTGGGCTATGTCTTCGGCGAAACTGGCACGGACCCGGTGCAAAGACCGGGCAGCGAGCTCCTGCAGGCGCTCCACGGCAACGAGGCGCCCTTCGCGCACCACGCCGATCCGGTCCGCCACCCGTTCCACCTCGCCGAGCACGTGGGAGGAAAGCAGCACGGAACCGCCGGCCGCGGTGTGCTCGCGGAGAAACGAATGGAAAACCTGCTGTACCAGGGGGTCCATGCCGCTGGTGGGTTCGTCGAGCACCAGCAGCCGTGGGCTGGACATCATGGCCAGAACCACCGCCAGCTTTTGCCGGTTCCCCCGTGAGAGCGTCTTTGCCGGGCGGTCCAGGTCAAGGTCCATCCCGGCGGCCAGCTCTATGGCCCGTGCCGAGGCATCGTGGCGGCGGAGATGGGAGCAGAAGGCAATGTGGTCGCGGCCGGTGAGCCGGTCATAGAGTGCCGGTTCACCGGGGACGTAACCCACCAGCTGCCGCACCTCCACGGACTGCCGCCACGAGTCCCGACCCAGGATTTCCGCACGCCCCGCAGTCGGGCGCAGCATGCCCATCAGGACGCGGATCGTCGTCGTCTTGCCCGCCCCGTTGGGCCCGAGGTAGCCGAAGACTTCGCCCTCGCCAATAGTGAAGCTCACGCCGTCCAGTGCGGTGGTCTTCCCGAAGCTCTTTCGGAGGTCCACCAGCTGCACCACCGCATCAGCGCCCATACCCCAGTTTCCGGCCGGGGCTCCCCGGCCCACAGAGTCTTTCGACCTTGGAACGGGCTAACTGCTGCAGTGCGCCTCCAGCCATTCCTTGAGGAGGGGGGCCGGAAGCGGACGGGTGAAGTGGTAACCCTGGGCAAGATCGCAGCCCATCTCCTTGAGGGTTCGCAGCTGGCCGGATGTTTCCACGCCTTCGGCAACGGCCCGCAGGCCCACCGCATGTGCCAGCGCGATGCAGCTGCCCACGATCGCGGCGTCCCCCTTGTCCGAGTCCAGTCCGCCGATGAAGGAACGGTCGATCTTCAACTCGTCAATCGGGAACTTTTTCAGGTAAGTCAGGCTGGAGTATCCCGTGCCGAAGTCGTCGACGGCAAGGCCCACGCCCAGGTTCTTGAGGGCGGTCAGGGACTCGAGGGCAGCGCCGGGATCCGCCATCAAGGCTGTTTCGGTGATCTCCAGGAGCAGCACCGCGGGGTCGATCCGCCGAAGCCGGAGGGCCTCTTCCACCATCGGCACCAGCCCGGGGTCATTCAGCTGCCGGGCTGACAGGTTGACCGCAACTTCGAGCTCCGCGGCGCGGCGGCCCTCGCGGCGCCAACTGGCTGCCTGCCTGAGGGTTTCATCCAGGACCCACGCGCCCAGGGGCCGCACCAGGCCTGATTCCTCGGCCATGGTGATGAATTCCGACGGCGGCAGCAGCCCGCGGGTCGGGTGCTGCCACCTGACCAGGGCTTCCACCCCGCTGGCGAGGCCGGTGCGCAGGTCCACGCGGGGCTGGTAATGCACCCGCAGGTCGCCGTCGCTGATCCCCCGGCGCAGCTCGCCGAGGGACCGGAGCCGGTCCACGGTGGGGTCGGATTCCGCGTGCCGGTGAATCTCCCAGCGGTTGCGGCCGAGCGCCTTTGCCCGGAACATCGCGATGTCTGCGCGGCGGACAAGATCGTCCAGGGTTTCCGGTTCGTCCCCGGATACGGCCACTCCGATGCTGGCGGAGGTCACGATCTCCAGGCCCTCGAGCAGGATCGGGGCGCTGAGGACGTCCAGGAGCCTGGCCGCGAGCGCTGTTGCTTCCTCGGCGGACCCAAACACGTCCACCACGAGAAACTCGTCCCCGGAAAGCCGGGCCACGGTGCGGGCCTCCCCGGCCGCCGGCACCAGCCGCTGCGCCACGGACTTCAGGAGTTCGTCCCCTGCGGCATGGCCCAGGCTGTCATTGACCGCCTTGAAATGGTCAAGGTCAATGAAGAGGGCGGCCAGGGTGCCAGTGCCGTTAGGGCGATCCGCCAGGATCGGACTGAGCCGGGCTCTCAGCCCCGCCCTGTTGGGGAGGCCGGTCAACGCATCGTGGGCCGCAAGGTGCTGCAGTTCGGTTTCGGCCTGCACCCGCCGGGCTTCGGATTCCTCGGCCTCCCGCAGGGCGGACACCAGTTCCTTTTCATACATCCGGCGTTCGTGGGCGCTGAAGACGATGACGCGGACACTCGCGGCCTGCTGCGGGGAGCCGGGAGATCTCGAGGCCGAAAGCAGCGCGGCGCGGCGCCGTCCGTCAGCGGCAACAATCTCTATGGCTATTTCCGAAACAGCCCCGGTGATGCCGAGCTGCGGAATGCAGTGCGTGGAGTACAGCATTTGGTCGCCGATGGGCATCAGGGACTGCAGCCGGGTTCCCAGGAGTTCCGCCCGGGCATAACCCGACCAGTGTGCAAAGGTGTCGTTGACCGCGGTGATTTTCCCCCCGTCGTCCGTTACCAGGTAGCCGCACGGCGCCTTGTGGAACAATGACTCGAAGTCCGCCGGCCCGCCGGCCTGGGCGCCTGTCACGGACCGGCGGCAAGGTACTGCCGGATGGCCGCCGCTGTTGCCTCCGGTGCGCTGACGTGCGGGCAATGGCCGACGGCCTTGAGGTGCACCAGCGAACTGCGTTCCAGCTGCCGGTTCAAGTACGTGCCCACTTCGGGCGGCGCGAGCAGATCGTCGGAGCACTGCAGGATCAGGCTGCTGGTGCGTACTTTGCCGAGTTCGTTCCGGGTGTCGGAGAGGAAGGTGACCCTGGCGAAGTGCCGCGCGATGGAGGGGTTGGTCCGGCAGAAGCTGCCGCGGAGATCCTCGGCCAGTTCGGGTTCGTCCGGGTTGCCCATCACCATCGGCGCGAGGGCTGCGGCCCAGGCAAAGTAGTTGCTGTCCAGGGAGTCCAGCAGGCTCTCGATGTCCTCCCGCGAGAACCCGCCCACGTAGCCGCTGGACGGGTCGTTGGTGTAGCGGGGCGACGGCGCCACCAGGATCAGATGCGCAAAGCGGCCGGGCTCCTTGACCGCCGCCAGCACGGAAATCATGGCGCTGACGCTGTGGCCGACGACGGTGACGTCCCTCAGGTCAAGGGCCGCGCAGATTTCCAGCAGGTCGGCCGCATAGCCGTCCAGGGATCCGTATTTGGTGCGGTCGTAGGCAGAGGCATCCGAGCGCCCGGCGCCCACGTGGTCGAAGAGGACCAGCCGGTGGTCCTCGGCGAAATACGGCAGGAGCCTGCGCCACATGTCCTGGTCGCAGCCGAAACCATGCGCAAACAGCATCACCGGCCCATCAGGGCGGCCGGACAGGGTGACGTTGTTCCGGCGGATAACCGGCGAAACCGTTGCGGGTGCCGCTTCGACCATGTGCTTCACCAAACGTAAGTAGCCTGACCTGTTCCTGCCTCAGATACTATCGGCGGGACGTCCACGAATCCTAGGATCGCTGGAAGGCATCGCGGCACGGCGCTACTCTTCCACGAACTCCAGCAGGTCGCCGGGCTGGCACTCGAGGACCCGGCACATCGCTTCCAGCGTGCTGAAGCGGACCGCCTTGGCACGGCCGTTTTTCAGGACCGCCACATTGGCGGGCGTGAGGCCCACACGTTCGGCAAACTCCCCCACGCTCATCTTCCGTTTGGCCAGTTCGACGTCGATGCGCACCACGATGGGCATCAGATGACGGCTTCCATGTCCGCGCGGAGGTCCGCAGCCTGCCGGAGCAGGGCGCGGAGCACCACCACCACAAGGCCCAGGGCGGCGCCGGCCACCAGGACCAGCAGCAGCAGGAGCGGCAGTCCGGGATCGTCGGCGTTGAGGACCACCACGGCGGCGAGCGCGGCGAGCATGGCCCAGCCGGCCGCGATGGCCCACACGATCGCGTTCACCCACACCAGGGCGCCGCGGCTGAAGATCCTGTCCTGCCTGACAAGCGTCAGCAGCTTCCAGGTGCTCCCGATCACCATTTGGACGCAGGCCACCTCCAGGATGAAGAACATGGTCAGCGGCCACTGCAGGTACGCCCGCTCGGGGTTCTCCTGCGCCATATGGGCGAACTGGCCGGGGATGGACATGACCTGGAACAGGACCAGGAGGAGGAAGGCGGCAACGAGCACGATCCTAAGAGCAGTGACGGCCAGGCGGGTGATTTTCATGTATCGAGTTTCAACCACTACCTATCGAAAGTCAATCGATAGGGGGCCGGGCCTCGCGGAGGGTGGGTTCCCGGGCCGGATCAGGGAACCAGTTGGATCCTGCGGAACCGGAGCTCCCTCCGTGCGCCGTTGAGGGGTGATCCCGTAAAGGGCAGGGCGTCCAGGTCGATGCCCTCGGCTGCTTTGAGGGCAAGGGCATTGGCGGCAGCCGCTGCCCGCGGGGGCAGCGCGATGGCGGCTGCGAACTCCTGCCAGTGCCTGGCTTTGAGTCCCTTGACCTTGCCGGCGATGGGCAGCGCCATGGTGTCGTCGCCGTAGAGCAGTGTGCACGGGATGTCGTACATCGGGGAAACGGCCCAGCCGCCGTTCCGGCCCGCAAGGATGGCGGCGTTTTTGGCGTGGAGGTCCCCGTTGCCGGTCAGCCAGGCGAAGGCGAACTGCAGGTAGAGGTTCCTGGCGGCCACGGCCTTGGCCTTGCACAGTCCGGCCAGCGCCAGGACCAGCCGCTCGGAGCTGACCGCGTATTTCGACGCCGGCGGAAGGTTCAGCACCTGCGCCCCGTCCTCGAGCGCCAGCCGGACCGGCCCGTCAGCGTGGACGCGGTCGAACCGCTCCACAAGGAGCCCCGGCCTGCCTTTCCTGTCGGTGACCACGCTGTGTTTGGCCACCGGTATCTTGAGGGCTTTGGCTCCGGCGAGGTGGGCAGCCTCGTTCACCACAAGGTGCGGGTACTGGGGCGGGTCCAGCTTGAGGAGGTAGCGCCGGTTGGCGAGGGCCAGCGGCGTGGTCATCATTGAGGCACTGGCTTTGTGCTGCACGCCGGGGAGTCCGTGCGGGTCCACCGCGTCCGCCAGGTACGCGAAGTCCAGGTCCTCCGGGCGGGATGTATCCGCCAGCGGCTGCTGCTCCACCAGGGGTTCGCCTGCCGGGACAACCTGCACATCGCCGGGCACATCCGCGCCGACGGCGAGGAGCAGGCTCAGCTCATCGCCCAGGCTCGTCTTAACGGCGTCCTTGAGCACGGTGAGCCGGTGGCCTTCCGGCAGGAGGCCGGAGAAGAAGGCGGGCAGTGCGCCGCTGGGCGATTCCACGGGTTCGGCAGTGACGGGCAGGGTGGTTGCCACGGGCCGCGCACCGGCACGGAGGTAGTGCTCAGCATAGGAGAAGGTCACGCTGCCGCGTTCCGTGCGGGTCAGGTGCCCTGCCAGGATGCCTGCCTTGTACACATCCGCCCCGCGGACGAATTTGAGGCGCCGCAGGTCCTCACTCATCGGTAGCCCGGAGGTGGAGCCCCACCGCGTTGGCGGCGGCGGCCACCGTAACCAGGGACGGGTTGCCCGTGCCTGTTTCAATGGCATGGATGGTGCGGGCGGAGGTACCCGCAAGGTCCGCCAGCGTGGCCTGGGTAATTCCGGACTCCTTCCGCGCGCGCCGGATCATCTCCCCAATGGCCGCCACGTCTTCCATCGTTCCCTTTCCGCAGGATATTGCCGATTACCACGCTTGCTCCTGCCACAATCCACCAGAACAAGGAAAACCGCAAGATATTGCAGAAAAGAAGACAATCCGAAGTTAAGGCGCCTCCTCCAGCAGGAACCGGAAATATCCTTCCGGTCAGCAGACCATCGGCGCGGTAATTTACGTAGGATTTCCCCATGAGGATCGCCGTTGCAGGGGGAACCGGTACCGTCGGACGCCACGTGGTAGCCGTAGCGAAGGAGCGCGGCCACCACGTTGTCAGCCTGAGCCGTGCCGAGGGTGTGGACCTGGTGAACGGGCGCGGCCTGGCCCAGGCCCTCGCCGGCCTGGATACCGTGATAGATGTCTCCGGGATCCAGACCATCTCCACCAAGCAGGCCGTGGACTTCTACACCAACGCCACCCAGAACCTACTGGCCGCAGAACAGGAAGCGGGCGTGCGGCACCACGTGGCACTCTCCATCGTGGGGATCGACGGCGCCACGTCCGGCCTGTATGCGGGAAAGCTGGTGCAGGAGGACGAGGTCCGCCACGGCGGCGTCCCGTGGACCCTGCTGCGCTCCACCCAGTTCCACGAGTTCGTCCCGCTGACCGTGAAGATCGGGACGGTGGGCCCGCTGGTGGCCGTTCCAAAAATGGTCACCCAGCCCGTCGCTGCCCGCGAGGTGGCCGAGGCCCTGGTGGACGCGGCGGAAGCGGGACCGCAGGGACGGATCAATGACCTCGGCGGGCCGCGGACCGAGGAGCTCGCAGACCTGGTCCGCACCTATCTCGCGAAGACCGGTGAACGCAAGAAGGTCCTGGAGGCAGTGCTGCCAGGCCGCATGGGCAAAGCCATGCGCAGCGGCGCGCTGATCCCGGCGCCGGGCGCCGCCGTCGGACGCCAAACGTTCCAGCAGTGGTTGGAAGCAAGCAAGTAGTCCCCGCGCCGGGCAGGAAAAGTAGAGTACCTGCTACTCGTGCCCTTTCCGCGCCGCTCCATTAAGTTCAGGGAAAGCCCGCGCATCGGCAAGGCGCGGGCCGTACGTGGACGGGGGCAAAAGCGTGGCAGCACATCCGGCGACTGACGGCAGGCGCCAGGACCGGCCCGGGTTCCTGCTGGACCTGATCACCGGGACCGAAACAGAACTGGACTCCCTCCAACGGCTGACCGAGGCCGCTGCGAAGGCGGTCATCGGCCCGGACGGGCCAGGGCCGGACTGCGCCGCGGTCCTGGCGCGCGGAGGCTCTGCCCCGCTCACTGCCGGCAGCAGCATCACGGCATCCGAACTGGCGGCATCGGAGGACCGGTACGGGGACGGGCCCCTGATGCAGGCACTGAGCACTGCCGGTGCAGTGACGGTCGACGGCGACACGTCAGTGCGGTGGCGGACGTACCAGCGGCGGCTGGCAGACGCCGGGTATTGCGGCGCGGTGGCCGTTCCGCTGGGGCTGAACGGCGGCACGTCCTCCGCCCTGGTGTTCCTGGCGCGCACCGGCACCGGGTTCCAGGGCCTGCTCGCCGAGGCCAAATGGTTTGCCGGGGTGGCGACGCACAGCATGCGGCTGGCCCTTGAGGTGCGCAGCGTCCGGTCCGCCGGGGACAACCTCAAGGCTGTGCTGGAAAGCCGCACCTCCATCGACGTGGCGTGCGGGGTGATCATGGCACAGAACCGCTGTACGTACCCCGAAGCCTTCATCAAGCTGGCCAGCGCGTCCCGCCAGCGGAACCTCAAGGTCCGCAGTGTGGCCGAGAACATCCTCAAGGCGCTGCCCAGCGGCGCTCCGGCGGCCAGGTTCGAATCCTGAGGCAGGAGACGGAGCGGCCGGGCCGGCCAGGCAAGGGGAAAGCCCCTCCTAGGAGGGGCTTTCAACGTAGTGGTCAATTGTCTTCTGGTTACGGTCAGTGGTGATGCGCTACCCCCTCCCAGACGCCCCCCGGCGCCCATCTGGACTATGACAAGACCTGACTTTAATAACCTGTGCCCCGGAAGTAAACACCAATTTAAAAGTCCGTGCGTTCCCCCTGCGGATTTCCGCTCGTTTCGGAACTTTTACTTGCGCGAAACAGGTCCGACCGTATTATTCATGCATGTGGACTAAACAGCACCAGGCCCTTTGCATCACGTGCGGCAGGAACACCAAGCACGTGACGCACTATAAAAAGGACGACGTCGGCGGCTCGCTGATTGCCGAGGTCCAGTGTGCTGAGCACCATGAAGCGGCGGTCCGCAGCGAGCAGTACCAGCCCGTGCGGCTGACGCAGGCGGCTGAGCCCGCGGCCTGACCTCCCAGCCGCGGCCTGACCTCCCAGGTGCCGCTGCCAGGCCCCTGGCTTGGCGCGAACCGCTCTCACTGCTGCGGCCGCAAACGTAATAACCCTCCGCCGGGTTAGGGGCAGGCGAAATTAGTAAGTAGACTGATTAGCATGGCCGGTAAATCAGCACATGCGTATGGGCTGGATGCACCCTATGCCTTGCCCGGGCGGACATCATGAGCGACGAGTCAGAGCGGCGGCTTGAGCTCGCAGCCATGGTTGTTGCCGGCCTGGACCCGGCGGACATCTGGCCGACCTACTTCGGCGGGCCGCGCTTTTCCGATTTTGAGCTGCATGCCTACCTTCACGGCGCACTGGCCTTGCCCGAATTTGAACGCGGCTACAGTGCCGGCACGGAGCCCATGCCTGCGCAGCCGCAGGGTGAGGGACGCCAGCACGGGAAGGGAAGTGCCGGCGAGGATGCGCTGGCCGGCCTGGGAGCCGCGGGCAGGTTCCTTCTGACGCCTGAACGGGCGGAGGAGGAACGGCTGCAGTCCCTTCGGGAGACCGACCTGCTCCACACAGGCACAGTGGACATCTTTGACCAGGTGGTGGAAACCGCCAGGGACTATTTTGGCGTCGGTGCTGCGTCACTGTCCCTGATCGCCGAAAATTCCCAGTTCCTCAAGTCCGTGGTCGGCCCCCTTCGCGAGGAGACGCCCCGGGAGATCGCGCTCTGCACGCATACCGTGCGGCTGAACACGATGCTCGTCGTCAACGACACCCTCACCGATGACCGGTTCGCCACCAATCCGCTCGTCGTCGGGGAACCCTTCATCCGCTTCTACGCCGGCTATCCCCTGCACGGGCCGCGCGGCTGGAACATCGGAACGCTGTGCGTCATTGACCACCGCCCCCGGGCGTTCAGCGCCTCGGACCAGCAGGTGCTCCGCACCCTGGCCACCATCGTCCAGAACAACATCAACGCCCGCACTGACGCCGCCCGCTAGGATTCCCGGCCTGCGGACACCAGTTCGGGCCCGCGGCCAGGTGCCGCTGCAGACTTTCGCGCCGCTTCCGGAGTTGACGCCGCTTCCGGAGATGAACGGCCGACGGCGGGCTCAAGCCTTCTGTTTGCCCAGCGGCGGACGGGCGTCTCCACCAGGCGGTGGGACGCATAGGCCAGCAGGACGGTTAGTGCTGCGGCCAGCGGCACACGGAGCCACAGCGAAGGGATCAGCGGCATCAGCAACAGGTAGACGGGCAGGTGCCAGAGGTAGAAGGCGTAGGACAGATCGCGGCCCGGCCCGGCCAGCCAGGGGTGGCTGAGGACTCGGGCGGCGAAGCCGGCGGGCTGCAGGACCAGTGATCCGATCAGGGCGGCCGCCAGCAGGGAAAGCACTGCGGGCCCAACGGTCCAGAAGGCGCTGAACCAGGGCCCGGGGGTGTCCGGCTCCTTCAGCAGGAACACGGCGGCCAGGAGGATGAGCCCGGCGGCCGGTCCCGCCCGGCGCGCCGCCGTCCGGAGGGCTGCGTGGAACCGGGAACCGGGGGTGACTGCCGTGAACACGAGCGCCAGGGTGCATCCGATCAGCAGCTCGTCGGCCCGGGTGTCCGGCCCGTTGTAGAGGCGGTTCAGCGGCGCCCCGAGCAGGACCAGGACGCACCGTTCCAGCAGGAACGCCGCGGCCAGGCCCGCGGTGATCCAGGTGACCGTGCGGACCTTCCAGAACCGCAGCAGCACCAGCAGCAGGAGCGGCCACACCAGGTAGAACTGCTCCTCAACGGCCAGGGTCCAGGTGGGGCCAAGGGTTTCCCCCGCCACGGAGTCGCCGAACATCCCGAAGCGGGCCAGGTTCATCACGTACGCGGCGGCCGGGAGGACAAACCCTTCCTGGCCGGCCCACTTCGACGCCGGGAAGGCCAGGCCCACGGCGACGATCACCCCGCACAGCGCCAGCAGCGCCGGCCACAGCCTGGCCAGCCGCTTGGCGTAGAAGATGCCCAGCCGCAGCCGGCCCGTGGCCAGGTGCTCCTTCATGATCAGGAGGGTGATCACAAAGCCGCTGAGCGTGAAAAAGACGTCCACGCCAATGGAGCCGCCCGGCACCAGGGCGGTTGCCGCGTGGAAGAAAAACACCCCCGCCACGGCAACAGTCCGGAGCCCGTCCAGGGCGTGCTTCCGCCCGGCGATGAGGCTTGTTCCTGGTACTGCGTTACGTTCGGGGGCTGACAAATTTCCGCTGCTTGACCTAAAAACCACTCACCCAGCATATATAACGTTTCCATAACTGCGCTGGGTGCAGGCTGGACGCAGGCTGCACGCAGCCACGCAGAAGGCGTACGACGGCGGTGCGCGCCGCCGTCGTACGCCTTCAGTTTTTGGACCGTGGTCAGTCAGTTACCGGTTGACGTAGACCCCGCCGCAGGCTGCCTTCTCGGCGTCGCTTCCGAGGACGTAGAGCGTGTTGTTTTCTCCGGGAACGCCCTGGTGCACCAGCACGTGGAGGGGGTGGGTCCGGCCGTCCGTTTGTGGCAGGTCGGCGGCGTGGACGTTGTGCTCGAAGACGGCAGCGGGAAGGTCCACCGCTCCTTCCCCCGCACCCTCAGCCATCACCACGCAGCCTCCGCTGCCGACGACTTTGACGTGGGTGTGGTCAGCTGCTGCCGGCCCGGCGGCAGCAAGTAGCAGCAGTGCTGATGCAGCCGCAGCAGCTCCGGTCGCGCCCAGTGCTTTCGTGGATTTCATGACAGGCCCTCTCAATGTCAACGGGAACTTCATCGTTACCAGAACGGCGCCGGCAGTCAATAGCCGCACCGGCAGTAACGGTGCAGTAACGCGGAGAATGGTCCACTGTTCCCGTGTTCCCTCGCATGTGAGGACGGTCTTATGGGGCAGCCGTGGAATTCCTTCCGAGTGTCAGGCCTGGTGCTGGACGTGCCGGACCAGCTTGCACCCTCACATGAGCACGGCATCGAGGGCGGCGCTGCCGTCCTGGAGGGTGGCGGCATGCGCCTGACCGTCGACGCAAGCCCGTTCGCCGACCCGCTCACCCGCTATGCAAACAAACCTGGCTACGAGCGTTGGCGGGAAGCCCTGGGCAACCACATCGCGGACTTCGTCCTGTTTGAGGAAGAGGGCATCCGCACCGTTGCCGTGAATATTCCAGGGCGCGCCACCGCCGTCGTCCATCTGCCTGCGGACGCCGAACGGGACGTCGCGCTGCAGATCCTGCGAAGCATCAGAACCGATCAAGGAGAGCCAAATGACTGACGAACTGTACCCTGCGGCACCGTACCTTGCCGCAGTCGAAAACACCGCCCCGGGTGGACGAACGCCGGGCTTCAGCAAGGTGCAAACGTATCTCGAGCGCTTCGGCTACCTGGGGGAATCCACCCCCAGGGAAATCGGCGTCCTGGACGATCCCACCGAAGGGGCGCTTCGGAATTTCCAGGAGTTTTTCCACCTGCCGGTCACCGGCGTGTTCGACGATGCCACGCGCGAAGCCATGATGCGGCCGCGCTGCGGGCTTCCGGACATGCGGGCCGGCGAAATCGCCTTCGCCACCGCGTGCGCATGGGCGGACCGGACCCTGACCTACGCCTTCGACACCGGGACCGACGACGTCGCAGGCACCGCCGAATTCGACGCCATCCGGCGCGCCATCCAGACCTGGCAGACCGTGGGCGGACTGACCTTCACCGAGGTGGCCCTCGGCTCCAGTCCGGACATCCGCATCGGATGGCGCCCGGCGGCGGACCCGGACCATTCGATGGTGGGCGGCGTCCTGGCCCACGCCGACTTCCCTCCCGGCTGCAGCGTGGTCACCAACACGCTGCCCAAGCCGGTCCACTTTGACGACAGCGAACACGTGTGGAGCGTTGGCGCCGCGGCCAACGCCTTCGATATCGAAACAGTGGCGCTGCACGAGTTTGGCCATATCGTGGGGCTGGCCCACTCCAGCGTCGCGAACGCCGTGATGGCCCCCACCGTGGCGTCCAACTTCACCAAACGGGCCCTCACCCAGGACGACCTCGACGGATTCCGGGCTCTGTATCCGGCCGCACCGCAGGCATGGTCCGGGTGGGATTCCCTGGGCGGGATCATCACAACGGACGCCTCCGTGGCCAACAACAAGGACGGCCGGCTGGAAGCCTTTGCCCGGGGCACCGATGGCGCCGTGTGGCACAGATGGCAGAACACCCCCAACGGCAGCTGGTCCGGCTGGAACTCCCTGGGCGGCGTCATCACCACCGACATCGCGGCGGCAAGCAACCTGGACGGCCGGCTGGAAATCTTCGCCCGGGGCACGGACAACGCCCTGTGGCACAAATGGCAGACCGCGCCCAACAGCGGCTGGTCCGGCTGGAACTCCCTGGGCGGGGTGATCACGGGGCCGCCGGCCACAGGCCGCAACGCCGATGGCCGCCTGGAGGTGTTCGCCCGCGGAACCGACGGCGCCGTGTGGCACCGCTGGCAGACGGCTCCGAACGGCAACTGGTCCGGCTGGCATTCCCTGGGCGGCGTGATCACCTCGGAGATCGGGGTGGGCAAGAACAAGGACGGCCGCCTGGAGGTGTTCGCCCGGGGCACGGACAACGCCCTCTGGCACTTGTGGCAGACAGCCCCCAACGGCAACTGGTCCGGCTGGCACTCTCTGGGCGGCGTCCTCACCTCCAACATCACGGTGGGCAGCAACGCCGACGGCCGCCTGGAAGCGTTCGTCCGGGGCACGGACAACGCCCTCTGGCACATGTGGCAGACGGCCCCCAACGGCAACTGGTCCGGCTGGCAGTCCCTGGGCGGCCTGCTCACCTCCGAGATTGCCGCAGGCAAGAATGCGAGCGGCCGGCTGGAGGTGTTTGTCCGCGGCACGGACAACGCCCTGTGGCACATGTGGCAGACAGCCCCCAACAGCGGCTGGTCCGGCTGGCACTCCCTGGGCGGCGTCCTCACCTCCAACATCACAGTGGGCAGCAACGCCGACGGCCGGCTTGAGGTCTTCGTCCGCGGCACGGACAACGCCCTGTGGCACAAGTGGCAAAACATGCCGTTCCTGACCGAGGAGTCCACGGGTTCGTCCGGTGCCGCGGCCATGACCGAGGCAACGGGCGCGGACATGCCCTCCGCCGGCGTCGTCCCCCAACCCGTCGAGATGCCAACCGGCACCATGGACGGGAGCGTGACGACGAACGGCCAGGAGCGGCGCCCGGCCCCGGCCGCCGAAGAATCCGGTTCGGACAAGATGCCGGCCGGGGAAATGCACGCCACCGCGTGAGCCGCCGCGTGGAAAGGGACTGAAACGTACGACGGCGGCCCGCGGCCGCCGTCGTACGTTCACTTTTGGGCCAGCGTCAGTGGTGTGTAGCCGCGGCGCTCCGCATTCCGGTGTAGGCCGCCACGACCCCCACGAGGAAAATGAGGACGGCGAGGTAGATCAGGCCGAGGTGCCCCAGCGTGGCCAGGCCCCACGGGTAGTGTGCGGGGAGGGCCACTGCGAGTCCAACGACAGGGACGATGACTGCGGTGGCGAAGGCCCACCGTTCTCCGCGGCGCACCCCGAACCAGGACAGGCCTGCGACTGCCAGACCGGTTGCCGCGATGAAGCCGCTGACCGCGATGTGCAGATGGCTGATGTAGTGGTACAGCTGCGGGCTGAACGCCTCGATCTCTGCCTTCCCCTTGTCCACTTCCTCGGGTCCGATGCCCAGTTCAAGGAAGGCGTCCGTGAAGTTCATTATCAAAAAGATCACGGCGTACCCCACGAAGGCCAGCCCGGCCAGCGTCATGAGGCCCGCTCCTGTCCGAAGGCGGGACTCCTGCTGATGTGGCGTTTGGATGGTGGACACGGCCACCGCCCCCTCTCTTATTCAAGTAGATACTTGAATAAGAAACCCGCGGAGGTAGGCTTGTCAAGAGATATCTTGAATAGGAGGCACATATGGGCGACCAGCAGGACAAGGATGCGCTCTACGACGTCCTCGTGGAAGCGGCCAAGGCGATAGGGAACGGCCGGAGGGCCCAGCTCATCGATGTCCTTGCCCAGGGCGAGCGGCCGGTTGAAGAGCTCGCCGCA
Source organism: Pseudarthrobacter sp. C1 (assembly GCF_034720455.1). Taxonomy (NCBI): domain Bacteria; kingdom Bacillati; phylum Actinomycetota; class Actinomycetes; order Micrococcales; family Micrococcaceae; genus Pseudarthrobacter; species Pseudarthrobacter sp. C1. The sequence goes on along the minus strand of NZ_JAYESK010000003.1, from coordinate 343,962 downwards.
GAGATCCACCAGAGCATGGCCAACACATCCCAGCACCTGCAGCGCCTGCTGCGGGCCGGCCTCGCCTCCTCACGGCGCTCGGGGACGCGGATCTACTATTCCCTCGCCAGCCCGGCCGTGGAACGGCTATGGCGGGCACTTCGGGAGACAGCCGAAACCCACGCCGGGGAACTGGGCGAACTGGTCCGCGCCTACGTCGGCGACCGCGCCGACCTGAGCACCATCACGCGCGACGATCTGCTGCTGCGGCTGCGGCAGGGCGACGTGGTAGTGCTGGACGTGCGGCCACAGCCGGAATACGACGCCGGACATATTCCCGGTGCGATCTCCGTGCCCCTCTCGGACGTCAAGTCCCGGTTGCGGGAGGTTCCCCGAGGGGGCGAAGTGGTGGCCTACTGCCGCGGACCGTACTGCCTGTTTGCGGACGAGGCCGTACGGATTCTCACGGACGAAGGACGCACGGCCGCACGGCTTGAGGAGGGCTTCCCTGAGTGGAAGGCGGCAGGACTCCCGGTAGAGCAGTCGGTCACCTGACGCCGGCCTCAGCAGGAAGGTGGACCCGGAATTTGAGGAAGTCTTGGGAAATTCTTGACGCTATCTGCCGCGTCCCTTGAGGATGGCAGTCCACAGTAATCAGTGAAAGGCAGCGGCGCACGAAGGTGCGGCTGGAACTGGGTCCAGGAGTACCGCAGCCTTGAGTCGGGCAACCGATGAGTCTCAGCGCTTGGCGGTGCCAGGGGGCACCGCCAAGCGCGAGCCCCGCGCAGTCCCCCGGGCAGGTACATGGTCATCACCCATCCGGGCCATGGCGTTCCGATAGAGTGACGGACATTGCCGTTAGCTCCCTTGGAGGGACTCAATGCTGAACTACTTTCGCGAGCGGCAAGATGCCCTTGAAGCCACTTCGAGGCGGCGAATTTACAACTATGCTTCCGGCGCCTTGGTCCTTGCAGTCATGGCATTGGTTTTTGCGGGTCTTGCACCTTTATGGGTCTCCTGGGCGACTCTCCTGGCGTCCTGTGCTTTGGACGTCTTCCTGACCAGGAAATGGATTAGAGACGATGCGCTAAGAGCTTTCCGGGCAGACCACGCAGGGTGAATTTCCCGGGGATACGGAGTTTGCCGAAAGGGGTCTTTCTGGATCTGGCCGCCCCCAGCAGCGGCCAGTCCGGTCAGGGGATCTGTCCGGTCAGGGGATCAGCGCAGGACGCCGCACACCGCCGGATCGGTGGCTTCGGCAGGCAAGGCACCGTTCAGCTCGCTTGCGCCTTCGGGGTCGCTGAAGTTGTAGGTTCCGTTGCCGTCGTAGTCCAGCCCGTGGATGACCAGGACGCCTTCGCCTTCCCGGATGGAATCCGCGATCTGCTTGGCCGTGCCGAGCCCGCCGGCACCGGGGTAGCCCGTTCCGGCGACATCGGTGAATTCGATATTGTCCCGGCTGTAGCTGAAGATCCCGTCGCTGGAGACAGGGAAGCGGGCCACATCGAGGAAGCTGGCCGGGGTGGTGTCCCCCGTGGTGTTCAGCGATACCACCACCGGGCCGTAGGCCGGTATCCCTTCAACAGTGTTGATGCGCCCGTCCCGGTTCGAGTCCTGGGCAAGGGTGGGGCACTCGTTCAGTGCGTCATTGCCGTAATGGATGTGCTGGGCGTGGGGTGCGTCCGGTGTCAGGCCCTCGGCGTGGACCTCGATGTGTTCGATTTTCTGGTTCTTCACCACGGCCGTCGCGGTGCCGGATGCGCCGGAGCCGTTCAGTTCGCTGAGCACAGCCGTGAGCGTGACGGACTTGTCCGGTGACTTTCCGTTATTGGCCAGAACCGGGCCTGCACCAAGGGATACCACTGTGAGTACAGCTGCTGCCGCGCCGCCAATAGCCAGCTTGGAATTTCTGTTCATTTTCTGCTCCCTACCAGGGACCACCGAGGAGGTTCGGTGGTCTTCCTGTGATTCGCACCACCATGGCTCAGGGATGGGTGGTCCCCGAAGGTTACGGACGTTCGTGCCGTCCCGCCGGGCGGGTGGAGGGGTTGCGGTTTGAGCCCGCCCTGGACCACTGTTTCCATTCCTCCGTGGCCACAGTGGGCCTGCCCAGCAGGTAACCTTGGCCTGCACCCATGCCCAGCTTCCGCACGGCCGCAAGTTCAGCCTCGGTTTCAATCCCTTCGGCAACGAGGGAAGCACCGATCTCCCGGGCGAAGCCGACCATGGCGGCGCCCAAAGCCTGCAGGCCCGCGTCGGCGTTGATGCCGGTGATGACCTTCCGGTCGAGCTTAATCAGATCCGGCCTGAGTTCAACGATGTGGCGCATGGAAGCGAACCCTGCACCGGCGTCATCTACAGCAATCCTCAAACCCGCGCTCCGCAGGGGAGCCAGCACTCCTCCAAGCTGGCCGTAGTCGGCCACTTCGTGGTGCTCCGTCAGTTCCAGCACAATGCGCCCCAGTGGAATGCCGCAGCCCAGCAGGACACCGGCCACCCGATTATCAAGGCACGCCCCAGGGGAAAGATTGACGGCCACGTAGAGGTCTTCCGGCAGGGACTCCGCGGCAATCAGCGCCGACTGAAGCGCAATTATTTCCAGGTCAACACCCAGCCCCACAGAGGCGGCCTCAGCAAACCAGGCCTCCGGGGACATCCCGGGATCGTCAGCGCTCAGGAACCTCGTCAGCGCCTCCGCCCCGATCACAGCGCCGGAGTCCGAAGCGCGGATGGGCTGGAAGGCCGTCAACAACGTACGGGAGGAAAGCATGGCTTCTACCCCGGCGAAGGCTTCTTCGGCCGCAGCGCCAAGGGCCGGGGGCGTGTCCAGGGCACGCGTGGTCCCCTCGAAGCCGCACACTTGCCCCTGCCCGTCAAAGGTCGGCCTGCCGGAAACCTCAACAAGGACACGGTGGCCGTCCCGGTGCCGGCAGGTGGTCACGAGACCGGACCATGAAGCGTCAGGACCCTCCAGGCCCACCCTGTCCTGCAGCGCCCGGGCCAGGTCATCGGGTTCGATGATCTGGCTGTAGTGCTGGCCGAGGAGTTCGGAAGGGTCATACCCGAGGAGCTCCCGGGACATTGGCCCGGAAAAGGTGAACCTGCCGTCCGGGCCGATGGTCCACAGCCATTCCCTACTGGTGGCCAGCACAGCTTCCAGGAGATGGGACGTTGTGGACGCGGCAATGGATTTCCGGCCCCGGATGCGCGGCAGGCCCCACAGCAAGTAACCGGCTGCCATTACAGCCACAACGGCGAGCACAACCGCGCCCCAAGGTTCGTCCAGCAGGACCGCCGGAACGGTGAGTGCGAGGATCAGGCCGGCCAGGAAGCAGGAGTACAACATCCACGGCCGCAACGGGGAGGGCCGAAACTGTGCCTGCCCGCCGGGGACCGGGGAGCCGGAAGAATCATTCTTCGCCGGGCGGGGACTGCCGGCCGGCGGGGGCTTCCGCATCAGGGCACCTCAGGGTTTCCCCGTGCCGGCCTCAGGACTGGCCGGCCCCGCTTTGGCACCGTAGACGTACCGGAATGACTGAAAGGTCGAAACGCGGACACTGCTGACTGGAGCCATGGTTCCCCCCGGAGCCCAATTACCAAACATGTTTAGTAACTCAATATAGCCTGACGGCATGCCTGTGCCCGTAACGCTGTAGTAACGCCATGGAAGGTAGGGCCGGGCGGACCGCTCGACACACAAGCCAGAAGCCAGGAGCCACGGCACCTGGCAATACGCCAGGGAGAAGAACCGTGAAGAACACATCCGCTAGGGAAATCCGGATCACGCAGTCTGAGCCAGGGGCAAGCCCACGCGCCCGCACCCGAAGGGGCAGTGCGGGGCGCATGGGTCTGCTGGCCGCCGTCATCGCCGGACTGCTGGCCGGCTCCGTAGCAGCGCCCGCAGCCGCCCAGGACGCGGCGCCGCTGGACTACGTCGCCCTGGGGGATTCCTATACCTCCGGCATCGGCGCTTCCCCGTCTGTCACCGTCTCTCCCCTCTACCCCGCCGAGCTGCAGCCGTGCTACCAGTCATCGCCTGGCTACGCCGATGTGCTGGACACCCAGGACCACGTGCAGCTCACGGCCAACGCAGCCTGCGCGGGCTGGACCGCCGCCATGGTGCCCCTGCAGGTCCAGGTGGCATCCGCCGCCGGCGTCCTGAACGCGGAAACTGACCTGGTGACCATCACCGCCGGCGGCAACGACGTCGGGTTCGGGAACCTGCTCGGGGCCTGCATGCTGCGCCCCCTGGAGGTTTGCGCGGCGGAGGTGAAGGCCGCGGAAGCCGTTGCCCAGACCGTTGTCCTCCCGGCCCTGACCGCGGCCTACGCAGCCATCCGCGCCCAGGCACCGAATGCCAAAATCGTGGCACTGGGCTACCCGCACCTGTTCTCCCCGGAAGTCGGGGCCAACGGCTACATCACCAACGAAGCGGCGAAGGTCTTCAACAAAGGCACGGACACCCTGAACAAGGCCATCAAGGAGGCGGCCAAGAAGTCCCCCGGTACCGTCTACGTCAGTGTCACCGACGAGTTCGAGGGACACGGAGTCGGCCTGCCCGGCTCTTGGTTCTTTTTCGACCCGGCCGACCCCTTCAGCGGCATGAGCTTCCACCCGAATGCCACCGGCTACGCCCTGGGCTACGCTGACGCCATCATCCGCGAAGCGAAGATCCCCGCCCTCAGCAACTGACGCGCAGGCAAAGCGTACGACGGCGGCACGCGCCGCCGTCGTACTTCCTTGCCTTCAGCGCGGGGCACCCGCCGGCTTACCGCGTCAGGCCCGCCCAGGACTCCAGGAACTTCCCGGCGATGTAGGCGTGGCCGGCGGTGTTGGGGTGGGCGCCGTCGGCGTCGAAACCGGGACTGTTGGCAACCGTGAACCAGTTGCCCTCGACGGCGTCAATAAAGGGCGCGTTGGCTGCCGCGGCACCGGCGCGGACGGCGCTGTTCACGCCGCGCAGTCCCTCCGCCAGGGGCTGCGGAGCCGACGGCCCGAGCACCACCACCTGGACACCCGGCCAGAACCTCCGTGCCGCCTCGATGGTCTGGGCAGTGGCGGCTTCCACTTCATCCGGATTGGCCACGGAGGAGTCGTTCTGTCCGCCCTGCAGCACCAGGACGTTGGGCACGAAGGCGGCATTGTCGGCGATCTTCCGCAACCGGACTTCGTACTCTTCACCCCCGTCGTCCTGCGCCCCGCCGCCCCAGGCGAACCCGGTTCCGCCCGAGCCGTCCACCGTGGCGGGGTAGCCGAGCTCCGCGGCAACGAGGTACGCCCACCCCTGGTCCGGCTGGTCCGCCCCCACCCCGGCCGTGTACGAGTCGCCGAGAATCAGCAGGACGGGCTCGGCGGGCAGCTCAATTCCCGGCGTTCCGCCCGTTGCAGGCGCGGCAGTACCAGTGGGTGACGGCGCCACGGAAGCTGTAACTGTCGGCACGGCGGCCGAAGGTGTTGCGGCCGCGGGGCTTGCGGCCGCCGGGCCCGCTTCGTCCGGGTTCGGGGGTCCCATCAGGGCAATGGCAGCCACCCCGAACGCCAGCACGGCCAGCACAAAAAGTCCGCCGTACTTGAGCCATTCCTGCCTGGACCTGAAGGCACCGCCGGCCGGCCGGCGCGGCCCGCTAGCCATCGAACCGGGCACTGGTGCTGCTTTCCGGCACCACAACGTGCACGGCATTGCGCTCGATGGTGAAGTCGGCGGGCGTGGCCGTGGCGATCTCGCCGTCGAGATTCACGTGCATGGGCGGCTCGGTAACCAGCCGGACCCGCCGGGTGGTCAGGTGGTGCACGCCGTGGCGCTCCACAAAGCTGCCGTCCTTCAGCAGCCGTGCGATGCGCATGTGCTCGCGGAGCGGCGCCCCGGGGATGGCGTAGATATCCAGGAGGTGGTCATCAATCCCGGCCGTCGGCGAGACCGTGTTGCCGCCGCCGTAGTGCCGGCCGTTGCCCACCGCCACCTGCAGCATGTCCTCGAGCTCCAGCGTGTCATGGTCCCCCTCCGGGAACTCGAGCCGGGCCCGGAACGGCCGGTGGCGGGCGTAGGCGCGCACGGCGGCCACGGCGTAGGCGGCCGGACCGAGGTACCGCTTCAGGCGGGGGCTGAGGGTCTCGGTGACCCCGACCGACAGGCCAACGGACGCGACATTCAGGAAGGGCTGGCCGTTCGCCCGCCCCAGGTCGATGTCCACCACCTTGCCGCCGGCGAGCGCGGCGCAGGCGCCGGCAAGATCGCCCGGGATCTCCAGCGTGCGGGCAAGGTCGTTGGCGGTGCCCAGCGGCAGGACGCCGAGCACGATTCCGGTCCCGGCGAGCCGGCCGGCGGCGCAGGACACCGTCCCGTCACCGCCGCCAACCACCACCAGGTCGTGCCCGTCGGCAACCACCCGGTCAAGGATTCCGGGCAGGTCCGCGCCGGACAGCACGTGGTGCACGGAGGAAACGGGCAGGCCGGCCCTCTGCAGGGTGTCCACCGCCAGCTCGGGCGCCGCCGCTCCCAGGCGCGCCCCGGCGTTTATCACCACGGCAGCGGAGTTCGCCTCTCGGGCAACCTTCATGGGGAACATCCTAGGCGGGGCGGGCTGGGAAAACGCCGGGCTGCCGGGCGGAAGGTCCGCCCTGCGAAACACAAGGCGAACGACGGCGGCACGCGGCCGCCGTCGTACGTTCTACTTTGGCTAGTGCTCGCGGCGGGTCTCCTGCAGCCGCTTGATGAACCAGCGCGACTGTTCCGGCCCGTAGGGCAGGACCGGGATGGCCTTGGTGGCGTCGTCCGGGGTGTCGCGGATGGACTGGCGCGCCTGGCGGACCGCGGTGGTCAGCGTGTGGGCCATGGTCTTGACGAACTGGTCGCTGCACGGCTTCCCGTGCCCGGGGATCAGGAACTCGTAGCGGTGGCGGAGCGCCGAGATGTGGCGGAGCACGTCCGCCCACTCCTCCGGGAAGGAGTCCTCGAAGGACGGGTGCGCGCCCTGCTCCACCAGGTCACCCACATACAGCGTGGTGGGGGTGCCCACCAGCAGGTCGCCGTCCGTGTGGCCGCGGCCCAGGTAGAACAGGGTGGCGGTCAGCCCGCCGAGGTCAACGAGCACCGGCCGGTCCTTGACGATGGCGTTGGGGACCACGAGCTCCACGTTTTCGCCCTCCCCGGTGGACATCTCCGGTTCCAGCGTCCCCACGAAGCGGCGCTGGAGGTCCCCGCGCTCTTCGATTTCGGTGGCGCAGTTCTGGTGCGCCCAGAACTCGGTGGCGCCGGCCTCAGCAAACACCGCGTTGCCGAAGAAATGGTCGTAATGCGCGTGGGTGTTGACCACGACGAGCGGCAGCTGGGTCTTGTCCCGCACCGCGTCCAGGATTTCCTGGCCCTGCCGGGGGCCGCAGCCGGTATCGATCACCATGGCCCGCTCGGATCCCACCACCAGTCCGGTGTTCAGCAGCGATCCTTCGGTGACCAGCACATAGTTGTTCGCGCCGACTTCGAGCCATTCCGACATTGTTTCTCCGTACCTCCGGCAAAGCAGTGTGCGTTCCTCTAGGCGTTGATTGTACCTACCGGCCCTTGAAGTTCCCGGGACGCGCACGCATGCCGGTGGCCGGGCCTGCCGGAAAACCCGGGCGGGCCGCGCCTAGTTCCTGGCCCAGATGGCCACCCAGTCGACGTACACGTGGCCGCTGGCGTCGGGTGCCGGGCAGCCTGTCAGGCAGGACTCGGTCTGCAGGATGTAGCGCATCGGCGTGTTCGGGACCATTGACGTGGCAACGCCGATGGACTTGCCGTCAAGGAAGAATTCGATGCGCCCGGGGCTCCACTCGGTGGTTGCCACATGCCAGTCCGTAAACGGAACGTTGGGACGGAAGACGTCGAAGGTGTGCCCGTCCGGGCCGATGCCGTGCAAGGCAGCATAGATGACTTTGGACAGGTCCCCTTCCGGGAAATCGACCTCCCCGTCCTGCGGCCACTGCTTACTGACGGGCCAGAGCAGCCAGGCCACCTTGAAACCCGGCACGGCATCTGCCTTGAAACGCACCGAGTAGCGCCCGTAGAGCTGGCTGTTGTACGGCGGCTGGCTGGCGCCGTCGAATTTCGGGGAGGGCGCCGCACCCATGGAGACGCCGTTTTCCGAGTGCAGGTACATATCCAGGAGGCCGTCATGGACGCTCAATACCTTGGATGGAAAATAGCCGGACGTTCTGGCGGCCTTTTCTTGCGTCTTGGCATGGGTGTCTGGCGTGCCGTCCTTGTAGGTCTCGCTCCATCTCGACCCGTAGATGCCGGGAAAACCGCCCAGGGGCACGTCCCCGTCCGTAAAATCCTCAACAAAGACCTGCCTCCAGCCGGGCAGGTCGCCCACCGGCACGGCCTCAAGGGAGGGTGAGGACTCGGTATTGGCAGCCGGCCCGGACCCGCCGTCCTGGGTTGGCTCCGGGGATGCGGTTTCCGCCGTGGGTTCCGGAGAGCCGGCCTCGGCAATTGGCTGCGGCGGCCCAGGATCAGAAGTAGTTGGCTCCGGGGTAGGAGCACCCGTAGCGGGCTGCGCCGAGCCAGTCGCCTGGGTCACCGGCTCTGCGTCTTTCCCTTCTGGAGGCTGGGGTCCAGGGGTATTCGCGGCAACGCTGAGCGAGCCGATTGTGAGCGCCAGGGACACTATCATCAGGACGGCGCCGCCGGTCCGCGCGGGCTGCTTGATCGACTCCGCCGGTGACGTTCCGTCCTCAGGGACAGGATGCCGCGGCGTCCGTGGCGCACCCATCCAGGCGAAAAGGCCGTTGCGGGGCCTGTTTGCCATGTGTCCTCCCAGCGTGGTCCGCAGGGGACTGCGGGCAAGAACGCAGCGCCCCGGTCTCATCCCCTTCCGTCCAGCCTAGGTGCGACGCCGCGGCCGGTCACGAGTATTGAGTACTCATATTTGGGATTCAACTCCGCCCGGGTACCTGTTTAGGTAACTGCCAGCGGAATGCCGCCCGCACATCATCCCCCCTCAGGACCGCAGGGACCGCTGCAGTCTTGAGAAATTCTTGACGCAATGCCTGCCTGTTCTTGAGCTGCCGGGTCCAGAGTGTTGAAAAACAGACCGGGGCCGATGGCGGAGGCGGCGGATCAGCGTCGATTCGCAAAGAAGCCGTCGGCCCCCGCGCCGCCCGAGCCCTGCTTTCCCTGTGGGCCTCCTGAGCCGCTTGATGGACTGGCGTGCCTGGCAAACTCCAAGGCAATTTGGCCGCCCGCCGGCACTCCGTCCGAAAAGGCGAAATAGGGGGCTTGAACAAGACGTTGGGGGACCTTCACGCGTCGGCTGCCGAACTGGCGGTCCTTGGCCCTTTGCACGGAACACGAACGACGGCGGCACGCGGCCGCCGTCGTTCGCTTTGCCTTTTCGAGGCTGGTCCCCGCATCGAGTGAGAGAGGGTTTGGGTTAAACCCACATCAGGTGAGAGATGGTTGGAATTAAACCGACGTTAAGTGAGAGAGCGTCGGGTGGGGGGTTAGATGTCGGCGAGGAGGGTGGTTGGGTTTTCGATTGCGTCGGCCACGAAGCGGAGGAAGCCGGCTGCCGTGCCGCCGTCGCAGACGCGGTGGTCGAAGGTCAGGGTCAGCTCGGTGACCTTGCGGACGGCGAGCTCTCCGTTCACCACCCAGGGCTTGTCGATGATCCGGCCCACGCCCAGGATGGCCACCTCGGGGTGGTTGATGATCGCCGCGGAGCCGTCCACCCCGAACACGCCGTAGTTGTTGAGCGTGAAGGTGCCGCTGCCGAGCTCCGTGGGGGTCGCCTTGCCCTGGCGTGCGACGTCGGTGAGCCGGCGGATCTCGGCGTCCAGTTCGCGTGCGGTCAGCTTCTCGGCTGCCCGGACGGACGGGACCACCAGGCCGCGGTCGGTCTGGGCGGCGATGCCGAGGTTGACGCCGTCGAACGAGACAATCTCCTGGGACCCATCGGACGCAGTCTCGATCCGTGTGTTCAGCTCCGGGTACTTTTTTAGCCCGGCCGTGACAAAACGCGCGATGAACGCGAGCAGGCCCGGCACCTGGGCGCCGCCGGCCTTGAGCCCTTCGCGAAGCTCCAACAGACCGGTGGCATCGACATCCACCCAGACCGTCGCCTCGGGGATCTCGGAACGGCTGCGCGCCATGTTGGCGGCAACGGCCTTGCGCACGCCCCTGACCGGCGTCCGGGCAGCGATGGGTAGCCCGGTCCGGGCATCGGTGCCCTCCGGTGCCGCTGTGGTTTTGGCGGGTTCAGCCGGGGACTTCGGGGTTTCGGCGGGCGTAGTTTCAGCAGGCTCGACCACCGGGGCATGGATGGCCTTTTCCACGTCGCGGCGCATGATCAGCCCGCCCTCACCGGAGCCGGGGAGCTCGCCGAGGTCCACGCCGTGTTCCCGGGCCATGCGCCGGACCAGCGGGGAGATCACGGCACCGAGCCTGCCGGGGACGCGGGTGCGCAGCAGGGTGAGGTCGTCCTCGGCGGGAGTTCCGGCGGGCGTGGTGTCCGCAGGCTCAGCCAAGGCAACCGATGACCTGCGGGCGCGGGTGCGCCGGGCAACGCCGTGGCCGCCCGGGGTCCCGTAGCCGATCAGTACGTTGCCGGATCCGGCCTTCTCCTCCTCGCGGTACGCCTCCGCTTCCGGGTGGGCTTTGGCGGGCTCGGCCGCGGGCTCGCCCAGCTCAGTTTCAGCAGGCTCAACCACCGGCCCGGCAGGCTCGGCGGGGGCGGCATCGTCCGCGGCGGTGCCAGCCACGGAGACAGGCGTCACCGAGATCAGCGGCTTCCCCACGTCCAGGGTCTCGCCCGGCTGTCCGTGCAGCTCGGCCACGATCCCGGCGTACGGGGAGGGCACCTCCACCGTGGACTTGGCGGTCTCCACCTCGGCGATGGGCTGGTCCACGGAGATCTCGTCCCCCACGGCAACATGCCAGGACACCAGCTCGGCCTCGGTGAGGCCCTCGCCCAGGTCCGGCAACAAGAACACACGCGTTTCACTCATGGTCAGTTCTCCCACTGAAGGTCGTCGACGGCGTCGAGGATGCGGTCCACGCCGGGCAGGTAGTACTTCTCAAGCTTGGGCGCCGGGTACGGGATGTCGAACCCGGTGACGCGGCGGATGGGGGCGGCCAGGTGGTGGAAGCAGCGCTCCTGCACGCGGGCCACGATCTCGGAGGACACGGACGCGAAGCCGTGGGCCTCGGCGATCACCACGGCCCGGCCGGTCTTCCGCACCGACGCGCACACGGTCTCGTCGTCGAACGGGACAATGGTGCGCACGTCGATGACCTCCAGCGAGCGCCCTTCCAGCGCTGCGGCCTCTGCGGCGGCGAGGGCGGTGGGGACGGACGGGCCGTAGGCGATCAGCGTGGCGTCCGTGCCGGGACGGGCGACGGCGGCGCGGCCTTCGGTGGTGCGTCCCGCCGTCGTGCCTTCCGTGTGAAGGCGGCGCAGCTCGTCCAGGTCCACCAGGTCCTTGGACCAGTAGAGCTTCTTGGGCTCCATGAACATCACGGGATCGTCGGAGTCGATGGCCTCGCGGAGCATCCGGTATCCGTCCGCCACGGTGGCCGGGGTGAACACCTTCAGGCCGGCGGTGTGGGCGTAGTAGGACTCGGAGGAGTCGCAGTGGTGCTCCACTCCCCCGATGCCGCCGCCGTAGGGCACCCGGATCACCATGGGCAGCTTCACGGCGCCCTTGGTGCGGTTGTGCATCTTGGCCACGTGGCTGACGATCTGCTCGAAGGCCGGGTAGGCGAACGCGTCGAACTGCATCTCGATGACCGGGCGCATCCCGTTGATGGCCATGCCCACGGCCATGCCCACGATGCCGGACTCGGCCAGCGGGGTGTCGAAGCAGCGCTGCTCCCCGAAGGTGGCGGTGAGCCCGTCGGTGATGCGGAACACCCCGCCGAGCATGCCGACGTCCTCGCCGAACACCAGCACGGACGGATCGGCGTGCATGGCGTCGGCCAGGGCGGTGTTGAGGGCCTTGGCCATGGTGACCGGCTGCGGGCCGGACGCTTCCGCGGTGGCGGCGGCGGAGGCTGCTGCCCGGGCGGTGGCGGCGCTGACGTTGCCGTTGGCCTCGGACGAGGTGGTGATGGTGGGGCTCACTTGCCGGCCTCCTGTGATGATGCTGCGTCGCGGGCGAGTTCGTCGGCGAGCAGGGCGGACTGTTCCTTCAGCTGGGGCGTGGTCTTTTCGAAGACGTGGCGGAAGAGTTCCTGCGGGTCCACGGGGACGTCCTCGCTGAGGCCGTCGCGCAGCTGCGTGGCCACGGCTTCGGCGTGCCCGGCGATCCGCGCTTCCACGGAGGGGTCCAGCAGGCCGCGGTCCGTCAGGTAGGTCCGCATCCGGTTCACCGGGTCCTTGGCCCGCCACTCCGCAACCTCGCTGCTTTCGCGGTAGCGGGTGTCGTCATCGGCGTTGGTGTGGGCCTGCATGCGGTAGGTGTTGGCCTCCACCAGCAGGGGGCCGGAGCCTTCGCGGGCGAGTTTCACGGCGCGGTCCAGGACGGCGAGGAGGGCCACGACGTCGTTGCCGTCCACGCGTTCGCCGGCCATGCCGTAGCCCACGGCCTTGTGCGCGAGCGACGGCGCCACGGACTGGTGCGCCAGCGGCACCGAGATGGCGTACTTGTTGTTCTGGACGAAGAAGATGACGGGCAGGTGGAAGACGGCGGCGAAGTTGAGGGCCTCGTGGAAGTCGCCTTCGCTGGTGGCGCCGTCACCGCACATGGCCAGCACCACGGTGTCCTCGCCGCGGAGCTTGGCGGCGTGGGCCACGCCCACGGCGTGCAGCAGCTGGGTGGTGAGCGGGGTGCATTGGATGCCCACCTTGTGCTGGAGGGGGTTGAACCCGCTGTGCCAGTCGCCGCGGAAGATGGTCATCACCTGGACGGGGTCCACGCCGCGGGTCATCACGGCGACGGCGTCGCGGTAAGTGGGGAACATCCAGTCGCCGTCGGAGAGGCAGAGGGCGGCGGCCACCTGGCAGGCCTCCTGGCCGTGGCTGGACGGGTAGACGGCCATGCGGCCCTGCCGGACCAGCGCGGAGTTCTGGTCATTGACGCGGCGGCCGACGACGAGCTGTTCGTACGCTGCCAGCAGTTCGCCGTCGCCGGGCAGGGGGTATTCGTGGCCGGGTTCGGTGCCCTGCTCACTGTCCGGCAGGAGCCGCCCGGCCGGGTCCACCATCTGGATCTGGTGCCGGGCCGGGAGCATGTAGTCCTCGGCGCTGATGCCGAACTTCTTGGCCGTTTCCGAGAGGTCATTCCCGGCGGGGGCTGCGCTTGCCTGGTCGGCGGATGTTGTGTCCGCCGCGGTGTGGTCTGCGGAGATCGTCATTGTTCCGTCCTTCTGTTGCCACTATTCCTTCCCAGTATCCGCCCGGGGCAGGTTTCGTATCCAGCTCCCTCAGGAATCGTGGAGAAGCTGCGCGATTATGCCTGCTGTGGGAGACAAACTGTAAGTGTGAGCCAGATTACTGACAGGGTGTGTGGACAAAATGGCAGCCAGGGACGCCGGGGCCCCGGTGACCACGCCCCTTCCAGGACCAGGTCCGGTGCTGAGAGCCCGTGCCAAAAGTCCCTTGACCTCTCCTTCATGCGGGACCACACTCGGAAGGTGCGCAGGGTGCGGAGGGACAGCGCAGTCCTTTCTGCCCCGGAACCGCTGTGGGCAAGGCGCATCTCTTACACCGAGGAATTACAAAGAGTGGGGGCAGCTGTAATGGACATCGAGAAGTTGTGGGACCGGCTCGAGCCGGAAACGCGGCAGTGGCTGGTGGACAATCCCGGATGCAGGATCTTTCCCCGGACCGTCGTGGCAGCGATCACCAAGGCCACCGGGGTGCAGGTTGAACAGGACAGGCACGGGGAAAGTTCCCTCTCCCCCAGTGACTGCGACTTCCTCCGCACCGCGTCGCAGCTGCAGGATGCCAATAGCCGCAAGTCTCTGTAGCCGGGCCTTTGGCCGGGCTTTCGCATCCGAAATCCCGTGAACTGAACGATCGTGCCCGATTCTGCCTACACTGGAAGACGAATTGTAAGTGTGGGCCGGATTACCGACGGGGGCCGTGGAGCAAGTGGCAGCCAGGGATGCCGGGACGGAACCCGTCCCGCTGGACGAGATCGACCGCAGGATCATTGCCGAGCTGACCCGGGACGGCCGGATGTCCGTCACGCAGGTGGCGGAGAATGTCCACATCTCCCGGGCGCACGCCTACACGCGGATCGGCCGGCTCACTTCTGAAGGTGTGCTGTCCAAGTTCACGGCGCTGGTGGACCCCATCAAGGCGGGGCTCCGCTCCTCCGCCTACGTGACGCTGAAGCTGAAGCAGGACGCCTGGCGCGAGCTGCGGGACCAGCTCGCCGTGATCCCGGAGGTCCACCACGTGGCCCTGGTGGGCGGCGACTTCGACGTGATCCTCCTGGTCCGCGCCGTGGACAACATCGACCTGCGGCGGGTCATCTTCGACCAGCTTCAGTCCATGCCGGGCGTGCTGGATACCCAGACGTTTTTGGTGTTCGAGGATCTGGATACGCGGTAGGTGCGTGTTCCGCCCCATCGATGGGGTCGGAGGCAACAGCCACTTCCAGAACACTCGCCCGTTCTTGCGGAAATCTTGATTAAGTCTTGAGTGGCGCAAGCGAAGATTTCCGGTAGTGCCGCCAAGCTATCGCGGCACTGCAGTAGTTGCACTGTGAAACACCGTTCCACTTGCCGTATCCCCCGGAAATTGATTGTCCTGACGAGATCAAGATTCAGCGGCTTGGGGCGCTACGGGGAGGCCCGCCACATTTCCCCCCAATCGGCGGGCTTCCCCACGTGGTTGTCCGGCAGGGTACGCCTTGGCCTCCGGTGACCAGCAATGCCAGAGGCATCGCAGACCCAAAAGTTGCTTAAGAGTGTGCAAGCACCGTCAGCCCGGCGTCAGCGCTGCCGGCGTACGGGTTTTCCTCAGCCGGCCGTTCAACCACCCGGGGACGCGTTCCGGGGGGATCGGCTTGCTCCAGAGGTATCCCTGGGCGCGGGTGACGCCCATCCGCCGAAGTTCGTTGAGCTGGGCGTGGGTTTCGACGCCTTCAGCGATAACGTCGAGTTTGAGGCTTTTAGCCATGCCGAGGACAAGCTCTATGACGGTGCCCCCATGCGGGCGGTCTCCCAGTTCCTGAATGAAAGTGCGATCGATCTTCAGAGTCTTAGCAGTAAGCCACCTCAAATAGCCCAGGGAGGAGTAGCCGGTGCCGAAATCATCAATGGAAAGGCCGACGTCCAGGCGGGAAAGACGTTGCAGGGTTTCCTTGGGCAGGTCCGGTTCGTCCATGAGAACGGTTTCAGTGATCTCCAAGTGAACGGCTCCGGCATCAATGCCGGACATCTGGATTGCTGCCTCCACGATGTCCGGAAAGTCCTTCGCCACGAACTGGCGTCCGGAGATGTTCACTGCTGCCGTGAGGTCTCCGGCTCCCTCCACCTCCTGACGCCACTGCTGCACCTGGCGCAGGGTTTCTTGCAGCACCCAGGTTCCAATGGGAACGATCAGGCCCGTCTCTTCAGCGACCGGGATGAATGATTCCGGTGGCATGAGGCCATGGTCGGGGTGCTCCCACCGCAGGAGAGCCTCGAAACCGAGTGGAGTGTCAGTGGCGAGCTCCATGATCGGCTGATAATTCAGCCGCAGTTCTCCCCGATCCAGGGCTAGCCAAAGGTCCGACTCCATGTCCAACCGTCCGCTGGCCCTTTGAGTCATTCTGGAGTGGTAAACCACCGACGCGTCCCCGCCGGCCGATTTGGCCCTATACATTGCAGTGTCCGCGCCGCCCAGCATGGATTGTGCTGTGTCATCAGGTCCGGCCAGGGCGATACCAACACTGACGTTGAGGAAAATCTGCCGGTCCTCCACCTCGAACGGAGCCCTGATGCATTCACGGATTCGCCCGGCCATCACCTTAGCGGCACGCATGCCCATGTTCTCGCAGACAATGATGAATTCATCGCCCCCGAAACGCCCTACCGTGTCACCGGCCCTCACTGTCTTCGTCAAACGGTCGCTCAGGAGCATCAGGATTCTGTCACCGCCGCCATGGCCGATACCGTCATTGACGAGTTTGAAGCGGTCGATATCGACGAACATGACCACTGGCCGGGAACCATCGTCAAGGAAACCCTGCAGCACCTCAGTTATCAGGTACCGGTTGGGCAGGCCTGTCAGGGCATCGTGACGGGCCTGCCATTCCAGGACCTGCTCGGCTTTCTTGCGCTCAGTGATGTCCAGTACCGTGTCGAGGAAATGAGTTGGTTGCCCGTGAGTGCCGTCGACGTTCAGTATCCGTGAATGAAGCCAGCGCTGCCCGCCATCCGGCCGGAGGAGCCGGTACTCTACATCAGCGAATCGCACCCCCGAATGCAGGTCCCGCCACACCTGCCGGACCCGGTCACGGTCCTCCGGGTGTGTCCGCTCCAGCAGCCATGCCCTTGATAGGGACTCCCCTGGCGCCAAGCCCACGATGCGCGCGAATTCCTGTGAGTGCCAGGTCTCCCCCGTGGCGCCCGAGTACTCAAGACTTCCCACATGCGCCATTTCCTGAGATGCAATCAACCGGCGCCGCTCGGCATCGGCTTCGGACCGCAACCGCTTAATCTCCGTGATGTCCCTGGCAATGGCAGAAGCGCCGGCAAGCTTTCCGTCCTGCCCATACACCGGTGACAGCGTCAGGTCCACGTCAATGACCGAGCCGTCTTTGCGCCGCCACCGGGCCTCTACCCCTGAGACGGAAGCCCCGGCGCGGATCCGCTCAGCGACGCGGACATCCAAGTCCTCCGCATTCCGGGTGGTGAACAGCGCGTGCGTTTGGCCGACGGCTTCCGCCATGCTCCAGCCGAACATCCGTACGGCACCTGCGTTCCAGCTGGTGATCTTCCCGTCCATGTCAGCGCCGATGATCGCATCCCCCGAAGACTCCACCATCGCGGAGAGCCGGCCCAAGGCCGCCTCCCGAAGTTTCCGGTCAGTGATGTCCTTTGAGATGGCCACGATATCCACTGCCACCGTGTGGCGGCCCCTGATCGGGCTGATCGTCGCATGGACTGGAAACTGCCTGCCGGACCGATCCTGCATCCCCAATTCCCCGGACCAGTCCTGGCCAAGGGCTAACCGCTCCGCGATCTCCTCATTCGCAAGCCCTGGCCCGGGGGTCGGGAAACTATCGACGATGCCCAGATCAAGAGGCGTCAATCCGATCACCTCCGAGGCAGCGAAACCATACAATCGTTCGGAGGCACGGTTCCAGTACGTGACCCGCCAGCTGCTGTCCATCCCGATCGCAGACTGGCCGATCTCGTCGAGCAGCAAGGCCTGTGTTAGCAGATCATCCTGTTGTTCCCCCGCCATTGATCCCCCGCGTTATCCTCAATCCATTCCAACTAGGACTCTGTGGCTACGCCTACAGTCGTTTGGATGACCCACGACGACCAGTCCAGCGGATGCACCGACGGCCGGCCCAGCAGATACCCTTGGCCGGCAGTGAGGCCGGCATCAATGACTGCGGCAAGCTCCGCATCCGTTTCAATACCTTCGGCTGCCAGGACGGCCCCGACCTCCTGGGCAAGGCTAATCACTGCCGGCTCGTCCAGGCCTGGCTCCTCAAGAATCCCGGCGATAAAAGTACGGTCGAGTTTGATGATGTCAGGCCGAAGGCTAAGAATCCTGTCGGCAGGGGTAAAGCCTGCTCCGGAGCCATCCACCGCCACCCGCAATCCGCGGTGACGTAGCAGGTTCACGGACTTGATGACCCTGCTCCACTGCATATCGTTTGCCCCGCCACGAAGCTCAACGACGATCTTGTCCATCGCCAGCCCGGAGTTCTGCAGCAGGCCTTGGACACGGGTCTCCGTAAACGCCGCCGGACTAAGGTTGAACGCGACGAAGAGATTGGCGGGGACCATACGCGCCGCTGATACAGCACACTGCAGGGCCGCTATCTCCAGCTCGGTTCCCAGGCCTACGGCCTCGGCTTCCCGGAACCAAGTGTCGGCGTCTGATCCGTCGCTGCTGACAAAACGTGTAAGGGCTTCAACCCCGGCGACGCGCCGCTCCGGCAATTCGTGGATTGGCTGAAACGCCGTCAGCAACAGCCTGCTGCCCAAAACGGATTCAATTCTCTTCGTAAGCCCGGTATCAGGGGCGCTGCGCTCATCAAGGGGACCGGCAGTGGTACCGTCCACACCCTCAGTACGTGGTTGCTGCCGCGCGCCCTGTTTCCGTGTCCCGGCAAGATGCTCAAGAAACGCACGTTCGGGGTTGTCCGGGTGGGACGCAAGGTGCTTCCGCAGCTGCGCCCTGGCCCACTCCGCTTTGGGATCAGGATCAGTGAGGACATCATTGATCAGCTCCATCACCTGATCGCGCAGGGAACCATCTTTCGCCGCCTGCTGCGGCAGTGCAGGTCCCCCCGGACCTGCCGTTTCCCCTGCGCCGGTGACTGAGAGGAGAGTGAACTCGTCCCGTGACATCGGCTATTCCTTTATCGGCTGTAGGCGCCGGCTGAGCCCGGCACCAAGCCTCGGCCGCAACACTGATTGACTGCAGCGCGCAACCCCGGCCTGAACAAAGGGTACAGCCGGACAGAACCTAAATCCCTAATGTCCAGAAACAAATTCCGGCGTTTACTGCGGCCGGGCCCGGAATTGGCGGCGACTGGAAACTAGGGCGCCGATTTCGGGGTCCCGTCCACAGCTATTTCCATGAGCTTGATCCACATCGACCTCATGAAACCTTCGCAGTCCCTACGAACGACTGCAGACCGTACACCGCTACCGTCCCAGCGCTCCACCAGCACGTCGCCGCGGCCGTCGCGGGTGACGAACACATCGTCCGCTACCCAGGCCGCACCGTCCCGAAACCCGAACATTGCGGCCGGCACGGGCGCGCACGGAAAGGGAACGGCCTGCCGGTCTTCCTCGTATCCACCCATGGGCCGAAATTAGCCCAGCATCCTGGCTGGGGCACCAGTAGGCGGTACCTGAGTTTCCCCCGCCGGGTACCTGTGGCACCCCTCTCCCTACTTGCCTGCGCGTCCTGCCAAACCGGTCAATGCGGATGGCATGAGCGGGATGCGTTCTAGCGGTACCCGTCCACGATTGCAGCGGCGATCTCTTTGTAGGCACGACGGGTCTCAGGTTTGAGGACATCGAGGGTGACGAGATCGCCGTCAGCCACGCCGCGGTCGTGCGGGACGGCGATGAGCTCGCGGCAGATTCCGGCGAGGTGCTCCTCGATGGCGTCCTTGTCCACGCGGGAGGAGACTTCGTCCTTGTCCGTGATCACCACAATGGCGTTCCGGGCCAACTCCTCGTAGCCGTGGCTGGCCAGCCAGTGAAGGGTGCTGCGGGCACGTTTGGCACCGCTCACTGCGTAGCCTGCGGCAATGACCAGGTTGTCCGCAGACTGCAGGATCCCGCTCATGGCGTTGTGCGTCACGCCCGTGCCGCAGTCGGTCAGCGCCACGGAGTAGTAGTTGGAAATGAGTTTGCGGATCCGCAGGTACTCAGCCGCCGTGAGTGAATCCGAGACCTCCGGGTCCTGCTCCCCCGCGATCAGGTGCAGCCGGCCGGCGTGGTGCATGTACCGGGCCAGGGCTGTCAGCGAGCCGATGGAGTCGATGTTTTTCAGGAGGTCTGTGATGGTGCGCGGGCTGGACTGCTGGTAGATGCCCTCGCCCAGTGCCCGTTCCACGAGGTCGCCGGAGTCGGGGTTCGCATCGATGGCGCAGGGGGCGTCCCCGCGGTATTCGGCAAGCGTGAGGCCCACGCCCACGGTGGTGGAGGTTTTGCCGATGCCGCCTTTGAGGCTGAGCACAGCGGTGTTGTAGCTGCCCTGCAACTGTCGCGAGATGCGTCGGCCCAGCTCGTCCTCCTGGCGCTGCTTGGCGCTGGGGCCCAGGTTCCAGGCGCCGCCGGTCATGCTGTAGATGGCTCCGCGGAGGCCGCCCACGGGACGCGGCTTCTGCTCCTTTACGAACAGCCCCGGCGAGCTGATGAAGTCCGGCATTGGGCTCTCAGCAATGCTGTCCGCAACGGTAGGCCGGACGCGGCGGAAGGCGGGAGCTTCAGCAGGGGCGGCCGACGGCGGCTGCGGGGCTTCCGCAGCAGGCGCACCGGCGACGGAGGTGGGGGTGTCCTGCGCGGCCGTCAGGGCGGCTGCAGGTGGCCGGGTGGGAGGCGGGACGGCAGAGGCTGGCTGCGCGGCATCGGCGGCCGCGGCAGCTTCTGCCCACGAGGTCCGGCGTGTCAGCGGCCCTCCGGCTTCAGGCGGGCTGGACGGTGCGGGCGGTACGGCTGGCATGGTTCCTGTCCGGACATCCGCCGGCCCGCCGTCGGCGCGACGGAGGTCGCGGCGTCGTCGCAGTGGCGGCTGTCCTGCATCTTCTGCATTGGCGCGCGCATTCTGATCCGCCGGATCGGACATGTTTATCCCCCCAGGACGTTCGGCAAGAAGTTCAGCAGCACTCTGGTTCAAACCGTAAGTCTACGATGCTTTCGAGTGTCAGCCCGGACTCAGCGATGGGCCAGTGCGGCGGCAACTACGGCTGCGGTCAGTATTAAGAGAACGGCCAGGACAGCGTAGCCCTGCCATCTGGGACGGTTTTTGTGGGGGTTGATGTCAACGTAGGGCATGGCTAGCGGCGGTTACCTCGCCGCAGCGCTGTGGCGTAGCAGTCCAGCATCATGCAAACCTCCATTGATGGCAGTATTCCCAAGTCAAGCTAGGAAGGACGCTACCCTCGCGGCGCGATAATTGACAAACGTGTCAATTCTGGCTGCTGGGGGCTGCGCCGTCCGTGGAGGACGATCGCTTGGCGCAGGTATCACGCGGCGCCGCTGATGCGGGCTTCCTTCCAGCTTTCCCATTCGCCGGGATGGAGGCTGGGACGGCCCAGGAAGTAACCTTGCGCCGATGTCATCCCCAGCCTGGTAACGGTAGCCAGTTCGGCCATGGTCTCAATACCTTCTGCCACGATCTGGGCCCCGATTTCCTGGGCGAACGTAACCATGGCGGCACCGAGCGCCCGCTGGGCATGGTCGCTGTCAAGCCCCGCAACCAGGCTGCGGTCGAGCTTAATAATGTCGGGCCGGAGCCGGAGGATGTGGCGCATTGATGAGAAGCCGGAGCCGGCGTCGTCCACGGCAATCTTCAGGCCCCTGCGCCGCAGGGGGGCCAGCGCGGACAGCAGCGGCGTGTACTCAGCCACTGGCAGTCTTTCTGTCAGTTCCAGAACTATCCGGTGGGCGGCCAGGCCGGACCGCTCCAGCAGCACCGGCAGTCGGTGGTCCAGGCAGGTATCGGGCGAGAGGTTCAGCGCCACATAGAGGTGTTCGGGGAGCTTCGCGGTCCTAAGCAGGGCAGCCTCCAGGGCCGCAAATTCAAGGTGTCCCCCGAGTCCAACGCTGGCGGCATCGCTGAACCAATGCTCCGGGCTTCTGCCGTCATCACTGGGGAACCGGGTGAGCGCTTCCACTCCGGTCATGATTCCGGTGCCAAGTTCGTAAATGGGTTGAAACGCGGTGAGGATGGTTCCGCCCCGGACGGTGCTCTCGATGCGTTCCCGGACGTGCCCTTCGATGAGCGGTTGCACCGCCTGGGCGGCCAGGGGCCGGCTGGTTCCTTCATAGCGGGGGCGGGCCCCGTTCCTGGTGGGCCGTGCCCTGCCGGATACTTCCATCCACACGGATGTGCCATTGCGGTGGCGGTAGGAGATCCGGACCCCTTTCCAGTCAGTACCATGATCGCCGCGGGCGTCTGCCACGGCCTGCCGCGCCCCGGCGAGTTCGTCCGGACCGATGACGGTGCTGACCGGCCTGCCGATCAGTTCGCCGGGTTCGTACCCGAGGAGTGCGGTGCTGGCCCCGCTTGAGTAGCTGAAATTCTCCTGGCCGTCCACGGCCCACACCCATTCGCTGCTCGTGTCGGAGACGGTTTCCATGAGGTTGGAAACAGCGCTGCTACGGTCGCGCTCCCGGGCCTGGGCACGGACGCCCCGCGCAGCCGTGACCCCGGCAACGAGGATCAACCCTCCGGCAACTGCGCAGACCAGAACAGCCCCTGCAGGTGGCTGCGGAAAGCTGTGGGCCAAGGAGTGCCAACCTGCGGCCACGGCCAGGGCAAATGCGGCCTGCACGCTTAGGACGCAGAGCAGCAGGTGGCTGCCGACAAATGACCGAAGAGTCGTTTTTCCGTACCTGGCCATGCCCTGTTCCCCCCCATTGCACCCCGCGTTTGAGTCCGGTCATCCTGATCGGCCGCGGCCAAAGGTAGGCTAACAAGGCCGCATCAGGGTAAGTCCCATCTTTGGACTAATCTGTGGAAATCCTTGAAAAGGTAGGCAAAAACAGGGCAAATCAACGTGAATTCACCTACGGTGCCGCGGTGATCGTCGGCGAAGGGGTGGCCGCCGTCGCGGTGGCGGAAAGCGTCGCCGTCGGGGATGCCGTAGCTGCGCGGGCGGGCGCCACAGTCGGCGACGTCGTCGGGGCGGGTGCAAGTGCCGATGGCGCCGAGGCGTCGACTCGGGGCGATGAAGTCATGGCCGCCGATCCGTCTTCCGCGGGACCGTGGCTGTGGCCAGCCGATTCATGGCCACGGCTCTGCTCAACGGAGGCTACCCATGCCGGCGCAGGTTTCGTTCCGTCGGCGCTCCGGTAGTCGGCCATCGTGATATCGGCCTTGGGATCGGGAGAATGCAGCGGCACCATCGCCCATTTAGCAGGGTCGGTGTGGCTGCCGTTCAAAACCGTTTCGAAATGGAGATGGCATCCCGTTGAGGCGCCGGTTGTGCCGACCTTGGCGATAACGTCGCCGGCCTGGACGGACTGGCCCGTCCGGACACCTATGCCTTCGAGGTGGTTGTAGGTGGTGATCAGTCCGTTGCCATGATCCACTTCAACCCGGTTGCCGCCGCCCCACTGGTGCCAACCCACTGCCCGTACGACGCCGGCATCCGCCGAGTGGACGCGCGTGCCGCAGGATGCGGAGAAATCGAGGCCCCAGTGGAATTCCCCCGCTACTCCGGTGATCGGACTCGTCCGGAGCCCGTACGGTGAACTGGGCAAAAGTACTTCCAGCGGTGCCATCAGGGTTCCGGCCGCTGGGCGCTGCGAGGCGGTCGAGGCGGCACTGAGTTTCCCGGTCGCCTTCTTCGCTTCGGTACGGACGATGGAACGGCTGTAGGTCAGCAAGGCGTCGGCCCGGGCCGAGACAACGTCCGGGGTTGAACCGGCTGCCCGGGCACTCGCCGTCCCCGCCGTGAAGCCCTGGCGGGCTGTGGCTGCAAAGCTGCCGGAAGGGTGCCCGGGCGCAAGTTCGGCAGCAGTAACCGAGCCGCTTGCCTGGAGTCCCATAACGAGCACGGCCAGCACGCCTGTGCCTCCGCTGATGGCCAGTCGGGCGGCATGCCGCACGCGCTGACGGCTGCGGCGGGCAGCGGCCCGCGCCAGATGTTTTGCCAAAATGGATTTCCCCCGTGAAGAGCCGCCTGGATGGTGATGAGTGGCGGGTGTTGTAACTATGGGAACACGGAGGACAGGGCGATTTGAGGGATAAGGCCGCATCTGTGAATAACCTATGCAAACCCTCAGGCAGGCCTTGCCGAACTGGGCCGGTCTTCGCAGAAAACTGAGTAATAGCCGCGCCCCGCAGCGGCCAGCACGACTGCCTATCGTGTCCAAGGCCGGGGACTGAAATCTAATCCAGGGGAATGGTGACGGAGACCCTGGTTCCCCTGCCCGGAGCAGAGTCAACGCTCACGAGGCCGTGTGCTTCGTTGACGGCCATCGTCATCAAGCACACCCCGTATCGGTGGTTCCGGGAGGCCTCGGCCTGGCTTTCCGGGCCGAAGCCAATGCCGTCGTCAGTGATGGTCAGGCGGATGCCGTGGTAGACGGCCTCGAGCCGGACAGTCACTTCGGTTGCATTGGAGTGCCTGAGCGCATTGGTGAGAATTTCCTGCCCGGCGCGGTAGAGCAGGATAGCGCAGGCTGCCGGAATCTCGAGGCCGTGGTGGGGAGTTTCCATCCGTACACAAACACCCTGCCGGCGGAGCGGCACGGTCAACCTGTCAATGCTGCCGGCCAGTCCCCACGTGCGGAACGCAGCGATGAGTTCATCGGCGGTTGCGTCTTGGGTTCTGTCCCCATCCAGTGCTATTGCGTGGCTCACAATTTTCCCTGCTTCCCTGCATGCTTGCGGTCTCGTGTTTGGGTGACTTATCCGGCCGGTAAGCCCCTGGAACAAGAGTGGCCCGCCATCCTCAAGGACTCCGGCGATTATCCGCAGTCCGAATAAAGATTTGCAGCAGGTTTGGGCAAGCAGGCCCGCCGCCAGCCCATAGGACGGCGGCGAGGCCCCCGGCATGATAGAGCTCGGGAGCCCTGAACCACCGTGACCAGCTCAGCGCCCTCCCGGAGGTGCATCACGTGGCTCTGGTTAGAGTCGACTCCGACATAATTCTTCTGTTCCCCACCGTGGACAACATCGACCTGCATCCGCGTCATCTTCGATCAGCTACAGTTCATGCCCGGAGTGGAATACCCGGACGTTCCCGGTTTTCAAAGACTTGGATGCCCCGTAACCCACTAGACTTTGGGTGCGCCGCCTACATCCAGCCTGCGGCAAACCGCCTTCGCGGCGCTACCTGTGTCTCGGTGCGACCGCTATCCAATCAGAACCGCTACCTTCACCGCCGCTGCCGCCAGTGGCTTCTAAACGTCGTGGAGCACTCGACAGGTCGCAGCGCATTCGCAGGAGTACCTGTTGGCGGGCTTTTGCTTTGATCAGTCCTGCGGCCAGGAGCCCCATGCCCGCGAGTTGTGCCAGCATGCCGCCCAGTGCCGCGGCGTATTCGGTGATAGTCATTCCCGCCACCCCTTCTGATGTCCTGCCCTGATGCGCCCAAGCTACGCCCGGAGGCTCAGCATTGGCCGCAGGTGCGGCGAGGGTTTGATCAAGATCGGTGCAGGCCGTGGCTCTGCCGGTACCCGTCCACGATGGCAGCGGCGATCTCTTTGTAGGCACGGCGAGCCTCGGGCTCGAGCACGTCCAGGGTGACCAGGTCGCCATATGCCACTCCGCGGCCGTGCGGGACGGTAATGAGCTCGCGGCAGATCCCGGCGAGGTATTCCTCGATGGCGTCCTTGTCCACCCGGGAGGAGACTTCATCTTTGTTCGTGATCTCCACAATGGCGTTCCGGCCAGGTCCGCGTACCCGTGGCTGGTCAGCCAGTGCAGCGTGCTGCGCGCACGCTTGGCACCGCTCACGGCGTAGCCTGCGGCCGTCACCAGGTTGTCTGCAGACTGCAGGATCCCGCTCATCGCATTGTGGGTCACGCCGGTACCGCAGTCAGCGAGCGCCACCGAGGAGTAGCTGGAGATGACTTGCGGATCCGCAGGTACTCGGCAGCCGAGAGCGAGTCCGAGACTTCGGAGTCCTGCTCTCCCGCGATCAGGTGCAGCCTGCCGGCATGGTGCATGTACCGGGCACGTGAGCGAGTCGACGGACTCGATGTTCTCCAGCAGGTCCGTGATGGTCCGCGGACTGGACTGCTGGTAAAAATACCCTCCCCAGGGCGCGTTCCACCAGGTCCCCGGAGTCCGGGTTGGCGCCGATGGCGCAGGGGCGTCCACTCCTCGCGCTGCTTGGCACTTGGACCCAGTTCCAGGCCCCGCCGGTCAGGCCGTATAGGGCAGCACCGCCGAACCCACCCACGGGCCGCGGCTTCTGTTCCTTCACGAACAAACTTGGCGAGCTGACGAGATCGGCATCGGGCTCTCCGCAATGCTGTCGGCAACAGCAGGCCGGACACGGCAGAAAGGGGGACGTTCAGCCGGAGCGGCCGACGGCGGCGGTCCGGCTTCCGCAGCAGGCGCACCAAGGTCAGAGGTAATGTTGTCCGGCGCTGCCCGCTGGGCGGGAGGCCGGCGGAACCCTACGCTTCCTGCGCGAACGTTGTCCCAGTCCTATGAGAACTGTGCAGGTAACCATCGGGAACCTTGATCGAAGCCACCCATCATTTAGTCAGAAGGCAGAGAATATCCCTACAACGAGAATGAAGGTAATCAAAGTGGCAACCAGGGCAGAAAAATCAAACTACCGCTACAGCGATTTCTATTGCTTCATGTCACTGGCCGACTTCACAGCTTATATCTCCTCAGACGACGATGCCGATGGCTGCATCTCGATCAGCTATGCTTCCCGGGGAGCCGGGCAGGGCGCATGACACCTGACGCTGGAGCACAGTCAGTCCGGTTGTATGCTGGTTTGTTCGTCGCTTGAGAGCAGTTTCTCCACCCGCAAACGCAGTTCCCGAGGGCTGAATGGTTTGGCCATAAGGTCATGGATGCCGGCAGCGAATGGGGTGTCGGCGAGATCCTCGTGACCGGTAAGCATCAGGATCGGCGCGCTGCTGAAGCCCCGGATGCGCCGGGCGGCTTCCACCCCGTTGAAGTCCGGCAAGCCGAAGTCGAGGACGATGATGTCAGGCCCATGCCGCCGGACGGCCTCCACGCCGGCGGCACCCGAATCGGCTGCATGCACTTCCAGGCCAGCGTTAACGAGGATGCCCTGGATGAGACCCCGGACGTCCAAATCGTCGTCAATGATCACAGCCGTTTTCCGCATGGACGGCACCCCCTTTTCTTATTAAGGTATCTCGTGGAATCAGCGAATGGCGGGGATGGTCACGGTGAACGTTGATCCATGACCGGGTGTGCTGGTGCATCTGATGCTGCCGCCGTGGTTGTCCACGATGGTTTTGGTGATTGCCAGCCCCAGGCCGATTCCCGGGATCCCGGATTTCCGTGCGGTCTCGGACCGGAAGAACTTGGTGAAGAGTTCCTTCAGCTCCTCCTGCCTCATCCCAATCCCAGTGTCCGTCACCGAACAGAACACACCTTGCGCGGTAGCGCTGGCACGCACCGTCACTTTCCCGCCGTCGGGCGAGTACTTGATCGCGTTGGAGAGCAGGTTGTCCAAAACCTGGCCCATTCGTGTCGTATCTATCAGTGCCGGCACCTCGGGGTCTGATTCGTTGACCAGGTTCACGCCCGCAGCGCCGGCCAGCGGCACCGCCGTGGCCAGGCTGAACCCGATGACTTCGGCGAGGTCCGCCGGCTCCGGACGCACATCCACCGAGCCCGATGCTGCTGTGAGCAAATCCGTGACCAGTCTCTGCAGCCGCTGACCGTTCCGCTGGATGACCTGCAGCATGGCGCCGGCATCCCCCGGCAGGTCTTCCCTGGCGGCCAGCACCTCGGTGTACCCCAGAATCGACGTCAACGGGGCGCGCAGTTCGTGGGTGACGTTGGACAGGAACGCGTCCTTGGCGGTCATGGCCTCTATCAGGGCGGTGACGTCGGTGAAGGTTACCACCGACCCGTCGAACCTGCCATCGTCGCGGATTGCCCTGGCGGACGTCGAAAATACCCGCTGCTTGCCGTTTTCGCCGATCCAGACCAGGTAGTCGGAAAAGTCCTCTCCCCTGGCCGCCCGGCGCTCCGGCCGCATCTCGGGAACGAGCAGTTCCTTTCCCCCGCGGCCATAGACGTGCACCTCCGGCTCCCGGTCGGGAGCCGGAGAAGGATATGCAAGTGCGTAGTTGCGCTTCTGCTGCTGGTTTCTGAGGGTGCTGCTGCCTCCGGCGTCCAAGGCCAGGACGCCGACGCCAACTGCGTCAACGACAGTGTTGATGAGCCGTTCTTTGCGCGCCGAGCTGTCCAGCGCCGACTGCAGCTGGCCCCGCGCCTCCTCCAGGGTGCGCTGCTGGTGGTCCCTGCTGGCGCTCAGGGTATGGACGGCGAAGCCCGTGGCGAACATCAGAACCGGCAACAGCACCACCACGCTGTACTCTTCTCCGGCGGCAGAGCCACGGAGAAGCAGCGGGACCCAGACCGCCAGCAGCGGGCCGAGGAAACTCATTACCAGGCCAAACCGGGGGTACAGCTGCGAGCTGGTCAACCAGACCACCGGAAGGACAGCCATGGCCCCGAGTGCGGGAACGGTTTCCACCCCTGACTCGCGGATCAGTCCGATAGGGACGAAGTCCAAGACAGGGACGGCAAGGGAAGCCGCCGGAGGGAGCCGCTGCCACGGGACGGCCAAGGCCAGGATGAACATCACCGCATGGAGCATTAGCCCGGCCTTGAACACCGGATCCAGCAGCAGTGCGGGATGGAAGACCAGCACTATGCCCGTCACCAGGACCATCGACACCGTGAGCGGCAACTGGCTCAGCACCACCCGCGCCCGCGGGGAAAGCTCATGAAAAAACCTGTGCGCCGGTAACCAGGCAAGGCCATCGCTCACAGGGGCTCGCGAGACGTTCATGACCACACCGCCCGCTCGGGTCCACTAATACGGCCAGTGTTCAGCAACGAACCTTGAGTGACCAGCGGAAAGCTGTCCGCGCCGACTTCGAGCCATTCCGACAATGTTTCTCCATACCTTTGGCAAGCAGTTGCGTCTGCCTGGCCTAGAGTCTACCCACGGTGCTTGGAGTTACCGGGAGGCTGAAACGCCCTCAGGCCACGGACGGTGCTGTTGTCTGGCCCGCCCAGCGGAGACCGCCCAGGCCGGAGGCGTCGCCGCTGAATCGCGGAAATCAGTCATGGTGGTGTCAGCCGGGCGCTCCGCGAGGGTCAGCGGCTGGAGCGCCCAACGCGCGGGATCGGTGTGGTCGCCGTTCAAGATCGTTTCAAAGTGGAGGTGGCAGCCAGTCGACGCACCTGTGGTTCCGACCTTGGCAATGAGTTCGCCCGCCTGCACCGACTGACCTTGCCAGGCCCCAGTGGAACTCCCCCGCTGCTCCTGCAACGCGACAAAAACAAAAGCGCCTGGTGATCCGGCAATCCAGCGGGGCTTACTTAAGCCCTATCCTGGAGAAACGGACTGCAAGGATGCCGGGCAACAGGAGAGTGTGACCGAATTGACCAACGATCGGTCAGTCCATCGAATATGGACACAAGGTAAATCAGCAAGCAGCCGTCAGTTCGACTCACCGTAGCCGAGGGGATTATCCCTCTGCCACCGCCACTGGTCCTCGCACATCTGTGCGAGATTTCGGCGGGCCGACCAACCTAGATCGGCCAGCGCGGAGGAGGGGTCCGCATAGCTGACTGCAGCGTCCCCGGGACGCCGCGGGGCGAACTCATAGGGGATTTGACGTCCGGCCGCATCGGCGAAAGCGCGGATAACCTCAAGCACGGAGGATCCCCGACCGGTACCCAGGTTCCATCGGAACGTCCCCACCTTGGACTTCAGGAAATCGAGCGCGGCCAAATGGCCGGCTGCCAAGTCCATGACGTGGATGTAGTCGCGCACTCCGGTGCCGTCCGGCGTCGGATAATCATTGCCGTAGACCAGCACCCTCTCATGCCGTCCCACTGCTACCTGAGCCACAAAGGGCAGTAAATTGTTCGGAACGCCGCTCGGGTCTTCCCCGATCAAACCGGATTCGTGGGCCCCGACCGGATTGAAATAGCGCAGGAGGGCGATGCTCCAGCGACGGTCCGCCGAGCTAAGGTCACAAAGTATGTCTTCTATTTGCTCCTTGGTCCTGCCGTAGGGGTTGGTGGCATCCATGGGCGCTTTTTCCGTCAGCGGGACTTCCTCGGAGGCTCCGTACACGGTGGCGGAGGAACTGAATACGAGCGTTCGGATGCCCGCCCTGTCCATGGCGTGCAGCAGGTTCAGGGTTCCTACTACGTTGTTTTGGTAGTACTTCAGCGGCTTTTCCACCGACTCGCCAACCGCTTTGAGCCCGGCGAAATGTATGACGGCGTCCCCTCCAGATTGCCCAATCACCGTTTCCACGGCTCGTTCGTCCAGCAAATCCACTTTGCGGAAGGCGATGTTACTTCCGGCAAGCTGCTGCACCCGCTCGAGGGATTTGACTTGTGAATTTGACAGGTTGTCAATAACAACCACTTCATGTCCTGCTTCAAGCAAACAAAGTGAGGTGTGCGATCCGATGTACCCGGCACCCCCAGTGACCAGTACCTTCATAGGATTCACTCTATGCTCAGATCAGGAAATTGAAACGTCCCGCGACTTAGTTTTTGGTCCTCTACCAAGATCAGAGCGTAGAGTGAAAGCTGGAAAAAGGGACCATGAATTCCGAGTTTGGCTGGGGAGCAAAATTGACGGATATGCACGGAATGGATTTCCCCAGGCGGGCCCTGATTACTGGCATCACTGGCCAGGACGGTCTCTACCTTGCCGAACTCCTGCTCAGCAAAGGCTATGTTGTCTTTGGCCTGGTCCGCGGGCAGAGCAACCCAAAACGTGAACTTCTTCACCGGATCATCCCGGAGGTCAAGGTATTGACCGGAGACCTGACTGACGTCTCCAGCCTCATCCGTGTCCTGAGCATTGCCGGGCCGCACGAAGTGTACAACCTGGGCGCCATTTCCTTCGTCGGGTACTCGTGGGAGAACGCTGCCTTAACCAGCGATGTGACGGCTTTGGGTGTCTTGAACATGCTCGAAGCAACAAGGCTTTACGCCGGAAGTGACATGGGGAAGGTCCGCTTCTATCAGGCGTCTTCGTCCGAGATGTACGGCAAGGCCCAGGAAGTGCCCCAAACTGAGCGGACCCTGCTGTGGCCCCGCTCCCCCTATGGTGTGGCCAAGGCGTTCGGCCACCATATGACCATCAATTACCGCGAATCGTATGGAATGCATGCTTCCAGCGGCATTCTGTTCAATCACGAATCCCCCCGGCGCGGACCGGAGTTCGTTACCCGCAAAGTCACCTTGGCAGTTGCCCGGATCAGACTCGGGCTGCAGGACATTTTGGCGCTGGGAAACCTGGATGCCCGAAGGGACTGGGGATTTGCCGGTGACTACGTTGACGCCATGTGGCGGATGCTCCAGCAGCCTGAACCGGACGACTACGTCATTGCGACCGGCAAGTCGCACTCCATCCGTGACCTGCTGGATGTCGCCTTTGCCGCCGTCGGAATTTCCGACTGGTCAGGCTACGTAACGCAGGATTCAACGTTGATCCGTCCGGCTGAAGTGGAATCGCTTATCGGCGACGCCAGCAAAGCCCATGCCACGCTGGGCTGGAAACCGGAGGTGGATTTTAAAAGTCTGGTCTCGATGATGGTGGAACACGACCTGGCCAACCAGAAACACCTGGTCTGAACCGGGAAACGGAGAGGACATCCAAGTGCCTGGATTGATTGTTCACGAATGGATCGAGCAATACGGTGGCGCAGAGAAAGTCGCCGAGGAGTTCGCGGCGATCTTCCCGGATGCGGCCATCGCGTGCCTGTGGGATGACTATCCGGAACGGTTTGCCGGGCGGACCGTCACCGAATCCTGGTTGTCGAAGACCCCGCTTCGCCGGCGGAAGAGCCTGGCTCTCCCTTTCACGCTGCCGACGTGGCGGTCTATAAACGTTCCAGAAGCTCCGGACTGGATGATCTGCAGTTCGCACCTGTTCGCGCACCACGCGAAACTATCTGGTCCTGGAAGACCAATTCCGAAGTACGTCTATGCCTACACGCCGGCAAGATATGTGTGGAATCCTGAACTGGATGATCGGGGCAATTCACTTGCAGCCCGCGCCGTTTCGAAGCCGCTGCAGGCCATCGACCGTGCACGTGCCCAAGAGGCCACGTCGATCGCAGCCGTAAGTAATTACGTGCGTGAGAGGATACAGAGCGCGTGGCTGCGCGACTGTAAGGTCATCCACCCGCCTGTCGATGTCGGTTACTACAGCACCAGCAAAGCTGAATTCCTTACGCCAGGTGAATGTGACCTGCTCGAGTCGTTGCCGGACACATTTGTCCTTGGAGCTTCACGGTTCGTTCCTTACAAGAGGCTGGACCGTGCCATTGCTTTCGGTGAGGCCAACCAGATTCCTGTCGTACTCGCCGGCTCCGGGCCGCTTGGGTCCGTACTCCTGGAGTTGGCAGAATCTGCAACCGTTCCGGTGCAGCTCGTGGTCCGACCGTCGCAGCCGCTGCTCCGCGAGTTGTATGCGAGAGCCTGGGCCTTCATCTTTCCTGCCGTCGAAGATTTCGGCATCATGCCCGTGGAGGCAAACGCAACGGGGACACCCGTCATAGCCACCACGGTAGGAGGCGCAGCCGAATCGATCAGCCATGGTGTCTCCGGATTTCTCCTAGAAAGCTTTTCACCCTCGGAGATGAGGGCGGCGGCAGATGCATTACCGTCCATCGGGCAGGAGGGCTGTCGCCAACAAACCGAGAAGTTTGACCGCCGCATTTTTCATGAGGCTATCAAATTGTGGGTCGAGCCTTAGAACTGAGTTGAAGCCGATTGCTTGGTAAAGCGCCACTGCCTACCGGCGCCAGGTCATCATCGAAACTGATCAGCTGTCGGGCTGCGGTGCCATCTCCTCGCGGCGGAAGGAACGCCGCCGTCAACGGCTCCGGGATATTCCGGTCGCAGGGCCGGTGGACGTGCTCTGGTCCAAGTACCGCTGGTAGTGCGAAGAAGTGGCTTGCAACCGGCTCTCGTTCTTTCGAATCAACGCCCAAGGTCCCGCGCCGCGCCCACTCGACCAGCCGGCTCCGGGACCAGCTCGTCGACGCCGTCATCCGCTCCGGCAGAGCCGCATCGGAAGCAGCTGCCGGCCTCGCCGGGTCCTCGTGGATGGTCCGCGCCGCTGTGACGGAGGCGTGCCTGCTGCAGCTGACCGACATGGACAAACTCAATCCGCGGATGCTGGGCATTGAATCATCGCGATAATGCTCTGTAGGTGCATAAGTACCGGCGGTATAGAGGGAAGAACGTGGCAGCGCTTGTACAGGGACACGGCGTCTGGCCGGTGTTCTGTCAAAAACAAGCCTGAACAGCTCTACCGACCGCCGCACGGTCCTCAGAGGGACGGAGGTGCACTCCTACTGCGGTCTTGAGCCCTGTTCAACCGGGCAGATATGAGCTCAATCCTTCAAACTGTCTCTCAGACAGAGGCACGGCTCACTACCTATAGTTATCAAACGATGGGCGAACGGAGTCATCGATTATTAAACGGTCGGAATATTTGAGGCAAACGGGCTGCAGGACGTCACCTAGAAGGCCGGTCCATCGGATCGGATACCCCGGGTTGTCTCCTCGAATGTTGCCTGGGTGCGACTCTAGGTCCTGCGCCTTATTGTCAAGCAGGGCCGTCGTCGCCGCATACCACTCACTAGTGAGAGGCGTCTTGGGACGCATGATGAAAGCGCCCATTCCTATCAGGCGTCGGTAACGAAGGCGAATTTGTCGGCCGATTCGGCCATCCAATTGAGCGCACATTCCGGATGACACTTCTCGGTAGCCTAGGGCGTAGGACTGGCTACTGCGTTGCATCAACTCAATGGCAGGCAGCCATGCACCTCGGTGCTCTTTGATGTCGGAGTATCCGCCGCCATAGTGGTGCATGAAATAGCATCGTAGGTAGTCGGAGCGGTGCACTAACGATAGGTGCTCATAGGCTGAATGGAGTGGAGCATCAGGCAATACGTATTCAGCTAGGTTCTCAGGCGTCACTAACAAAACCCTACTTCCCGGGTTTCGTCGCCTCATCAAGTCCAGACTCTTCAGCCGATTCGTAGTCAGAGGATTCTCCCCAGTCCAAAAAGCATAGATCACGTTAGGCACCGGTAGTGCGACTCCCGGTGGCACGGTCGCTTGGAGGAAGGTGCCTGGGTACTGGTGTGGGTCGAACTTGAACTGGTGGATAGCATCAAACCCTCGATATGCAATGTCGACGACCTTGACGAATCCGCTCCGCTTTCTAATTAGGAAAGCGTGGTGCTTAATTTGCCGTGCGGCCGCCAGAATATTCATGAACAAAAGCCTATCCGCTTGTTCATCTCATTAGCACGATCAAACGCAAAAGCTAACATAGCCTATGTCGGGCTGCCATGGCCTTCGAGGCAACAGTTCAGGACCACTGCAGAATGTTGCCCTCAGATGTTGATTGTTAGGATGCACTCCCCTCCTCGTCGCAGTGGTGAATATACCGGTACCCTGAGTGACATGTCCGTATCAGAGTTACCGGACATGCAACAGCCGGCACCTTAATCTCACACTGAAAGATGAAAGCCTTGCGAATAGCGTTCTTGACTCCGTGGGACATTTCAGATGAAAACTCGTGGTCAGGGGTGATAAATCCCATGTACCGCGCCCTTGCACAGCATGCCGATGTGGTCGCCGCAGAAACGGGGAACATCAAAATGTCCCAAGTCGACCGGTTGTTACTGGCAACCTTGGGCCGAGTCTCCGATAAGCCATATCTCAGCGGTCATGCGTTGGCGACGAGCGTGAAGCGTGGGAAAATCGTGGCCCGCTTGATCCGGCAAACAAAGGCCGATGTGGTTCTCTGCGTCGCTGCCTCTCAGGACATCGCATTCGCTGAGGTCGATCAGCATGTGGTCCAAGTAACGGACGCGACCTTCAACGCGATGACTGGCTATTATCCGCTGTTCTCGAATCTGCATACTCTGTCGGCCTGGCAGGGTGGCTACCTCTCCAAGCGAAGCCAAGCAAAGACCACGGCTTTCTCAGTGGCCAGCGACTGGGCTAAGAGCGCTTTGGAGAAGTCAGGGGCACGTCCGGACAGCTGTCGGGTGATCCCGTTCGGACCTTCCATGCAGCCGCCCTCACCTGTGCGAAGGCAATGCGGCAAAGGGTTGCGCGTACTCGTGGTCGCCCGCGACTGGCAGCGCAAAGGAGGAGATCTCGCGGTGGCGGCAGTAGCCTCCTTCAGAGTGCAACACCCTAATACAACACTGACGGTAGTAGGGGACGCGCCACATCTACCGGGGTGGGTAACCAACCTCGGCAGAGTTCCTAGGGAAGCGATGCCGAGCGTCTATGCCGAGCACGATGTGCTCCTTGAACTGGCCGAAGCAAATGCAGGCGGCGTGACACTAACAGATGCCCATGCCTTTGGTCTCCCTGTGGTAGCAACCGACACCGGCGGTGTGAGATCCATCGTCGCCGACGGCGTCAGCGGCATCCTCATTGACAGGACGAAGAATTTGGAACTCCAAGTCCGCACCGCCCTTGAAGAATTGAGCGATAGTGCCTTTTATCAGAATATGGTGAACGGTTCCAACGAGCGTCACCGGTCCTTGTTGAACTGGGACACGTGGGCGCTAGAAACAACCCGCCTATGCAAGGACATCTTCAGAGGATGATCCCCGTAAGCGGATGCAGGACGCGGTCGGCATGGCATTGCGTCATTGCGCCCGTCTCGGCGCTGGGACGCCCTCACCTCCAGCGTTATATTCGCTTTCCAGTTATCACCTGGTGCCCAAGGCCAGCAACGCGCCTACCTCTCAAGAGTCAACCGGCCACTGCGGGCGCAGGTCGTCAACGGCAGATGAGGAGCCGAAACATGTTACTCCACCTGTATCACCCGAATCGCGAAAATCCCCTCCGCACGTAGGCCGACGCAGGCTTTGTCCAGCGCAGCCACCTCCTCAACTGAAGGGGGTCATTCCATGCTTTCCCTACTTCCACGGACAAAGCATCTGTTCGCTCCCAAGCCGCGGTGAGCAGCGTGTGAAGATGTTCCTTGTTGTTTGTCAAGATCTTGGCACGAGTGATTGCCAATGCGTCGGCGACGGCCAAGTCGGACCTACGGGAACTGTCCCGTTGCCGATAATGGAGGACAGCGGGTATGGCCTTCCGAGCCGCACCACCGTCACGCAGCAAACGCACCCACAGTTCATAATCTTCAAAGCCATGCCGCAAGGACTCATCGTATCCGCCCACCTCGGCCCAACGGGCTCGAGGGAACAGCGCGCACGAAGCGATTAGATTACTGCTAACTAGGTCAGCAAGCGTTATGACTTGAGGTGGACGCTTCAGACGACAAGACGCACCGAACTCCTGCACATCGGGATAGGCAATCTGCACGTCCCGATCTAGGGCAACGCCGACGGCAGCAGCTACAAACTGCGGGTTGATCCAATCATCAGCATCCAAGGGCAAGATGAAGACACCCGCACTTTTCGATATCCCGAGGTTTCGCGCCGCGGATGGGCCGCGGTTTTCTGAGCGAACCAGATGTACGCTTTCTGGAAGCGAACGGAGTGCATCTTTCGTGCCTGGATCGGTGGATCCGTCATCAACAACGACGATCTCAACTCGTGGGTAAGACTGAGACAAGACTGACTTTATACACTCCTGAATGTGCTCAGGCTTGTCATTGAAGCAAGGGATCACAACGGAAACGAGATTTTCCCCCAATGAAATATTCATGATCAAAGCATACTGGTACACGATTTTTCTGTTGATCGCACCGAGTGTATCCGCATCGCCGCATGAAGGTCGAACTCGCTATTGCTACACTTGTAAGCCGAGTCAGCTTCAAGCGTCTCCCTATTCACCACCTTCTACGCGGACGGGTTACACTCCGAGCCACACCTGCACCTGCCAACGAAGATTATTAAATCGACCGCCCTGCAGGAACTCTATTCCCGTCATTCTTGGGATTTCGCAGATGCGCGCGGCATCAATCGGTCGGTAGTGGCGCAGCCTCCCCAGTTGGCTAGACGCCGACTAGGATCCTCAATGAATTTGAAGAAAAGCTCAGTGGCCAGTATTGCGACGGGCCACCCGACTGCCACCGAAAGCCACGGGCGGCTCGGGAAAACCAGCGCCGCCGAGACAATGATCGGCTCATGAACAAGATATAGACTGAATGATCGGGATGCTAGCCACTTCATGATATGTGTGCGTGACAAACCAAGTGCAGGAGTCCACGTCAGGAAAGCTATCAAAAGTGCAGTGCATGCGATCAGCAGACAGACTCTTGGCAGGGGGAGTCCTGGAATCGACCAATACGCTGAGAACATAGCGGCCGCAACTGTCATAGAAATTTTCCCCACCGAGTGCCGATCTGCCAACCCCACGATCTTGTCCCTGCCAGCTGCTAGGAACGCCCCGATGCCGAACATTGGCAAGTACTCGAGATACGTATTCCCCATCGATAGTCCAGCGGCGCTCAACAAGATCATGACTCCTGCCCCAAGTAGCCACCACGACCGCATGGAGCGCGCGACCACGACATATATGGGTAAGAAAAGTGATAAAATAATTTCCCATTTCAGGCTCCACAAGACCGAGTTGTAACGACCAGTGCCCAACAAGGTAAATGACTCTCTAATGAGGCCCTTGAACGTCATGTCTATGGCATGCATATTGACCCACCAAGTCTGGTCCGACGATACGACCCGCGGTATGGCCAGGACCATCGCCGCCGTCATGATGACAGCTCCCAAGATTGGCACATAAAGACGCAGTAGTCGCTTCGGGTAGTAGCCAATCCATGATGGCGGGCGCCGCTGTAGAAACGGAAGGACCAAGACAAAGCCCGAAAGTATAAAGAAGACGAACACAGCTTCTCCGCCAGCGTAGATTACGTGCAACGGGGACTGCAGTGCGGTTTTGATCCAAGGCTCGGCTTGATCAGACGCGGATCTTTCCGATCCTCCTGCTACCGAGCGGAAGATCAACAACGTATGCGAGGAGAGCACAATCAAGGCCGCTATTCCCCGCAAGCCATCCAATCCTTGAAGTCTCTCCTTCATTTGCAACGTCCCCCAAGTAATGCCCGGGCTAACTGCTCGGGTCTCTAAATATTTGTTGTTCCAATAGGACGCCCGACCTACGGTGTGGAAACACCGCTACCTTACTGTGCAGCGACGAGAACTAGTTGGGACCGTTGATGCTGATCAATCCAAGAGTCGAGGCAAGCCGTCTTTCCAGAACCGTAGGCCTCGACTTATTGCTCAGCCAAAACCATAAGTCGGTCAAACCTTAAGACCTTTCCCCTTGCAATCAGGGAAACGCCGAAACGCCCCGAAACACGTCGCACACGGCAATAATCTAGCGTCCGACTGCGTTCCTCCTGCATTCATCCGAGTTTTCCGAGCGCAACCAGATCTGCAAATTCCACGCTCTTGTGCTGGACTTCATCGAATGTACCTTCTGCCTCGATACGGCCGTGGGACAGGAAAACGACTTTGTCAGCATTCTTAACGGTCGAAAGTCGATGAGCCACAAGGATGATTGTCATGCTGCCGCTTAGAGATTCTATCGTGTCGGAGATCCTTCGCTCTGTGGCGTTATCCAATGATGATGTCGCCTCATCTAAAATTAAGATATCGGGGCGACGATAAAGTGCTCTCGCAATTCCGATCCGTTGCCTTTGTCCGCCCGATAGCCTTACTCCCCTCTCACCGAGACGGGTATCCAGACCCTCAGGCATATCGGCAATCAGCGATGTCAGTTCGGCCAAGGCTATCGCTTCGGAAAGCCGAGCGGAGTCCACTTCATCCGCGGGCTGCCCAAACGTAATGTTATTTAGCACGCTGTCGTCAAGCAGGTAGACGTCTTGGGGTACCACTCCGAGGCCCCTGTACCAGCTAGGAAGATCGTCCGTGATATTCCTTCCTCCACATCGGACGCTACCGGAGGTAGGCTCCAGGAGGCCCAGGATAATGTCGAGCAAAGTACTCTTTCCAGCACCGCTGGATCCCACAAATGCCGTGGTGCGTCCTTTCGTTAGCGTAGTAGAAATGCCGTGCAGGACATAAGACTCAGAATCGTGATATCTGTAAGTAACCGCATCCAGTTCCAAGTCTCCGGAAAAGGATTCGTCCGAGGTTCTGGCCTCGGAGTGGTAGCCGGCAGAATCGAGAGCCTCGACCTCCCTTGCTAAAATCCCAAGTCCAATGCGACCGGCACGTATTACCCCCACCGTTGCTACGACCCTGTTCAGCGTCGGCAGAAGTCTCGTAGCAGCGGCTGCGAAAACGCCTAAGATGGACAGGGCCGCTTCAGGTGTTTCAGTGGCAAAAAGGACGATTGCCATCCCGGCGATTCCCACGACGAAGCCGATTTCCAGTATGTATTTCGGCACTTCCGACACAAGAGACGACAGACGACTAGCGTATGCCCTTTCGTTCTTGGCCTTACCGAAGCGGCCAACGAACAGCTCGGCGCTGGACGAGAGGCGAGCCTCGCGAAAGCCATTTAGACCGGGCATCAAGGCCGTCCACGCATCGAGGTCAGCCTGCGCAATAGCTCGCCCGACCTGAGTGTGCCTCGCTTTCAGCGCTCGCTGAACCAACCACCCAAGAAGGCTGAAAAGAACAATTGCAAAGGTGGTCGTAAGCGGTGAGACAACGAATAGGACGAGCCCAATCGCAAGCAAGGTCAAGACATCGGCGATCACGCCGATAAGTCCAAGCACTACTTGGTTGAAGGCTTGAGCAACGGCAGACGAAATATTTCTATGGATTACTGATAACTCGCGCTGTCTATGTACCCAGAACGGCGCCAGTACATAGCGCCTCATGAGATCAGTAGCGGCTTCCGCCTCCAGTCGCGTTGCATGTCCCAGCAGCCACCATCGAAACGCTAT
Source organism: Pseudarthrobacter sp. C1 (assembly GCF_034720455.1). Taxonomy (NCBI): domain Bacteria; kingdom Bacillati; phylum Actinomycetota; class Actinomycetes; order Micrococcales; family Micrococcaceae; genus Pseudarthrobacter; species Pseudarthrobacter sp. C1. Next base: position 304,551 of record NZ_JAYESK010000003.1, on the reverse strand, counting down.
GGTCACAAGACTCTTCAGTGCGAATGACATGCCGACAGCAATGGCCACGGTGAATATCAACGTCCTGGAGTCCTCGGTCCCTACGATCGCCGAGACTGTGCCAAGGGCTCCTTGTGTCGGATCAGCACCGGTAACAAGTTGCATCAGGGGCAACGTGGCTGCCACACCCAGCGTGTCCAACCCTGCCAATAAACAGGAGCCCAAGATGGCCGCTGCTACCCAACCTCTAACGGGTCCGTGAATGAGTGTGCGAATGACTCGTAGTTCAGATAACAAGAAGTCCCCCATTTACTTCTGCACTGGTTAGTCGAACGGAGACAATTGACCGGCATCATCCGGGCACAAGCCTATATCATCGCGCTGATCCTCACCGCTTCATATTCGCTCGCCATCTGATTGGCACTACGCAACCGTGTGGACTGTCGGGTCAGCGGCCATCACCACCCACAGCATCACATGAGATTCGCCTCCAACGTCGCCGCAGAGCCCATCGTCGAAACTATCCACAGTGTAAAAAGTTCAGGCACTAACTCGATGAGCCAGGTCAGGAAGAATAAGATACCAGCGACCAATTCTCAAGATTCAGTCTTGGCCGCTTCCGGGGAAGCCCACCCTCCCGGCAGGCTTTCAATTACATTCCACTGCGGATCTAATTGCCAAGCATTGCCATGATTATGAAAGCGAGCATGAAACCTGGGCGCCCAGATTTGGCTTTGTTCGTTTCTGTGGAGGAACCCGTTGATATATGCCCCCCAGTAGGAGAATGTTGAATTGGCGAGAACGAGCGTGTCTGCTGTGGAAAGTACGGCCAGATCTGACATTGGGGTTCGATGGTCGGGACCGAAATCTACCGAACCATAGTGTTCAAGTTGCCGTAAGTTCTCCCTGCACCACTGAGGATCATCCGAAACAATGCGCACATGCTGAAAATTAGAGAGAGCAGCGGCCTCGGATAAGGCGGATTGGACATATGATTTGATATCCATTCCATAATTTCGATGAAAACGCGGCACGCTGTAGTAGTCGCCCCTTCTCACATTTACCACAACTGAGTACCGTGGCAAACTCACGCGAGCATCCGCGAGAGCAGACTGCATCGCTTGGGACTCAAACAGACAACTACTAATAAAGCCGGATAATTCATCCTTGGTGAAGTCGACTCCAAATTCCTGACCCCAGACAATTATCCGACGATCTGTAAGTCTTACATGCTGGCGTTCCACCGTAAGGGGCGCTAATCGAGGGAATGCATCAATCCACGATCTCATCGAGTCATGCAGCAGGATTCGGGACGTTATACCCGCCTGCTGCCGCCTCCAAGCATAGAGCCACATGTACAAGTGATTACCAAAACCCAGGCCCGAAGGAACCCAATCCACTTCACCGGGCCCCCTTCTCAAGAGGCTAAGTAACCGGGACTTCAAGGTCTCGTCAAGGCTATGCATGTTTAGATCCAGCGTCTTGCTGGTCCGCGCGCGGTCCCTGCCACGTGCTCCAATGCCGGGGGTCAACATCGACAAAGGGCCCGAGAAACTTGTCCTCAAGGACTGGGTGGGGGGTCTGAGTTTCAATGAATGACCACAGTCTCTGTACATCCCGGTCAGTCAGATCTGCCAACGCCCGCCAGTGCGAACCCATATTGCCGGCAAGTGCGGCTGCCTCCAGAGCCTCCCGCCCTTGCCGTACTTTGCGCTGCAATTGCTCAACGTTCCGCCACGGATAATGAGCTACATAAAGACCGGTCCCTAGCTTTCCCGATCGTACGACTCTATGATTTCCTATCCCGAGCAGCGCGAAACGGCTGGCTCGGAAGGCCACCTTTGCCATAGGCTGCTCACTTAGGTCCATGCTACCAATAGATTTTGCTCCAGTTGGATATATGTTGTACATGGCAGCTCTAACAATGGAAAGGTCGGAATTTGTCAGAAAATCGGCAACCGTTGATTCTTCTGCAAACCACATTTCGTCGGCATCAAAGGGCACGATCCACTTCGCGCCATGATCAAAAGCTGCACGCGACAGTGCTGTCATTTTTTCGTCTTGATGATAGGCACGCAGCGAGTCCTGAACGATAAAAACCGGAAGCTCTTCCGCAAGACGTGCCAAGATACGCGGCGTGCTATCCACCGAGTTGTTATCCGCGATCAATATCGGCGAAATCCCCTGTCCTAACTGATGTCGTATGACCTCTTCTATGACGTCTTCCTCGTCGCGAACCATGGAGATGCCCCAAACCGACTCGCTTCTAAGGCTTTTGAAGTTTGAAGGAAATACGAAGTTTCGAGCCACCGTTTTCTTAATCGAACGTCTGGCTGAATTGCTGTAATGCCCTACGTAACCTCGTAGGTCAACATATGCAATGTTTCCGCGGAAGTAATTCATTGCAATTCCTCAACTTTCTTGGTAAAGCTGAACCAACACAACAATTCAGCCGCGTCCTTGACTATGAGTGGCGCCGCGGTTCCTCGCGCCAACACAGACCTTCCGTCTTCTTCTACCGCATAGCCCTGGCGGCGGAGCGTCTCAATAAGGGATCCGGGTTTCGTTGCCATGCAACTCACTCCTCTCCACCATTTCCAAATTCGATGATTTCGCGGCGGAGACGCTCACGGAAGCGCGCTTCGGAGAACTTTTCCACATGCTTTCGGATGACTTCCGGATTCCAACGGTCGGGACTGAAGGACTCTACGGCCTTGCGTATGCGGGCAGAACCGGGACTTTCTATGAATTCGCCCGTCACCCCTTCAACGATCGTATCCAGATAACCTCCGTCCCGTAGAGCAATCGTCGGCTTTCCCCAGGCCCCGGCCTCCAAGGGAGTTATGCCAAAATCCTCGTAGGAGGGTGCTATCACGGCGCAACAAAGGGAATAGGCCCATCGCATATGCGCGTCAGTCAGTCCCGAGACGATTTTTACATTCGCGGGACAGGACGCCCTTAATGGATCCGCTAAAGGTCCGGCACCGATTATCAGGAGGCGCTCGTCCAGATCACGGAACGCCTCGATCGCCTGGCCGACGTTTTTGTAGGGCAGCAGACGGGACACTAGGAGAAAGTGGCCGCCCTGTCCAACGAAGCCCTCGACGCCGGGCACGGGGGTGCGTTCGCCGCTGATGTCGACACTGTGGGGCGGATGGAAGACCTCAGCCTCAATACCGTAAACGTCCTTGAGCCGCTGCTGGACCACGGTGGAGTTTGCCACATACTTGTCCGCCCTCCTTGCGGCGCGGCCGTCCCACCAGCGGAGGAAGGGTTTCAGGGCAGTCAAGGCCCAGCCCACCGGGGACTGCCAAGCCGGGCGTCCCAGGTACTGTTCTGTCAGGTAGAGCCAACGGGCGGGCGAATGGCAGTACACGAATACCTTGCCTGGCATGTGGAAGCCGTGGGCCCAGCCGGTGCTGGACACGACGACGATGTCGGCAGGGATCCTAAGCATCGACGAAGCGTGCGGAAGCAAAGCCAGTGCCAGCCTGTGGTCACGCCGGAATAGTGGGACCCGGTTGAGGGGAGAAGTCACAATTCTGGCGGACCGGAACTCCGCGTAGGTGTCATCCGGGTGATACAGCGTCGTGTAAATCGTTGCCTCGGGAAAGGCGCTGAGCATGGCCAGTACCACGCGTTCGGCTCCACCCCGCTGGGTGAGGTAGTCATGTGCTATCGCAATTTTGGGTCTCGGCTTCGCGGACGGCACATTTGCACGCGATGCCCGGTCTATTTCGATATTCACTGGTCACCTCTCCCTGGTTCAAGCTCGTTATAGCGTGTGATCAGAAATGCGTTCTGGCGCGCTGGGGATGGACTACTCCGGCCCTCCCGGCTGATTCCACCGCCAGCGCCACAAGCTTTTCTGCGAGCGGCCTAGGAAGAATAGCGGCGGCGGCATCGATGGCTGACCCACCCACCTTGATGGTCCGCTCGTTCGTGATCATGCTGGCCGCAGCCACCAGAGCTGACCAGAGGCCTGGGCTATGCGGGACCGCGGTTAGCGGCTCAGAACCATGCTTGGCTACGAAGATCTCCCTCGCTGCCCCTGAGTGGAGGGCGCGTGTAGCCCTGATGCCTGTCGTCGTTGCCGCCACGTGGTGTGCCGTGGTCAGTGAGGGTTGGATGCGAACAGGAATACCCGTTTGCTTAAGGCGATAGCCGTAATCGACATCCTCCCAGCCGTAAGCGCGGTACCGCTCGTCATAGCCGCCCAGCCGTTCGTGAACTTCCCTCAGTACAGAGACGTTGCCGGCCCAGTACCGCCACTGCTGGTTCGGGTTGATTGCCAGGGCATCGGACCGGAAACGCTCGTCAGACGCTCGGCCGTAGACGCGTGCATATGCGGTTTCCGGGAAAACGTTACGGTACAGACCTATAACGCCTACAGGATCTCCTTGGTGCTCTGCCACGTGGTTCCGGACGTAGTCCGCGCTGGGTTCAAGGTCGTCATCAGACCGAATGAGGACCCGCCCTGACGCGGCCGCCGCCCCGGCATTCAAGGCAGCTGCCCTGCCTCGGTTCTTGGGAAAGACAATAGTCCGCAATGCCATGCCGGGATGCTCTGCAGCCAAGCGTTGGAGCGTGCCTGCGCTGTTGTCGATGTCGCCGTCCACAACGACAATCACCTCGAAGTCATTCGAGTCCTGCCGCGCCAGCGCTGAGAGCAGGACCGGCAGGCGAAGTGCCCCGCCACGGGAAGGTACAACGATGGATGCTCCCACCTGGGAATTCATGATTTTCCTCCTGAAAAGGAAGAGCTTGGTGCAATACCCCACAGTTTCAGCAGCGCTTCAAGGCGTTCCCCTCCGGCAATGGGCGAATAGCGCGACAGCCAGCGTTCATAGGCCTTTTCCGCGAAGTCGCCTTTGTTGCCATCCACCGCTCCTCTGATGGCCTCGGCCAATAGCTCCGCATCCCCTGCCGGAGCAACCCACGGGTGTTCCGGACCGGCGACTTCAGGCAGGGCTCCCGCATCACTTATGACAAACGGGATACGCGCGCACATGGCCTCTGCCACAACGAGACCGAAACTTTCCGATACCAGCGACGGGCACACCATGAGGTCGATCGAGCCAAAAAATTCCTCAGGCGCCATCCACCCTGGGCGGTCTATCAAATGATTTACGGGTAGCAACGCCTGCTCCAGCTCGCGCTGGGCGGCTTCCGAGGTAAATCGGGGTTCTCCCGCAAGCACTAGCCGGTATCTTCCAGGGGCCCGCCGGTCGAGCTTCTGCAGCGCTGCGGCAAGAACGCCCACGCCTTTTTCAAGAGAGGGCCGGCCGAGAAAGCCGAGGCGAACGGTTCCTTCCCGGGGCTGCTGGGCCACGGGGCGGACCTCTTCCACCCAGTTCTCCAGGACATGCGAGCCCGCAAGGCGCGCAGCCATCGACCGGGACGGAACAAGTGTCGCCACCGCGCGTCTTCGTGCAAGCCCCACGAGGAGGGACTGCACGCCCCGCGGCAGCTGGTGAAGATGGACAACCCGGTGGCCCATCAGGGCGGTGGCGACGGCCGGCACCAGCCCGTTGCACCACAGCAGGCCCCCCGGGTGGCTCAGCCTCCAGCGCCGCAGCGCAGCCATGTATCCGGCCCGGCCTGAGACCGGCAGCACCACTGTGCGATGACCGGCGGCGCGGGATGCATCCACGAGTGTCGACGGCACCGCGGGACCCACCACCACGACAGGGATTCCGAGCTTCGTGGCCTGCTTGGCCAGCGCCAGAAGCATCACCTCGCCACCGCCGACGTCCCCATTGTTTGTGACAAGTACTATCGGTGTCGCCTTCATGCGGCTATCCTCCACTTCCGGCGTGAGGGCGGCACCGGTGCCCTCCGCGTCCTGTTGCTCCGCGGAGACCGCGGCGATGGCTCGGCCGGGCGCCGCTGGGCTGCCACATGCTGCATCGCGAGCCCTAGCGCGATCGCCGTGGGAAGAGTCAGCAGCACCTCGCCCAGGTTCAGCGCACAGACCGCCACGCCGAGAAGGGCTGCCTCGTACCACGTGTTGCGTTGGGTGCGGGGAAGGCGGATCAGGGCAACGAAGGCCAGCCCCAGCAGCACCGTGATGATCACGAAACCCACCCACCCTGCCTCGGCACGGATCGCGAGGTAGGAGCTGTGGTAGAAAAACGTCAGACCATCTACATCGACTCGGGCAGTGCCCGCCCCGTTTCCAATCAACGGATTCCGGGCCACATCCACAACCTCCAGGGCAAAAATGCGTGCCCGCAAGGCATCGCTTCCTGCCCGGTCCGCAAAGGCACCTGTGGCGAATGAATCCTGCGGGATGGTGCTCACCCACCACATCAACAGGCCCACTGTGGTTAGCCCCAGCCAGCGCGACCCGTATCGGCCAAGGACCACCCAGACGGCCATGATCGCCACCGCAAGCATGGTGGTCCTGGATTCGGTCAAGTACACACCGCCGAGGCAAACGGCGATCAGCCCAACACGCTGCCATTTTTTGGTGAGGGCCGGGATGGCCAACGCGGCGCACACAGCAATCAGGAATCCGCCGGCATTAGGATCGCCAAAAGGACCCGTCATCCGCCCGATGTAAGAGCTGCGCGGCAGCGTAACGGCACCCCAGACGATTCCCGCCGCCAAACCTGTCGCCAGCCCCCGCCCGATCGCGACGCGGTTCAGTCGGCCTGAGGCGACTGCGAGAATTACGGCTGCGAAGAGGGAGATGTTAAGGATTCTCCGCATGTCGACATCACCGTTGAGCAGTGAGGTGAGGAAGAGCCACACTGGCACGGCAACAACCAGCGGCGCGAGGGTAACGGCCATTTTCGGGCCCCGATACGGCGCAAAAACCGCGAACAGCACTACAAGTCCCATGGCAATCGAGTTCGCCGGCACGCCAAGGCCGGGCACGTTTATGGCATCCAGGAACACCGCGGAAAACATCAGCACCACAAACGGTGCTGTTGGTGCACCTGCGGCGGTCCGGGGTTCAGCGAGTGCGGATGCCTGTTTCATGTCCGGCCTGCCTCCGCATACTTCCGGGCAATGGAGGCGGCCATGGCGGTAATGTCCGGCCACCGTGGATCTAGCTGCGGCCGCTGCTCCGCATCGGAGACCTGCCGCTTGACCGCCTCCACAATGCCGTCCACGTCCCCGGCCTCCACCAGGCACTCACGGGGCAGGATTTCCGGGTTGCCCCCAACGGGGGTCGCCACCACGCCAAGGCCCGCGTTGACAGCGTCCAGCAGGGTGTAGGAGCAGTTTTCCCAGACGGAGAGCTGTACCAGGACGTCGGCCGCGGCCATTGCTTCGCCCGCGTCGAGGAAACCCGGAAACCGGACGGCCTGCCCAATGCCGAGCTGCCCGGCAAGCTCTTGGAGTTCGCCGCGCAGGGGCCCTTCGCCTGCCACGGTCAGGGTGGCCCCGGGGAGGTCCGCATGCAGTTTCGCGAAGGCATTCAGCAGGTCCGGGAGGCGTTTTTCCGGAGAGAGCCGGGAGAGGGAAAGCACGCGCGGCCCCACCGCCGCCGGCATGAAGAAGGCGTCAGCGGATCCTCCGCCGGCGGAGCGGTCCACGCCGTTCGGTATGACAGTAATGAACTTGGCCGGGCTCCATTTCGCCTCCATGGTCCGGCGCGTCGCTTGAGAAACGGCAATAATCCCGTCGGCCCGGCGTAGGCGCAGCGCGTGCATCGCCGCCTTAGCCCGGGACTTGGCAACCGACCCGTGGTACACGAGGTCGTCGGCAGCGATCCCGTGTTCGGTGGTGACCAGCCGGGTACGCCTGTCCCCCGCCAAAGCACACGCAGCCACCACGTCCGCATAGGAGAGATGGCTGTGCACAACGGCCGGCCGCAGGGTTCGCACAGTCCGCCCCATGGTCCGCAGTGATGCGCGGAAGCCGGCCGCCGGGCCGAACGGCCCGGTGACGACGGCGGTGCCGCCTTCCCTCAGCAGGCCGGCAAGCGGGCCTTCCGGGCAGAGGACCACCAGGCGCCACCCCGGCAGCCCGGCCCTGGCGACGTCAAGGACATGACGGGCCACGCCCCCGAGGTCCGCCACAGGAACAACCCACAGCGCGGTGGGGTGCGCCGTCGTCGTTGCCGTCCCGCTCAGTACCATGCCTCGAGCCGTTCCAGAGCGGTCCAGAATGCGGCACCGTCGTTGACGTGCCCCTGCCAGATCTCGGGGATGAAACCGGCTTCAGGGCTCAGCCTGTCCAGTTGCTTTGCCAGGGACGCGAAGTCCACCTCGCCCTCGCCTACCTGCACGCCCTCGCCGTCCACGCCCGTGGCGTCAACCATGTGCAGGTGGATGGTGTGCGGGGCGAGAGCTTCAACGGCCTCGGAAAAGGGCATGCCCAGGAAGTTCGCGGCCAGCTTGGTGTGCGAGACGTCCAGGCAAAGTCTGGTGCCCGTTTGTGCCGCGAACTCGGCGGTGTCGTGTGGGTCAAGGAATAGGTTGTGGAATTGCTGTCCGCCCATAAGCCAGGGATAGGGCGGCAGGGTCTGGGCCGCAATCCGGACGCCGTCGGTGTCCAGCCGTTGCAGGGCCTGAGCCACGCGCGCGTACTTCCGTGCCCGTTCCTGCGCCGGAATGTGCCTGTCCTTGGTGAACCCGCCCATGGTCACCACCATGATGGGTTCGTCCTCCTGCTTGAACCAGCGGGTCAGCGAGCGGGTGATGTCAATGGTCCGCTGAACTTCGGCAATGGACCGCTCCCAGTGCGCGCCATCCTCCGAGGCCAGGTCAACCAGGAAGTCGCCCGCGAAAAGGTCCGGCAGGTGGGTGGTGAAGCCCATATCCAGCGGCGCCGTGAACACGGAGTCGGGGTCGATCTCCAGGTCCTTGTAGGAAAAGTGGAACTCCAGGAAGTCGGGCGAGCAGTCCTTGATCAGCGTCTCGTGGTCGTGATACCTGACCGGCAGCCCCCACGGGCGGCGGAAGTCAAAGTCTCTCCCCTTCGGTGCGTGGTCCCGGAGGTCGCCCTCGTAGAAAAAGTCCCCTTCGGCCACATCCCTTGGCGCGGTCCTGCCCAGCAGCAGCGGCAGGGCATTGGGCTGCAGGCCGCGCCCGGGGCTCTTGACGTCGACGTCGGCGCTGCCGATCACCTGCCCCTTGGCGATGGGACGGGCAGCCACGAGCGATTTGGCCAGGTTAATGCGGTTCATCATCTCGCCCGGGGAGACGGTGCGCGGCGACTTGCCGCCGATGGACTCCTCCACCTCCCGGATCCGGGTGACCATCCGGGCGAACTCTTCGGGAAGGAGGGAGACCGTGTGGTCGTTGCCTTCCATGGTGGTGTCAACCGTGAAGTGCTTCTCGATGATCCTTGCCCCGCGGGCGACGGCGGCAATGGGCACGTGGTAGCCGCGCTCATGGCCCGAGTACCCAACGATGCACTGGCCGATCTCTGCCAAGCGGTCCAGGTACGCAAGGTTCACGTCCTTGAAGGGCGCGGGGTACGTCGATTGCGTGTGCAGCAGGGCGAACGCGGCGCCTGCCGAACGCAGCAAAGCAGCGCTCTCCCGGATCTCGTCTTCCCGGGACATCCCCGTGCTGGCGATCAGCGGGACGCCGCGGTCAGCCACGTTCCGCAGGAGCTCGTGATTGGTAAGGTCCGCGGATGCGATCTTGAGCGCCGGTAGCCCGTAATCAACCAGCGACTGGGCGCTGGCAATGTCCCAGGGCGTGCAGAGCACATCAATGCCCTGGTCCCGGCAGTGGTCAAAGACCTTGAACAGGTCAGCAGCGTCCAGTGAGAACCGGGAGAGGAGATCCAGCGTGTATTGCGTGCCCAGGTCCTCGCCGGCGGAGCTGCCGCTGGACTGGCGGTAGAGCGACTTCATGTCCCGGAGCTGGAACTTCACGGCATCGGCTCCGGCCTCCTGGGCGAGGTCCACCAGCCGCTTGGCCAGATCCACCGAACCGTTGTGGTTGTTCCCGATTTCGGCGATGAGGAAGGCGGGGTGGCCTGGTCCGATGTGGTGCCGGCCGATGCGCATTTCATCAGCCCGGTCAACGGCGATGGCACGCAGGTGCCCGCGCGCGTCCACCAGGGGAAGGTGGCTGACATTGCGGGGCATCAGCACGGCCAGGTCTGCCGGGCTGGTGGTGTGGCTTGCGCTGCGGACGGCGCGGTTTGCGACGGCCAGGCAGCTGACGTTCAGTCCTTCAGCAGGGTTTTCGACGATCCACCGGCGGAAGTCGCCGTCGGACAGCGACCCTTGGAGCACGCCGTGCTCGTCCACGCAGAAGACGATGCGTTCCTGGTTAGCCGTGATCTTTTGCAGGCCGGTGAGCACAGGATCTTCGGAGAAGACGATGTATGGCAGCGTATTGCGTTCAATGATCATCTGCGGGCTTCCTTTTCTGTCCCCTGCATCTGCCTGGATCCGAGCATCTGCTGCTCCACGGTGGTGAAATCCAGTTCGGTGTCTATGTCCACGCCTTCCGCCTCCTCCATGACGAAGAGACCTATGCGTCCGCCGAGCCGGTTGGAGAACTTGCGGTAAATCTCCGTGCGGGTCAGGTAGAGGGAACCTGTTTCCCTGTACCGGTAGTCCTCCTCGGCCAGGTCCTGGCGGCGGGGCCGGCGGTCGACGGCGTATTGGGCCTTGGGCGGGTCCCCTGCCGTCCAGAGGAACGGGGTTTGGGGCACGACGCCGACCAGCGAGTCCACGCGCGAGTCAAGGAATTGCGCAACGGCGCGGTCAAGGGTGCCGGGATGGCGGATGGGCGAGGTTGCCTGCAGCAGCATGACGGCGTCCGGTTCCCTGCCCTGCGCTGTGCGGTATTCGATGGCGTGCTGCACCACGGGTTCCGTTGCTGTTTCATCCCGTGCGAGTTCCTCCGGCCGCAGGAACGGCACGTCGGCGCCGGCCTGCAGGGCCACTTCCGCGATCTCGCAGTCATCGGTGGACACCAGGACGTCCAGTCCGCAGTCCGCTGCCAGCGCCTGCTCAATGGTCCAGCTGACCAGCGGCTTGCCTGCCAAGTCGCGGATATTCTTACGGGGAATCCCCTTGGAGCCGCCGCGGACCGGAATCACACACAGGATATTCACGAAACTTCCCTCACTTGGTTGCTGATGATTGCGGCAATAGCGCGGGCCGGTTCCAGATCCGGGCGGGCGGGAGCGGGTGTCGGTTCAGTTCCCCAACGGGACATGCCGTACCGTCCCCAGAACTCCTCCAGCCAGGTGGGAGGTGAGGGATAGGTGACCCACGCGGGGATGCCACGTGCTGCGGCTTCGAGAACACCTGTAGAGAAGACGGACGCGACTGGAGCATTCAGCGCCGCGAGCGGGATTCCGGACCGGTCAATCTTCACGCCCCGCCGCTCCCAGAGGGCGTGCTGCAGCCGCGAGAGCTTGTCCGTCTCGGACGGATGGGGCCGGTATTCGGCTCCGGTTGCGGTGCAGAACTGCGTGGCGGCTCGCGCAAATCCGGAGCGCGGAAGTTCGGCGCCGTGCAACTGGCCAAGAAACACCGGGCGGCTGGCCCCGTCCGCCCGCTCGGCGCCTTGCGCCCCGGCCGTCCACAGCAGCTGCGAACCGACCACATCCCAGGTGACGTCGCCGCGTCCCGACTGCCAGAATTCGGCGTCGGCGTCACTGAACGCGAGCAGGTGCGCATCTTGCGGCAGCGGCGGGGCGTGTGGCGTCATGAGTCCGTGCTGGACAACATCGAACTTCACACCAAGCTGCCGGGACCACGCATGGGCCAAAGCGCCTGCAGGAAGGTAATGGCCCACTGCGAGGACGGCGGAAAGCTGCCGGAGCTGCCCGGGAAGCTGCATGTTCCGCACCGGTTCCTCGCGCCACGGCCCTCCCGGCAGTATCTGGCGGAGTCCGGGAAGGCCCGCCGGAGCAAGCACTGCCGCAGGCATGTCTCCCAGCGCCTTCAGCGGCTCCAAAAGTGACATGCGCTGGGTGGGGGTGTCGGCGTCGAGCGCTACCAAAACAACTGGGACGTCTCCGCGGACGGCAACGGCAAAGCCGGAATCGGGAGCCGGGCGCAGCGCTGCCCTGAGCTTCCTCAATGGATGCCGGCCATGCTGCCACTTGCGCCATTGATCAAGGTCGAGGGCAATGTTCAGTCCCACAATTCCTCCAGCACTGCAATCCGGTGCGCGAAGGTGTGCTCCGCGAGGGACCGCCGCCGCCCGGCCTCCCGGATACGTTCAGCCCAGCGCTGGTCAGACCGCGCCCTTTCGGAGTGTTCCTTCAGCTCTTCCAAAGACGAGAAGACGAGAGACTCAGTGCCGACGTCGTAGAACTCGGAAACATCGGGGCGGTCAACCAGCTGCAGGCCTCCCATTCCCGGCACCTCAAACGTCCGCATTGCCAGGCCGGACTGCAGTCCATGGATGTTGATCGCTGCCGCGGCTGCGGCCTGGACCCGGTACGCCTCGGACAGGGGGATGTCCCGTTCGGCCGGAATGTCCGGGCGTGACAACTCCCACGTGCGGAGCCGGTCAAAAGGATGATGGGACCACTGCCGGCCGTAGGCCCGGACGGGAACACCGGCCTTGACCAGGCCCGACAGCAGGGCGACGCGGTTGGGGTACTTCGACCCCACGAAGACCACTTCATCCCTGCGCTTGCCTGCCCGCTCCGCCAGGTGGGGATCAAAAGCATTCGGCAGGAACGCGGCGTTGACTCCGTCGGAACGCAATCTCGCGGCTTCCTCTCGGCTGTAGCTGGCCACGGGGCCGATCCGCCGGAGGAAATCCATGCTGAAGCGGTGGCGGGAAAGGTCATCGTAGAGCCACAGGATCCGGGGGACTGCGAGGGTGTCCACCTCGGCCCAAAACGACGGGCCCAGGATGTCACCCTTGATAACGACCAGACGGTCCGGACGTAATTCCCGGAGGACCCGCAGTGTCCGCTCCGTAAGCCACCGCTCCGCTGAGGCGCTGCCGTCCAGGCCCACCTTGGCCGGAAGCTCGTGCACCAGTTTGTTGCGAAGCTTCGCCCGCACACCGTCGAAGGCATCGTAGCGGTGGATGGTCACGTTGTAGCCGGCATCGCTGAAGGCCCGTCCGATGGATTCGTGGTACCCATGAAAAGACGGGCTGATGAGCAGGAGTTTAGGCTTCCGGGTCATCGGACGGCCTGGTCCATTGTGGGCCCGTCCAGCTGGCTGTCCTGAAGGAGGTGCCACTCTGTGCGCGCAACTTCCATCGGCCTCACCGGAGTGCCGGCCAGGCGGCGCACTGTATTGACCGCAAGATTCACCACAGTGGCGGCAGCCAGGCCTGCCCGCAGTGTCCGGGGGCTCCCCCACTTCTCTGCGTAGAGCTTCCGGGAATCCACCAGCCACTGGCGGCGCCTGGTGGAATCCGAAGACCCCCCGCCTTCATGCGTGACGGCGACCGTTCCAATGAAGACGGATGGAACACCGCGGTCACGGAGGCGGCGTTGCAGGTCAACTTCCTCCGAGTTCATGAAGAATTCTTCGTCGAAGCCGCCAACGGCCCGGAATTCGCCTGTGGGTAGCAGCATTGCGGCCCCCATGACCCAGTCAACGGGAACAACCGCGCCGTCCACGCAGCGCGTATCGTGCCCCACCATTTCGTGCAGGAGGGGTAAATGGCGCCAGCGCGCAAGCGGCGTGAGCCACTCAATGACCTGGTGCCGCACTGCGGGGAAATGCCTGCCCACCCACTGCGGCACGCCGTTATGCCCCAGGACCTGGGGACTCGCCACGGCTGGCTGCCAGGGTGCGGCGGCGCGAAGGAGATCCGCAACGAAAGTGGGACTGATCTCAAGGTCGCTGTTCAGGATGAGCAGCAGGGGGTGCTCAGCCAGGGCGGCACCCGAGTTAACCGCGGAGCCGAATCCCCCGTTCACTGGCCTGCGCACAACTGCCGCGCCTGCACTGTCAGGAAAGGGAACCGGGGAGCAGTCATCGACGACCACCAGCTGCAAAGGCCCGGCGCCTTCCTGCATTTGGAGGGCTTTGACAAGGCCAACCGCAGGCTGGGGGTCTCCATAGTGGGGAACGACGACGGTGACAGGGGTCATGGGCTCTTCACTCATGGTCCGTGCCGCTTTCGGTGGAACCGCAAAGAACAACCATCATTTCCCCCTGCTGTTTGCCCGTGTTGTGGGTCCGCCGGATGAGACGTTCCGACGTGGGATTTACCGGCCCCAACAACACCTGCACTTCCAACATACTACGGACAGAATTTTAATGACCATGCTGTTGATATTCAGTTTTAAAAGTTGACAAGCCTACTTTTTATCTTGCCTGTGGGGACCCGACCCGAGGGATTGCGTGTATAGAATCAAAGAACTTGCCCCTTCAAGGGGAAGTCTTTTTCGAAGGTCAGAAAGGTTTCACCCGTGGAGCTAAGCACCTATCTGCGAATCCTGCGTCGCAATTGGATTATGGTGGTGGCCTTCACGGTTCTTGGGCTGGTTGCCGCCACGGCCTACACGCTCAGCATCAAACCCACCTATACGGCCCAGACAAAGCTTTTCCTGGCCACCCAAAGCTCCGGATCGGTGGGTGACCTGCAGCAGGGAAATACCTTTATCCAGGCGCGTGTCCAGTCCTACGTCGAAGCCGCCATGACACCTGCGGTTTTGGAGCCTGCGGCTGAAAGCTTGGGAAAGCCAGTGGGTGAACTGGTGGGCAAAGTGACAGCCAGCGCCGGGCCGAACACAGTGATCATTTCGATAGTTGCCACCGACAGTTCAGCGGTGCAGGCCGCGGCGATTGCCCAGGCAGTCGGTGAGAGCCTCATCGAAGTGATCGATGAACTCGAAAAACCGACCAACGGCACAGGATCCTCGCCGGTCCGGCTTTCGGTTGTCACCCCGGCCTCGCCGCCGGCTGAGCCGTCCGCCCCGAACAACCGGCTTAACATTGCCCTCGGCGGGGCAATCGGACTGGCCCTTGGCACGGGCCTGGCCCTCCTTCGGAACGTCCTTGACACGAAGGTGCGTGGCGAGACTGACCTGCAAAGGGTCACCGATGCGCCCGTTCTGGGAGGAATCGCGTTCGACGCCGACGCCACCAAAAAGCCTCTCCTCACCCAGGCTCCGTCCCAGGGCACACGGGCAGAGTCGTTCCGCCAGATAAGGACCAACCTGCAGTTCGCCCACGTTAGCCACGGTTCCAAGGCCGTCTTGGTGACGTCGTCGCTTCCTGGAGAAGGCAAAAGCACAACCGCCATCAACCTTGCCATCGCCGTGGCACAAGGCGGGCAGTCCGTAGCGTTGGTGGACGCCGACTTGAGGCGGTCCCGGGTGGGAGAGTACCTAGGACTTGAAAAGAACGCGGGCCTGACCACCGCCCTCCTTGGCAAAGCGGATTTGAGTGAGCTGCTGCAGCATTGGGGCCAGGACGAACTTTATGTGCTGACGGCGGGGCAGACGCCGCACAACCCCAGCGAACTGCTGGGAACGGAAGCCATGAAGAATTTGATTCTTCGGCTGGAGCAGGATTTTGATGCAGTCATCATCGACGCGCCCCCGCTGCTTCCCGTCACGGACGCAGCCGTGCTGGCGCAGCATGTGGGTGGCGTCGTCCTGATGGTCGGGTCCTCCCGCGTGAAGCTCCCCGATCTCGAAAAGTCCCTGAATGCCTTGGACATGGTCGACGCCGATGTATTGGGCGTGGTGCTTAATTTCCTGCCGGTTAAGGGTCCGGATGCGTATGCGTACAGCTATTACAGCTATGAAACGGACCAACCCAAGGCAAAAAAGGGAAAGAAGAAGCCGGCGGATAGGAGAAAGCCGCGTCCGTCCGCATTCGATTCTGTTGAGCCGCCGCATGACCATGCCGCCCGCTGACCGCTAGGACCCGTCTCACCATTCCTACGAGAGGTGCTTATGGCCTTGCGTGAAGACCCTCATTGGCAGTCCCGTTACGCCCGGCGCTTGGCCGTGACGGATGCCGCTGCGGTGCTCTGGGCTACGCTGGGCGCCCTGGTCTTTCGATTCGGCAGCCCGGATAGCGGCAGCATCATCAGCAAAGAGGGAATGCCCTATATTTCAATATCCCTCGTCCTGGCCTGCAGCTGGTGGCTCATGCTTTCGGCCTGGGGTACCAGGGATTCTCGCATTCTGGGCCACGGGACTGAGGAGTACAAAAGGGTAGTCAGTTCCTCTCTGTGGCTGTTCGGAATAATCGCAATTGTTTCCTACACCTTCCAGTTCGACACAGCGCGCGGCTACGTCGGAATCGCGCTCCCTGCCGGGCTGGGCATCCTGCTCATGTCCCGGTACCTGATCCGTCAGTTCCTGCAGCTTGAACGCCATGCCGGAAAGAGCATGTCCAGGGTGCTCATCATTGGTGGCCCCGGCAGCGCGGAGCATCTTGCCCGCTCCCTGGCCCTCCAGCCCATGGCCGGTTATGTTCCTGCCGCCACGTACCTGCCGGGCAGCCCGGAGGGAACGACTGTTGCCGCGGATTTGAACCTTCCCACACTCGGCCACGCGACGGACCCGGAAAGCATTGCCAGCACCATCAGGGAGTTCAAGCCCGACGCAGTGGCCCTGTCCGGCGGCGTCAACCTTCAGCCCCGGGCAATCCGCGCCCTCGGCTGGGCACTGGCTGATATGGATGTCCGCATGATCATGGCTCCTGCCCTGACGGATGTTGCCGGTCCGCGCATCCATACGCAGCCGGTTGCCGGGCTGCCGCTCATTCACGTTTCCACCCCTAACCTGGCGCCCGCCCAGCGGTTCGTGAAGCGCGCTTTTGACGTCGCCGGGGCGGGCGCGCTGATTCTGGTGCTGTCCCCTTTGCTTGTGGTGCTGGCCCTTGTGGTCCGCTTTGACAGTCCGGGCCCCGTGCTTTTCCGGCAGGAGCGGGTGGGAACCCAAGGCATGACGTTCCACATGCTCAAGTTCCGGTCCATGGAGGTGGATGCAGAGAGCAAAGTGCGCGACCTTCAGCTCCTGAACCAGGGCAGCGGAGTTTTGTTCAAGATCAAGGATGATCCGCGGGTCACCAGGGTGGGCCGTTTCATCCGCCGCTACAGCCTGGATGAGCTTCCCCAGCTGTTCAACGTCCTCAGCGGCTCCATGAGCCTTGTTGGACCACGCCCCCCGCTGCCGTCCGAGGTTGAGCAGTACGAGAACCATGTGCACAGGCGCCTGCTGGTGCGGCCCGGACTTACCGGGCTGTGGCAGGTGAGCGGCCGGTCCCTTCTTTCCTGGGAAGACACTGTGCGCCTGGATCTTTACTATGTCGAAAACTGGTCCGTGTCCGGCGATATCTCCATCCTGCTGCGAACCTTCCGCGCAGTGGTAAGCCGCCATGGCGCCTATTAGCCGCGGCGCCGCGCCACAACAGGAAGGGTTTGCCGCGTGACAGGAACCGAAACCGCCGAGGCACAGCAGCATGCGGGCCAGCCCATGAAGGTCCGGAAGAAAAGTCGGAGCCACGCCCGGCGAAGGCTGCGCAGGCGACTGCTACGGCTGGCACTCGCAATGGGCATTATTGCTTTGACGGCCGGAGCCTGCGCGGCCTGGCTCGCCCACCGCGCGGACCAGGTCAAGACCCATCTCGAGGCAACCGCTGTCCTTCTTCCCGCCGTCGAACAAAAACTCCTGGCCGGTGACGTGGAAGGCGGAAAAGCCGTCCTTGAAGAACTGCAGGATCACGCAACAGCAGCCCGCGAAGCCGGAACCGACCCGCTGTGGAAGGCAGCGTCGTCGGTCCCCCGGATTGGTGCCAATTTCTCAGCGGTGACCGCTGTTACCAAGTCCGCGGACGACGTCGTCCAGGGAGCTGTTGCGCCGCTGGTCAGCGTGTTCGGTTCGACCGCGTGGGAGGACCTCGCGCCGAAAGGTGGGAAGATCGACGCTGCAGCCCTTCGCGACGCCTCCCCCGCACTCGGGACAGCCGCGAGGACAGTCCAGCTCTCCTATGAACGTTTGACGGCCATCGACCAATCGGCCCTCCTGCCCCAAATCGCCGGTCCCCTCGGCCAAGCCATAACGCCCCTTAATGAGGCCCGCGGCGCACTCAACGCCGCCGCGGCCACCGCCAAAGTCCTGCCGCCCATGCTCGGCATGGACGGACCGCGGAATTACCTCATCCTCATTCAAAACAGTGCCGAGGTGCGGGCCACCGGCGGTATCCCCGGCGCCGTGGCCGTCATCAGTGCTGACAGGGGCACCATTAAGCTCGCCGGCCAGGCAAGCGCGGGCGACGTCGGTGTCTTTGATCCGCCCCTGGACGTCCCTGAGGACCAGGAGCGGATCTTCACAACCCGGCTGGGAACCCAGTTGCAGAACGTTAACCTGACCCCGGATTTTCCCACCGCAGCGTCCACTGCCAGGAGCATGTGGGAGAAGAGAAACCCGGGCGTCAAAATTGACGGGGTCATTGCCCTGGACCCCGTGGTGCTGGCAAATGTACTGCGCGCCACGGGCCCTGTTGCCTTGAAGGACCCCGCGATGCTGGCGCTGGTAAAGCCCACAGTGCTTCCGGCCACTCTGACGGCAGAGAACGCGGTGAAAACGCTCTTGTCCGATTCCTACGCCGCCTTGCCGGACCCCGGATTGCAGGACGACTACTTCGCCCTCATGGCCAGTGAGGTGTTCACCGCCGTTGCCGATGGTCAGGGCGACGGCAAGAGGCTGGTCGAGGAACTGGTCCGGAGCTCGGAACAGAACCGGCTGTACGTCTGGTCCGCGCGGCCTGACGAGCAGCGGGCCATCAGCACAACCGCGGTATCCGGCATGATTGCCGGGTCCGCGCAGGAACGGGACTCCTTTGGCCTGTATTTCAACGACAGCACCGGCGCAAAGATGGACTACTACGTGCGGCGGACAGCGCAGTTGGTACAGGCATGCATGCCCGACGGCGGATCGGCCGTGACGCTGCGTGTGACCTTGACGAATGCTGCCCCCGCGGACGCCGCCGGGTCGCTGCCGAAATATGTCACCGGCCAGGGCGTTTTTGGGGTGGATGCCGGGCGCGTACGGACCAACGTCGTTGCGTACGGCCCTGGCAGATCCCTCTTGGAGAAAGCCAGGTTGGGCGGCGACGCTGCGCAGGTGTCCTCCTTCCGGCAGGACCAGAGGCCGGTTGCGGTTCTAACCGCTGAAATCGGGCCGGGCGAGACTGAAACCGTGGAGATCGATTTTTCCCGGGTGGCCGCGCAAAGTGACCTTGATCTCAATGTCACACCGACCATCCAGCCCGTGGAGGATGTGGTCCGGCCTCCCGTAAGGGCGGAATCATGCCCGGCCCCTTAGCGGTCCTGCGATCCCGGTGAATCCTTTGGGTAGCCTGCCGGAAAACTGGGTTGTTCCTGCGGTTTCCCTCGCATCGCCCTGTTAAGATTGTTACTAATCCCAACGAAGCTTTGCGGTTATCTGCGCACGCGTAAATTGCGTTGGGGGATCTATTCAGACAGTGCGCCGGGCACCCGGAACCACTGCGGCTGCAAATTCAATACACACATGATTTTGGGGAATCAGACATGAAGAAGACCGTTTCCGCCCTGGCCCTCGCCGGCTCACTCGCATTTCTTGGCGCAGGAGGGGCACAGGCAAACCATGACACGGACTACCCGTCCGCGCCGGTGACCGGAACCGTCAGCGACGGTACTGTCGCTCCCGGCGAGTCCTTCATCTTCAGCGGAACCGGCTTCAACCCAGGCGAACCCATCGCAATAGACGTTTCCCGGGAAGATGCGGTGCCTTCCGCCTCCGGGACTGCAGGCGGCCCTTCCGCCGCTTCCCCTGCAGGCATGATCCTGCCCCTGGAAAAGGTTGCCAGCGCGACCACCACGGCGGACGCCGCCGGGAACTTCTCCCACCCCTTCGACCTGGATGAGAACGGCCTGTACACCCTGGAAGCCACCGGCCTCCAGTCCGGCCACGTGGTCACCTCACAGGTTGTTGTTCACTCCGAAGCCGCCGCCGCCGTCGTTGTTGCGGACGGGCCGGCCGCCAAAGTTGGCGCCGCCCTCGCCAACACCGGCCTGAGCTCCGGCGTTCTCATCTGGGGAGCGGCTGGCCTGGGTGCCCTTGTTTTCGGCGCGGGCAGCGTGGTTGCCGCGAAGCGCCGTGCGGGTATGGCTGGCTAGGACCAG
Organism: Pseudarthrobacter sp. C1; assembly: GCF_034720455.1. Classification (NCBI taxonomy): domain Bacteria; kingdom Bacillati; phylum Actinomycetota; class Actinomycetes; order Micrococcales; family Micrococcaceae; genus Pseudarthrobacter; species Pseudarthrobacter sp. C1. Next base: position 284,533 of record NZ_JAYESK010000003.1, on the reverse strand, counting down.
CTGCGACTGCTTGACTATGAGCGAGTGCCCCTTTCTGCCACTTATGTCCGTCTGGTTCCGGGTGTGGTGGCTGACAACGTGACGGACAACAGGGCAGCTATCCAGGCCGCGTTTGACCTGGGCGGGGCATGGAAGCTCCCGGCTAAGAACGGCACCTATCTGGTCAACGGCGAACTGAACATCACCGTCGCGGGGACGACGCTGGACGCCACGGGCGCCCCGATCCGGCAGGGCACCAACGGCATGGCCCTGCTCAACATCACAGTGCCGGACGTGACCATCGACGGCGTCGACGCCCAGGGCGCGACGTCAACTCTCAACACCACCGGCATGACGGCCGCGTGGGAAATGTCGATCACCGCCTCCCGCTGGACCGTCATTAACGCATACACGGGCGCCGACAGGCTCCGCATCCCCTAGATCCGCGGGCGCGGCTTCTCATCCGTCGTCCGGGTCACCAACTGGGACAAAACCGCGGGCGCTGTCGCAGCCACCCGCGTCCACGACACGGAAATCGGCACGATCCTCTGCTCCAACGTCGAGTTCGGCCTCGTATTCCAAGGAACCGACCGGCTCAGCTACCAGCTCGTCAAGGGCTCCTACGTCTACCCGCGACCCACATGGGTCACGTTCGGCGCTGTCAAGATTCAAATGGCCGCGGACGGCATCCCCTTCCGCACCCTCAGCGGCAACCGGACCCGCATCAGGGACCTGGACGTGGAAGTGAATCACACCACCACCGGCACAACCGCGCACGATGTGAGCATTGCAGGGACAAACACCGAAATCATCCGGCTGAACATCCGCAACGTCGGCACGGCATCATGGCGCGGACTCGGCCTGTGGGCCGGTGATGGGCACCGCATCGGACAGTACAAGGCATCCAACGTCCGGATCGGGCTGGAAGTCCGGTCAACAGCCACTAACGCCATGGTCAACTATGACGCGACGGATGTGACACTGCACGCAACGGACGCGTTCGCTAAGACCATGATCGACCCCGCCGCCGCACCCACGCTGCGGCTCCCCGCAAACCTGACTCCCTATCCCGGACAAAGGTTCTGGACAGGTTCAGCCTCGGGCCGCTGTCCAGGACGAGCTTCGGCCCGGTGCTCACGGGGCAGTCATGGACCGCGCCCATCGGAACGTGGACAGTGAACACCGCCACGGGTGAAGCCTACGAGACGGCCGGCACCACCCGATCCAACGCCTACCTGGACGCGGGCCTGGCGAACGTCGATCCGCGGGCATCGGTGAAACTCGAACCCTACGACGGGTTCATGCTGCGCCGCGTAGCCTCCAGCGACTACCTCGCCGCGTACCTCTCCCTGACCGGCGTCGTGATTGCCAAGTGGGAGGCGGGCGTGCTAACCACCCTCGCATCAGGCCCCGCCGTGACCTACCAGGCGGGCCGCTGGTACTCGCTCAGGGTGCAGGACTACGGAACCAAGATCGACGGGTACGTGGACAACGTCTTCTCCGTTTCCCACACCCTCGCTGCCGGCGACGACACCAGGTATGGGACCTCCACCCAGCACGGCCTGTTCTGCTCCGCATCCGGGGGACTCAACAGGTTCAAAGAGTTCGAAGTGGTGCAGATCTAGTGGTGGTTCCACACGTCGAGAGGTGTTTTCAGCGTCGCCGGTTCGTCACGGCGGCGCTGGAACGCTTCGGACTTGAAGTAGCTCGGCTTACGAAACCACGCGATCCCGTAGAAGATGCAGCTACCGACCACCGAAATTAGAACCAGACCCAGGAGGATTGCGAGTAGCGGATTGGCAGCCATCTCGGCGCCCAAGTCGAGGGCTGTTCGCGGCCATGAAAAACTGCCCATAGGCGGCCACGAAAATGCCCGCTGCTTGAATTCCAGGAGTCGTTGCAACACCCGTGCTTAGCTGGCTATCAGTAAATCACGTAGACGCTCGGCTGGGGTGTCCCAGTCCAGTGTCTTGCGCGGTCGTGCGTTGAGTTCCTGGGCGACGTGCTCGAGGTCCTCTGGCCCGTAGGCGTTCAGGTCAGTACCTTTGGGGAAATATTGGCGCAGCAGACCGTTCGTGTTCTCGTTGGATCCCCGTTGCCAGGGACTGGCGGGGTCGCAGAAGTAGACGTCCATGTCGGTGGCGATGCTGAAAGCCCTGTGTTTGGCCATTTCGGCGCCCTGATCCCAAGTCAGGGATCCCCGCAGGTGTGCCCGCAGAGTGGACATGGTCTTGATCAGCCCGTCGCGGACCGATTCGGCCGTATGGTCCACCGGCAGGTGCACCAACATCACATAGCGGGTGATGCGTTCAACCAGCGTCGCGATCGCCGACTGGTTGTAGGCTCCGGTCACTAAATCCCCCTCCCAATGGCCCGGGACGGCGCGGTCTTCGACCTCGGCGGGACGTTCGGAAATGTTGATCATCGGGTCCCGGAAACGACTGGTGCGTTCCTCGGGATTCCTGTGCTGCTTGCGGCGGGTCCGGCCGCTGCGCAGGGCCTCTTTGACCTCGCGTTTGAGCCCGCCGCGGGCCTGGAAGTACAGGGCCTGGTAGATCGTTTCGGTGCTCACGCGCATCTGCTCATCATCGGGAAATTCCTTGATCAGCAGCTTCGAAATCTGTTCCGAGGACCAGCGGGGGAGGAGCTTGATCTTCACATAGTCGTTCAGTTCCCCGGGTTCTGCCAGCTTACTGTCCTTCGGCCGTGCCCGGGCGGCCGTGGCGGCACGGTGAGCACCGTAGGGCCGGTAGCCGAGGATGGGGTGGCTGTTGCGTTTGATCTCCCGGCTGATGGTGCCCACGGACCGGCCCAGTGCCCTGCCGATCGCCTGCATGGAGGTTCCGTGGGAGCGCAGGTCCGCGATCCTCTCCCGCTCGGGCAGGGACAGGTAGCGGGCGCTGACGGGCTGTTCCAGGGCTTCCAACGCCACCGCGGCGGGTACTGGCGCCGTCACTGAGGCTGGCAGCTCCGGTACCGCCGCTGCCGTCAGCTCTGGTGCCGCTGCAGGGGCCGAAGGTTCCGCGAATGTAGTTCTCACTTCCTGTTTATACGGCAGATCCCCGGCCTGGCCTTGGGCCGCGGACGTGTCCTTTGCAGCCTGTTGCCGGTCCCAGTTGTAGGAGCTCGGTTTGCTGGCGCCGACGGCGAGGGTAGCATCCCTCCGGCCGGCTCCTTCCTGGCGCAGGCGCAGGTAATGCATCTGCTTCGCCGATGGGCCTCGCGTACCGACTGAGACCAGACCGGCGGCCCTGGCCCAGTTGAAGCAGGTGGAGGGGTTCAGGCCCAGTTGCCGGGCCGCAGCGCTGACGTTGCCGATTTCACGCAGCAGGCCCAGGAACTCCTCAATCACCGCCGACGGGTGGCGCCGCGCAGGAGCAGCCCTCACAGTTCCTATGACCCGTGGTTTTCTCCTGGCAGGATTGATCTTGCCAGCCCATTTATGAGCCGTGCTGATGTTCAATTCCAGCTCCTGGGCCGCCGCGGTGATGGTGCCCGTCCTGTCCAGAACGGCATAGAAGTGGTCCTTGTCCGCTTGGCTGTACTGGCGCTGCGGCCTGATCCCGGCAGCGTTCGCCCACTTCTGGCACGTGCTCCGGTTAATGCCGAGTTCCTTGGCGGCGGCGGCAACACTTCCCAACCGCTCAACGGCGGAAAGGAAATCCTGTCTTTGCGCCCGGGTGTGGGACTGCTGGGAACGCTTCCCCGGCGCCCCGGCCGTCGACGCCGGTTCTTCCGGTAGAGGAGATTTTTTCTTTAAGGAAGGACTACTTTTCGATGGTGATTCCATGGGTGTTGCGACTCCCGATTATTCGGGGGCGTTGCAACGATCGCTAGAACTCAAGCACCGGGCATTTTTACTGGCCACCAGCGGGCACATCGACTGGCCGCCCGTGGGCAGAACGTAGTGGCCATTGACAGAGGGCCGTCGCAACCCCCCAAGAAAGTCATGATCACGGTTCTACGTTGGTAGCCTGTCCTCATGATAAGCGCCCCGGCGATACGCCTTGCGACAGCCCACACAGGGCGTTCCCCGCTACCCCCCATCGCCGGATCGGCCGCAGCACTGATTGCGTTCCTCGCAGCGTGGGAACCGAACGCAGCTCTCCGCTACGGCCCCTTTATCGCGGTAGCCGCGTTCCTCCTTGGCAGGCCCCTCCGCTTCAGGATCGGGCTCACCGAATGGGCGTTGGTGCTGTTCATGCTGTGGGCTCTGCTTTCGAGCGTCTGGACGCAGCACCCGGACGTGTTCGTCGCGCAGATGATCATCTACAGCTCGCTCGCCATCATGTTCATCGGGGTCCGGGCCGCATGCCGCTGGGGACAGAACGAAGCACTGGCGGTGGGTGGGTACGTTATCGGCTGCCTCTACGGGCTGGCGCTTACATCGTTCCAGCTAATCGCGGGGTATGGCGAAATCTACCGTGACAGCCTCGGTCGTATCACGCAAGTCGGAACGCTCAACATCAACTACGTGGCCTACACCGCCGTCACGGCAATCGTCCTTCTACTGCTAGCGTTGCAAAGCAACCAGCTCCAATCGCGGCGGATGCGCCTGCTCGCGATTGCTGCCGTCGTCATACTGGTCATCGGCAGCATGTCCACGCAGACAAGGGGCGTGCAGGTATCCACGGCCCTGCTCGGGGTATGGCTGATCATTGCCAGGTTCGGACGGCCCGCGAAAGTCATCACCGGCCTCTGCGTGCTCGCGATCGTTGGCGTCAGCTTTGGATGGGTCGATCCTATGCTGGAACGGATAGACATCGGGGACAGGTCCATCGCGGGCCTGTCCGGGCGCCTCCCCCTGTGGGAGAGCGCACGAGCGGTCTGGCAGGAATCGCTCCTGACAGGCGCCGGACTGGGTGCCGACCGCGCCCAGAATGCGGAGAACTTAGCCACCCACAACACAATCCTCGGAATCGGCGTAACCCTTGGAATCATCGGGTTGGCACTGTTCCTGGCCTTCGCGGTCAGCGCCGTGAATGACCGGATCCAAGATCTTGACGCGCCCACCCAGCGGTTCCGAATGATTACGATCATCATCGCATTCACCCCCATCCTGCTAACCAGCCCTTGGGAAGGGACAGCATCCGGCTGGGTGGGCCTAGCGCTGCTCTCAACGCCAGTACTCGCCGCCCCCCGTAGCTCCAGCACCATGACTGAGTACCTACCCGCCAACATCTGAGGTGCATCACAAATAAGTGGAGTACAGGCCACTGTGGTTGACGCATCGGCAAAAGAAATAGCTTTTAGAGACAACGAAGAGTTCGATGGAAGGCTCAAGCATTGTTGTCTTATAGAACCCGCCACATCTGCAGTCCGGTGCTGTCATGAGCGGTGAAGCCGAAAAGGCACTGAGGCGCCGTGGAGTCCTCCGGCTCGGAGCCATAGCTGCAGCCATCAGCGGGACCTATGCGGCTTCGGCAACTGGCGCGTCGTCCGCTCAAGCCGCCCCTGGCGATAAGAACCCGCCTGCCGATACTTATGTGCCCATCGCGGAGAAGGGCGTAGCATCAGGTGTTGCCACGCTTGGCAGCGACTCGAAGATCCCAAAGGCTCAGATTCCTGATCTTTCCAGCGCGTTTGTTTCGGTGAATGAGATCACAATCAACGCTGCACGATACCCCTCCCCGCAGGCAGCTCTCGACGCTGCACCAGCCGGGTCGCGGGTCTACTTCCCCTCGACCATGAGCCCCGTGACCATCCCTGCAGGCGGCCTCATCCTGAAGTCCAACGGGCTTACCATCGACGCGATGTCATGCGAGTTCCACGTGGCCACCTGGGGCACCCCGGCATTCCTCGCACTACGATCCAACAACGGCGCCGACGACCACACCTTCCGCATAGGCCTAGTGAAGTACGTCGGCACGCGGGGCACGCATCTCACTGGAGGCGTAGTCCGAGGGTCCGCCGCGTACTGCTCTGGCAGCGGCGTGTGGAGTAACGGAGACCGGAACTACGTCGAGTATCTCCGCACCGAAGGGATGCCCACACCCATATTCTTCGCCTCATGGGACGGCATCGGGATGAACGACCGGACGGGCGTCGGAAACCGCATCGGATACCTGCACGCAAATGGGTATGACTTCGGGCTCCTCTACGTCAAGCAAGAGGCATTCGATTGGGGTAACGCGTACTGCCACGACGACATCGATGACTCTGGCGGCGCTAACCAGACCCACGCGATCTACTGCTCCGCGTCAGCCGGACAACGATCCGGTCGCGGACAGATGGGACGGTGGCTTACTGAGCGCAACTACGGCGGCCACGCGTACTTGTTCAAGTTCGCAGACGGCATCACCTTCGGCACTCTCATCTCCGACGACTGCGCGGGAGTCCTGAGCGCACAAAACGTCAGCGACTTCGTCGGAGACATCGTGTCCGGAACCCGGGTCCGCGGACTCGCCGCAGACCGATCCGTCCTATTCTCAGGAACCGAACGCTGCAAACGGGTCAACGTCGGACGCATCGACGTCAAGAAGGCGGCGGGCGACAACACGCCAGCCATCGGACTATGGGTGGACGAAACCTGCGAAGTCGGCTCGATCATCACCGAATCCGAGCATGTGGGCAGCGTCAACCCGGCAGTCCCGGAAGTGCTCGTCCGAGGCATTGGCGCAGGATCGATCCGTTCAGTGCTGGTCAAGGCGAAGGGCGTGCCAGCTCGCCCCGTGGACCTTGGCGACGGCACCCTGGCCGGTCAGGCTGCGGGTTGGAACATCCCGTCGGTTCGCTCGCTCGGCACCGACGCGGCCTTCAACGCTATCCCCGTCGGGGAAGTCCCCCTCAGTCACTCGAACGCGTGGGGCGATGGGAGTAATTGGCTCAGCGCAGCGGCGCCAGCCAAGGGCATCTTCCGTCGCGGCATGCGTTGGGCTGCTGCCGCGCCGTCGGTCGGTGCAGCCCGCGGCTGGACACAGACAGCGAATGGCGCGCTATCAGGCGGCGCCTGGATGGCGTCTTCGACAGCCAGGCTCGGTTCGTGGGTGAGACTCGCAGATGGTCGCGTAATCCGCTACATCACCGATGGAACAACCGGGGCCACGGAGCCCGGCCCGACGACGGTTGGCCAGACCGGCGCCGACGGCACCGCAATGTACGAGTACATGGCCACCACCTCAGGCGCCGTCGCAAGCGACGGCAACCTCTGATTCGCCCAGGGATAGCGCCCCCAATAAATCCGGTTGTGCTCCCACAGCAATTGGGTCCCTTGAGCAGCCTCCGGAATTTGGCAGGCCACCCATCGGTGGCGCAAAGCGAAGGCTGATCGCACGCCGTGCCGGATAAGCGGACAACCAAATTTTGAACATACCGCAGAACGCGCTAGCTCAGCCCCGCCATCTAGCAGGCACTCCTACCGCAACCGCCTTCGATGGAACATCTCGGGTAACACAAGCCATGGCTCCAATAGTGGCACCACTGCCTATCGTCAAATTTTGAAGGACGGTTGCGCCAGCTCCAACCAAAACTTCAGAATGACATGTCACGCGGCCGGATATGATGGCGCCGGGATTTACTGATACATAATCACCAATTACAGCATCATGACCCACGGTTGCATTCGGATTTAGGTGCGAATGCAGTCCCAATGTCACGAAACTCGACACCTGAACCCCTGCGCAAATAATAGTGCCAGGGGCCAGCACGCAATTGCTTCCTACGGTTGCACTCGGATGTACAACAGTAGCCGGATGCAAACCTGCCGCAATAAATCGCCGATGAACTCGTGCTTTGATCCGCGGATCCCCAATACCGATTACAAACTCCGCGGAGGGATTCGAACCTAACCATTCAAGATCTGTTCCCAGATATGGAACGCCCAGTGATGCCAGTCTTGCCAAGTTGAACCGGCCGGGGTCTGAGTCGACCACCCCGATCAGCCTGCGGGAGTGGCTCATCGACGATGCCTCTGCCCTCACGGCTTCGATAGTCTCACGTCCGAAGCCACCTGCCCCGACGATGACGACGTCACCGCCACTTTCATTAGGCGTACTGCACTGGGAACTTCCTAAACCTCGCACAAGGTAAGAATGCCACAACAGATGGCGAGCGTTGCTAACATGAAGCCCGGGGGCTAACCGCACCTGGAAACGAGGAGTGGGCCAGATTCGCATGAGAAAAACGCAAAAAGTGGTGGTAATAGGCCAAGGATACGTTGGCCTGCCGGTCGCTATGAGAGCAGTTGAAGCCGGTTTCACCGTAGTGGGTATAGACACAGATGTAAATCGAATCGCAAGCCTAACGCGGGGGGTTTCGTATGTGGACGACATCTCAAGCGAAGAGCTTACGAACGCCCTTGAGAGCGGGCGCTTTGTGGCGGGAACCGACTATGGGTTGGCCGTAGATTTCGACATCGCTGTCATCACCGTTCCGACGCCACTCCGAGAGAGCCTCCCGGATCTTTCTTTTATCGAACAGTCGACTCGATCACTTGCAAAACACTTGCGCCTTGACGCAACTGTGATCCTTGAGTCCACGACCTATCCGGGGACGACGGAAGAAATGCTTGTCCCAATTCTGGAAGAAGCGTCCGGCTTGAAGGTCGAAGAAGACTTCTTTGCAGGATACTCACCGGAACGAATTGATCCTGGCAACAAAGTTTGGGGTTTTGTGGAGACGCCGAAGGTTGTTTCGGGAGTTGGACCTGCGTCGCTTAAAAATGTGCAAGGCTTTTACGACCAACTGGTCAACACAACCGTTCCCGTTAGCACTCCCAAAGAGGCTGAGTTGACCAAGTTGTTGGAGAATACTTTTCGACATGTGAATATCGCACTAGTCAACGAACTCGCTATATTCGCAAACGAGCTCGGCGTCAACGTCTGGGAGTCAATTGAAGCGGCCAGCACCAAACCCTTCGGCTTCATGAAGTTCACTCCGGGCCCTGGTGTGGGCGGTCACTGCCTCCCCGTTGATCCAAGCTATTTATCTTGGCAGGTCAAAAGGAAACTTGGGCAAAACTTTCGCTTCGTAGAACTGGCCAACGATCTAAACGATCATATGCCCGATTACGTTGTACAGCGCGCCATAGCAAATCTTAACAAGAAGTCAAAATCCGTCCGAGGCTCACGAATACTGCTTATTGGTCTCGCATATAAAAAGAACACCGGGGACATTCGCGAGTCACCTTCGCTGAGACTAATCGAACTATTAGAACAGCTTGGGGCCGATTTAGTTGCGGTGGACCCTCACGTAGAACCCCATAGGTGGCCTGTTGGCGTCCAGAAAGTCGAACTTGACGAAAAGGGACTCCGGGATATAGACCTTGCCATCCTCATCACCGATCATGATCGGCTAGACCTTTCGAACGTCACTGGCGCAGGCGTCGACGTACTCGACACAAGGAACCGTTTGTCCGGCGAAAACGTCGAGTCCCTCTAATTCCCCAGAAATGACGGCCGCTGCTGTGCACCGCGTACTCATCCTTGCGCCCTTTTACCCCCCCGCATACCTTGGCGGAGGGCCGATCAGGACAGTTTCAGCTATCGCTCAAGGGGCACCGGCATCTTTCGACTGCGCAGTAATAACTAGCGACACGGATCTGGGCCAAAAATATCCGCTTCCTGTCCCGTCCGGTGTCTGGACGACACACGAAGGCATCAGCACTCTTTATTTCTCCACGAAAAAGTTGGCGCCCTTGGCTAGGGCGTTGAAAGCTGGCAAGGCAAAACGCCCGGACGTTCTATATCTAAGCAGCTTCTTCAACATCCGGTTTTCAATTCTACCGCAGATTTTGCATGCATTGGGCTTTTTCGGAAAAGCCGGAGCGGTGGTGGCACCTCGTGGGGAGTTTGGCCCAGGTGCACTCGGCATAAAACCAGCTCGTAAGAGGATATTCATCTTCGTTTACAGGCGGCTTCGACTTCATCGGCGCGTAATATGGCATGCATCTAGCGTTCGCGAGGCCAACGATATTTACCGTGCACTCGGGACAGAAGCGACGGTCTTGGTTAGAGAAAATGACACGGCCCTTCCCGTGCAGTCACTTCCAGCGCCGATACAAAGTTCACGTGACGGGAGGCTTCGGGCGGTCTTTATTGGGCGGATCAGCGTCGTAAAGGGACTGCTCGACTTAATCCAATCATTTGCAAGCGTTGCGACCCCGTTCGAGTTCAATATATACGGCCCGGAAGAAGATAGTGAGTATGCCGCAAAGTGCCGTCATGCAGCTGAAAGATTACCAAATCACATCACCGTGACATTTCACGGAGCAATTGAAAATCTTAACGTTCGACAAAGACTTGCCCAGTACGATGTGATGCTTTTCCCCACGAAAGGCGAAAACTTTGGTCATGTGATCGCGGAAGCGCTATCCGTCTCGTGCCCTGTCGTCTGCGCGGACGTCACCCCTTGGACTTCAGTTCTGGAGTCCGGAGGGGGACTGGTGGTCCGAACCGATTCCTCCCAAGAATGGACCCAGGCAGTCGAGTCCTACGCGGCCATGACGCCATCGGAACGGGTGACTGCACGAGTGCGAGCCGGTCAAGCGTTTGATGATTGGCGACAACGTTCCCCTGATCGTCATATCTTCGAAATGGTTCTGGAGCTCCAGAATGCGAAATTTTAAAATCACTCCACGTGGCCCCCGCTTCCGTGGACGGTTGCTCGTGCGTCAACGACCTTGAAACTTAACGGGCTCTCCGTGGTTCGTGGTGAAACAGGTTCCGTGTCTTGAAAGCTGAAGGGCTCGTAGCCCTGCTGTGATGGATGTTCTCTACGCATTCATCAAGAGTCAGGAGCTACGAGCCTTGATCGAGCCTACTTCCCCGCGCCCGATGCTGCCACCTCCATTTTCAACCTGCCCGACTACCGCGTCACCGGCACCGAGGTCCTTGCCTTCGGACAGCGACGGATCCGCGTCGTGGCCACCGCCGAGGCAGGCTGGTCTTCCTGCGGCGTGATCAGCACCCGCGTTCATTCCCGCCGCCCACAACGTCTGCGCGACATCCCTGTCGCCAGGCAGGCCGAAGTGGTCTGGGCCAAGCGGAGATTCTTCTGCGATGAGTACCTGTGCCCGCGCCAGACATTCACCCAGGAAACAACCCAGGTCCCGCGCCGGGCACGGTCCACCCGCCGGCTCCGCGACGCCTTGGTGGCCGCCGTGATCGGTTCCGGAAGGGCCGCCGCCGCCGAGGCCGCGCTTTCGTTCGGTCTCTCGTGGTGGCTGGTCCAGCGGGCTCTGGATTCCGCGGCGCTGACGCTGCCCGATGTCGACGCCCTTGCAGGCTCTTCGTGGTTGATGGGGAATTGTGTTCGTGTCGTTGAAGACAAGAGGGCCCGTGGCCCTGCTGGGATGAGTGTGTCTAAGCATTCAACCTGGAACAGGACCACGAGCCGTGATCGAGCCTACCGGGGTCGCAGCCGATGCTGCCACCATCCTTTTTAACCTTCCGGACTACGGCGTCATTTCCACTGCCATCGCTGCCGGCCAGCGGCGGGTCATTATCGAAACCGACCACCCGCCGGGGTGCCCGAGCTGTGGTGTCATCGCCTCCCGGCGAAAGGAACGCCGTCTCCAGCGGCTCCGCGATATTCCGGTCGCTGGCACGGTGTAAGTGCTTTGGTCCAAGTACCGCTGGTACTGCGAAGAGCCAAGGTGCGACCGGCTGTCGTTCTTTGAATCCACGCCCCAAGTCCCGCGCCGCGCCCGCTCGACGGGCCGGCTTCGGGACCAGCTTGCAGACGCGGTCATCCGCTCCGGACGGGCGGTCTGAAACCGCTGCCGGCTTCGCCGTGTCTTGGTGGATGGTCCGCGCCGCGGTGACCGAGGCCTGCTTACTGAAACTGCCTGACGTGGATAAGCTCAGCCCTCGGATGCTGGGCATCGATGAACACCGATTCCGGTCCATGCGCTATTTCCAGGACCCGGGAACGAAGGCGTGGACCCGGTTCGAGCCGTGGATGACAACCATCGTTGACCTGGACACCGGACAGGTCCTTGGTGTCGACGGGCGGGACCACAAGGGCGTCGGAGACTGGCTGTTCGCCCGGCCCCTGGAGTGGCGCTTGGCCGTGCAGGTCGTCGCCATCGACCCCTCCGCGGCGTTCCGCAAAGCGCTGCGGATGTGGCTTCCCCGCACCGCCGTCGCCGTCAATCATTTCCACCTGATTTCACTTGCCAACCAGGCCATGACCGAGACCCGGCAGAACCTCTCCCAACAGGTCAAGGGCCGCCGCGGCCGGGCCACCGATAAGGCCTAGGCCCCACCGCATGCTGCTCCTGCGCGGCGGCGACACCCTCCCCTGCCGGGCCTCCCGGCGGCTGGAAGAGGTCTTCGCCGTCGATGACCCGACCGGAACCCTCCAGGCCGCCTGGAAAGTCAAGGAACAACTCCGGGCACTGCTCCGGACCGGCTCGCTCGAAGACGCGGCGGCGGCCAAGAACGTACTTGAGGAACTGGTCAAGGCAGCCGCACGGCAGGAGACGAACAGGCTCTACCGCACCGTGTGCAGGTGGTGGAAAGAAATCGAAGTGCTGATCATTACCGGCGCCACGACTGGGAAGGCCGAAGCTAACAACACGGCAATAAAGAACATCAAGCGAACGGCTCGGGGATACCGCAACGCCGCCAACTACAAGTCGGTTATTCTCTCGAGAAGTGCCGTCCGGACGGCGGCATGACGCTCACTCCAGGGATCAAATTCCCCACGAACCGTGAAGAGCCACTTAACGACCTTGTACAACTTGCTGGTCGTCCGCCCACAAACGAGGGTGACTAGAGCAGGTATCTGATAACACAGGGGATAAACTGGGACGTCCGCATTTCGCGGCGGCTGTCCCTAGATAAAAGACCGGTGTTTGTTGGAGTTTTTGGGCCCGAGAGTGGATACAAGAAAAATCACGATCGCCCCTGGGCAGTAAATCACACTAAGATCCGACACCGCCGGCAAATGCTCGACTCGGGCAGCAAATAGTCGAACTCGTCAAGGATGCTACGTCATCGAACGGTCAAGCTCCAGTCGTTGAACCAGTAAATCGAGAAGAAGCCTGAACCGTCTAAACACGCCAGAACACGGAAAGGACGCGATTTGCAGGCCGTCGGTTTTCGGTAACAAGTGGCCACAATGATGGTCCGGTTGCTCGAGAAATCTCACCCATTCAGAGGCGTAGTTTCGAACCAAAGCTGCCGTTATTGGATGCGGCACTTGATCTCGACGCAGTACGGCACACGATGTAATAGCTCCCCCACCAGATCACGAAATTCACCAGAGACAGTCCAGCCATCGACCATGCAGCACCTTGAAGCCCATAGGAAGCTGCAAAGTAAATAACAACTATTGGCCTTGCAACTGCCGTGGACAAGCGCAGAAAGAAGGAACGCGCCCCTGCCTGCCTCGATCTATGTCCCGCTGCTGCCACGCTGCCGCCCAGTGCCAATAGAGACTCCAAGGAAAGAGGAAGCAAAACCTGGGCCGCCACAATCCAAGTCTGGCCTAGCAGCGCTGTTCCTATTTGCGGCGGAATAAAAACCACTACCACTAACAACGGCGCAACGCATGCCATTGTGGCAGCCGCTGCAAAGACACCGCTATGGAACTCATGCCTTGGTCCCACCAGACGTGCCCTGGTCAGATAGGGCAGACTCAAAGAACGAGTTGTAGTTGAGAGCAGATTCGCAGGTCCGAGAATGGTACCAGCTCCTCTCAAAGCAGCCAGTATTGTGGGTCCAAAGATGCCACCAAGAAGAGTGGTAGTTAGCAACGCTCCACCACTGCCCGCCATATAGTCAGCCCCGAACCAAATCGCGTTCCGAGTTGCCTGCCTGTGGGATCGCCACGCCGGACTCCAGGAAAATCTAGCGTGAACCGCCGCCACGATTCCCATTAGGGCACCAGTTGCGGCCCAAAATGAGAAAGCAGAAATGGCCGTAACAGGAATAATCAGGACCGTTAGCCCTAGAGCGAGAACCGCGCTGGCCCAAGCCAAACCCAGAACTACCGCAATTCGAGGATTGTGCATAAGTGCATTTGTAAGTCGTATGAAGTCGAGCGCCGCAATCCCCGGCAGGCAGAATCCCAGAACTACCATAAAGGGCATCGAGAAGACAGCACCCGCCCCCAAAACCATGCATGAAGCGGCCACAGAAATCCATATTGCCCGTCGAAATCCGTGTTGAAGGGCAGCACGACTCGGCATGGACGAAAGAGTTGTTTCAGTGACCATTGCGCGGACAACCCCGTTGGTCAAAAGGTATACCGTCATGGCAAAGCCGAACGATCCGAATTCACTGACCGTGCTTGACCTAGCAATTGAAACAGAAAGAATCAAACTCGAGACAGCGAAAAGCCCGTCGACAAAAACCGCTGCAAAAGCGCGTCGGCTTCCTTTCAGGCTTCTCATTCGATGGTAACTAGCGGCATGCTCAAACAAGCCATCAGCTGGCAGTGTCGTGAAGATCTTCGCGTACTCGGAACTGGCCTGCCTCCGGCAGATCTCATTTGGTCAGGCCGCAAGCTCTAAACAGACTTGTCACAACGTGTTCCACTTCGCTAGGCGTCATGCCGGGAAAAGTTGGAAGACTTACTCCCGATTTTGCCAAAGTACCGGCGACAGGAGTCGGAGACGATCTGAAACTTTTCAGATACGGCATCGACTCTACCGTGTTGAAGACCGGGCGTGTTTCCACGCCTTCAGCCCTCATTTGCGACATGATGTCATCTCGCCTGCCGGCAAGTTCGCCCTTGAGCTCTAGCGAGTACATCCACGGACTTGCAGCCGCGCCGGATGCCCTTCCCTGGGGTACCAGTGTGGGATTGAGCTCGAACAGTCGGTCATACTGTTCCACAACACCTTGCCGTGAACTCAAAAGTTCAGGCAGCCGCTCTAACTGGGCGCATAGAATGGCCGCTGCTAGATTCGTCATTCGGTAGTTGTACCCAAGGATGTCGTGGAAGTACCGACGGTCTTCATGGTTTCCCTGATTTCGTAGTTTTCGGATACGGCGGTCAACCTCAGCGTCTTGTGTAACGACAGCTCCGCCTTCTCCGCTCGTCACAACTTTGTTACCGAAAAAAGAAAAGGTGGATACATCTGCTAAGGCTCCCACCGGCACGCCTTGGAGGCTCCCTCCGATAGATTCCGCCGCGTCTGCTACGAGAACGACGCCTGCCGGCCCACAGATCTCCCTCAAAGAACCGTAGTCGGCCGGATGACCGTATAAGTCAACGGCGATCACTGCCCGGGTTTTAGTGGTCAATGCCTCGTGAACGGCGTCCGGAGATATGCACCAGGTTACAGGGTCTACATCGACGATCACAGGCAGCGCACCGACATAAAGAACCGCGTTCAGCGTGGCAACGTACGTACTCGATGGAATAATGACCTCGTCCCCCGGTCCGATGTCGAGCGCGAGAAGGGCAAGATGGAGGGCAGTCGTTCCGTTGCTCACCACGGCCGCGTGTGTGACGCCGCCAATTGTTTTGAGCTTATCCTCCGCACGAACGACATAATCGCCCAGAGAAGATATCCATCCGCTGTCGAAGGCATCGAGCAAATATTTGCGCTCTAACTCACTGATACTTGGCCGGGACATAGGGATCACTTGGAAACCTTTTTCTGTAAATACTCGGGCTTGTCTCCATACCCGCTCACCCAGTTAAAAACCTGACGATACTCCTCAGCGGTGTTTCTCCAGGTGCGAGCCCGAAGCGCAGAAGCAGGTCCAGCTAGCTCTTCCCGATACTTAGAGTAATTTGCAATGACTTCGTCTAGAGCTGCAAGGAACTCCGAGACGCTGTCGCAGTCAAAAGTGGGAGCCCGGAGCCCGAGGTCGACCAGTTGTGACCTAATAGGCGATATGGAGCTTGCGACAAACGGAAGTTCACGAACTATTGCCTCGAAAACTGGGCCACTTGCCGCCTCCCAGCGGCTGGGCATAACAAGAATGTCCGCCTTCTGGTATTCGGCCTCAAGACTCGCGGTGTCCACATAACCAAGCCAACTTACGCGCTCGGCAACTCCAAGGTCCTTTCCAAGCTTTTTTAGCTCACTAGCGAATGGTTCCACTTCGATCCCTGTACACGTCAGATGGAGGCATTCACGCTCTGCCATTGCTCTCAGGACAAGTTCGTGATTCTTGTGGGGCGTGACCGAGGCAGGGAGGAAGAGCCGAATAGCTCCTGGAGATAGCTCATGCGGCATCACTGCGGGACCAGGGTTGAGGACGGGCAGGGCAATCTTGAAGACCTTTTCTTGGGCATCGGGGAACAACCTGATCAGGTGTTCGTATGGATGGGCCCAACTACAAACAACGGCCTTGGCACTCGATATATTTTGCCTAATGATCGTCTGGTCCATCTTCGATTCCAAGCCACTCTCGAACACGCGCAGGTCATGTACTGTGACGACTGCGCTGTCAGCACGCGCGCTAGCACGGTGAAATGGAAACCAGGTGGCGCCTGATCGCGTGACGCGTGCGATAGAACGCGCTCTTAGCTGGCGAACTAGTCCGACCACGCCTGCGGATTTCCAACGTGACGGAAGCACTCTTCGTATAGCCTTCTGCCAGTGGCTTCCAGCACGCAGTATCGAGGCAACTTCTAAGAATTCCGGGCCGGTCTCGGGAAATTGTTTCACCCAACTCCCGACTGTGCCTTCGGACACTAGGCATCGAGGACTCAACCCCAACTCGAGAAGACCTTGAACGACGCCAATCGCTACGCTTTCAACGCCGCCGCCGCTTGCCGGCGCGATACCCGTTAGATCCACGTCCAAGCATAGACTCTCCGCGGACTGATCGTCAGGGCTGACCTTTCCATCTGACTTAGATATCGATGCGGACAAGCTTTCCTGACCTTTCATCGCGAACACTTTGCAAATCTTCGTCAACCATAAGGTTCACAAGTTCTGTAAAGGTTGTCTTGGGTTTCCAACCCAGGACGCGCGCGGCCTTGGACGCGTCTCCGATGAGTGCATCTACCTCGCTTGGACGCTCATATCGAGCATCAGTTCGCACATATTTCTCCCAATCGAGATTGACCCGCGCAAACGCGGCTTCAACAAATTCGCGCACTGAGTGCGCTTCACCTGTTGCAATCACGTAATCATCGGCTGTCTCGTGCTGCAGCATGAGCCACATCGCTTCAACATATTCAGGGGCATACCCCCAGTCGCGAACGGCGTCCAAGTTACCCAGGACTAACTCGGTCTGTAGGCCCTCCACGATGCGTGCAACGGCCCTGGTAATTTTCCGTGTGACAAAGGTTTCGCCACGGCGGTGACTCTCATGATTAAACAGAATCCCGTTTGATGCATGAATGCCATAAGCTTCACGGTAGTTTACCGCTGCCCAGTAGCTGTAAACTTTTGCTGCCCCGTAAGGGCTACGGGGATGGAATGGCGTCTCTTCATTCTGCGGTGGGGGGGTAGAACCAAACATCTCCGACGAAGAAGCCTGATAGAAACGCGTTCCCAATCCGCTTGCCCGGATCGCTTCCAACAGGCGGATCGTTGCCACGCCGGTCACGTCAGCCGTGTACTCAGGGACCTCGAATGATACGGCTACGTGGCTCTGAGCACCGAGGTTGTATATTTCGTCCGGTTGCACATCCCGGACAAGGTTGGTCAATGACCCAGCATCGGCAAGGTCAGCATAGTGGAGGAAGAGATTATCTGGTTTAGATCCACGTTCTCTACTTAGATTTTCCAGGCGCGAAGTGTTGAACGAAGACGACCGGCGCTTCGTTCCATGAACTTCGTAGCCCTTGGCCAGGAGCAGCTCAATCAGGTAGCTTCCGTCTTGGCCAGTAGTTCCTGTAACCAGTGCTTTCTTCACAACTTCTTCCTAGCGTCTTGTTGGATACATTTAATTTAAAGCTGAACAACTAAGTGAAAGCGGCCTTTGGAATCTTGGGATCTCAAACCTGCCGGAGGCCCGTTCTCTGCCTGTGGCTGTGCACAGTGGAGCGTATGAAGTTGACAACCCTCCGAGACGTATCTGAAATAACATAATCCGCCGGGGCGGAGACAAAACCCTCCTCAGCATTCTGCTGCAGTGTGATGGCCACGGCATCAAGGATGCTGTCCTTGTTCAGACCCGCGGTAATGATGCCGCCAGTATCAATCGATTCGGGTCGCTCGATGAAGTCCCGCAAGGTCACCGCAGAAAAACCCAACAGGGAAGATTCTTCGCTGATGGTGCCGCTGTCGGACAGCACAATCAAGGCTTCACGCTGTAGCTTCACATAGTCGTTGAAGCCAAAAGGCGCATGCATCATGACTCCACCCTGTACTTCAATGGGCTGTTGTTCCAGTCTCTTTCTCGTTCTGGGATGCGTGGAAAGCAAGACCGGCATCTGATACCTCGCACCCACTGCGTTTAAGGCTTCGAAAACAGTGCGTAAACGCTCGGGGCAATCAACGTTCTCCTCGCGGTGAAGACTCACCATTATGTATTGCTTATTTAAGAGTCCTTGCCGCGCCAAAATGTTACTAGAGCTGATGGCCTCAGCGTTTCCGGCCAAGACCTCGCGCATCGGCGAACCTGTAAGTAGAATCCTCGAAGGGTGAATGCCTTCAGCTAGGAGGTTCCGCCGAGCATGCTCGGTGTAGACCAAGTTGTAGTCCGCAACGTGGTCGACCAAGCGGCGGTTCACTTCCTCAGGAACGTTCTCATCGAAGCACCTGTTGCCAGCTTCCATATGAAAGACAGGAATCTTGAGGCGGCGTGCCATAACGGCAGAAATGCAGCTGTTAGTGTCGCCCAGTACCACCATGGCATCCGGCCGTGTTTCTAGCAGTACTGCTTCCACCTTAGTCAGGATGGACCCCAATACGGCCCCCAGCGATGAAACGTCTGCAGCGAGGAAGTAGTCAGGTTTGCGTAACCCCAAGTCCTCGAAAAAGATCTCATTAAGCTCGTAGTCGTAGTTCTGTCCCGTGTGAATCACAACGTGTTCGGTATACTTGTCGAGGCGTTTGATGGTCGCCGCCAACCGAATAATTTCTGGCCGCGTGCCCACAACTGTGGCAATCTTGAGCTTGGTTGTCATTGGCCCTAAACCTTCTCCGCCGTCGTATCCGGATTTGACGCGTCAAAAATGTCGTTTGTCCAAAACAGGGTGTAAAGCTCTCTATCGCCCGTATTTAGGATGTTGTGAGTCCAGAAGGTGGGCATGTCAATAGCCACAGGAGAATCACCAGAAACCTTAAAGCGAAGAACCTGATTGGAAAATAGCCGGCGCATGGCAATTTCCGCCTCGCCAGATAGAACAACGAATCGTTCTACCTTGCGACGGTGATAATGGTCACCACGAGTGACGCCTGGGGCAGTAGTGGAAAAAGAAGTTTGACCGCTCCCGCCGTGTGACTTGCAAACTTCGAAGAAACTTCCACGCGCATCGGCACGCCGCTGCAACGTGAATGGAAGCTCATCGCCGATTCGGAAAGAGCGATATGTATTGAAAAGATCTAATTCGAAATCAGTGGCGAGAGGGGGCACGTCGCCGGAACCATAGATCACCGAGAGTTCCTGCAGACGGGCCAACAACTCCGAAACAGAGATCCTGGTCGTATGTCCATTTAATTGGTCAAGGGGAAGCCTGCCCAGTAATAGGTCGGCCGCGGCCTGCGCGTGGAGAAGGTTGAGTTCCCGGTCCTCTTTTATCTCAGGCCTTCCGCGGCTTTGCAGAAGATGGCAAAAAGTTGCCACGACAGAGTTATAAAAGGGCTTCCCATGCTCACCAAAAAGGTTGGGTAGGGTAATGTCAGTAAAAGTAGCACCCACTTCCTCAGCGGCATTTCGAAGTATTCCGCTGGCCTCAGCTTTGGCAGTTCCGTAAACCGAACCATTCCCCGCCTGGGATGAATTGGCAAAAACCACGTGGGCTGGCGGCGCCGAAGCCCACCTTAACGTGGCCGCCGCTTGTTGAGCCATAGTTATGTTGCCCGATTGGACGTCCAAGTCGGATCCGCGGTTGACTCCTGCTAGATGGATGAATCTTTCTTGGCCTGATGTGGCCGCAACCGCCTGATCGCTCCTAAAGGAATTTCCAAGGCTAACCGTCGCTACGTCGCCTCCCAAGCTGTGAACAAGTGCCCGCACATGGAATCCTAAGAAGCCTCCGCTTCCAGTGAGACTGACCTTCAACGCGCCTCACTTAGCCGTTTTGTCTTGCCAGCGGAGGCAAGTTCACTGCGGATTTCGGGCAACGTAAGTAGGAGATCCTCGATTTCCGGAATACTCATCTGTTCAACAGTATGGGAGTCGTAGTCCCCAAAGTTAGCTTGATTTACGTCGCCGGAATCAAAATACACACTGTAATTGAGATCGCGATTGTCAGCAGGTACTTTGAAGTAGTCACCCATATCCTGCGCTCGAGTGAGCTCCTCACGGGTCGCTAGAGCCTCTGACAGTTTCTCAGCATGTCTAGTCCCGATAACTTGGACCTCGGAATTCGACTCGAATAAGTTAGCAACCGCCTGCGCCAGATCGGCAATGGTTGATGCCGCAGCCTTCTTCACGAATAGGTCACCTTGGCGTGCGTGCTCAAAGGCAAACTCCACCAAGCTTACAGAATCAGCCAGAGACATCAAAAAACGGGTCATCGCGGGATTCGTTATCGTAAGCGGCCCGCCGGACTTCAACTGCCGTATAAACAGGGGAATAACTGATCCACGCGAATACATAACATTGCCATAGCGAACGCATGAAACAATAGTGTCCGCTTGAGGATTGTTTAATCCATGAGATTGAGCGATTTTCTCCATCATCGCCTTACTCATGCCCATAGCATTTACAGGATAAACAGCCTTATCAGTGCTTAAGCAAACTACGGATTGTACTGAGTTCTTCTCGGCAGCACGGATCACATTTTCGCTGCCAATTATGTTTGTTCGGACAGCTTCCATCGGAAAGAACTCGCAGGAAGGTACTTGCTTCAGCGCAGCCGCGTGAAAGACGTAATCGACATTCTTCATCGCACGGTCTACGCTGTCGAAGTCGCGAACATCCCCAACGTAGAACTTGAGACGAGGGTTCGGAAGTTCATGTCTCATGGCATCTTGCTTGGCTTCGTCCCTGCTAAGGATGCGCACCTGCTCCACGCCGGTCGACAACAATTTCCTGGCGACGGTGTGGCCGAACGAACCAGTCCCACCCGTGATAACTATCTTCTTGCCTGCATATGCTGCACTCAACAGATACCCTTCCCCTTTGTAACCGTTACGTCTGTCAAAATACTTCGGACCGCTGCAACGCCTTTATCTAGCGAAAATTTGTCTTTATATAGCGCGCGACACCTTTCGGTCATTGCGCTCCGATGGGATGGAGCAGAGGCTGCTGCCTTCATCAAAGCTTCGGCAAGGGAACTAGGATCTTCAGGTGCGGCTGTCCAGCCAACACCCGCGTCTGTACAGATTCTTTCGAGGTCGCCCTGGACAGTGCTGACTACCGGAATACCGTGTGCCATGGCCGCTTGGAATTTGGATGGAATGGTCATTCGGAACAGGGGGTCGTCCTTCAACGTCACGAGAAGGAAGTCAGCGGTTGCATAGACGTCAGACATCTCTCTCTTAGTCACTCGTCCATGGAAGGTGACGTTTGAGAGTCCTGCATTTGCAGCCAGTAGATGCAAGGACGATTCCTGGACGCCGGAGCCGTAAATGTGAAATTCGATCTCCGGCTTGTCGACTAAAAGCTCCGCAGCGCGCAGAATAGTTTCCACATCCTGCATTACACCGAGGTTCCCGGCGTAAACAAATCGAATACCGGACTTCCCCATCGACCGACGTCCCCTAGACGGGCCTTCAATAGAATGAAGCTCCCAATTAAAGACGGTGGTGATCTTCGATGCTTGAACGCCGCGGCTAACTAATGCACTTTTCATGCTCGGAGAAATAACTATTATATGGGCCGCCGAAGAGTATAGGGGTTTGAGGAGGGCTGAAATCACCGAACCCGCCACAGATGTCACTACACCCTTAGTCAACATCCCAGAACTAGTTACCGACTCGGGCCAAAGATCTTGGATGTGGAGGACATAAGGAATGCCGTAGCGTTTCGAGAGCCACCAACCTGCTATCGCAGCCGTCATAGGCGTGGCATAAACGTAGATCACGTCAACATCAGCCATTACGTCGGCTCGTAGCGTGCTTGAAAGTGCAAAGGAACCAAATGTCAGAATTCGCTTCAATGCATTCGCATCATGGCTAAGAAACGACTTTACACGATAGACGTCGGCGCCCATTATGACCTCACGAAAACCGACGGCCTGATGATATCCGTCGTAGATCACCCCCGCCGGATAGCTGGGGAATCCAGTCAGCACCCTAACGTCGAAACCCGCCTTAACCGATTCTTCAGATACGCTGTTTGGAAGCAAAAATTCTTCAGGCGCAAACCATTGAGTTATCAAACCGAGCTTCACTTCGTGACCTCAGGGTCATCTGTTAATCCTCTGAACTCGGGCATAGTGACATGCTGTGCAGCAGAAATACCGTCTTTACGAAATACAACAACTAATGTCCGCCAAAGAATCCTGCAGTCCAGTAACGGACTTCGGTTATCCACATATTCGACGTCGAAGGTAAACTTCTCTTCCCAACTAAGGGCGTTGCGTCCATGAATCTGCGCCAATCCCGTAATGCCAGGGCGAACTTCGTGCCGTCGAGCTTGAACAGGGGAATAACGACCCAGATAGCGAATGAGAAGGGGACGGGGCCCTACGAGACTCATATCCCCCTTGAGAACATTGATTAGGGTGGGAAGTTCGTCCAGGCTCGTGGACCGGAGT
This sequence comes from Pseudarthrobacter sp. C1, assembly GCF_034720455.1. Taxonomy (NCBI): domain Bacteria; kingdom Bacillati; phylum Actinomycetota; class Actinomycetes; order Micrococcales; family Micrococcaceae; genus Pseudarthrobacter; species Pseudarthrobacter sp. C1. The sequence continues at coordinate 261,826 of NZ_JAYESK010000003.1, read as the reverse complement.
AAGCGACCGAAATTCGTCAGCCTCTGTTCATCACTCACGAGGTCCTTGCCCGGATCGGGATCGGCCATAGTTCGGAACTTCATCAACTTAAATATCCGACCGTGACGCCCAGGCCGTTCTTGGACAAACAGTATTGGTCGCCCCATTTTTGCCGCTACGGCTACGGCTATTCCAGCGAGAAGAGGGCTGAGGACAACAAGCCCAGAGCCCGCGACGGCTATATCGGTTGCTCGCTTCAAGGAGTCGAAGGTGTTAGTTCGCAAGCCTACCTGGCCTCCTCGAGGAACGACGAAAGCCCATTGAATATCCGCTCAACCTGGCTTTCTTCAAGTGCTGACCCTGAAGGAAGCGTGAGTCCGTTGAGGAAGAAGCGCTCTGAGGTTCCATCAACGATACTCTCGGCCTGAGCAAACACAGGCTGCAGATGCATCGGCTTCCAAAGAGGCCGTGCCTCGATATCAGCCTGGAGTAGGAATTCTGCTAGTTGGGAGGACGTAAACTGGGCGTTCGCTGGATCGATGACGATCGAGGTCAGCCAGCAATTGTCCTCTTGATCATCGTCACCACCGAACACCTCGACGCCAGGGATGTATTGGAAAAACTCCCTGTACGTGGCACGGTGCCGTTTGCGCTTTGCGATCATCTCATCCAATCGGAGGAGCTGAGCGCGTCCGAGTGCAGCCAGCAAATTGCTCATGCGGTAATTGAACCCGATATCGACGTGTTCGTAGTGTGCCACCGGTTGCCGCGCCTGCGTTGCAAGATAACGCGCACGTCTCGCTGTATCGGAGCTGTCGGTTAGGAGCATGCCTCCCCCGGACGTGGTCATGATCTTATTGCCGTTGAAAGACACAATGGCCGCATCGCCAAAAGAGCCAGCTGGCTGCCCTCCGCGACTTGCACCTAAGGACTCAGCTGCATCGGCTATAACTAAGAGGCCAAATCTTTGAGCGACGCGTTCGATACCCTGGAAATCGCAGATCTTGCCCAACAGGTCGACAGGGACAATAGCCTTAGCTGGCCGGCCAGCTAACGCCAGTTGTTCGGCCGCCTGTTCCAACAAATTGATGCTGATATTCCCCGTCGCATCGGAGTCAACAAAGAATGGCTGTGCGCCTGTGTAGCGAATGGCGTTGGCTGTGGCGGCGAAGGTCATGGTAGAAGTCAGGACAAGATCGCCGTCGCCGATGCCGTGGCTCAGCAGCGCCAAATGTAAGGCAGCAGTCCCAGAACTTAGGGCGACCGCATGGCTGACACCGACCCGCGCGGCCACTTCCGCTTCGAATGAATCCACGTCCGGCCCTAAGGGCGCCACCCACCCCGACCGCAAAGCATCAAGAACGAACTTCTCTTCGAGCTCGCCAACATCCGGTGATGACATGTAAATTCGATCACTCATGCTGGACCGCCTCTGTGGCTACGCCATCAGTTTCAGTCGCTATTTGCACGACTGCTTCATCCCATCCCTGACCGCCCAAAGCGGCAGGAGCCAAGGGTGGAACTCCTGTATGGCTGATCATGGGATGGATAGGTCGGTCGTCGTGCTCTCCCGCACCTACGAGCTCCTCATGCAACTTTTCACCCGGGCGTAGTCCTGTAACTACGATGTCGATCTTCCGCCCTGAACGTGCGATCATCCGTTCCGCTATGTCAAGGATCCTAACCGGATGACCCATATCCAAGATCAACACTTCTCCCGGGCGACCGATAGCACCCGCTTGCACGACAAGCTCGCATGCCTCAGGAATAGTCATGAAATAACGCGTCACATCTGGATGTGTCAGAGTGACGGGACCGCCACTGTCAATCTGAGCTGTGAAGGTGGGCAGCATGGAACCCCTACTCCCAATCACGTTGCCGAAGCGAACAGACAGATAACTCATTCCGGTCTCTTGCGCGAACCAGGCAGTTATCCTCTCACCTAATCGTTTGGAGAATCCAAGAATGCTGGTCGGATTAGCAGCCTTATCCGTAGAGATATTAACGAAGGTCTCTACACCCGCAGCCCGTGCTGCCTCTAGAACATTTATCGTGCCCAGCACATTCGTCTGCCAAGCTTCACTCGGATATTGTTCCAACATTGGGAGGTGTTTGAGTGCAGCGGCGTGAAACACAACCTCTGGCATTCTCGCCAAGAACAAATCCATCACCGTAGCGGCGTCCCGGATGTCGGCCAAGACGACCTCTCTGGAGTCCAACAGGCCATGCCCTGATATAGATATCTGGGCCCCCTGTAGACCCGTCTCATCGCGGTCTAGCATAATAATTTCAGCTGGCGAAAACTTTACTAGCTGGCGGCAAAGCTCTGAGCCAATGGATCCGCCGGCTCCCGTTACCAACACCCGGCGGCCTGTAACGAACGTGGCGATTGACTCGAATTCAGTGTTCACGGGGCGGCGACCGATAAGGTCCTCGATGGCAACCTCCCTGAGGTCCGCCAGTCGCATGCCGTCCTCCAATATTTCTGAAAGAAGTGGCATTACCATCAAACGCAGGCCTGCCTTATCGGCTGCGTCTGAAATTCTCCGGATAAACTCTGCATCCGCCCGGGCTACGCACAGGACCAGCGCTGTAGCTCCGGTCTTTTGCGCCAATGCCTCCAACTCTGCCCCAGTGCCCTGAACTGGGACGTTTGACAACCTCAGGTTACGTTTGTCTGGATCGTCGTCGATAAGTCCGACCGGCCTGTACCGCGAAGCCGGATCGCCCAGCATTCTTTTAATGAGGTATGCCCCAGTCTGGCCAGCTCCGTAAATGAGTACATGCTCGGCAGAGTCCAACGGACGGACCCTGCGCTCGGAGAGGAGCCTCCGAAGATACCGGCTTCCACCCATCAACACGAAGGCAACGGGCAACGCCACCAAGGCAGTACTCCGCGGCAATCCGGGTGCATTGAGGAAGAAGAGATTCACCGCGAATAATACCGAAGCAACAGTCACCACCGTGAACATAAGCGTTTGGGCTTCATCAAACGCACCATGTTGGTGCCGTCCCCGATAGAGGGCGAGAACCCAACCTATTCCAGCCTGGAGGACAATGGCGAGCACAGCGAGGATGCCAACAGAGAGCCAGTTCACGCGCTCGGACACAAAATCGAACCGGAACAAAACAGCGAACGTGACGGCGAGTATCCAGACTTCTGCATCGATCGAGTATTGAACCACCCGAGATGCCCACCGGGCGGCTCGCCCAGCATCCCTGATGCGATCCCGCAGTGGGCGTGATAATCCCATTTGACTTGTTTCCCCCGAAATTAAACTCTGCGCCCGGTGATTCGTCATGTCATCCTCCCGGATGACATGACTTGGAGCCTCTCGCCGAACCCGCCGATCCCCGTTCATTAAAGCACCTTCCTCAGTGGGTACAGACCGCAACCACTTCGTCTAACAAGTTTTCATCTTGCGTTACGAGCCATGACGACGACGATAAGAAAGTACTCCGGCGCGGATGGTCCGCTCCTCGGGAGATTTGCTTGACGGCGGGTTTCGCGTTGTGGAAGCGGGTACGATGAGGGAAATTTCCCCTCGAACTTGACCCGGAAGGGGCCTCGGTTTTGGAGCTTAAGGATTACTTGCGCATCATCCGGCGAAACTGGATTCTAGTCGTCGCATGTTCGCTCATCGGCATCTTGGGGGCAGGTGCGGTGTCCTTGCTCATGAAGCCGAGCTATAGGTCCGAGACCAAACTGTTCGTTGCCCTGCAGAATTCCGGCTCCGTTTCCGAGCTTCAGCAGGGCAACGTTTTTAGCCAGGCCAGGGTCCAGTCGTATGTGAAGACAGTGGCCACGCCGACAGTACTGCAACCAGTTATCGACAGCCTGGATCTGAAAACAACCCCCCAGTCCTTGGCGCAAACGATTGTTGCGGCGTCGGACACCAATACTGTTCTCATCAGCATTTCAGTTCAAAATGAATCTCCTGTCCAAGCGGCAGCGATAGCGCAATCGGTGAGCCGGAGCTTGATTGCGGCGGTCGAGGAATTGGAGAAGCCCTCTAAGGGAGGCACTTCGCCAGTCAAGCTGTCGATAGTGACCCCTGCCACGGCCCCGGTCTCGCCCTATTCGCCAAACGTTCGAATGAACCTGATCCTGGGCCTTCTCGTCGGGTTGGCTACAGGAATTGGCGTTGCCGTGCTGCGGGCAGTTCTTGATACGCGAATCCGTGGCGAGGCAGATCTCCGCCGAGTAACGAATTCTGCCGTCCTCGGTGGCATAAGTTTCGACACTGACGCCACGAAGAAGCCGCTGTTGACCCAAGCGGCCCACCAAAGTCCGCGTGCCGAATCCTTCCGGCAACTCAGAACCAACCTGCAGTTTGCCCATGTCAGTCATGAATCCAAGACGGTTCTAGTTACTTCTTCGGTTCCGGGCGAGGGAAAAAGCACTACCGCCACGAACCTCGCGATTGCAATGGCCCAGGCAGGACAGTCCGTTGCTCTAGTGGATGCGGACCTGCGACGACCGATGATCGCCGATTACCTCGGGCTTGACCGAAATGCGGGACTAACGACGGCTCTCATTGGCAAAGCCGATGTCAACGACCTGCTGCAACCCTGGGGCGACGGCCAACTGTACGTTCTGGCGTCCGGACAGATACCGCCAAACCCCAGCGAACTGCTCGGCTCCGAGAAAATGAAGCAACTGATCATCCGGCTGGAAAGCGTCTTTGACGCTGTGATCATCGATGCCCCTCCGCTTCTCCCTGTCACTGACGCCGCGGTTCTGGCACAGCAAGTTGGCGGCGTGGTGGTAGTTGTCGGCACTCAAAAGGTTCGGACAGGCGATCTGGAGAAATCGTTGGCTGCGCTTGAAATGGTACAGGCCGACCTGCTGGGTGTGGTCCTGAACCGTCTGCCAGTCAAGGGACCGGACGCCTATGCCTATAGCTCTTACAGCTACAGCACCTCGGACAAGCCCACAACAAACCCGTCCGTAAGCATAAATCGCGGCCGTGCTGAGGAATCCGACGAAGTCTTCACCGATGAGATTCTGCATGGAAGCGCACGTGAAGCGACTCGGTTCACCGGCGGCCGGGGACAGGGCGCGTAGTGCCCGCTGACGACCGAGACATCCTATCGGAACAGACGCATAAACCGTCCAAATCCGCATCTTCGAAAACTCGGCGAGTACGGGGGATTCGCAAGAGACGTGCACGCCTCTTTGTGCTCCGTGCGGCGGGAATATTCGGCGGTCTTATACTCGTCACGGCCGCTATCGGAGGTTGGCTTTTTTACCGAGCCACGGAAATAAGAGGCGAACTGACCTCTCTCACTAATGTTGTCCCTGAGTTCAAAAATGAACTCCTGGCCCATAACGACGCGGCCGCTCGTGCAACATTGACCAAAATGCAGGCCCACATCGAGAAAGCTCGTAATGCGGCCACAGATCCGGTATGGAAAGCAGCGGGTTCGGTTCCGGGAGTCGGGAAAAACTTTTCCGTTGTTTCAGAGCTGGTGCTGGCCGCCGACGACGTGGTAGCGGGCGCCGCCCAACCGCTGCTGTCTGTCTACAACAGTCTTGACTGGAAGGCCCTGAAACCTGTCCACGGGAAGTTTGACCTTGAAGCGCTGGCAACAGCCTCTCCGAGCATTGTTGCGGCGGCTAACACCGTCGATCTGACCTACTTGCGGTTGTCGACTATCGAAGGTGCGGGTCTCTTCCCCGAGGTGGCACAGCCCCTCACTGCCGCCAAAAGCTCTCTGAATGATCTTAGAAGGTCCCTCAACATTGCTGCTGACACCTCAGCAATCCTGCCCAAGATGGTGGGGACAGATGGCACAAGAAACTATTTGGTGCTGATTCAGAACAACGCGGAAGTCCGGGCCACCGGAGGGCTCCCGGGGGCTCTGGCTGTGCTGCGGCTGGAGAACGGAACCGTGAGTTTGGATGCTCAGTCGAGTGGGGCAGCTCTTGGAAAATTTTCGCCGGCAGTGGACGTCGATCCTGCCCAGACCGCGATCTACAGCAAACGCTTGGGCAGCTACATCAGCGATGTCAACCTGACCCCCGATTTTCCGACGGCGGCCAAGGCCGCAAAGGCTATGTGGGAGATCCGGCATGGAACCCCGATAGATGGCGTAATTGCGCTGGACCCGGTGGTGCTGTCACACATATTGAAAGCGTCCGGTCCGGTTGCAATACCGAGCCTTGGTCCCGAGCTGGACCGTCGTCTTCCCCAAGTTTTGACTGACGGCAACGTTGTGAAGGCCCTCCTTTCAGATGTCTACTCCGGTGCGGAGACAAACGAGATGCAAGATGCCTATTTCGCCGCCGTCTCGAAGGAGATTTTCAGCCTGCTAGCGTCTGGGAAGATCCCGACTGACCAACTTCTTGGTGCTTTGACCACCAGCGTCGACGAGCACCGCCTCCTTGTCTGGAGTAACCATAAAGAAGAACAGGATGTGTTGGAACGGACTTCCGTGGGAGGTGCTGTTTCCGGTCCCACGGTTGGTGGCGCTGCGTTCGGCGTCTACTTCAATGACGGAACGGGCGCCAAAATGGATTACTACGTCAGAAAGACTGTCCGGTTGGAATCGGTCTGCACCGATAGTGACTACGCCGAATACAAGGTCAAAATCACTATGACGAATACAGCGCCCCAAAACGCCGCCGGCACCCTGCCAGTGGCCGTAACTGGCGATGGACGGTTCGGCACTCCCCCTGGCACCGTTCAAACCAACGTGACGGTTTACGGCCCGGCCTTGTCGCATTTGGATGCCGCTGTTGAAGACAATGCGAAGGTCAGCTTTGGATCGCATCTGCACTACGACCGTCCGGTTGGAATTGTAGCCACACGACTAGATCCAGGCCACACAACGGAAATTGAGATGAGTTTTGTGAAAGTCGTACAACACGCGGAGCCTGCAGTCGTCGTTACGCCAACTGTCCAGAACGTCAAAGAAGTTCTTCTGCCGACAGTTAGAGCTTCGTGCGGAGGCTAAATCTGTTTGTAAAGGAACTTGACAGACGTTGCCCCTAAGCTTCACGGGATGGTAGCGTGCTTTTGGGATATACGTCCGTGATTCTGCAATGGTCTCTTGCAGGGAGGAAGCCTCCTCAAAACGGATTACATCAATATAACGTCTCCGGGGGGACATCAATGAAAAAAATACTCGCAGCACTCGCGCTGGCAGGTTCAATCGCGCTGATCGGTTCAGCGCCGGCCATGGCCGCCACCTACCCGCCCCTTCCGCCGCAGGCCGCCGTCTCCGATGGCGTCGTGGGCCCGGGCGAAACATTCATCTTCCGCGGCCAGGGCTTCCTTCGGGGTGAGTCCCTCACCATTCGGGTAACGCCGGGGAACCCGCCTGCCGCTTCAGGCGCAAACATTGCCGGCGGCCGTTCGGTCGCGGCTCGAATCAGCGTTGTAACCGAAGCGCAGACGCTGAAGGCAACTGCGGACGCCAACGGTGCATTCGCCGTACCTGTGGCCATCAACGAGCCGGGGACTTACCTTCTAACCGCCACTGGCGACACCTCCGGCATCACCGTTGGTCCCGTCAATGTCACAGTGGTTGCTTCCCTCGCAAACACCGGCGGTGCGCCGCTGGCAAACACCGGTTCTGGCCTGGCCAACACCGGTGCCGACGCTAGCCTGCTCCTTTGGGGTGCAGCCGGCGTGGGCGCTCTGGGCCTCGGTGCAGCAGGCGTCATCATCGTCCGCCGCAACAAGAACGAAGCTTCCGCCTAAGCTCAACCGACAAAGGCGAAGAAGAGGTGGGTGGATTTCCGGGAAGCCGGAAATCCCCCCACCTCTTCTCTTTGGCGGATTCCTCAAGGTTGGTTTTCTACAGCCCAACTATCGGCTCATAGCTATGGGAAGACACTGGCGCCGGACCCCACGAGAGTTCGACCTCTCAGTACCGCTCCCCAGCTCCCTTGTGCTCCGCTATGTCTTTTTGGGACTCCTCGCGGTTGCAGCCTTGGGTACTGCAGCACTGGCCCTGCTCCGGACCATGTGAGGCCGTCTTGAGGCACGTCCATAACCCCAGGCTCTGGCAAACGCTTCTCGTCGCAATGCTGGTACCCCTCGCGCTCGTCGCCTTCTGGCCCACGCCGGTGGACAAGCCTGTGGCCGGCACACTCGCCGGCATCCTGAATTTCCTTCACCGCCACGGAATTCCCGCCTGGTTCAATTATCAATTCGTCGAGGCTGCAGCAAATGTGGTCCTGTTCGTCCCGCTCGGGCTTGTCGCGTCGGTTGGCTTTACCCAAAAGCCATGGTGGCAAATTGGTCTCTTCGGCCTAATGGTTTCCGCGTGCATGGAACTGGGCCAGCTGATGTTCCTTCACAACCGCTTTTCCAGCCTGCAGGATCTCGTGACAAATACGTCAGGGGCTGTCATCGGCGCCCTGCTGGCCGCTGTAACCCTTAAAAGACTGGAGGCCCGCCGCCTCCCGGCAGCGGACCTCCAAAACGATCTGTAACGCTTCGCTTAGTTTACGAAGCCCTTCATCCAGGTCTTCAGGTCCTCGCCGAACTCCACGCGCTCAGACGCGAGTGTGATGACGGCTTTGAGGTAGCTCAGCTTATCGCCGGTGTCGAAGCGGCGGCCTTTGAAGACCACCCCGTACACGCCAGAGCCCTCGCCCTCGCCAGCGGCGAGGGTCTGAAGCGCATCCGTCAGCTGGATCTCGCCGCCCCGGCCGGGCTCCGTCTCCTCAAGGACGCCGAACACGGACGGGTGCAGCACGTACCGGCCGATCACGGCCAGGTTGGAGGGAGCCTCTCCAACGGCAGGTTTCTCAACAAGGCTGTTGACGCGGACGTAATCTTCACCGTCCACCGCAGTGATGTCCGCGCAGCCGTAGGCGCTGATCTGGGAGGGATCGACCTCGATCAGCGCGATGACCGAGCCGCCCGTCTTCTGCTGCACCTCCATCATGGTGGTAAGCAGGTCCTCGGCCTCGTCGATGAGGTCGTCGCCCAACAGCACGGCGAACGGCTCGTTGCCCACGTGCTGTGCTGCGCACAGCACCGCGTGGCCCAAGCCCTTAGCCTCGCCTTGGCGGACATAATGGATGGGGCCCAGCTCCGAGGCGTACTGCACGGAGTCCAAGCGGTCCCTATCCCCCTTCAACTCCAAGGCACGCTCCAGGCCCGGCTCGCGGTCGAAGTGGTCCTCGAGGGAGCGCTTGTTGCGCCCGGTGATCATCAGCAGGTCGGTGAGGCCGGACTTTACGGCTTCCTCAACGACATACTGGATGGCCGGCCGGTCGACGACCGGCAGCATTTCCTTCGGCATTGCCTTGGTGGCGGGCAGGAAGCGAGTCCCCAATCCGGCAGCAGGAATGACGGCTTTGGTGATAGCTTTCCCCGTAGTCATAGCTGAACCTTACAAATCAGGGGTAGACAAAGGCAATTTCTCCGCCTAAAGGGCTTACCGAAGTCCGCGGAGATCGCGCACGAGCTGCGGAGCTGAACGGAGGAACCTTGCCCATCTGGTTCGGTGGTGCACGAGCCGGCCCCGGAGGGACATGTCAGCGTAGATGTTTTGGCTCAGGAGAACTTGGGGAGGCGGGAACATAGCGCGCCACAGCATCCCGGGCTTCTCCCGCCACGGTGCCTGGACGATTGCCACGAGCCGGGCGCTTCCCGGTTCCCTGGCCATCAGCCGGTTGCGCCATTCCACCGATGGCTCAGGCCATTCCGGCGCGCTGGCGTCCGGCAGGAGGTCCTCAAGAAAGGGGCGTATGGCCGCTAAAGAGCCAGTCGCCGTCGCGACCTCCAGGATGGCCAGCGCGCGGGAGTGCTGTGAGGCGATGTCCGCCAGAAATTCGAGCTCCTGCCGACATGCAGGCAGATGCGGCGCACGGAGGGCGTGCAGCGCCAGGATAAGGATTCCCAGCCCCTTTGACGGGACCCGCACCGACTGTCCGGCAAGCTCGAGAACTTCGGTGCTCGCCCACATCACCTCGAAGCAGGCGGCGGCCGGATGTTCCATTCCCGGGAAGCGGAAGTGGACGTCGATGCAGCACGGCCAGTCAGGGTGGTCCAGGGTAACGGAATGCTTGGGAAACGCTCTGCTGTCCGGATCCACAGGGCGTTCCCGCCAGCCGCGTTCCCGCAGGCCGTGCAGCAGCTGTTCCAGGCAGGCGGGATCAACGAAGACGTCGACGTCAGCTGACGTCTTGGGCTGCCGCAGTCCCTGGACCACACTCGCCGGGCCCTTGATGAAGAAGGCCCTGACGCCCAGGCCGTCCGCCAGCCGCGCTACCAGGGCGTGGCCCAGGAGCACGCCCTCGGAGATGCTGAGCTGCGTGACACTGCCGTCGTCCGCCACGGGCACTGCCTAGTCCCTGGCCGCCCTGCGGCCGCTGAGCGCGACCTCGAGGGGCCCACCGGATTCGGTAGCCGCCCCGACGCCAGGGCGCTGTGGTTCAGCGGCAGGCACTCGGCTTGGCACGGACGTATACGTTCCGTAGTAGGAGTAGGCGTCGGTTCCTCGGGTGGGCACATAATTGAGGACCGCGCCCAGGATCCGGCCCTTGACCTTGTCCAGGTTTCCCATCGACTGTCCCAGCTGCTCCTGGGTAGTCCTGCCCGTCCGCACCACCACGATAGCGCCGTCCGCCGCGCGGGAGAGGACCGCGGCATCCGTCACCGGAAGCAGCGGCGGGGCGTCGATCAGGACAATTGCGTCTTCGGCAAGGGCGTTCAGCATGTTCCTCATGGCCCGGGACCCCAGCAGCTCGCTGGGGTTGGGCGGGATGCGCCCCGAGCCGAGGACTGAGAGGTTCGGGAGGGCACCCCAGGGCTGGAGGACGTCCGCCAACTCGGCGGTGCCGGTGAGGACATCGGTGACGCCCACTCCCGGAACCAGGTTGAAAACATCCACCAGCGTGGGCCGGCGGAGGTCGCCGTCGACCACTACAACGTTCTCGCCGGCGGCCGCCATGGCAACCGCCAGGTTGGCCGTGACAGTGGACTTTCCTTCCGCCTGCACGGAGCTGGTGACCACGATGATCCGGGGCGGCTGGTCCACGTCAAGGAAGCTGAGGTTGGTGCGCAGCTCCCGCAGGGCCTCGGCCATCGCGCCCCCGGCGTCGTGAACCAGCGCCTCGGTGCCGGCGTCCAGGACCGTGCTTTTCCCGTCCAGCCGGCGGTCCACCGGCAGGGTGCCCACCACCGGGACACCGAAGAGCCGTTCGACGTCGGCAGCCTTCCGGATGCGGCGGTCAAGGTGGCGGCGGATCACCGCATAGGCCACCCCGAGGGCCAGGCCGACGAGTGCGCCCAGCGCCAGGTTGAGCCTCGTATTGGGTGAAGTGGGGCTCGTGGGAAGGACCGCCTTGCCCAGCGGGAGCACACGCACAGCCGTTGCCGCGGAGGCCACCTGCGTACCGTCCGGGGCTGCCGTTTCGATCGCCTCCACCTGGGCGGCAAGGCCGTTGACCCAGGCATCGGCCACGCGCTGCGCCGTGGCCGGATCCGTGGACTGGGCGGTCACCCGGATCTCGGCGGTGTCCAGCGGGACCTTCACGCTGATGCTGCCGAGCAGGGCGTCCGCGGTGGTCTGCAGCTCCAGCGAGGCGATGACCCGGTCCGCCACGAGCCGCGACTTTGCCACCGACTCATAGTTCTTGACCTTGGCCTTCGCCAGGCTGTCCCCTGCCAGCGAGAGGCTTACGTTGTCCGAGCCCGGCGTGACCACGATGCCGCTGGAATCGGAGGAGTAGATCTTGGGCTGGAGGACGGTCCAGCCCAACGCCGCCAGGGTGGCCAGCAGGGTGAACGCGACAATGGCCCTCCAGTAGACCCGAAGGACCCGGAGGTAGTCCGTCAGGTCCATGCCGGCGGGCGCGTCCGCGGGAGCGGCTGTTGCGCTCATGGTGGTTCCTTCCACTCAAATCTGTGTGCGGCCCTGTGCCAGGACTGACTTTGCGATGAGCTGCTCCGTGGCTGCGGCGACGGCGTCCCGGTAGCCTTCCGGGGTTCCGTGCACGTTGCCGACTTCTTCGGCCAGCTGGTCCGGCGTTACGGGGCTGGCGGACGCCTCCCAGATGGCCGGCCCGATGCCGCTGAGCCGCACAACCTGGTTCTCCAGCATCAGCAGCAGGTCTCCGCCGATGGCCACGGCGTCCCTTGGTGCGGCGCGGCGGATGTAGCCCTCCGGGATGTGCCTGAAGCGGGCGGCTTCAGCCGCAGGGGCCTCCCACTCGCTGGTGTCCCCTGGCTGCATCCGGAACAGCGGCTCCAGGGCCGCAGGCAGGTCCGCGGCTTCCGTGTAGGTCACCTGCCAGACTCCCCCGACGCGGTCGATCAGGCGGCACAGCGACTGCAGCGGCTCCACCATCTCAGCCTGCGAGGACGAGTCCGGGATCAGGGCGAGCACGGCATCGGCCAGCGGGACCCTCTGGAGCTTCGGCGCCGCAGGGCGGCCGCCTGGGACCCGGTTCAACAGCACGATCGACTGGAGGAAGGGCATGGCAGGGGCCGGCAGGAGTCCAAGCTCGTCCGGTCCCACCTGCCGCTTGGGGGTGCCTGGCCTTTGCTTCACGGACAGCGGCTTGGGGTAGGGCACCACCGAGCCGTCCGAACGGATGGCTACGGTCTCGTCCGTGACATACCCATAGGCCTCTGCCAGAAGGGAAGCCGCGGTGGTCTTGCCCGTTCCCGACTTGGCCACCAGCGCCACAACGGCCCCTGTGGCAGGGTCCGCCACCCCGCAGGCGTGCAGCATCGTAAGGCCGCCCGCGTTGGCCAGGATGGCGGCCACCGTGAGCCGGGACGTGAGGTGCTCGGCCAACTCCTCTAAGGAGGCGGCCTGCAGCTGGAACGTGCCGTCGTCGTACTTCTTTGATTGGCAGGTGACGGACGCCGTGAACGGCTGGTCCGTTGTGGGCTCTGGCGGCAGCGGCGGGAGGAAGGGCCCGCCGCCGTCGACACACCGCGCCCATGCCCAGCGCATGGCATCCCGCTGCTGCCACGTCACCGCAGCGCCCCAACAGACCGTGAACTGCGTTCCCAGGACCTCCAGGCACAGCAGATCGCTGCCTCTCGCCAATTCCTCGAGCAGGCGGTGCTGCCACGCCAAACGTGCGTTCTCCAGGGTTCCCGCGGACCTCATGCCGTCACAGGGAATCGCCGCGGACAGCCTCAATGAGGCGCTGGGCTTCGAGGCTGGCGAGGAAGCCTTCCACCTGCGCCTGCATCTGGCCCGCCTGGTCCTCAAAGTTGGCCTCAAGCTCCGCCAGGATGGACTGCTGGGTCCGTTGCCCGTCGATCAGTTCCCAGATCGCTGCCGCCGGGCCTTCCAGGACCACGGGCTGGGTTGCGTCCAGGTGCAGCAGGGCAACCCGGCTGGCTGAGTGGGTGCGGACTTGGGCCACGAGGCCGCCGCGTTTCCACACCACCGTCAGTATGCGACCGTGACGGTGCCGGCCATGATGCGGTCCGTGCCGTCCGGAAGCCTGAGCGTGATGGTCAGCGTGTAGCTGTAGGTGGTCTTTGAGGGCGCCGGGGTGACGCGCTGGTATTGGAAGGAGAGGGGGAAAGTGAGTGTCTGGCCACTGGTGACGCCGCCCGCGTAGGTGAATGTGGCGTTGTACTCAAACGCGTTTGTATACGCTGGCACCGCGGCCGTCAGCGTGGCGGAACCAATGGACTGGATGCCCGCCCCGGCAATCACTGTTCCGGAAGGCTTGATGTTGACAGTTCCGGTGATGACCCCGGTCATGGCGATGCCGGTGTTGTTGATCTGGAAACCCGTGGGGCCCTTGCCTGTCTGGTTGGTGCCGGATCCTGTGCCTGATGAACTGACCAGGGTGATGTTCGATGCCTGGCCCACGAGCGCTGCGGTGGCCGAATAGCCTGACGCAGCCGCGGCCGGTGCGGCGATGGCGGTTGCGATCACCGGCAGGGACCAGGCTACCGCCCGCAACAACCCTGCGCCGGCTGATGCCGTGCTTTTCGCTCTCAGTGACCTTCGCGTGCAGAACCTCGGACAAATGCGCTCCCGTGTCGGTGTGAAGCCGCCGCTCAGCCGTTCAGGCCCGCGAGCGTGCAGTGGCCGGGCTTTCCCGGCTCCGACAACTTTCGCCAACGCAAATAAAGATTTGGTGCAACCAACCTTCAAGGTTTGGTCAAGATCAGGGAAAGTTCTCTTGGAAAACGGTTTCACCTGCGGTGATAGGAGGCTGCGTCGCTCCTATGCGGACGGGTAAGGGCCGGACTCGGCCGCGAACGTGGTTCCGCCTTCATCCGTCACCATCTGGTCCGATTCCCTGAGCGCAGCCGACGCGGAACAGTCATCGCACCGGCCAACAAACTGGTGGGGGCAGGCCGCTAGTTTGACTCCATCCCCGGTGGACATTCTGGTTCGCATGGTTCCCGCCGTTCCTGAATCGTCCCGGTTCACCAGGAGACTCATTCATCCAACCGCCGCGAGGGTGGTGCCGGCGAATGCTGCGGTGGGAGCCGTGGCCACTAAGCCCTCGCCTCGCCGGCACTTCCATTGAACAACCAGGCCGCGCAGGTAACACGAGTAGGCGATACCCGTTTACAACGGGGCAACCGTACTTACCCAAGTGCAGTGAACCGCTCCCTACCTAAGCCCCCACCGGGCTGGGCTCCACAGGCGCCTAACCCCGAAACTGCGGCTCGCGCTTCTCCTGGAACGCCCGGAACCCCTCGGCATAGTCATCGGTTTTGCAGAGCCGTGCCTGCTCGGTGTTTTCCTCCGCCATGGCCTCCCACAGGCCCAGGCGCTGGTCCCGGATGTGGGCCACCAGCTCCTTGCTGGCAACAAAAGCTCCGGTGGCACCCGAAGCCACCTTGGCAACGATCTCCCGGGTACTGTCCAGCAACGACTCCGCCGGCATGGCGCGGCTGAACAGCCCCTGCGCCACGGCTTCGGCGCCGGAGATCAGGTCCGCGGTGTAGATCAGGTCGAGCGTCCGGTGCATCCCCAGCCGCTCGGTGAAGTACCAGTGCCCGCCCGAGTCCAAAGTAGCCCCCAGCTTGGCGAACGGCGAGCCGAACTTGGCGTTCTCCGCCACGTACACCACGTCCGTGGCCAGCAGCAGCCCCAGCCCCACGCCCAGGCAGGCGCCGTGGGCGGCGGCGAACGTGGGCGCCGGGAAGGACGCCATCTTCTTCAGCAAAGGCTCCACCAGCCCGCCCAGGTACGCGGCGGCGTCGTCGCTCTCCGGCGTCACGTTCTGGATGTCGCGGCCCGCGCAGAAGGCGCGGCCCTCTCCCCTCAGCAGCAGCGCCCGCACCTCACCGCGGGAGGCTGCGGCAGCAGCGTCGTCGTACGCCTGGGACAGCTCCGCCAGCGCCTGCTCGTCCAGCGAGTTCAGCTTGTACGGGGCGTCCAGCACAACCTCGGCAACGCCGTTGGTGATGGAGAGGGAAATCATGGGGCTCCTATGGTTCAGACGGGCAACGGTGGGACCGGGGACTTAGACGTCGAAGTCGACGGTGACTTCCTTGCTGGTGGGGTGGCTCTGGCAGGTCAGCACATAGCCCTTGTCCAGCTCATCCTGCTCCAGCGCGTAGTTTTCGTCCATGGTGACGCTGCCGGTGACCACCTTGGCCCGGCACGTGCCGCACACTCCCCCGGCGCACGCGAACGGCACGTCCGGGCGGACCCGCAGCGCGGCGTTGAGGATGGACTCGCGGGCGTGGGTGGGGCTGGCCACCTCGCCCTGCAGTCCGTCCAGCTTGAACGTGATCTTGTACGTCTCCTTGGACTCGTCCACCAGCACGGGACGGCCCGCGTTGCCCTCCGGCTTGTCCGGCTTGCCGGAGGTGAACAGCTCGAACCGGACGTTCTCCGGCTTCACGCCGCGCTCAGCCAGGGTGTCCCGGCACAGCTGCACCAGCTCGAACGGCCCGCACAGGAACCACTCGTCCACATCGTCCGCGTGGATGGCGGTGCCCAGCAGCTGCCGGAGCTTCTCCGAATCGATCCGGCCGGACAGGAGCGGGGCGATCCGCTGCTCGCGGGACAGCACATGGTGGATGGCCAGCCGCTGCGGGTACTTGTCCTTCAGGTCCGCGAGCTCCTCCAGGAACATCACGTCCATGGCGGCCTTGTTGGCGTAGATGAGGTCGAACCGGCACTCCGGGTTGGCGGCCAGCAGCGTGCGGGCGATCGCGATCACCGGGGTGATGCCGGAACCGGCGGCGATGGCCACGAAGTTCGCTTCCCCCTGGGAGGCGACGTCCCCGGCCAGCTCCTCCGGGTTGTTCATGGAGTTCATCCGGTTCTGCTCCACGGCCTGGCCGTCGCGGCCGTGCCGGGACACGAACGCGCCCATGGGGCTCATGACGTCCAGGGTGTCCCCGGCCTTCAGCTCGGCGTTGGCCCAGGTGGAGAACAGCCCGCCCAGGTCCTTCTTGATGGCCACCCGGATCTCGCTGGTGCCGTCCTCGAAGCTGCGCGGCTCGGCGCAGATGGAGTAGCTGCGGCGGATTTCCTTGGGTTCGCCGGTCTCGTCCGGCAGCGTGGTGCGCAGCGCCACGTACTGGCCGGGCAGGTAATCGAACTGGCCGGCGAGCTCCGCAGGCACGTGGAAGGAGACCTCGATGGCGTCCTCGGTGAGCCGGCGCACCTCCTTCACGGCGAGCGTGTGGAAGGACGGACGACGGCGGCCGGTGGCCTGCGCCTCTTCGGCGGCGGTCTGGCGGACAACAGGCATGGGGCTTCCTTACAGCACTTTGAAGTAGTCGAACGGTTCCTTGCAGTCCTGGCAGACGTACAGCGCCTTGCAGGAGGTGGAGCCGAAGCGGGTGAGCTCTTTGGTGTTCAGGCTGGCGCACTGCGGGCACTTGACGGCCATCTTCAGGCGGATGGGCCCGGCGTGCCGTGCCGCGTGGCTCATGCCCGTGGGCGGGGCGATGCCGTATTCCCGCAGCTTCTGCTTGCCGGCCTCCGTCATCCAGTCCGTGGTCCAGGCCGGGGCGAGCACCAGGTCCACCTCGACGTCCGCGTAGCCTTCCTTGGCGAACGCGGTCTTCAGGTCGTCGCGGATGGCGTCCATGGCCGGGCAGCCCGAATAGGTGGGCGTGATGGTGACCTTTACGTGTCCATCGTGCGCCACCTCGACATTCCGCAGGATTCCCAGGTCCTCGATGCTGAGCACCGGGATTTCCGGGTCCACCACGGTGGCCGCGATGTCCCAGGCCTTCTGCCGCGGCGTCCGGGTCCTCGACTCAAAGTCGGAAATGTACATGTCCATGACGGTCACCAGCTTGCTCCGGGGTGTTCGCGGGCCAGCACCTGCATCTCGGCCAGGATGTAGCCGAGGTACTCGGAATGCCTGCCCTGCCGGCCGCCGCCGGGTGCGGCGGGAACGTCCGGGACCTCCAGCCCGGCCTCGGTGAGGACTTCGCCGGTGAGCCGGTCAAAGTCCTCCTTGAGCGAGGAAGGCGCGACGGCGATGCCCGCCTCCGTGAGGCGGCCCGTCAGGTCGTCGTCGCGGAAGAGTTCCTCCACGTAGGGCCACATGATGCGCAGGCCATGGATCATCCGGGTGCGGGATTCCCCGGTGCCGCCGGCCAGGCGCAGGATCCACTGGGCGGCGTGGTCGCGGTGGTAGTCCACTTCCTTCACGGCCTTCGCGGCGATGGCGGCCAGGGTGGCGTCCTTTGATCCGGTCAGCTTGCCGTAGAGCAGGAACTGGTAGTAGCTCACCACGAACTGGCGGGCGATGGTGGCCGCGAAGTCGCCGTTTGGCTGCTCGAACAGCTGGACGCTGCGGAACTCGTGCTCGCGGCGGAAGTAGGCCAGGTCATCCTCGGACTTGGGCGTTCCGTCCTCTTTTGTGAGGGCCCCGCCGGCGTAGCTGAGGAAGGAGCGGGCGTGGCCCAGCTGGTCCAGGGCGATGTTGCCCAGGGCGATGTCCTCCTCCAGCTCGGGCGCGCGGGAAATCCAGTGGCCCAGGCGCTGGGCCAGGATCAGGGCGTCGTCGCCCAGGCGCAGCGCATACTCGGCGGTGTCCTCGGACGGCTTGGCCAGGCCCGTGCGGACCTCGAGCGCGATGTCCTCCGGGCGGAGGGCGTTGCCGGGGGTGATGCGGGTGGCGGAGGCGTTGCTGTCGCCGGCCACGCCGGTGGAGATGTCGCCGTGGCCGCTCACAGGTGCTTCACCCCTTCGCTCTTGGTGTAGTACGTGGCGTGGCGGTAGTCCTTGCCCTGGGGGGACTCGAAGAACGAGCCCTTGGCGTCCGGATCGCTGGCGGCGATGGCGTCCGCGGGGACAACCCAGATGGACACGCCCTCGTTGCGGCGGGTGTAGAGGTCCCGGGCATTGCGCAGGGCCATGGCGGCATCCGGGGCGTGCAGGGAGCCGGCGTGGACGTGGCTCAGGCCGCGGCTGGACCGGACGAAGACCTCCCAGAGGCCCCAGGCGGAGCGGTCGTGGTGCTCCTGCGGAGCGGGGGATGCCTTCGGGGCGTCGCGGTTGATTTCCGTTGCCGAGCTGGCGGGGGCTTCGGGGTTGCCGTGGGGGCTCATGCTGCGTATTCCTTCTGCTTGTTAAGCTGCTTGGCTGCGTAGGTGGCCGCTGCCTCGCGGACCCACGCGCCGTCGTCGTGCGCCTGCCTGCGGCGCTCAAGCCGCTGGGAGTTGCAGGGGCCGCGGCCGGCGAGCACTTCGTGGAACTCGTGCCAGTCCAGAGGGCCGTGCTCCCACTTCTTCGTGTCCTCGTTGTAGCGGATCTGGTCATCCGGGAGGGTGAGGCCCAGGACCCTGACCTGCTCCACCATCATGCCCACGAAGCGGCTGCGGAGTTCGTCGTTGCTGAAGCGCTTGATGTTCCAGGCCATGGACTGCTTGGAGTTGGGCGAATCGTCATCCGGCGGGCCGAACATCATCAGGGCCGGGGCGTACCAGCGGTTCACGGCGTCCTGGGCCATCTGCTTCTGCGCGGGAGTGCCGTTGGAGAGTTCCAGCAGGATCTCGAAGCCCTGGCGCTGGTGGAACGACTCTTCCTTGCAGATGCGCACCATGGCGCGGCCGTAGGGGCCGTAGGAGGCGCGGCACAGCGGGACCTGGTTGCAGATGGCGGCGCCGTCCACCAGCCAGCCGATGGCGCCCATGTCCGCCCAGGTCAGCGCCGGGTAGTTGAAGATGCTCGAGTAGCGGGCCTTGCCGGCGATCAGGGCGTCCGTCATCTCGTCCCGGTTCTGGCCCAGGGTCTCGGCGGCGGAGTAGAGGTACAGCCCGTGGCCGGCCTCGTCCTGGACCTTGGCCATGAGGATGGCCTTGCGCTTCAGGCTGGGGGCGCGGGAAATCCAGTTGGCTTCCGGCTGCATGCCGATGATCTCGGAGTGGGCGTGCTGGGAGATCTGGCGCAGCAGGGTCTTGCGGTAGGCCGCAGGCATCCAGTCCCGGGGCTCGATGCGCGAGTCCTCGGCGATGACGCGGTCGAAGTTGGCCTGGCCCGCCGCGTCTGCCGTTTCGCTGGTTCCAGCCGTTCGCTCAGCCGGCACTGACTGCAAGTTCTGCGCTGCCATGGTTGCTCCTATGCAAAGACCTTCGGGGCGGCCGGAATTATTTACCGACCGTTCGTTCAGGATATGCGGGAGCGCCGGACCCCGTCAAGCGCCGGGCATGCGGTGCGCCGGCAGCTTCGCGTGGATCAGTGATTAGGGTTCCAACGCGTCCGGGGTGGCTGCGTGGAGGTTGCCGGCCGGCTGGGGCCGGCCGTAGAGATACCCCTGCTGGTGGTCGCAGCCGATGCTGTTCAGGTAATCAGCCTGCTCCCGGGTTTCAATTCCTTCGGCGGTTACCGTCATGCCGAGGTTGTGGGCCATGTCCACCATCGAGATGATGATTGGTGAGTGGTAGTCCGCCCCGGCAATGCGGTGCGTAAACGATTTATCGAGTTTGACCCCGTCCACGGGCAATTCCTGCAGGCGTCCGAAAGATGAGTAACCGGTGCCGAAATCGTCAACGGCAATCCTCACGCCATGCCGGCGCAGTTCCGCCAATTGGGCAATGGCCCCGCACTCCTCTTCCAGGAAGACGCTCTCCGTGACCTCAAGGACGATTTGCCCGGGATTGATCCCGCCGGTCCGCAGAATTTCCAACACCGATTCCGCGTAGTCCACATCGCGGAGCTCCAGCCCGGAGACGTTGACGGCGATGCTGCGCTCGGCGTCAGCGCCAAGCCAGGCGGCCATGTCCGCGGAAACCTTGGTCAGCATCATGGTCCCCAGGTCCCGGATCAGGCCGGTCGCTTCTGCATGGGGTATGAAGTCAGACGGCAGCCGTATGCCCCCCTCATGCTGCCAGCGGGCCAGCGCCTCCACTTGGCAGACCTCCCCGGTCCGCGCGACCACAATTTGGTAGAAGGGCACGATCGCGTCGCCGGCAATTGCCTTCCGGAGATTGTCCTGCAGTGCCGCACGTTCGACGAGTTTGCTCATCATCCCGGGGTCGAAGCGGACGAACCGGTTCTTGCCTGCAGACTTTGCAGCATACATGGCGATGTCCGCCCGCCTCAGAAGGTCCTCTCCACCATCCTGACCGGAACAATCTGAACCCCATCCCGCAATTCCGACGCTCAGGCTGACGGCAAGTTGGACCCCGCCCACGTCGATGGGACGCTGGGCCAAATCAACAAGCCTTCCCGCGACCGCTTCCGCGTCACTCCCGCCAGGGAGGAGCACCACAAACTCATCACCGCCAATCCTGGCAACAATGTCCTCCCTGCGAACCACGCCGCGGATGCGCCGCGCCAGCTCGATGAGCATCCCGTCCCCGCACTGGTGACCGTGAACATCATTGATTTCCTTGAAGTCGTCCAGGTCCAGCAGCAGCAGCGATAATTCCGGGGTGCCGGCCGCAGTGGCCTTCCTCAGTTCGTCGTTGAAGAGTGCCCGGTTGCCGAGTCCCGTCAAAGCATCCGTGAACGCGAGCTTCCTCAGTTCATCGGCCCTGATGGCAAGATCTTCCAAGGCCCGGTCGGCTTTGATTTCGGCCTGGCGCCGGGCGGTGATGTCCCGGAAACTCCAGACGCGCCCAACGATCCGGTCCGCGATCATCTGCGGACGCGAAAACCGCTCGAACACCCTGCCGTCTTTGAACTCCAGGATGTCCAGACTTTCGGCCTGCGGGCGGTCGTACAGCTCACGCACCTTTGCCAGGAACGCCTCCGGCTCCTGCAGTTGGTCAACGACCATGCCGATGACTGCTTGGTCGTCATGGGTAGCCAGAATGGTACGCGGGATCCTCCACATGGAAGCGAAATTGGCGTTGATGCCGGTAATGCGGCCATCCAGCCCAACCACCAGCAACCCGTCAGCGGTGGACTCCAACGTCGCATTTAGAAGGGAAACCAGGTTCTGCAGGTCGGCCGTTCCGCCCTCGTTCTCCCGCAGTTCGCGGATGGTCAAAACAACAAAGGGTTCCTGCCCCGCCCCGGCAAAACCGACTTCCACAGAAAAGCTGTGGCCCCCTACCCACTGTCCCCGCGTATGGAATACTCCGGCGTCCCCGGCGGGACCAGCCGCCGGGCACACATCAGCCGTTATCCGGGTGTGCCACTCCGGAAGCAACGACGTTATGGGTATTCCCTCAAGGCTTCCGGAACTACGCCCGAACAACGCCCCCGCGAAAGGATTGGCCGAGACAATAACACCGCTTTTGCGTTCCAGAACAAGAATTGCGCACCTGGCCAGCTCGAAAATCCTTCGAGCCGAAAAAGCCGGGCGAACAGCCGCTGCATGACCGTCCACGTACCCTCCCATTACCCACCAACAGTTGCTGTCAAAGGTAACCTACTCGCGGGTAGTAGCGAACAGCGTCGGCTCCCGACGCCAGCACCCCATCACCTCCCGCAAAAGGTGCGCGGCCACGGTCTGTAATGTCTACGAAATGTCCCGCCCGGCCTACACCGCGCACATATACTGGCCACGCCCTACCGGGCCTAATGACAGCCTAAGGTCTCCTCACGTCGGCGTTTGGGCGCCGCCGACTGCTCCCAGCCCGCACACAGTTTTCCTGCATCGCTCGACGCCGGGCCTCCATGAAACCGGTGTTTGCACGGACGTCGGATGCCGACTTCTAAGAACGGATGATCATGAGACGGTTCCTGGTATTGATGAGTGCTGTTGCGCTGGCCTGCCTTGGCATGCCAGCGCTGGTTCCCGGTACGGCCCAGGCCGCACCGGGGCCCTGCATAGGCGCACCTGCAGCCGACGGGACGAGCTACGCCGAAACGCGGCAGTTCGTGGACACCCAGGCATGGTGGGTGCCGGAAGCGGATCAAGCAAACAACACCACCACCAACTCCGGCCACCTGCACCTGGGGGCGTGCATACCTGAGCGCGAAACGATCAGTTCGGGCAACCTCACCATCAAAGTGAGGGTGGTTCTCCACGACAACCCCGGCAAGGCGAACTACGTCTCCATGGTGTTCAAAACCTCAGACAATGAAACAACCGTCCAAAAATGCTACCTGCGGGCCACTGCAGCAAACTTCAGCTGCCCGGGGCCTGCAAGCAACGGCAAAGGCGATTTTGTGTGCTCCGGCACCTGTGAGCGGTGGCTGACGTTCTCGCAGCCGATCTCTTCGTTCAACCATTCCGGCCTGCAGGAAGTCCGCTTCCGCGCGTTTGTCCCGGAGCCGGACAGCAAGCAAATGGTCGCCAGCTTCAACTGGCAGGTGGGCATCCAAAACGGAAAGTCCCCGTCGAACGTCTCGAGGTACGCCTTCCTGCGCGGCAAGGGCTGGTACACGCACGCCGAGTACTGCGAGGCTTCGGTCCGCAGCGCTCCCCTTCCCGACGGCCCGGTTTCAGGCATCTGGACGCCAGTAGTGGGGCTCACCACCCATCCTGACGGCTCGCTCCCGGCCACCCGCTCATTCATTGCGATCGACCCGGACTTCCATGCGTCGCCGGCACGCCCCGGAACCGTGCTGCGGGACGCCGCCGGCCCCTACGGGCCCGAACCTTTTGGGGCCGCTCCCCTGTCCATTGACACCCGGACCCTGGCCAACGGCGTGCACAAGCTGCACCTGCGCACATCGTGCCGCGACAACACGCTGGGTTCAACCAACTCCGGCGTGACGGTGATTCCCTTCACGGTGGCCAACTGACGGCACCCATGTCCGCCCAGGTTAGTGACGGATAGCTGAAGGTGCTGGAGTAGCGGGCCTTGCCGGGCGAGTAGAGGCAAGGCCCGCTATCTGCGGAAGCAACGCTCTCTCACTTGATGCGGCCTTTCGCCCAACGCTCCTGCACCCCGCCGTAACACTTAGCCGAATTAGCGCATGGAAAGTTTGCATAATTCACCGGGACGGGTAATCTTCCTAATTAGGTAAGGCTAACCTTGGCGCACGCGGCAAGGCCCGCTGCCCTTGCCTACCCTCCCCATGCGGGGCTTATTAGCGTCCGCACTCCCCAACCAAAGGACTTACGTTGCTTCGTCATGCCCTGGCCGCAGTGGTCACCCCCCTTGCCCTCCTCGCCCTGACCGGTTGCGGCACCCAAGCCGCCGCCAACACCCAAGCCGCAAAGGAAGATGCGTTCACGGTTCCCGCCGGCGTTCAGGAGCAGTACCAGGTACTGGCCGATGAGCTTGCCGAAAAGGGCAAGACCGTCGAGTCCGGGGAATGGACCGTCAACCTGATCACCGAGGCGGCCGAGCCGTGGTTTGACGAGCACGGTACGCATTTCCGTGCGCCGGAAGCCGGCGAGACCCACCACATCGAGATCATCCCTGTCGAGGCCTCGACCGGCAGGATCGTCCCCAACGTGCCGATCACGCTGGAGGTGGTAAACGCCCAGGACAAGGTGGTCCAGTCGATGGAACTGAATTTCTACTACTCCACCTTCTATCACTACGCCAACAACTTCACCGTGCCGGAAGCGGGGACCTATACAGTGCGCGCCACCCTCGGCGTCCCCGCGTTCAACCGCCACGGCGAAGAGTCCGACACGCCGCCCCTGGTGGAGGGCACCACCGTGGAGTTCAAAGACGTCGAGCTGAGCTAGGTTCCACATGTCACTTTCCACCCGTTCGCGGCGCTTTGGCGGGCGGCGAAGCCGGGTTCCGCGATGACAGGCGTGGCGCTCCGGCCGGGCACGCCGGAGGCGGGCGCGCCGGAAACAGGATCGGCGCGCCCGCCGGCACCGTTGTCACGCCGCCACAGGCAGCGGCTGGTCCTCCTCGGAGCGCTGTGCACGGCCGGATGGCTGGCTTCGGTGCTGGTGGGGCATTACGTGGACTGCGGGCCGGAACTCCACCGGATCGGGCTTGCCGTTCACATCCTCGCCCTGGTGCTGTCGTTCGGCACCATCCTGGTGGTCGACTGGCTGGGACTGCTGTGGCTGCTTGGCAAGATGGAAATGCACGAGTCGGGGAAGCTTGAGGCCGCCGCAAAGCCGCTCATTTGGGGCGGCCTCGCCCTGCTGCTGGTTTCAGGCGCCCTGATCAGCCCTGACCTGACCAACACGGTCACAGTGGTCAAACTCGTGGCCGTCCTAGTGCTGATGCTGAACGGCCTCAGCATCGCACCGGCCATGCACCGGCTGCTCGAGCTCCCGCCGAGCACACGCTTCAGCGAGCTGACAAAGAGGCTGCGTCTTCGGCTCCTGATCGCACTGACCGTTTCCCAGACCTGCTGGTGGACTGCAGTGCTCATCGGCCTCATCAACAGCACGCTGCGTCGCTGGACCGGCGCCTGACCTGCTCTATCAATCCGGCCAATCCGGTACTTCCCCGCACCGGCGCGCACCCGCCGTCGTGCGTTCCTGCCCGGTTACCTACCCTGGCACGGGTGCGGCGCGCCGAGGACGACGGCGTGCCGCACCTCTGGACCGCCCTCGCCCGACAGCAACTGGGCAGGAACGCGCCCACGCGGCTTCATCCATACTTCGTAGCAAGCCCCCGAGTGCAGCCCTCAGGTCCTGGGACGCGTTGCGGGAGTTACAGTCCACTCTGCAGCTTGGCGAATGAGCCAGCTGACGCCGGTATTCCTGCGGACATGGAAGCGCCCCGATGTTATTGGGGGATACATCGGGGCGCCTGGAAAAAGCATAGGTCCGGGGTTTATTCAAATCAAATGCCAAACCCGTACGGCGGGGCGAAGGATATGGCCCAACCCCCAATAGGATTCCGAGGCCATATCCCCGCCGGTCCGCGGGTCCCTGCAGGGGCGCGAAAACGATGTTTTCTGCACAGTGGATCCCATGGCGCCGGCGTACCTGCGCACGATGGCGAGGTGCCTATTGGCGGGGGGTGGAGGGCAGTCGTGGCCATGCGGACGGCGGCGCGGTCACAGTCGGGACCCCCGGGAAACACTGAGAGGCCGCTGCATGACCTCTCAGAGAATACCAAGTCGGCAGCCCTGCGTGAAACGTCACCGCTCCGCCCGGCTGACGCGGCAGCCGCGCGCCGTCGTCGTGCGTTCCTGCCCGGGCGCCCTCCCCGCCCCCGTGCAACGCGCCGCGAACGACGGCGTGTCCCGCTTTTGGAGGGTGTCTCCCCGAATGCAACTGGGCAGGAAGGTACGGCAGGCCGCCAAACGCTCGATCACTTACTGCGGCTTTTTCCCGAACGCTCTTTCACCTCCAGCACGGCGACTGATAGAGCGTTGGCCGAAAACACACGTCAAGTGAGAGAGGGTCGGCCAAAAACACACGTCAAGTGAGAGAGCGTCCCGGGCGGGGGTGGATGGGGGTTACCGGGTGACCTCTTCCAGCAGCTCCAGCACATGCCGGTACTGTTCGCCGGTTGCCCGGGTCATGCCCAGTTCGCAGGTCCGGTTGCAGGAGGCATGGGCCGCCGCCCCCATTTCCGCGACTTCCTCCCCCTGCTTCCGGGTGGCGGACGCCGTGAGCTCGGGGTGGAGCATGCCCCGGTCCCCCGCGAACGCGCAGCAGCCCCAGTTCACCGGAACATCCACCTTCTCCGCCACCGCAGCCGCCACCGCATCCAGGGAGCCGTTGATCCCCATGCGCGTGGAGGAGCAGGTGGGGTGCAGGGCCAGCGACTCGAGCTTTGCGTGCTCCGGCAGCTTGGGCAGGATGTGCTCGGCGGCGAAGTCCACGGCGTCCACGATCCGCAGCGGCCGCTGGCCCGCCAGCGGAACGTCCGACTCCACGGCCTGGCGCAAGCCCTCGGTGCAGGAGGACGCATCGCAGACGATGGCAAGTTCGCCGTCCCGGGTGGCCTCCCGGAGCGCGGCGATGGTTTTCTCCTGCATGGTCGCCTGGCCGGCCACCATGCCCTTGGAGGACCAAGGGGTGCCGCAGCAGAGCCCGTCAATGCCCGCCGGCACCAGCAGGGTGATGCCCGCGCGCCCGCACAGCTGCTCGAAGCTGTACTGGACGCCGCGGCCCGCAGACGCGCCGGCAGAACCTGCCTGGCCTGGGCCGGCCTGGCCCGCCGGCCCGAACATCGTCCCCACGCACGCGGGGAAGTAGACGGCGTCCGGCGCCCCGTCCGGCGTCGGACGCTTCCGCACGGAACCGCCGCCCGGCAGCTCCGGCGAGTGCAGCGGCACCGTGTCCGTCCCAAGGACCGCCCGGGCGGCCTTGTTGGGCGCGG
Organism: Pseudarthrobacter sp. C1; assembly: GCF_034720455.1. Taxonomy (NCBI): domain Bacteria; kingdom Bacillati; phylum Actinomycetota; class Actinomycetes; order Micrococcales; family Micrococcaceae; genus Pseudarthrobacter; species Pseudarthrobacter sp. C1. The sequence continues at coordinate 235,319 of NZ_JAYESK010000003.1, read as the reverse complement.
CCAAGGCCGCAGCGGGCAGCTTGTCCACCACGGTCAGGGCCAGCGAGGCGCCGCGGGTGACGCCTTCCCAGTGCTTCGCGGCGGCGTTCCAGGCGCCGTTCGCCACGGGCCCGGCATCCGAACGCCTGATCCGCTTGACCAGCAGGCCGGTGTTGATGTCCACGGGACAGGCGGTCTGGCACATGCCGTCCACCGCGCAGGTCTGCACGGACTCGTAGTCGTAGTCCTTTTCCAGCTGCTTCACCAGCGCCGTGTCCCCGGCCAGGCGCGCGGATTCGATGGCGCGCAGGGTGACGATCCGCTGCCGCGGCGTCAGCGTCAGGTCCTTGCTGGGGCACACCGGCTCGCAGTAGCCGCAGGAGACGCAGCGGTCCACCTCTTCCGCCACCGGCGGCGCCGTCTTGATGTGGCGCAGGTGCGCCTGCGGATCGTCGTCCATGAGGACGCCCGGGTTCAGCATCCCGGCAGGATCGAACAGCTGCTTGATCCTGCGCATCACGCCGTACAGTTCGTCCCCGTACTGCCGCCGCACGTAGGGCGCCATCACCCGGCCGGTGCCGTGCTCGGCCTTGAGGGAGCCGCCCTCGCCCAGGACCAGGTCCACCATGTCCTCCGTGAACGAGCTGTACCTGTCCAGCTCCTCGGCCGTGGCGAACCCGTCCGTGAGCATGAAGTGGACGTTGCCGTCCTTCGCGTGGCCGAAGATCACGCTGTTGCTGTAGCTGTACTTGTCGAACAGCCCGATCAGTTCCCGGCACGTCCGGCCCAGCGCCGGCACGGGCACCACAATGTCCTCCAGGAGGGCCGTGGTCCCCTGCGGGCGGGCGCCGGCCACCGAGGCGTACAGGCCCTTGCGGAGGTGCCAGAGCCCGGCCCGCGCCGCGGCGTCACCGGTGAACCGGGCCTCGGCCGAGAGGTTCAGCCCCGCCAGGATGCCCTCGCCGCCCAGCCGCAGGGCGGCCAGTTCGTCCGGCCCTTCGGCCGAGTATTCAACCAGCAGCGCGGCGTGGTCCCGCACCACCAGGTCGCGTACGACGGCGGGAGTCCCCTTCAGTGCCTGGCCCACCTTCAGGGACAGGGCGTCCATGAGTTCCACCGTGGCCGCGCCGGTCCCCACCAGTTCCGGCAGCGCCGCGTTCGCGGCCTGCAGGTCCGGGAAGACCAGCAGCCCCGTGGCAGCGTGCTGCAGCCGCGGGATAGTGCGGAACACCGCCTCCGCCACGAAGCCCAGCGTGCCTTCGCTACCCACGATCAGGTGGGCCATGATGTCCACCGGGGTGCTGTGGTCCAGCAGCGAGTTCAGGCCGTAGCCCATGGTGTTCTTCATGGAAAACTGCTGCCGGATCCGGCGCACGGACTCGCTGTTGCCGCGCACCCGGGCGGCCAGCTGCCCCAGGCCTTCGTACAGTTCCGGCTCCAGCGTCCGCAGCTTCTGGTCCGCGTCCGGCGCCCCGGTGTCGATGACCGTACCCGAGGGCAGCACCACCGTCAGGGACTCCAGCGTCCGGTAGGCGTTGTCCACGGTGCCGCAGTTCATCCCGGACGAGTTGTTGGCCACCACCCCGCCCACCGTGCAGGCCGCCTCGCTGGCCGGATCCGGGCCGAACTTGCGCCCGTACGGTGCCAGCCGTGCGTTCAGCGCCCGCACGGTGACGCCCGGCTGCACGCGGACCCGCGCGCCGCCGTCGAGCACTTCAACGTCCCTGAAGTTGCGCCGCACGTCCACCAGCACGCCGTCGGTGACCGCCTGGCCGCTGAGGCTGGTGCCGCCCGAGCGGAAGGTCAGCGGGACGCCCTGCTCAGCGCTCGCGCGCAGGAGCCCACCCACGTCCGCCGCGCTGCCGGCCGTCACCACGGCCTGCGGGATGAGCAGGAAGTGCGAGGCATCATGGGCATTGGCATGGAGGTCGATGGCCCGGGTCTTGACCTGGGCGGGATCGTTGACTGCCGCGCGGAGGCCGGCGAGGTCCAGGGACACCATCAGGGAACCATCCAGCCCAGGACGGGGGTGGACTGCAGGAAGATCAGCACGGTGATGAGGGCCAGGAGGCCCAGGCTCCAGCCGACGAGCTTGCGGAAGAGGGTCCCCTCGGCGCCGTCAAGGCCCACCGCCGCCGAGGCGACAGCCAGGTTCTGCAGCGACAGCATCTTGCCCATCACGCCGGCGGAGGAGTTGGAAGCTGCCATCAGCACCGGCGACAGTCCGGTCTGCTGGGCGGCGGTGGCCTGCATCTGCCCGAACAGCGAGTTGGAGGACGTGTCCGAGCCGGTCAGGGCAACACCGATCCAGCCGATCAGCGGCGAGAGCAGGGCGAAGAAGCCGCCGGCCGAGGCGAGGGCGAAGCCCAGCGTGGTGGTCTGGCCGGACAGGTTCATGACGAAGGACAGTCCCAGGACGGCCGTCACGGTGACGATGGTCCAGCGGAGCTGCACCAGGGTGTCCCGGTAGATGCGCAGGCCCTGCGATGCGGTGATCTTGTAGAGCGCCATGGTGATGATGCCGGAGAGCAGGAGCAGGGTGCCGGTGGCCTTGAGGTGGTCCAGCTTGAACTTTGTGGCCGCCACAGGCTTGCCGGCGGAATCGGTGATGTCCAGGCCGGGCCAGGCAAACGTCACGCTGCCAACCTGGCCGAGCCATGCCTTGACCGCGGGAATCTGGGCCACCGAGAAGACCGCGATGATGATCAGGTAGGGGGCGATCGCCATCCAGATCTGGCGCGGCCCGGGCCGGGAGTTGTCAGTGGGAATGCCGACGCCGGCTGCGGCGGCGGTTCCTGCGGCCGGGGCAGCTGGTCCGCTTGCTGACCCGGCGGAGCGTGCACCCGCGCGGGCGCCGGCCCCAGCATGCGCTGCTTCCGGAGCAGCCTCCACGGAACCTCCGATGCCAACGTTTTCTGCCGGCTGCCAGACCTTCAGCATCAGCAGGACGGCGGCCACGGTGACGACGGCGGCCACCACGTCCGTCAGTTCGACGGCGAGGTAGTTGGAGGTGACGAACTGCGCGGCACCGAAGGCGGCGCCGGCCACCAGGGCAACGGGCCAGGTCTGCTTCAGGCCGCGCTTGCCGTCCACGATGAAGACGAGCAGCAGGGGCACGATCAGGGCGATGAAGGGCGTCTGGCGGCCGGCCATCGAGGACAGGTCGTGCAGCGGCAGGCCGGTGACGCCGTTCAGGGCGATGATCGGCGCGGCCATGGCACCGAACGCCACCGGTGCGGTGTTGGCCAGCAGCGAGACCACGGCCGACTTCAGCGGCTTCATGCCGGCGGCCATCAGCATTGCCGCCGAGATGGCCACGGGGGCGCCGAAGCCCGCGAGGGACTCAAGCAGCGCGCCGAAGCAGAAGGCGATCAGGATCGAGAGGATCCGCAGGTCGTTGGAAATGGACCGGATGGTCCGGCCCAGCACTTCAAACCACGGCGTGGCCACGGTGAGCCGGTAGATCCACAGCGCGTTGACCAGGATCCACAGGATGGGGAACAGGCCGTAGAACATTCCGGCAGCGGTGGCTGCCAGGGCCTGGCCGGCGGGCATCCGCCAGCCGACGACGGCCAGCACGAGGGAAAGCGCCAGGCTGGCCAAGGCCGCTATGGGGGCCTTGACCTTGAAGACGCCCAGAAGGACGAAGAGCAGGATGAGCGGAAGAGCCGCACAGAGGGCTGAAATCAGTAGGGACCCGGCGATGGGGTCGAGGATCTGCTGAAACATGTGTCTCCAGATTGTGTTAGGCGTCACAACTCCGTGGCGCCTTCAAATTGTCTAACAAGTACACATGACGGTCAAGTTAAGATGCTGACTTGTCTGGCAAAATAGGGAACCGGGGACAGTTTTGGGAGGAACGCCAGTGGCCGGACGTGTTGCAGCAGTCTCGATCGTGGATGCGATCGCCGCGGATTTGCGGAGCCGCGTCTTCTCCGGCGAACTCGGCTCGGGCGTGGCGCTCACCGAGACGGACGTGGCGTCTTCCTACGAGGTGGCCCGCCCCACCGCCAAGGCCTCGATCGAGAAGCTCGTCGCCGAGGGGCTGCTGGACCGCGGCGCCCACAAGACGGCGCGGGTGGTGGACCTCGGGCCGGAATCCGTCCGCGACATCTACCTAGCCAGGGCATATCTGGAAAGCGAAGTGCTCCGGCGGCTGGCGTCCGGCCGGACGGTGCCGGCGGGTGCGGTGCAGGCGAACAACGATATTGCGGCGTTGAAGACCGGCGCCCCGCTTGACGTTGTGGAACCGGACATGCGGTTCCACACAAGCCTGATTGACGCGGTGGGCAACCAACGCATCAGCCGGATGTACCTGTCGCTGGTGGGCGAAGTCCGGCTGTGCATGTCCCGCGTGCAGTCACTGCACCTCCTGGATACCGCCCTGATCCAGGCCGAGCACCAGAAGCTCCTGGAACTGATCGAGGCCGGCCGCGGGGACGAAGCCGCGCAGCTGCTGGACGTCCACCTTGGCCGCGCCCGCGAACGTCTCGTGGCCGCCATGGGAGGCACGCCGGGGCCGGAAGCCGACCTGCCGCCGTCGGACGCTGCTGCCGGCTAGGCGCCGGGCATGCTCAGGAGCGGGCCCTGGCCGTCTGCTCGTGGAGCCAGCCAACGTGGCGGCGGAGCAGGTCCGCGGCAAGGTCCGCGTTCCGCGCTTCCACGGCATTGAAGATTGCGTGGTGGTGCGCCCTCAGCTCAGCGAGGACCACCGGCCACTGGCCCAGGGCCGCAAGGGCGTCCTTGATATAGCCGCGGATGGAGCCGCTGAGGGAATCCATGATGGTTTCAATCACCGCGTTGCCTGCCAGGGCACTGAGGGCCAGGTGGAACTGCGCGTCCAGGGCGTGGAATGTTTCCGGATCGATGTCCGGGGCATCCATCGCCAGGAGCAGTTCCCTGGCCCGTTCGATACCCTCAGGGTTGTCCTTTTCGGCCGCGGTCCGGGCCGCCCAGGTTTCCAGGAGGATGCGGGCCTCGACGATGTCTGCCACCGGAAGCCGGCTGCTGGCGACGTGCAGGCGGAGGGTGGAGGACAGTCCCGCCGATGGCTCTGAGACAATGACGGCGCCGGATTTGGGGCCGGACTTGTTCGAGCTGCGGAGGATCCCCATGGCGTCAAGGAGGCGCATGGCCTCGCGGACGGAGGCACGCGAGATGCCGTAGGTTTCCGCCAGGATGCGTTCTCCGGGAAGCTGGTCCCCTGCCTTGAAGCGCCCGGAGCGGAGGCCCGCTTCGACGTCGTCCAACAGGACATCGTAGGTCCGCTTCGTTGAAGATTCCGCTGCTGATTCCGCCATGCTCCCATCCTGCCCTACGGCACCAACATCACTGCGTTCCCGCCGCCGCGCGGACGGCGGAAAGGGGTAACGGAACCGGCGCCGCCACCCCTTTCCTCCCCGGCCGCCGGACTGCTAGATCGCCTTGCCGGGGTTGAGGATTCCCTGGGGGTCGAAGACATTGCGGATGGCGCGCTGGAGTTCGAGCGAGGTTCCGCCCAGCTCGTCCTCGAGCCAGTCGCGCTTGAGCAGGCCGACGCCGTGCTCGCCCGTGAGCGTGCCGCCCAGGCGCTGTGCCAGGTAGAACATGTCACCGAGGGCTTTTTTGGCGGGTCCATCGGTGATGGATTCGTCCGGTTCAACGACGATCATCGGGTGGAGGTTGCCGTCTGCTGCGTGCGCCACGTTGAAGATCCGGACGCCGGTCTTCCGGGAAATGTCTTCCAGGCCGGCGAAGACTGCCGCCAGCCTGTTCCGCGGCACGCCGATGTCGCAGATGGAGACCCGGCCGAGCTTCTCAAGCGACGGGATCGCTTCCCGCCGGGTGGCCACGAGCGCCTCCGCAGCTGCCGCGTCCTCCGCCTTCTCGATGTAGCTGGCGAACGGCTGGATGGCCTGGAGGAGGACATCCTGTTCGAGGAAGGCGCCGTAGCCGTCGGTCTGCGCCAGGAGGAAAGCGCCGCCCTTGGACCGGTGGCTGGTGCCGTGCGCCGCATCAACAGCTTCCAGGGTGGGGCCGTCCATGAGTTCCAGCACCGAGGGCTGCAGGCGCGCGGCGATGATGGCAGAGGCAGCCAGGGCGGCGGCATCCACATCCGGGAAATAGGCGGCAACGGTGGCGGTCTGGACCGGCCGCGGCCGCAGGCGCAGGGTGGCCTCCACCACCACGCCCAGTGTTCCTTCGGAACCGATCATCAGGGCGTTCAGGTCGTACCCGGTCACGCCCTTGATGGTGTTCCTTCCCGTGCGCAGCACCCGGCCATCGGGCAGTACAACACGCAGCGCCAGGACGGATTCCCGGGTGACGCCGTATTTTGCGCACCACATGCCGCCGGCGTTGGTGGCGATGTTGCCGCCGATTGAACAGATGGCCGTGCTGGCCGGATCCGGGGCGTAGAAGAGTCCGTGCTCCCCGGCGGCGGCGTTCACCTCCGCGTTGATGACGCCGGGTTCTACCACCGCCAGCTGCTCCACCGGGTCGATGTGGAGGATCCGGTTCATGCGGGCCATGTCAAGGACCACTTCACCTGCCCGGGCTGACGCTCCTGCGGCCAGGCCCGTCCCGGCCCCGCGGGGAACAACCGGCACGTTGTGGGCCGCCGCCAGTTTCATGGTGGCCACCACCTCCTCCGTGCTGGTGGCGTAGACGACGCCGTCAGGGAGGCTGGGAGGAACGTAGCCGGAGCGGTCCGTGCTCACCCGGACACGTTCGTCCAGGTCCGTGGAAGCATGTGCGCTTGCGGTGAGAAGCGCCGCTGATGCTGTTGCAACTGCCGATGTACTCATGGAAGGAAACCTCTTTGTTTCTGTGGGGCATGGGGCCGGGGGCGGACGCACTCCCCCGGCCCTGTTTCATTTGTAGGGGCGGCGGGGTGTTTAGGGAACCATCCAGCCAAGTACCGGCGTCGACTGCAGCAGGACCAGGAGGATCATCACGGCCAGGAGCCCAAGGCTCCAGCCCAGGAGCTTCCTGAAGAGTGTGCCTTCGGATCCCTCCAGGCCCACCGCGGCCGCTGCTACTGCCAGGTTCTGCAGGGACAGCATCTTGCCCATGACGCCGGCGGAGGAGTTGGCCGCCGCCATAAGGACCGGAGGCAGTCCGGTCTGTTCGGCTGCGGAAACCTGGAGCTGGCCGAAGAGGGAGTTGGACGAGGTGTCGGAGCCGGTCAGGGCGACGCCGAGCCAGCCGATCACCGGTGAGAGGACAGCGAAGAATCCGCCGGCCGAGGCGAGTGCCAGGCCCAGGGAGGTGGTCTGCCCGGACAGGTTCATGACGAAGGACAGGCCCAGGACGGACATGACGGTCACGATGGTCCACCGCAGCTGCTTGAGGGTTTCCCCGTAGATGCGGAAGCCGGCGGCTGCCGGGATGCGGTACAGGGCCATGGTGATCACGCCCGAAATCAGCAGGAGCGTGCCGGTGGCCTTGAGGTGGTCGAACTTGAACTTCTGCGCCGCGACGTGCTTTCCGTCTGCGTCCACAACATCCAGGCCCGGCCAGGCAAAGCTCACGCTTCCGGCCACGCTCAGCCAGCTCTTCACCGCCGGGATCTGGGCGATTGAGAAGATGGCCATGATGATCAGGTACGGGGCGACGGCCATCCAGATTTCCCGCTGCCCGGGCCGCTGTGCCGTGCTGCCGGCGGGCGCCATGACCCGGGTGGTTGCTGCGGCGGAGACGGCCTCGGTCACCGAGGCGGAGGCCGGAACCCTTCCCGAGGAGGGGCGGGCGGGCGAACCCTGGGAGCCATAGGTTCCGCTGGGCCTGTGCGTTCCGCTGGCCCCGTCCGTGCCGTTGCGGCCGTCCGTGACGGGGCCCGAGGCGAGCTCTTCCTCGTCCGGCTCCGAACCGCTGACCTGCCCGGACATCTCGATGATCTCGCGGGGCTGCCACACACGGAGCATCAGCAGCACGGCCGCCACCGTGGCTACGGCCGCCACAACGTCCGTGAGTTCAACGGCGAAGAAGTTCGAGGTGATGAACTGGAAGATTCCAAACACGGCGCCGGCCACCAGGGCAACGGGCCAGGTCTGTTTCAGGCCGCGCTTGCCGTCCACGATGAAGACGAGAAGCAGGGGCACGATCAGGGCGATGAAGGGCGTCTGGCGGCCGGCCATCGAGGACAGGTCGTGCAGCGGCAGGCCGGTGACGCCGTTGAGGGCGATGATCGGCGCGGCCATGGCACCAAAGGCCACCGGCGCCGTGTTGGCCAGCAATGAGACAACAGCGGACTTGAAGGGCTTCATGCCCGCCGCCATCAGCATTGCGGCGGTGATGGCCACCGGTGCGCCGAAGCCGGCCAGGGACTCCAGCAGTGCACCGAAGCAGAAGGCGATCAGGATGGAGAGGATCCGCAGGTCGTTGGAGATGGAACGGATGGTCCGGCCCAGCGCATCAAACCATGGCGTGGCGACGGTGAGTTTGTAGACCCAAAGGGCATTAATCAGGATCCAGAGGATGGGAAAGAAACCATAGAAGGCGCCGGCAGCCGTGGCGCTGAACACCTGGTCCAGCGGCATCTGCCACACGACCGCCGCCAGGACGATGGACAGCAGCAGGCTGGCCAGCGCAGCTTTGGCGGCTTTCACGCGGAAAACGCCCAACAGGACAAACAGGAGGATCAACGGCAACGCCGCACAGAGGGCTGACAGGCCCAAGGAACCCCAGAGAGGGTCCACGACTTGCTGGTAAGTGCTCACAAAAAACTCCTTTGTGTTTGGAGCAGGAAGGTGGAGGAAACGCGGACGAGCGGGGATGAAGTTCCAGTGAAGTTCCACGATGTGAGAGAAGCTTTTCTTCAGGTGGATCCGAGACTACGTATCGGTCAGACCATTAGTCAATGGTCTGACCGATTTACTTTTAGGCATTGTTTTTTCGTCTGGCAGAACATATTGTCCATAATGCGAAAACTCATCGAAAGGACCGCAATGACCCTGACCCGGATCACCAACCCGCCCTTTGAACGCGCCTCCGAGATCCTTACGCCGGAAGCACTGGAGTTCCTCGCTGAGCTCCACAGCCGTTTTGCCGCCGAACGCGACGCCCGCCTGGAATCGCGGCATGCCCGCCGCGCGGAAGCCAGCCGGACAGGAACCCTGGACTTCCTCCCCGAGACAGCCGCCGTCCGGCAGGGTGACTGGACAGTGGCTCCGGCCCCTGCCGCCCTCCAGGACCGCCGGGTGGAAATCACCGGCCCCGCCTCCCCCGCCAAGATGGCAATCAATGCCCTGAATTCGGGCGCAAAAGTATGGCTGGCAGACCTTGAAGATGCCAGCTCCCCCACGTGGTTCAACGTCATCGACGGCCAGCTCTCCCTCTATGACGCCGCCCGCGGAACGTTGGCCTACTCGTCCCCCGAGGGCAAGACCTACGCCCTCCGCACTGACGAGCCCACCGCCGTCGTCATTATGCGTCCCCGCGGGTGGCACATGGAGGAACGGAACCTGGAGTTCGACGGACGGCCCGCCGTCGGAGCCCTGGTGGACTTTGGGCTGCACTTCTTCCACAACGCCAGGCAGCTCATCGACAACGGCCACGGCCCCTACTACTACCTGCCCAAGATGGAAAGCCACCTCGAAGCCCGGCTGTGGAACGAGATCTTCGTTTACGCGCAGGATGCCCTCGGGCTGCCGCAGGGGACCATCCGGGCCACCGTCCTGGTGGAAACCATCCCCGCGGCCTTTGAAATGGATGAAATCCTGTACGAACTGCGCGACCATGCGTCCGGCCTCAACGCCGGCCGCTGGGACTACCTTTTCAGCATCATCAAGTATTTCCGCGATTCCGGCCCGAAGTTCACGCTTCCGGACCGCGCGGCTGTATCCATGACGGTTCCGTTCATGCGGGCCTACACCGAACTCCTGGTCAAAACCTGCCACCAGCGCGGCGCCTTCGCCATGGGCGGCATGGCAGCCGTCATCCCCAACCGCCGCCAGCCGGAAGTCACCGAGGAGGCCTTCGCGAAGGTGCGGGCGGACAAGACCCGCGAGGCCAACGACGGATTCGACGGCTCCTGGGTTGCGCATCCGGACCTGGTGCCGATCTGCATGGAAGTTTTCGACGGGGTCCTCGGAGACGCCCCCAACCAGGTGCAGCGGACGAGGCCCGAGGTCCAGGTCACCGCAGAGCAGCTGCTCGATATTGAATCGGCGCCGGGCGAGGCCACCGAGGCCGGCCTGCGGGGCAACCTCTACGTGTCCGTTGCCTACACGGCCGTCTGGTTGTCCGGCAACGGGGCGGTGGCCATCCATAACCTGATGGAGGACGCTGCAACCGCGGAAATTTCCCGGTCACAGGTGTGGCAGCAGATCCGGAACGCAGCCATCCTGGCGGACACGGGCAACACGGTGACACGGGAACTGGTGGAGCGCCTGCTGGCCGAGGAAACCCAAAAACTCCGCGGTGAAGTGGGTGAAGACCTGTTCAGCCGGTATTACGAGCCCGCATCGCAGATTATTTCCGGGATCTGCCTTTCGGAGGAGTACACGGACTTCCTCACCACTCCGGCGTACGACCTGCTCGAATCCGTTGTAACTGCGCGGTAAAGGACCTACACCAAAAAGCGCGGGCCGCCTCCCTTGGCTGGAGGGCGGCCCGTGCGTTTTCCTTTTCAACGACGAGCGCTCCTCGTGGACGATGACCTCGTGCCCTTCCTCGCTGATCGCGGGCCCGATCATGGCCTTGCCGCGGTTGGCGTCCCGCCAGCCTCCCCTCCCGACCAGGCGGGAGAGCACCACCGGCTGGCAGTCCTTTTCGCCGCCGGCTACGAACCACGGAGTGGCACCAGGAAAGATCCACCGACGGCAAGGAAAACTGATGGCTGACCTCACTGCATTCGCCCTAATCTGCTCCCTGACCCCCTCGCCCGAGCCCTCCAGCAGCGAACTCATGGCCCGCCACGTGCTGGACGAGCTTGCAGCACACGGGGTCAGCGGGAGTTCGGTGCGGGTGGTGGACCACAACGTGATGCCCGGCGTGCAGGTGGACATGGGCGCCGGCGATGCCTGGCCCGGGATCCGCAGGAAGATCCTGGCGGCGGACATCCTGGTCCTGGCCACCCCCATCTGGATGGGCCACCCCAGCAGCATCACCCAGAGGGTGCTCGAACGGCTGGACGCAGACCTCGCCGAGACGGACGACGCCGGCAGGCCAGTCATGTACGGGAAGGTGGCGGTCGTGGCGGTGGTGGGCAACGAGGACGGAGCCCACAAGACGGTCGCGGACACGCAGCAGGGGCTGAACGACGTCGGCTTCACCACTCCCGCCCAGGGCGCCACCTACTGGGTGGGCGAGGCCATGCAGACAGTGGATTACAAGGACCTGGACAGCGTGCCCGAGAAGGTGGCCGCCGCCACGGCGGGGGCCGCACGCAACGCTGCGCACCTGGCCAGGTACCTCACCTCGGCGCCGTATCCTGCCGGGTAGAAGCCGGCCCGGGAGTGCCCTCGGGCCGGCGGCAGCCCGTCCGCGAAGCGGGCGGAGGGCCCCGGAATCAGGCGGGCTTTGCGAAGATCGCGGCGCTCATGACTTCGTAGCCCACGAATGCCTCGTCCCCCTCCACCCAGGCATCGTGGCCGGCAGGAATGGTGTAGGCGTGGCCGGGGCTTACCGTGGTCCGCGTCCCGTCCTCCATTTCCACGGTGAGCGTTCCGGCGGTGCAGATCCCCACGTGGTTCACCTGGCAGGTGTCCGTGTGGACCACGGTTTTTACGGTCTCGGACCACCGCCAGCCCGGCTCGAACGTGAAGCGTCCCAACGTGGCGTCGCCCAGGTTGACCACGTCCACCTGGGTCTTCGGCGGGCGGCGCTTTTCATCGGGTTCGTCAAAGGACTTTGCCTCAAGGGCGTTTATTGTTACTCCGGCCATTTCGATTCTCCAGACAGGGAGGGCTTGGACTGTTCGTCCGGGGCGCCCAGACCGCTCCGGGGGGCGTTGGCCGGCCGACGCGCGCTGCGTCAACACCGCCAACAGTGGCACCCAGCGCTCTCAGCGTGCGCCCCACGAGTGCAGAGTGTCAATACTTGCCGCCGGGGTCCCCCGGCGAAGGAATTTGCCTGGCCGCCGGGGAACCCCGCACGTACAATGAAGGCGGCTCCGGACACGGATTTTCCCGCAGGTCCAGGCCTCCGCTGAGGACGGAACGCCATGCTCAAAGCACTGTTTTGCAGGGTAAATCTGGGGCACCACTGGCTGGCCGATACGGACCAGGACGGTAATTTTCGCCGGCACTGCGTGCACTGCGGGAAAGTTGACCGCCGGGTTGCCAAGTGGCCGGGTCTCTCTTTCCCCCCCCCCCGGGGGATGCAGACATCCATCCCATGGACAACCACGGCAACTAGTGATTCCGGCTAGGATTCCGGGATGGGACTAATAATCACACTGCTTGTTGTCTGGCTTGTTCTGTCCATCCTGGGCTTCGTCATCAAAGGCCTGCTGTGGCTGGCCGTCATCGGTCTGGTGCTGTTCGTCGCCACTGCCGTCTGGGGCTGGCTGAAGCGCAACGCCTGACGCCCCCTGAGGTGGGGGCCCGCTGAGGTGGGGCGCCCGCGGAGGTGCGGCGCCGCCGTCGTCAGCTCGCGGGGTCGTACTGGAACTCCCTGACTTCCTGCGCGCAGCGGCAGGCGACGGCAATCTTTGCGGCCCACTCCAGGGCCGCCTGCCGCGAGGGCAGCTCGAGGATGGTGTAACCGCCGTTGGGTACGGTGTGGCCCGGGTAGGTGCCCTCGGTGACGGTGCCGTCGCCGGCCACGAGCACCGGGGCAACGGCCTCGTTGATCCCGCCGCCGAAGACGTACACTCCCGCCGCTTTGGCCTCCTCAATGACGGCGTGGGAGTCTTCCACCACCGCTTCGAACTCCTCCTCGGGGACCACCATGGCCTCACCGGGGAACGAGATCAGGTACTTCGTCATTCGAGGACTCCTCTGCTTCGGCGGCACGATCCGGCTCTACCCAGCGGCACCACTTTTGGCGCCCAGCCCGATTATGGCCCCGGCGCCGCACCTCCGGTCAAGGCCAGACCCTTTTAACCCCAAGGGTGTCCTGGCAGTGCCTGTCATCCGCAGCAGTTATGCGGTTACCTGGTCAGTAGACGGCCCCGCCACCCAACCGATAGGAAACACATCATGGCGACATGGCTCATCACCGGATGCTCCACCGGACTCGGCCGGGCACTTGCCCGGGCGGTGCTCGCCCACGGGCACAACGCCGTGGTCACCGCCCGGGACGTCTCCACGGTGCAGGACATCGCTGACGCGCACCCCGGCACGGCACTGGCCCTTCCCCTGGACGTCACCGACCGTGCGCAGGTCAGCGCGGCGGTCAAGCAGGCGCAGGAGCGCTTCGGAGGCATTGACGTCCTGGTCAACAACGCCGGCTACGGTTACCGCGCCGCCGTGGAGGAAGCGGACGACGCCGACGTGCGGCGCCTGTTCGACACGAACGTTTTCGGCGCGGTGGACATGATCAAGGCAGTCCTTCCGGACATGCGCGCGAAAAGGTCCGGAACCATCCTGAACATCTCCTCCATCGGCGCACGCATCAAACCGGCCGGCTCCGGCTACTACTCCGCCACGAAAGCGGCCCTGGAAGGGCTGTCCGGATCGCTCCGCAAGGAACTGCAGCCCCTCGGCATCAGCGTCACGCTCATTGAACCCGGCGCCTTCCGCACCGACTTTGCCGGGCGCTCCCTCACCCAGTCGGCAACGCCGATCGCGGACTATGCGGAGACGGCCGGCAAGCGGCGCAAGGAAAACGACACCATCCATGGCACGCAGCCGGGCGACCCCCACAAAGCAGCCGAAGCGATCGTGGCCATCGCCGAAAGCCCCAATCCGCCGTCGCTCGCCGTGCTCGGCAAGGACGCTGTGGAAGCGTTCGCCGCCGTCGCCGAAGCCGAACGCACGGAACTGGAGCAGTGGCGGGACCTCAGCCTCAGCACGGACATCGCCTGATCCCGGCTCCCGGCGCCGAGTTTCCCGCCGAGGCGCTCGCGCGGGATGGTGCTGGCCTCGTTGAGGCCGATGATCTTCCTCCCTACGGTCGAAACTCAACCCGCAGGCGCACCGGTTAGTCAGCAGGCCGCCGTCGTTCTTCTCCTGCAGCCCTTGCATGCGGGCCGTGAGGCGTATCAGGCAACGCAAAAGGTGCGCCTCCTCAGCGGAGTCGCACCCTTTTGCGTCTGACCGGAGTCAGTCGTTCTTGAAAGCGTCCTTGATCTTTTCGCCGGCCTGCTTGAGGTCGCCCTTGGTCTGGTCCGCCTGGCCTTCGGCCTTCAGGCGGTCGTCGCCTGTTGCCTCGCCCGTGGCCTCTTTACCCTTGCCGCCAAGCTTCTCGGCTGCGTTACCAATCTTGTCGTCCAAACCCATGGTGTTTCTCCCTACGGTCGGCTCCCGCCGGCGTACCGCCAGCGGCTTACCTTCCCATCGTAACCACAAATCACTAAGGGTGCTGATCATTTTGGCCGCGGCGGGCGGTGCTGCACCTTATCCGTGGGCCGGCTCGCCCGTGACCCGGTGGTCCGCATGATTGATGGTTTCACGGATGAGCCGCGCCAGGTGGCCGTCGTGGAGTGAGTAGATCACGTGGCGGCCGTCCTTGCGGGTGTCCACCAGCCCGCTCAGGCGGAGCTTTGCCAGGTGCTGGCTTGCCACTGTCCGCGGGACACCCACGGCTGCCGTGAGCTCCGTAACGGTCCTGGGGCCCTGGGACAGCTGCCAGAGCAGGTGCAGGCGCGTCGGCTCAGCGAGCATCCGAAGGGTTGCGGAAGCCGCCTCCAGCAGTTCCGGCCCCGGGGTCACATGGTGGACCAGGGACGGCACGTCAGCGGCGGAGATGGCTCTGCTACCGGGCTGGCTGCTCACTGTCCTGCTCCTCCTCTGCGCGGTCCGTGGCCTCCGCGGCATCATGCCGGGGCCAGGAAAGGAATGCTCCTGCACTGCCTATCATCGCAACAATTGTCAGGGCCAGCACTGCCCAGCCCAGGCCCGCCGCGGCGCCCACCCACCCGGCCAGCGGATAAGTGATGATGTAGCACGCGTGCGAGAGGGAGAACTGCGCCGCAAAAACGTAGGGACGGGTGTCCACGGTGGACGCGTCGCGGAGGAGCCTTGACGACGGCGTGAGGATGGTGGCGCTGGCAGCGCCCAGCAGGAGCCACAGTCCCAGCAGCAGCCACCACCCGCCTCCGGCGGGGCGCAGGGAGAGCGCAGCGGCGCAGGCCAGGACGAAGGGGATGACGGCGGCACCGGTGAGCATCACGGACCTGTCCCCGAACCGGCCGAGCGCCCGCGGGGCGGACAATGCCACAATCATGGACCCCGTGCCGAAGCAGGCCAGCGCCAGGGCCAGGTCAGTTTCCGGCCGCAGCAGGACCTCCCGTACGTACACCACAGTGTTGACCAGCACCAGTGCCGTCGGGGCCGCGACCACGAGGTTGAGGGCCAGCAGCGACCGCAGCCGCCGGTTCCGCCAGAAGATCCTGGCGCCCAGGGTGGTGCGGTGCCACAGCGAGGCCTGCGGCACCGCAGCTGGCATGCGTTGGGGCAGGGCACTGATGGCCACCAGGGCGGCGGAGGACAGGAAGCCGAAAACCGTCCCGAGGAACAGGTTGCTGTAGCCCACCACGGTCAGCAGCAGCGCGGCTATGGCCGGGCTGGCCAGGGCTTCCATGTCATAGGCCAGCCGGGACAGGGACAGCGCCCGGGTGTAGTCCCGCTCATCCGGCAGGACGGTGGGGATCAGCGACTGGAAGGCAGGAGTGAAGGTGGCGGAGGCGGACTGGAGCAGGAAGACCGCCACGTAGATCTGCCAGGCGTCCGTGATGAACGGCAGGGACAGCGCCATCGCCGCGCGCACCACGTCGGCCCCGATCAGGACCCGCTTCGTCGGCCACCGGGCCGCCAGCGCATTGATCACCGGCGCCAGGCCCACGTAGGCAAACATCTTGACCGTCAGCGCAGTCCCCAGGACGGACCCGGCATTGGTGCCGGCAAGGTCATAGGCCAGCAGCCCGAGGGCAACCGTCAGCAGGCCCGTGCCGGTCAGCGCAACCACCTGCGCGGCAAACAGCCGGCGGTAGGTGGCGTTCCGCAGCACCGACAACAATGGGCCCAACTCCTTGAGTGCATATGTGCGTGACTATGCACTCAACGGTAGCGTCAGCGGCAGGGCAAACGAAAGGTGGGGGGGCGGGGGGGGCCCCCCCCGCCCCCCCACCTTTCCTTGCTGCAAGGCATTGGAGGCGGGCCGGTTCCAGGTGGTGGTGCTTGCCTGCGCGGCGCCATCAATGCTCGCGGCGCCCATCGCCGTCGTCCTTTGAACTTCGGTGCACTGGCCCCTACAGGGGGGAGGAATCCTGAACGGCCGGCGCGCCCGCCCGGCCCGACGTGCCCCAACCTTGCGCGAGGCGCTCGTAAACCAGGTCCAGCAGCTCAGCGGCCCTCTGGTTCACCCGCCGCGAGTCATCCAGGCTCCGGTCCAGCCGGGCTATCTCCGCCCGCAACTCGGCGATGTCCGATGCGGCTACGGCCAGGCGCAGGTGGACCTCTTCGAGCGGGTTACTCAGCGGCTCGTGATGGTGCATAGCCTCAATCAAAGGATCATTCATGGCAGTGTCCTCCGTTATGTCGGCGGGGCAACAGCACCCTGGGTGACGGGCTTTGCTACCGCCAAAGAAGAATATATAAGCACACTTACCAATGCCCGGGAAGGCTTGCCCGGGATCAAGGCCTCTGCAAGCCCCCGACGCTGCATCCGGTGCACTCTCCATGGCCGCCACCGGGCGGGGCTCGCCTGTACTTCCCCTTTTGTGACGCGTAATCTCAGGAGTGTGACGGGATACAATTCCAGTCCCCTCCCGGCCCCCTGCACAGGCCCCCCGGAGCAGTCGCTGTAGTAAACCGGCGGCACACGGTGCAGAAGCGGAATGGGCCCACCATGGCAACCTCGCACTTCCAGCAGTTCCTTGACCACGCCGCGGTTTTCGATCCGTCCAGCGACGGCGGCCCGGGCCCCCGGCTGCCTCTACAGCGACCCGGCTGCCACGTGATGCCGCCCGGGCGGAGCCAGGAGGCGGCGGAGTGAGCCGCCTTCCCCTCGACGACCTGACCGCGGCTGTGGCGCGCATCCGCGGGTTGCTCTTGAGCCAGGAGAAGGCTGACAGGGCGGTCGGACTTCTGGCCCAGGCGATCAAGGAAACCATGCCGGGCGCACCCGGAACAGGGGCCTCGCTCCTGGATCCGGCCGGCGGCCTGATCAGCAGCGGCTCCACGGATGCCGTGGTGAGGCAGGCCGACGCCGCGCAGTACGAACTGCGTGAGGGCCCGTGCCTCATGGCGTGGGCAGCGGAAGAAGTGGTCATCGTGCACGACGTCCACACGGACGGGCGGTGGCCCCGCTGGGCCTCGGCCGTTGCCGGGCTGCCCGTCCGCTCCGTGGCCAGCGCGCCGCTGCTGGCAGGAAAGGATTCGATCGGAGCCTTGAAAATCTATTCAGCCCTGCCCGGGCAGTATGACGAAGACCGCGGCCGCACCCTGGCCCTGTTCGCCGGAGCAGCGGCGACTCTTGTGGCCCACGTCCAAGGCAGCGAGGCGCCGCTTCGGATGTCCGAACAGCTCAAAGCCACGTTGGCCAGCCGGGACACCATCAACCGCGCCTGCGGGGTGCTGATGGAACGCCACGGCATCACCCATGACCAGGCACTCCAACAGCTGATCCAGGACGCTCGGGCGGCCGGTGCCTCTATGGTCCAGGTCAGTGAAAAGCTGGTCGAGCGAGTATGAGGTCCAGGCATACCGGGGGGCCTTCTTTCCCTCCCGTCCACCGAGCCCGACCTGCCGGCCGGGGCGGCGAATGAGCTGATCCGCGAGGCACCCCGGAGTGACAAGCGTCCCCCACCAGGCAAGTCCGCGCGTCGCTTACCGTCACCCGACATGGACCCAGGGGCGCCTGGTGACGTCCGGAACGGCTTCCCGCAGCACTTCCCTGGTGACTGTAGCGATTTCGCCTTCCCCGAGAAACAGGAACCGCAGAAGGTTGGTGATCGGGTTGCCCTCCGTCCAGCGGAAGTAGATGTGCGGCATCAGCCCGGTGACGTCCCTGATGTGGAGCAGGACGGAGGCGATGGTGTTCGGGACCACGGGCCCGTGGACTTCGAGGACGTTGTAGCCGTGGCGGGTCACACCGCGGACAAACAGTTCCGTTTCGAAATCGGAGGAGTCATCGACGATCACTTCAAGGAACAGCGGCTCGTGTTCGACGGGCAGGTGGCTGACGTCGATGGCTGAGGCGAGCTTGTGCCGGTAAGCCTCTGCCGATTTCCGCAGAGGCTCGTGGGCGATGATGGCGATGGGGCCTTCGAGGGTGCTGGACATGAATTCCAGGGCCTGCCGGTCCAGGTGGACACGGGTTGCGTGCAGCTCAAAGGAGCGCCCGACGCGGGACAGCAGGGAAATCACGATGGTGCCGAGAACAAAAACCCCGGCGATCCTGATGCCCTCGGGGCGTTCGAAGACGTTTGCAATGGTGGTGTAGGTGAAAACCAGGGCGATTGCGCCGAACCCGAGGGCGCGTCCCCGGCGGCCCCCTCGCTGCGCGGACAGCGTGACGGCGACCGCTGCGGACGTCATGAGCACCAGGACGCCGGTTGCGTACGCGCCGCCCTGCGCGTCGACGTCGGCGTCAAAGAGGTAAGTGATGAGGAAGCTGACAAGGGTGAACACGAGCACAAGCGGGCGCACGGCCCTGGCCCACCCCGGGGCCATGCCGTAACGGGGAAGGTACCGGGGAACCAGGTTCAACAGGCCTGCCATGGCGGAGGCGCCGGCAAACCACAGGATGGCGATGGTGCTGATGTCGTAGATGCTCCCGAAGCCGACGCCGAGGTATTCATGGGCAAGGTAGGCCAAGGCACGCCCGTTCGCCTGGCCGCCGGGCTGGAATTCCTGCTCCGGAATCAGGACGACGGTGATGAAGCTGGTGGCGATGAGGAACCCGCTCATGATCGCCGCGGCACCGGTAAGCATCCGCCGCGTTCCCTTGATACGGCCCGCAGGATGTTCTTCGGTGTCGTTCTCGTCGCCCCTGACCTGGGGCATGACCGCAACGCCGGTTTCGAAGCCGGAAAGCCCCAGCGCCAATTTCGGGAAAACAATCAGCGCGACTGCCACCGCCATGAGCGGGTCCCCGTGGGAAGTCAGCAGGGTGGCCCACCAGTCGCCGACGACGACCGGTTGGGTGGAGATTTGAACCAGCGAGGCGCCCACCACCACGGCATTCAAACCGAGGTACAGGACCACCAGGACCACCGCGACGGCGATGGCTTCCTTGAAACCGCGCAGGAAGACGGCGCCCAGCAACGCCAGGAGGAACAGGGTGACAAGGACGTTCTGTCCGTGCAGCCAGTCCGGCACAACCGGGTTCTCAATCAGATGGGCGGTGGCGTCTGCAGCGGAGAGGGTCATGGTAATCATGAAGTCGGTGGCGGCGAAGCCGAGCAGGACCAGGACCAGAAGCTTGCCGCCCCAGCTGGGCAGCAACCGCTCAAGCATGGCGATGGAGCCTTCCCCGTGGTGGCTTTCGACGGCGACCCGCCTGTAGACGGGCAGGGCGCCCAGCAACGTCACGGCGACCAGCACCATTGTGGCGACGGGCGAAACGACGCCGGCAGCGAGCGCGGCGATGGCAGGCTGGTAGCCAAGGGTGGAGAAATAGTCGACACCCGTCAGGCACATGACCTGCCACCATGGATGGACCTTCCCGTGGGAGGACGCCGCCACGCCGGGCCCAAGGTGGGTGCCTTTGCTGTCCTGGAGCCCGAACAGAAGCCACAGCCTGAAGGCTTGCATTCCCCGCGGCCGCGGCGCGGAGGGATCAGCTGGCGGCCTGCTCAACGTGGTCATGGCATTTCCTTCCACGCTGCCACTGCACTGGTTCATGCCGAAGCTAGCACCGGGCAAAAGCGGCGGAGCAAGGAGGGACCGTTTATTAATGCTTCCTTTACACGCCGCCGGCCAGGCCTCCGGCCGGCACCCGCCCCGGCCCCCGAAGGTCACAGGAAAAATACTCGATTGAAACAATTCAGCAACCTTGCCACGGCATGCTGTGCATACGGGGACACAACAGCAGGAGGCGCATCTTGGAGGCACGTAGAGTTCTCACCGGCCAGCTTCGGATCGGCGACCAGATCGAGGCGTGGCACAACGGCAAGCTATTCCACCGCGGGCGGGTGACCGACGTCGTACCCGCCCTGGAACTGTTCTGGATCCTGGACGCGAGGACGGGCGCGCGGAAGCTGCTGGACCCTGAGGCGCTGGAGATCCGGCATGTGGAGGAGCAGGCCAAGCCGCTGGCCCCGGCCTGATTTCCGCCCTTGTGACGGTGCCGTCCCGGTCAAAGGGACGGCACCGGCGCGTGCATAGAATGGACCCATTGCGGCACCGCTGCGGCAGTACGGGCGTCACCCGCCCGCAACCACCACGAAGGAGCACACCGTGATCGGATTCATCGTTGCAGGCCTCATCATCGGCGCACTTGCCCGCCTCATCAAGCCGGGCAAGCAGAACCTGGGCCTGCTGGCCACCCTCCTGCTGGGCCTTGCGGGCTCCGTCATCGGCGGCGTGGTGGCTTCGCTCCTGGGCACCGGGGACATTTTCGAGCTGAACTTCCTGGGCTTCATCGTGGCCGTCATCGCCTCGGTGCTCCTGGTGGGAACGGCTGAAGCGGTGGCCGGCCGCCGGAGTTCCGTACGCCGCTAAGGCCTGCCCTACGGCCATATCCAACGCGGGGTCACGCCGCGCCCTGACCGAGCAGTCAATTGGGCGTGAAGTGACCCCTTGTTGTTAGGCCCTGCCCTGGTACACGTCCGGGATGCCGTCCTGGTCTGCGTCCACCTTTTCCAGTTCTTCGGCCACCCGGTAGTGCCGGTTCCGGGCCTTCAGCACGGCCGTGGCCAGCAGGGCGGCAAGCAGGGACGCGGCCAGGATGCCCACCTTGGCGTGGTCGTCCTGCAGGGTGCCCTGCCCAAAGCTCAGCTCGGCCACCAGCAGGGACACCGTGAAGCCGATGCCGGCCAGGAGTGCCACGCCGAAGACATCGATCCACTTGAACGAGGTGTCCAGCTCCGCCCTTGTGGCCTTGGTCAGGACCCACGTGGTGCCCAGGATGCCGATCGGTTTGCCCAGCACAAGCGCCGCGATGATGCCCAGGGCCACCGGGTCCGCGAGCGCTGAAGCCAGTCCTTCCAGGCCGCCCACCGCCACGCCGGCGGAAAAGAACGCGAAGACGGGTACCGCGATGCCCGCAGAAATGGGCCTGAACCGGTGCTCGAAGATTTCCGCCAGGCCTGGCCCTGCCTCCGGGCCGCCGCCGGCCTGTGACCGGATGACGGGGATGGCGAAGCCCAGCAGGACCCCGGCGACGGTGGCGTGGATGCCTGAGGCATGCACCAGGGCCCAGGTGACCGCGCCCAGGGGCAGCAGGATAAACCAGGATGCAAGGACCTTGCGGCCGAAGAAGTAGCGGAACTTCTGGGCCAGGAACGCATAGATGGCCAACGGAATGAGGGCCAGGAGCAGCGGCACGGGCTGCAGGTCGCTGGTGTAGAAGAACGCGATGATGGTGATGGCGATGAGGTCGTCCACCACAGCCAGCGTCAGCAGGAAGATCCGCAGTGCGCTGGGCAGGTGTGAGCCGATAATGGCCAGCACCGCCACGGCGAAGGCGATGTCCGTGGCCGTGGGGATGGCCCAGCCGCGCAGGGTTTCAGGACTCGTGAAGTTGATTGCCGCATAGATGAGCGCCGGAACCAGCACGCCGCCCGCGGCTGCGGTAACAGGAACTATCGATTTGCTGATCTGGCGAAGATCCCCGGCAACGAACTCGCGTTTCAGCTCCAGGCCCACCAGGAAGAAGAAGATGGCCAGCAGTCCGTCCGCTGCCCAGGCGCCGAGGCTGAGGTCAAGGTGCCAGGGCTCGTAGCCCACCTTGAAATCGCGGAGGGCAAAGTAGCTGTCCGACGCCGGCGAGTTGGCCCAGAGGAGGGCGATGAGCGCAGCGGAGACCAGCAGGGCCCCGCCCACTGTTTCCTTGCGGAGAATCTCCCCGATCCGGAGCGCCTCCGCGTAGCTGCCGCGGGAAAAGACCGCGGGCTTCCGTGGCGGAGAAGGGGGCGTAATGGGCGAGGGATGGTTCATAGGGGCTCCCGGCATCTGGGTTCGACAAAATCATGCCGACCAGACTTCCCGGCGCACCTTTGTCCATCCTACAGGGGCTGCACTGTGCGCCATTTCACTTTTTTCCCATCCGAAACAGGAGCGGCGCCGAATCACTCCTGTCCCTCAACTGGGACAACCATGTCACTTGTATGAGGAGATGCTTTCCGATGAACAAGACACTTCGTTACCTCGCTGTTCCCACCCTCGCTCTGGGGGCCCTTGCCCTTTCCGGAGCCCCAGCCATGGCCCAGGACGGCGCTAACCACTACCAGTCCACCCTGGGCCAGATCAACGGCAGCGCAGGCTCGGGCAGCATCACCCTTGATGTCACTGGCAACCAGGCCCACGTTGTCCTCAAGGTTTCGGGCCTGCCCGCCACCTTCATGGATGCCCCGTACCCGCACGTTCAGCACATCCATGGCGGAGCCCAGGGAACCTGCCCGGGCCCTTCTGCCGACAAGGACGGCGACCAGGTCATCTCCACCACCGAGGGCGCCCCGTCCTACGGCGGCATCGTCACCACCCTTTCCACCAGCGGCGACACCAGCCCCGCCGCAGGCCTTGACCTGAAGGTCGGCGGCCAGGGCGCCGCATACACCGTCGACCGCACGTTTGAACTGAATGCCGAGACCAAGGCGGCCCTCCAGGCAGGCACCGCCGTGGTGGTGGTCCACGGCCTTGACCCCGCAACCCTCAGCGCAGCCGGCCAGGCGGCAAAGAGCGACCTCGCACCCACCCTCCCGCTGGCTGCCACGTCCCCGGCCCTGTGCGGGACCCTGGTGGCCGGACAGATGAAGATGCCGTCAGGCGGCGCTGACACCGGCATTCCCCAGGAAACCGGCACCGGCACCGCAGCCCTCGCGGCGGGCGGTGGCCTCGCCCTGGCTGCCCTCGCCGGCGGCGCCTACGTGGCACGCCGCCGCAACTCCGGATCAGCCGCGTAACTACAGGCTGACTGGATCACCGTGACTGACACGAATTCCGGCCGCCGCGGGGGCGTTGGGGCCTCCACGGCGGCCGGGCTTCTGCTCGCCTTGGCCCTGGGCGGCTGCGGCTCCGGCATGACCGGAACGTCCGACGCCGGCGCCCCACCTTCCGCGGCCGTCGACTCTCCCCCGCCCGCCCCGGCTGCAGCGGCACCTTCCGTGTCCACCCCCGCAGCGGCCGTGCCTCCTGCCGCAGGACCTGCGGCCCTGGCCCGGTCCGAGCCGGTTACCCTGGAAATACCTGCCATCGGAGTGCGGACCGACCTCCTGAAACTCGGCCTGCGGGAGAACGGATCACTTGAGGTCCCCCAGGACAGCGGGAACGGTGCCCCGGCCAGCTGGTACAACGGATCCCCCACCCCTGGCGAACGCGGACCATCCGTCATTCTGGGCCACGTCAACTCGCCCAACGGACGCGGCGGCGTCTTCGCGGACCTCCGCAAGCTGGTCCCCGGGATGGACATCGCCGTTTCCCGCGCTGACGGCAGCACGGCCGTCTTCACCGTTGACCGCGGTGCGCTCTACGGCAAGGACAGCTTCCCCACGCTGGAGGTCTACGGAAACACCTCCGGCCCCGAACTGCGGCTGATCACCTGCGATGGCTACGATCCCGCCACCGGGCTCTTCGACGACAACTACGTGATCTATGCCAAGCTCAAAGCCTGACCCGCTTCCAGGCAAACACCCACCTACGGCCGTAGGATCCGGAACGGATGCGGCCAGGACGGAAGAGCCATGACTAAACGCTTCCCACTGTTCGCCGCCCTGGCACTCTCTTCCCTGCTGCTCGCAGGCTGCGCGGCGGCGGCGGGGTCGACGGAAGCCGGGGCGGGAGCGCCGTCGTCGAACACCCCTGCCCCCGCCGCCGCGCCATCGGGTGCCTCGCCCTCGCCTCAGCAGGACGGCCACGCCGGGCACCACGGCGGCGGCCCCGCGTCCCCGCGGGACGCCAGCAGGGTACCCAGCGAGGCAGCAAGGATGGTGTGCGGGGACCAGCCGATGGACCGGCTCACCGCGATCCTTGACCTTGGGGATGACCCCCATACTGTCGAAACATGGGCGGACAGCACCTTCACGTGCATCTACCACCTGGACGAGGGCGCCCTGGAAATCTCCGTCAGGGAGGCGCCGGACCAGGCGGCGGCGCTGACGTACTTCGACGCCATGCAAGCCCTTGCGGTCGGCGCCGTGCCCATTGATGGACTGGCCAACCTCGGTTTTCCTGCCTACGAGACCGCTGACGGCTCAGCAGTGTTCCAGAAGGACAACTTCGTGCTGCAGGTGGACGCATCAGGCCTGCCGGGAACCGTGGGTCCGGATGCCGTCAGCCGCAACGCCCTGGCCTACCAGCTATCCACCACCATCCTGGCGTGCTGGGTGGAACACCACTAGCGGCTCGCGCTTTATCCCAGCGGGCCGCGTGTCCCGGGAAACCTGCTAGCCGGCCTGCTGGCGAACCGGCCTCCGCTGCCCGTCCATCGCAATGGCCTTCACAGCCGTTTCCAGGTAGTTGCGCGATTCCGCGGAGTTGGCCAGCTGCACGAGCTCCGCGGCGACCACCACCAGCTTCACGTTCCGGTGGCTGCTGGTGCTGACCAGCATCTGGAAGGCATCCTCCGACCCCATCTTCAGCTGGCCCATGAGGATGCCGCGTGCCTGGTCAATCACCGTGCGGGTGGAGGTCGCCCCGGCCACCGCATCCCGCGCCGTCTGCTCGGTTTCGCGCTGGAGCGTCGCGGTGAGGTCGATCATCACCCCTTCCAGGGCTGTGACCCTGCCGTCGTGCACGATCCCGTCGCCGGAGGTCAGAACACGCCGGGTCCGCCCCTGGGCATCGATAACGCGGTGGTACATGCAGAAGTAGCCGCCGGTCCGGACAACCTGCGCAACAATCTCCTCGCACCGGGGCCTGTCCTCGGGATGCTTGTGGGAGAACAGCAGTTCGAGGGTGGGCACAACTTCGCCCCGCCGGTATCCGTGCAGCTGGAACATGCCGTCGGACCAGTGGATCTTCCCCGACGCAAGATCCACGTGGAAGGTTCCGGCACCGCAGGGGCTGTCCCCCAGTGCGCTTGAGTAGGTGTAAGGGCCACGGAGTTCCGTCACGGGCCACCCCCCTTGTAGCAGTCGTCCGCGGGCCGTCGGCACGCACTGCTCCAAGTATTGCCGCCCGGAGACGCGCCGGATAGTGCCCATAGCCCCTTTCCCCCGGCCGGGGAACAGGCCAAGAGCTTGACCGCTATACCCCCTAGGGGTATATTCAAGGTGTTGTCAGTGAAGTGGTATGTCCCGGCCGGTGCCCGCACCGCCATCACAGCCGTTCAACCCCAGCACCCTGCTACTCCAGCAAGGAATCATCCTTCACAAGGAATGGAACTGACATGTTTGACATTGAAAACCGGACCGCGCTCCCCCTGGCCTCCAGTGCCGGCTGCAGCTGCTGCTCCCCCGCCGCATCCGCACACAAGGCGCCAGCCGCCGTCGTAATTTCCGACGCCGGCACAGGCTCCCGGCGGACGTTCGCCGTTGAGGGCCTCACCTGCGGCCACTGCGTCCAGACCGTCGAGAAGGCCGTCTCCGCCCTTGACGGCGTTGAATCGGCATCCGTTGACCTCGTAACGGGCGGCCGTTCCGGCCTCACCGTGACAGGCACCGTTTCGGACGCGGCGGTCCGGCAGGCCGTCACCTCGGCCGGGTACTCCCTGGCTTCCAACTGACATTCCCGCCGGGGCTGATGGCCCCGGCTGCGGCGTCCTCCAAGGAGGAATATATGGAACATCTGCAGGATCACCAGCACATGCACCATCACGACGACGGCCCCTCACGCGGGACCCTCACCAAACCCGCGGCTCCCCCGGCTGCCGGCGGGCCGGGCGGCCATGCCCGCCACGACGACGACCACGCCGTCCACACCCACGGGCAGCACGCCGGGCACAGCACGGCCATGTTCAAGAACAGGTTCTGGCTCACGCTGGCGCTGTCCGTCCCCGTGGTCTACTTCAGCCCCATGGTGGGCCACATCCTGGGCTACATGGTGCCCGCGTTTCCGGGATCAGCCTGGATCCCGCCCGTCCTAGGGACCGTCATCTTCCTCTACGGCGGCCAGCCGTTCCTGAAGGGCGGGCTGCAGGAGCTGAAAGACCGCCGGCCGGGCATGATGCTCCTGATCGCCATGGCCATCACCGTGGCGTTTGCGGCCTCCTGGGTCACCAGCCTGGGCCTGGGCGGGTTTGACCTGGACTTCTGGTGGGAGCTGGCGCTGCTGGTGGCCATCATGCTGCTGGGCCACTGGATCGAGATGCGCGCCCTGGGGGCGGCCCGGGGCGCCCTGGATGCCCTCGCCGCGCTGCTGCCCGACGAAGCCGAACGGATCACGGACACCGGAACGGAAACCGTTCCCGTCTCCGAGCTCCGGCCCGACGACCTGGTCCTGGTCCGCTCCGGCGCCCGCATGCCGGCCGACGGAACGGTGGTGGACGGGCAGGCGGAATTCGACGAGTCGATGATCACGGGCGAATCGAAGACCGTGCCGCGCGGCCCGGGCGATCCCGTGGTGGCCGGAACAGTCGCCACGGATACCAGCGTCCGCGTCCGGGTGACGGCGGTTGGCGAGGACACGGCACTCGCCGGCATCCAGCGCCTGGTGGCCGAGGCGCAGTCATCGTCCTCTCGGGCCCAGGCGCTGGCCGACCGTGCCGCGGCCTTCCTGTTCTACTTCGCTGCCGGCGCAGGCGTCATCACCTTTATCGCGTGGACCCTGATGGGCAGCATCCCGGAAGCCGTGACCCGCACCGTCACCGTCCTGGTCATCGCCTGCCCGCATGCACTGGGCCTGGCCATCCCGCTGGTGATCGCCATCTCCACGGAGCAGGCTGCCCGCGCCGGGGTCCTGATCAAGAACCGGATGGCGCTGGAACGGATGCGGACCATCGACGTGGTCCTCTTCGACAAGACCGGCACCCTCACCACCGGCGAGCCTCAGCTGGTGGACGTTGCGGCCGCTGACGGCGTGGGTGCAGACGAGCTGCTGGCCCTGGCCGCCGCGGTCGAGTCGGACAGCGAGCACCCTGTGGCCCGGGCCATCGTCCGCGCAGCCCGGGAACGCAACCTGACCCTGCCTGCCGCCGCCGGCTTCACCTCGCTGACCGGCCGCGGCGTCCGGGCCTCTGTGGACGGGCGCACCGTGCACGTGGGCGGGCCCGCCCTCCTGCGCGAGCTTGGCGCCGTCGAACCCTCCGCCCTGGCCCGGTCCACCCGCGGGTGGATGGACCGCGGCGCTGCCGTCCTGCATGTCATTGACGACGGCGGCCGCGTGCTGGGGGCAGTCAGCCTCGAGGATGCGGTGCGGACGGAGTCGCGGCAGGCGGTTGCTGCCCTGCAGAACCGCGGCGTGAAGGTCGGCATGATCACCGGCGATGCCCGGCAGGTGGCGCAGGCCGTGGCCGCGGACCTGAAGATCGATGAGGTGTTCGCGGAAGTCCTGCCGGCGGACAAGGACAAGAAGGTGGCCGAGCTCCAGGCCCGCGGGCTGAAAGTGGCCATGGTGGGCGACGGCGTCAACGACTCGCCGGCGCTGGCACGCGCCGAGGTGGGCATCGCCATCGGCGCCGGCACGGACGTGGCCATGGAGTCTGCCGGGGTGGTGCTGGCGGGGAACGATCCGCGCGCAGTGCTGTCCATGGTGGACCTGTCCCGGGCCAGCTACCGCAAGATGTGGGAGAACCTGGTGTGGGCCACGGGCTACAACATCCTGTCCGTGCCGCTGGCCGCAGGCGTCCTGGCGTTCGCCGGCGTGGTCCTCTCCCCGGCCGCGGGCGCGGTCCTGATGTCCGCATCCACTATCGTGGTGGCTTTGAACGCCCAACTGCTCCGGCGGGTGAAACTCAACCCGTCCGAGGTACGTTGAACGTGCAGGAGCGGCCCTGGTGAAGACCCGGTCCGGCAGAAACCTGTTCCGCAGCAACCTGTTCCGCAGAAAGGAGGAAGCAGCATGACCGCACGCACCCGCGTCCTGTCGGCCGCACTCCTCCGCGCGGGACTGCTGGCTGCCGTCCTGGCCATCGTGGCCGGGATCTTCGGAATGCACGTCATGACCGCCCACTCCTCGCACGCGGGGCACGCCGCCGTCGTCCAACCCCAGGCGGCACAACCTGCCGCTGCACAACTCTCCGGCGGGCACCCCGCCGGGGACGCCGCCGGGGACGCCGCCGTCGAGCATTCCAACGACCGGGACACGGCCGGGGACACGGGCGGGCACCCGGCCGGGCACCTGGCCGGGCACCCCGCCGTCGAACACCCTGCCGACGGACAGGGCTCAGGACAGGCTCACGGCTCCGCTGCCGGATACCAGGCCGCAAGAGCAACTTTTTCGGCCGCAGAATCCTGCAGCTCCGGCTGCCCGGGCGCGCAGGAAGCCGGCGCACCCTGCATCCCGCTGGCCAAGACCGCTTCGCTCGCCGTTGTCCCGCCCCAGGCCGGCACCGCCGGGCCCGCTCCCACAGCCACCGCCCGGGGCGCCGTCGGGTACTCGTACATCCCGGCAAGCCCCACACCCTGCGACCTGTCCATCAGCCGGACGTAAGCGGACTGCGCCGCGTGGCTCTCCACGCATGAATTGGCCCAGTTCACATTACTTCCCTGAAGGACACCCCAAAATGAACACGAACCTCAAAACCCTGACCATCGCCGCTGCCCTGGCGGCCTCGCTCGGCCTTGCCGGGTGCGCCGCCGGCTCCGGAAGCTCCGGCGGAAACACCATGCCCATGAACCACGGCAGCTCCGGCCCCATGGCCAGCATGATGCCGGACGCCAGTGCGGACCATAACCAGGCGGACATCATGTTCTCGCAGATGATGATCCCGCACCACGCGCAGGCGGTGGAGATGAGCGACATGATGCTCGCCAAGCCGGACCTGCCCGCGGAGGTCACCGCACTGGCCACCAAGATCAAGAACGCCCAGGCGCCCGAGATCGAGACGATGACCGGCTGGCTCAAAGAGTGGAACGTGCCCGTCATGATGTCGGACCACTCGGGACACGGCATGGGCGGCATGGTGGACTCCCAGGGCCTGGAGAAGCTCAAGGCCGCGCAGGGAACGGAAGCCGTCCGGCTTTTCCTGGAGCAGATGATCGGACACCATGAGGGCGCGATCGACATGGCAAAGCAGGAGATCGCCGCCGGCAAGCACGCCGGGTCCATCCAGCTCTCCCGGGATATCGTCACGTCCCAGGAGGCTGAGATCGCCCAGATGAAGGAGATGCTGGCCGCGCTTTAACCTGCCCCTCCCTCCCGACCCTCTCTCACTTAATGGGCGAAATTGGCCAACGCTCTCTCACTTAACGGGCCAAATTGGCCGATGCTCTCTCACTTAACGGGCCAAATTGGCCGACGCTCTCTCACTTTCCTTACGAAAGTGAGAGAGCATCCGCTGTAAAACCGCGTTAAGTGAGAGGGCATCCGCTGGAAAACCGCGTTAAGTGAGAGAGCATCCGCTGGAAAACCGCATTAAGTGAGAGAGCATCGGTTTGGGACGGGACGCAGGGGCCGGCCCCCGTTGCAGTCAGGCGCCGGGCCTGACGTGCTCGGGACGGATTCCGACGCCGATGAACCGGGCAGTCATCCGGCGCAGCAGGGGCGAGGCGAACCGGAGGAGCCCGACGAACCAGCGCGGCGCGACGCTGTTGCCGGCGGTTGCCCGGACAATGGCCTTGTGCCCGTTGCGCTGGAGCATCTGCATCACCTTCACCGGCTTCTCCCTGCGCCGCTGCACCGCCGCGAGCTTTCCGGCCGGCGCGGTCCCGGCTGCAAGGTCCTCGGAGATGGCGTTGAACAGCGCAACGGCATCCTGGATGGCGAAGTTAACGCCGACGCCGAACATCGGGGACATCGCATGGGCGGCGTCGCCGATCGCGATGAATCCCGGACGGTACCAGCGGCGGAGCCGGTTGATCTGGACCGAAAGGAGCTTGATCTGGTCCCAGTCCACGAGGGTGGTGACGACGGGGCGCAGAACAGGAGCCGCGTGGCTGATCCTGGCCTGGAGCGCCTCCAGCCCTGCCGCACGAAGCTCGTCGTACCCGCCCTTCCGGATGACCATGCCCGACTGGTACCTGTCGCCGCGGTCGATGGTCAGGACCATGCCCTGGCGGGAGATGTAGCCGAGGGTTGCCGGCGGCGGTTCCGGCGGTTTGGGCAGGCTGAACCAGAGAACGTCGATGGGCACGCCAAACTCGTCGGGAGTCATCCCGGCCGCGGCGCGCAACCCGGACGCCCGCCCGTCCGCAGCTACGGTGAGCGTCGCACGGATCTCAAGGTCGTCGTCGTCCTCTGTCGCCGCCCGTACGCCGCGAACCTCGTCCTGCTCGACAATGAGGCCGGTGGCTTCGGTGAGCATGCGCAGCTCGAAGTTGGGAAACGCCGACGCCTCGCCGGCCAGGAAGTTCAGGAAATCCCACTGCGGCGCCAGGACCAGGAAGTTGTCGGGCTCCGGGAGGGTCCTGAAGTCCACGATGGTGAAGCGCCGGCCGTCCATGACGACGTCCATGGCGGGCAGGCGGGTGAGCGGCAGCTGCAGGAATTTTTCCCGCAGCCCGAGCTCGCCCAGCAGTGTCACGGTGGAAGGATGCACGGTGTCGCCGCGGAAGTCCCGAAAGAAGTCGGCATGCTTCTCGAGCACTGTGACGCGCAGCCCCGCGCGTGCCAGTAGGTAGCCGAGCACCATCCCGGCCGGTCCGCCGCCGGCAATGACGCAGTCACGCTCGATAACTTTCTCCACGGTCATATCATCGTGCCTCCTGCCCGGAAAGGTGAGAGAGGGTTCCCCAAAAACCCGCATCAAGTGAGAGAGGGTCCGGGTGATGCGTGTTAAGTTGAAATCCGCGGGCTGGACGGTCCGCGCACCGGCTGGAAAGAGAAAATCCCCTTGGACACGTCCGAACCAGTAAAAATCCTGACCGTCTGCACAGGCAACATCTGCCGCTCGCCGGTGGCCGAGCGGCTGCTGCAGGCGGGACTGGACCAGGCGGTGCCGGGCGGTTTCGTTGTGGCCAGCGCGGGCACCCGGGCCATGGTGGGCGACCCCATGCAGCCCCTCTCCGCGGACATCGTCCGCACCTTCGGCGGGAACCCGGACAACTTCGCCGCCCGCCAGCTGACCCCGAAGATCCTCCGCGGCGTGGACCTGGTGCTCACCATGACCTCCGCACACCGCGGCGAGGTGCTGCAGCTGGACGCCTCCCTCCTCAAACGGACGTTCACCATCCGCGAGTTCGCCCGCATGCTCGACGTCCTGGACCAGCGCGCAGCAGCGTCCGAGGGCAGCGCGCCAGCCGCCGCGGCCGCCAGGGATGATGACGACGACGGCGGCTGGCTGGGCGCCAACACCGCCTTCTGGAAGAGCCTCCCGGCACGGGCCGCGGGGGTGCGGCACCTGTCCTTGCCCGCCGACGCCGCGGAGAACGACATCGTCGACCCCTACCGGCGCGCGCCCGAGGTGTACCGGCAGATGGAGGACGAACTGGCGCCCGCGATCGTCTCCATCCTCCGCCACGCGCGCCTGAACGCACCCGCTCGCGGGACACGTGCGGAGTCGCCGTAGCGTTCGGGCGGTCCCGCACCTCTCCGGCGACTCCGGCACTTCTCCCGGCGGCGACGTTCCCGCCTGACCGCGCTGCCGCCGTCGTAATCAAGCGTGATTCGTCTGACCCGTCAGGCGACGCAAGGTGACAGTTTGGACAACTTTGTAGCCAGCAGGGCCTCGGCTGGCGGACACTGATCCCACCCATTCACAAAGAGGTGAGGCACAATGAGCACGCCTGACGGTTCTGACCCCTCCGGCCCCAACGCATCCGGGCCCGCCCCCGGTCCCCACAACGGCAGCTGGGTGGCGCACGGCCGCCGGCGCTGGATAGCCGCACTGCTGGCGCTGGTCCTGGTGGCCGCCGCCGTCGTCGCAGTCATCAGCCTCAACCGTTCCGGCACGGAGGCGCAGCCCGCTGCGACGCAGAGCGAATCTCCGTCCCCGTCGGCAACCCCCTCGGAAACTCCTTCCGAAACGCCGCCGCCGGCCCCTGCTCCCCCGCCGCCGCCCGAGCCGATCCCGGAGCTGCCCGCGGCGCCCATGAACGTGCTGGTCATCGGCAGCGACAGCCGTGCCAGTGCTCGGGACGCTGCAGCCCACACGGCGGCAACCGGCGAGGCCATGGACCACCGGTCGGACACCCTCATGCTGGTCCACGTCCCCGCCGACCGCAGAACCCTGTACATCATCTCCATCAACAGGGATACGTGGGTGGACATCCCGGGCTTCGGCGGCGCAAAGATCAATGCCGGGCTGCAGTACGGCGGCATCGACATGACCACCCAGACGGTGCAGTCACTGTTCGGGATCACCATTGACCACACCGTTATGCTGGACTTCCACGGCTTCCGGGGCATGGTGGACGGGCTGGGCGGGATCGACGTCAACGTGCCCATTCCGTTCCAGTCCACGCACGACACGGGGCACGTCTTCGGTCCGGGCGTGAACCACCTGGACGGGCAGTCCGCGCTGGAGTTCGCCCGGGAGCGGTACGCATTTTCCGACGGCGACTTCCAGCGCGTGCGCAACCAGCAGATCCTGCTCAAAGCCATCCTGGCCCGCCTGACCGGCGGGGGCGGCCTGAACGACGTCAACGCCGTGCGCGGTCTGGTGGATTTCGCGTCCTGCTGCCTGACCGTGGACCGGGGCTTCGACCCCGTGCAGGCTGCCATCCTTGCCTACAGCCTGCGGAACCTGGACGTGAACGCGATCGGCACCATGACCCTGCCCACGGCGGGCTCCGGATTCATCGCGGGCCAGTCGGTTCTGTTCCCGGATTACGGGGCGATCAACGCCGTTGGGGCTGCGCTGCGGGAGGGGCGGATCGGGGAGTTCGCGGTTCCGTAGCCGGCTGAGGCCGCGGGCATTGGCGGACAAGCGGCCCTGCCCCGCATGAGCGGTGCCGGGCAACACCGTTCCTGCGGTCGAGGGCCGCTCGTCCGGCTAAGGGGCCCACCTGGCTGTTCAACCGGGGCTCACCCGGGGTTCACCGGCGGGAAAACGTCTGTGCGCCCGGCCCCTGGAGGCTGGACGGCATGACTGACATTTCACGCCGCACCATCGTCAAGGGATCCGTCCTCGCTGCCGCACTGGCAGCTACACCCGCCGCCGCCCAGGCCGCCACAGTGCAGTCGCCGGCCGGCGTCGCGCTGGTCCGGAACCGGCTCACCCTGCCCAGCGGCATCGCCACCGGCGACGTCACCTCCGATTCCGCCGTCCTGTGGTCACGTTCTTCCGGTGCCGGGCGGATGACCGCGGTGCTGCGGGCCGTGGACGACGGCGGCGAGGTCCTCCGCGGCCGCGGCGCCTTTGAGCGCGTCCTCCGCGGGCCCCGCGCCACCCAGGCCTCCGACTTCACCGCCAAGATCCACGCCGGGAACCTGCCCTCCAACACGCGCTTTGCACTGGAGATCAGCTTCGAGGACGACGGCGGCGCGGCCGGCGAGACTGTCAGCGGCAGCTTCCGCACGGCTCCCGACGCCGGGACGTATAACGGCAACGGCCGCACCGGTGACACAAGCAACGGCGGCGAGGTGCCGGCGTCGTCCGCCCAAAGCTTTGTGTGGACGGGCGACACCGCCGGCCAGGGCTGGGGCATCAACGAGGAAATCGGCGGGATGCGCGGCTACCGCGCCATGCACCAGACCCGTCCGGACTTCTTCATCCACTCCGGCGACACCGTCTACGCCGACGGCCCCATCCCGGAAACCGTGGTGGAGAAGGACGGGCAGGTGTGGCGGAACCTGGTCACGGAGGAGGTGTCCAAAGTGGCCGAGACGCTCACGGAATTCCGCGGCCGGCACCGCTACAACCAGATGGACGCCAACATGCGGGCCATGTTCGCTGACGTCCCCGTCATCGCCAACTGGGACGACCACGAGACCACCAATAACTGGTACCCCGGCGAGATCCTGGACGATCCCCGCTACACCGTCCGCGACGTCAACACCCTGGCAGCACGGGGCCGGCAAGCGTGGCAGGAGAACATGCCCATCGCGGATTCCTCGGCCCTGTGGCGGCCGGGTACGTTCGACGACGCCGGCCAGTACCAGCCCGCCCGCATCTACCGGAAGATCAGCCGTGGCCCGCAGCTGGACATCTTCTGCCTGGACATGCGGACGTTCAAGTCCCCCAACACGGACGGCAAGGAGCCATACGCCACCTCGATTCTGGGCCAGGAGCAGGTGGACTGGCTGATCCGCGAGGTGACCAAGTCCAAGGCCACCTGGAAGGTCATCGCTGCCGACCTGCCGCTGGGCATCATCGTGGGCGACGGGCCGGTCAACCAGGAAAGCGTCTCAAACCGCGACGCCGGTGCACCCCTGGGCCGTGAGCTTGAGATCGCCGGGGTGTTGAGCGCATTCAAGCGCAACCAGGTTAGGAACGTGGTGTGGCTGACCGCCGACGTTCACTACTGCGCCGCGCACCACTACTCCCCTGAGCGTGCGGCCTTCACCGACTTCGACCCCTTCTGGGAATTTGTGGCCGGGCCGATTGCGGCGGGTTCATTCGGACCGAACAAGATGGACGGCACGTTCGGGCCCGAGGTGGTGTTCTCCAAGGCGGGCAAATTCGCCGGGGAGTCACCGCGCAACGGCGAGAACCAGTTCTTCGGTCACGTGCAGCTGGGCGAAGACAACACTTTCACGGCAAGCCTCCGGAACGCCAACGGCGCCACGGTGTTCTCCAAGGTGCTGACGCCGGAGCGGTAAGCCGGCGGGCATTTCCGCGCCTGATCCGGACAGCCGCGTCCCGGGCCCCGGGAGCGGGTGTCCGAATCGGGCGCGGATTTCCGTTGCGGGCGCGAGATGCCGGCCGCCGTCGTCCGTTATTTTCCCCGCCCGCTGGGTACGCCGCTGGTAGTGTTCCTGCAATCGGAACGGCACGCAGACGGGGTGATTCTCTTGAACGACGACGGGCTGACAGAGGCTGTGCAGGAAGCCGGGGCGGTGGAACTGCTACTGGTCCGGCACGGCGAGAGTGAAGGCAACGTTGCCGCCACCGAGGCCCGGGAGGCAGGGGCGGCGGTCATCGCCGTGCCGGCCCGCGACGCCGATGTGAACCTGTCCGACATCGGGCAGGAGCAGGCCAAGGCCCTGGGCGCGGCTTTGGCCCGGACCGCCGAGGAGTTCCGGCCGGACGCCGTGGTTTCCTCGCCCTATGCACGTGCCCGTCAGACGGCGGAAATCGCCGTGGAGGTGGCGGGCTGGCCCGTGAAGGTGCGCACCGATGAACGGCTCCGGGACCGCGAACTGGGCATCCTGGACCGGCTCACCCGGCTGGGCGTGGAGCAGCGTTACCCGGACGAGGTGGAACGCCGCGAATGGCTGGGCAAGCTGTACTACCGGCCGCCGGGCGGGGAATCCTGGGCGGACGTGGCCCTCCGGCTGCGCTCCGTCCTGGCGGAACTGAACAACCTCGGCACCGGGCATCGGGTGATGCTGGTGTGCCACGACGCCGTGATCATGCTCTTCCGGTACGTGCTTGAAGGGCTGAGTGAAGCAGAACTCCTGGACCTGGCGGCCACCACCTCGGTCCTGAATGCCTCCCTGACCCGCTATGTGCGGCCCTCCGGCGCCGGCCGCTGGACGCTCGAAAGCTTCAATGTCGCGGACCACCTGACCGAGCAGGGCGTTGCCGTGACCGAACATGCCGGGGACGCCAGTGTCCACCCGCGGTGAGGCGGGCGCGGCCGGGGCCGCGCAGCCAGCCCTGGTGACGCCGTCGCTCCTGCGCGACTGGCCGCTCCCTGCCGCCGGCGAGGACAAGTACTCCCGCGGATCGGTTCTGGTGATCGGCGGGGCCCGGGCGACTCCCGGTGCCGCCCTGCTCTCCGGTGCTGCCGCCCTTCGGGCCGGCGCCGGGAAACTCACCCTGGCCGTCGCGGAATCGGTGGCCGTCCACGTGGGCGTCGCGCTGCCGGAATGCGGGGCGGTGGGGCTGCCGGAAACCCCCGGCGGGTCCGTTACGGCCGGGGGACTGGACCTCATTGCCCCGTACCTGGACAAGGCAGA
This sequence comes from Pseudarthrobacter sp. C1, assembly GCF_034720455.1. Taxonomy (NCBI): domain Bacteria; kingdom Bacillati; phylum Actinomycetota; class Actinomycetes; order Micrococcales; family Micrococcaceae; genus Pseudarthrobacter; species Pseudarthrobacter sp. C1. The sequence continues at coordinate 199,050 of NZ_JAYESK010000003.1, read as the reverse complement.
TGCCGTGCTGGTGGGTCCGGGCCTCGATGACCTGGACCTGGCCGAGGAGCTGCTCCGGGCGCTGCTCGGGCGGGAGGCCGCCTCCGGGAAAGGGAACGACGGCGGAGGTCCCGCCGTCGTCCTCGATGCCTACGCTTTGGGTGCTTTGGCCAAGGTGGAGGACCAGTCCGGTCCGTGGACGGGGCGCCTGATCCTGACGCCCAATCCCAAGGAGGCTGAGATCCTGCTTGGCCGCGGGCTGGAGGACCTGCCTGCTGATGTCGCGGAGATTGCCGAACGGTACCAGGCGGTGGTGAGCTGCCAGGGCCTGATCGCGAGGCCGCCGGGTGATGCTCCGGAAGAGGCGGAGCTCTGGAAAATCACCACGGGGTACGGCGGGCTGGGGACCTCAGGCAGCGGGGATGTCCTGGCCGGTGCCATCGCCGGCCTTCGCGCGCGGGGAACCAGTGAAGCCCAGGCTGCGTGCTGGGGCACCCATCTTCATGCGGCTGCTGCGGACAGGCTTGCCAGCCGGCTGGGACCCCTGGGCTTCCTGGCGCGTGAACTCGCGGACGAGCTGCCCGCGCTGATGCTGGAACTCAACACCTGATCCCTCCAGGTTAAAAGCAACGCGGGGTCACTTACGGTCCATCCGACGGGGTCTTTTGCGCGATAGGTGACCCGCGTTGCTTTCTCCGGGCATGAGACGACCCCCGGCCGAAGCCGGGGGCCGCCATACCGGGAAGTGCGGGTGTAGGCTGCCGGTGCGCTTTAAGCGCTGTGGCGTGCATACTGTGCAATCCGCCCTAAAGGCAGTCAGCAAATCCCCGACTTTCCGATCCTGTGTTGAAGCTAGGCGGCAATCTCTTGCTTGGCCCCCTTCGTCTCAATTTCAATCTTGCGCGGCTTGGCCTTTTCGGCGACAGGAATCCGCAGCGTCAGGACACCGGCGTCGTACGTAGCCTTTACGTTGTCAGTATCCAGGGTGTCCCCAAGGATCAGCTGGCGGCTGAAAACGCCGCGCGGCCGCTCGGAGGCGATCAACTCGGTGTCCTTGCCTGCAGGGTCGGGGCGCTCGGCCCGTACCGTCAGGACGTTCCGTTCCACATCCAGATCCACAGAATCCAGTGCGACGCCGGGCAGATCAAAGGCGACGACAAATTCCTGGTCCTCCCGCCACGCGTCCATCGGCATCGCTGCCGGGCGCGCCGCCGTGCCGAGGACCTGCTGGGCCAGCCTGTCCAACTCGCGGAACGGATCAGTTCGCATCAACATGGCTTCCCTCCTCGTAAGAGACGGTCCAACACTTTTCCGCATCAGCCGATCTGTATTGGCTGATATAGATTTTTTATCACTGGGGAATCAGGTCTGCAAGGGGTTCCGAAGGGTATTTTTGAAGTTTTTTGCGGCCTCGCGGGACATGGGTGAGGGGCCCATCGCGGTACGCGAAAGGCCCCTCAGATGCTGGTTGTCAGCTCCGCGTCGGGTCCGGCCGCAGCGGTGCCGGGCCCGGATCCGGCACCGGCAGCGGGCCCGGGGGTTCCGGTGCGGGGAACGGATTGGGAGCCGGCGGGCCCGGGTGGCCGGGATGGGCTGGATCTGGCTGGTCCGGGCCTGGTTCCGGCGGGAACGGCTCGGGCTCGTGCACTGGCGGGATGGTCATGTGACGTTCCCCTCTCACGTTTGATGGACGTGCCTTGGCGTGAACAGGATACGCCCGCCGCCTCAAGCCCACTAGGCCGGCGGCCCGCCGTTCCCGTCAGTCCGGGACGGCACCCACCAGCCGGAGCCAGGCACGCAACTGGTGCAGGTCCGACTCCCCGCAGCGGAAACCGACATGGCCGTCCGGGCGCACCGCAACGATGCCGCGGCCGGGATGGCTGCTGAGCCGATGCACATGGACCTTGCGCCCTGAAAACGCGAGCTCCGCGCCCGCCACATCCCAGCCGGCATCATGCTCCAGCAGAATGTGGACGCCCGGCGCGGCCGTCAGCTCGTGAAGGCGGGCGGGCTGCCCGCCGGTGGCTGCCGGCGCGTCCGGCAGCCGGTCCCCCGGCCGCGGCCACCGCGCTGCGGGCGGGGTGCCCTCCAACGAGATGCCGCTGTTCCGGTAGCGGACAAAAGGCTGTGCCAGCAGCCTGATGCCGGCAGACGTGAGGCGCCGCCGGCGCAGCAGCACCGGCAGCAACGGCGCGGAAACCGGAAGGAGGCCGCGGAGCAGGCGCGCAAGGGGGTGGGGTGACGCTTCCCCGAAAAAGATGACGTGGGTCAGGGCCAGCACGCGCCGGGCAGCGAGGCGGCGCTCGTAGTCATAGGAGCCGAGCAGTTCCGGGTGCGTCCCGCCGTCGGAAGCGAATCCAAGCTTCCAGCCAAGATTCAGCGCATCAAGGATGCCGTTGTTCATCCCCTGGCCGCCCGCCGGCGAATGGGCGTGCGCGGCGTCTCCGGCCAGGAACAGGTTCCCGCTGCGGAACCTGCTGGCCACTCGGTGCTGCAGGCGGACCTGTGCGGACCACCGCACGTCCCGCACCGTCGCCTCCAGCCCCGACCCCTGGACGAGCCGGGCCACTTCCCCCGCCGGGACTGCCGGCCCCAGCTGCCCGAACGGGCCGGCGGCATGCGGGTCTGCCGTGCGGGTGGCGAGCAGCCGCCACGTGGCGCCCTCGCCCAGGGCGAAAAGGAACGCAAGCCCCGCGCTTCCCACAGCGACATGGAGGAGGCCGGGGTCCAGCGGGCCATCGAGCTCCAGGTCGGCCAGGACTGCCTCCACCCGGTACGGCGCCCCGCTCCACTCGGCACCGACGAGCCCGCGCACGGTACTGGATTGCCCGTCGCATCCGGCGAGGAAGCGGCATTCGTGCTGCTCCAGGCCCTGTTCGTGCGGGTTGCCAAGGGTCCGGTTCGCCCCGGGGAAGTTGCCGTCCGCCAGCCGCAGGTCGGCGCGCAACGCTCCGTCCCTGCCCGGGAAGGCGGCGAGGCCACGGAACTCAACGCCCCAGTCCACCGGCACGTCCCGGGCTTTGAGCGCGCGCCACAGAACGTCTTCGACGTCGGCCTGACGGACCAGCGTCAGGTGCGGGAAGGCCGTGTCCGGAAGGTCGGCGTGGCCAAGCCTGGCCTGCACCACCCGCTTGCCGAGGTGGATGCGTGCCTCCGGGGTGGTGTCCGCCCGGCTGAGCAGTTCGTCCGTGACACCCAGCGGCCGGAGGCCCTCGAGTGCACGGGCGTGGAGCATCATTGCCCGGGAGGGGCGCACCCGTTCCGCCCGCCGGTCGACAATGCGTACGGTGGCTCCGTGGGCATGCGCCTGGAGCGCCGTTGCCAGGCCTGCGGGACCGGCGCCCACCACCAGGACGTCGCTGTGGACGGTCATGGGTGGCCCAGGAGCCGCCACCAGGCCTGGCCGGCCCCGGCGGCGGCAGCTTCCATCCGGGCCGGGTCTGCGAGCGCCTCATCCCGGCGCAGCCCGGGCAAAACTTTGTACCTGATCGAGCCCGGGACGCTCACCAGTTCCAGGACCCGCCACAGGGATGCCGCGTAATGGTGTGCCCTTTCCGCGCCATCCCATTCGTAGAAGCCCCGATACACTCCGCGGTCGTCATGCGCGCACCAGAGCTTTGACACGAAACCAGGAAACCCGACGAAGAGCGGCGTGTTGAGCAGGCTTTCGGCTTCGAACAGGCGGTGCGCCCTGCCCCGCACCAGCCTGAGCCTGAAGGCGACAACGAGGGTGCACGGCTCCCCGGGCGCGGCTCTGACGGCCGTTTCCCGGTACACCCGCGCCGTGCTGCCGTCCGCGAACTGCAGGACGCGTCCCACGTTTTCCCCGGGCAGGTGGACCTGCCGCCGGGCCAGCATCACGAAGCTCCTGCCCACACACCCGGCCACCGCCCGCCAGGCCTGGGCCCTGGGGGCCGGACCGTGTTCGCTGGACATTGCCGCTCTCCTTCCGCGCCCCCTGGTGTCCGTCCGGTCTGTCCCTTCACTCCCTCCACCGTCCCGCACACCGGTCCCCGCCCCTAGGGTCTTTGGCCCTTTTCCGCCCCGCACCGCTGCCGCGCGCACCGCCGTCGGACGCCCTTTACTCCCTCGCCGGGAGGCGGCGATCCCCCGGTAGCGAACGGCCGGATAATTGTCGGCGCGGATCTATATATTGAAGGAATGACCCAGACTCCGCTGCGGGACTCCGCCGCCACTGCCGCTCCCACACCGCCGGTTGCCAAGAAGATCCCGTCCGAACGCGTCCACCACGGGGACGTTTTCGTGGACAACTACGAGTGGCTCCGGGACAAGGAATCCGCCGAAGTGGTGGCGCACCTGAAGGCCGAGAATGCCTATCAGGAAGCGGTCACCGCACACCAGGAGCCGCTGCGCGAGGCCATTTTCCAGGAGATCAAGGGCCGCACGCAGGAAACGGACCTCTCCGTGCCGCACCGCAAGGACGGCTGGTGGTACTTCAGCCGCTCCGTGGAGGGCAAGGAATACGGCATCCAGTGCCGGGTCAGGGCCGCGGACACCGGGGACAAGGTTGCCGACTGGACCCCGCCCGCCGTCCAGCCCGGCGTCGAAATCCCCGGCGAGGAAGTCCTGCTGGACGGCAACGTGGAGGCGGAGGGCAAGCCGTTCTTCTCGGTGGGCGGCTCGGCCGTAACCGTGGACGGCACCCTCTACGCCTATGCCGTGGACAACTCGGGGGACGAGCGCTTCACCCTCCGCATCAAGGACCTCAGCACCGGCGAGCTGCTGCCGGACGTCATCGAGAACATCTTCTACGGCGTTGCCTTCTCCCCCGACGGCACCCGGATTTTCTACACAATGGTGGATGATTCCTGGCGCCCGTATCAGGTGAAGGCGCACGTCCTGGGCACGCCTGTTGCCGACGATGTAGTCATCTACCAGGAGGACGACGCCGCCATGTGGCTGGGCTTCGAGCTCTCAGCTGACCGGCGCCACCTCGTCCTGGGCATCGGGTGCTCGGAGTACAGCGAAACCCGCCTGCTCCGCTTTGACGACCCCGCCCAGGAACTCACCACCGTGATCTCCCGGAACGACCACGTGCTCTATGAGGCCGAGCCGTTCCTGCTTGCCGGGCCCGACGGCGAAAAACGCGAGCGCATCCTGCTGACGCACAACCGCGGTGCGGTCAACTCCATGGTCTCCCTGGCTGATCCGGCCGAGCTCGCCAAGCCGCTGGCAGAGCAGGCCTGGCTCACCGTCGTCGAACATTCCGACGACGTCCGCATCAACGGCGCGGGAGTCACCTCCACGCACCTGGTCGTTTCCATCCGCAAGGACACCATCGAGCGCGTGCAGTTCATCGGGCTGGCAGGGCTGGGGACGCCCGCCCAGGAAGAACCCGTGGAGCCGGCCTTCGATGAGGAGCTCTACACTGCGGGCGTAGGCGGGTCGGACTACGAGGCCCCGGTCATCCGGCTGGGCTACACGTCCTACTTCACGCCGTCGCGCGTGTACGACTTCGTGCTGCCCACCCCGCAGCAGCCCGCGGGTGAGCTGCTGCTGCGGAAGGAAAGCCCGGTCCTGGGCGGCTACGACGGCAGCGACTACGTCGCCACCCGGGAATGGGCAGACGCCGCGGACGGCACCAGGATTCCGCTCTCCGTACTGCGGCACAAGGCCGTGAAGCAGGATTCGACGGCGGCCGGCCTGGTCTACGGGTACGGCTCCTATGAGCTGAGCATGGATCCGGGCTTCGGGATCGCGCGGCTGTCGCTGCTGGACCGCGGCGTGGTGTTCGTAATCGCCCACATCCGCGGCGGCGGGGAGCTGGGCCGGCACTGGTACGAGGACGGCAAGAAGCTCACCAAGAAGAACACGTTCACCGACTTCATCGACGCCACAGACTGGCTGGCCGGTTCCGGCTGGGTGGATCCTGCGCGGATCGCCGCCCTGGGCGGATCGGCCGGCGGCCTGCTGATGGGGGCCGTGGCGAACATGGCGCCGGAAAAGTACGCAGTGATCGTGGCGCAGGTGCCGTTCGTGGACCCCCTGACCAGCATCCTCGATCCCGAGCTGCCGCTCTCCGCCCTGGAGTGGGAGGAGTGGGGCAACCCCATCACCGATCCCGCGGCCTACGCCTACATGAAGTCGTACTCCCCCTACGAGAACGTCAGGGAGGCGGCGTATCCCAAGATCGCCGCCGTCACCTCCTTCAACGACACCCGGGTCCTGTACGTGGAACCGGCCAAGTGGGTGCAGGAGCTGCGGAGCAAAACCACCGGCACCGAGCCCATCCTGATGAAGATCGAGATGGACGGCGGGCACGGCGGCGCGTCCGGCCGCTACGTGCAGTGGCGGGAACGGGCCTGGGACTACGCCTTCATCGCCGATTCCCTTGGCGCCACCGAGCTGCTGCCCGGCGCCGGCCTGAAGTAGGACGACGCCGTACGCCATCGACTGCTCCGATATTGCCGTTTAGAGCCTCCAAAACGGCGTTTTCGGAGCAATCGATGGGGAAACCGCTCAGGACTGTGGATGCTCCGCCAGCCACTCGGCCAGCGTTTCGAGATTGGCGCGGACGGTCCTTCCCTGGGCCCGTTCCACCAGCGGGTCGGCCAGCTTGCCAAAGATGCCGCCCAGGCCGGACGCGGCCTCGATCCGCTCGGTGACGCGGGTGCCGCCGTCGGCCGGTTCGAGCGTGATGGTAATGGTGAAGTCCAGTTTGCCCTCGACGGAACGGGACACCATGCGCCGGGGCGGATCAAACTCAGTGATTTCGGCGGTCCAGTCGAACTGCCGCCCCATGATCTTGCTGGTTCCGCGGCCCCGTGAACCCACGCCCAGCGGGCCGTCACCGATCTGCCCGGACGAGGTGACCGAGGAATCGTAGACGGCGATGTTCTCGAATTTCGACAGGAAGTCAAAGACCTCCTGCTGCGGCCGGGGAATGACGACGGTTTCTTCCACAACAGGCATTGGATTCTCCTTGGACAACGGCCTGGTGCCGGCCCGGCTCGGCCGGCAGGTAGGCACAGCGCCAGCTTGGCCCGACGGCTTTGGGCTGTCAAGACGCTGCCGGAAAGCTCACCCTCGTGGTTCATCGACTGCTCCAATAAAGCCCTTTTGAGCCCCCGGAACGACGTTATTGGAGCAGTCGATGGGCATTTCCGCGGAAGGAGGCACTCCCCTTTTATTTCTCCATCCGCTTTTCTTAACGCCCGATTTTAGTAAGGTAAGGCTGTACTAATAAGATTGCCGGATGACCACGCAGCTTGATTTCGCGCGGGTTTCTTTCGCTGCCGATCTTGCGCGCTACGGAAACCGGCCTGCCATCCTTGCCGACGGGCTGACGCTGACCTACCGGGAGCTGGCCGCCCGCGTCGACAGCTTTGCCCGGAGGCTGGGCACTGAACGGCGCCTCATCGCCCTTGCGGCGTCCAACGACGTCGAATCGCTGGTGGCCTACCTCGCCGCCCTGGCGTCCGGCCACCCGCTGATCCTCCTCCCGGAGGACAAACCGGCTGCCCTCGAATCCCTGGTGGCGGCCTACGACCCCGACGTCGTGGTCCGCTCCGCGAACGGCGAGTGCGTCCTGGACGAACGCCGGCCCGGGACCCGGCACACCCTGCATCCGGACCTTGCCCTCCTGCTCAGCACGTCCGGCTCCACGGGCTCCCCCAAACTGGTGCGCCTCTCCCACGCCAACCTGCAGGCCAACGCCGAGTCCATCGCTACGTACCTGCGAATCACGGCTGAAGACCGGGCCGCCACTACCTTGCCGATGTCCTACTGCTACGGCCTCTCGGTCATCAACAGCCATCTGCTGCGCGGCGCCGGCCTGGTCCTGACCGGACTGTCGGTGGTGGATCCGTGCTTCTGGGAGCTGTTCCGGCGGGAAGGTGCCACGGCGTTCGCCGCCGTTCCCTACACCTTTGAGCTGCTGGAGCGCGTGGGCTTCGCGGACATGGACCTGCCCAGCCTGCGCTACGTCACCCAGGCCGGCGGCCGGCTCGCCCCGGAGAGCGTCCGGCACTACGCGGAACTGGGCCGCCGGCAGGGCTGGGAACTCTTCGTCATGTACGGCCAGACGGAGGCCACGGCCCGGATGGCGTACCTGCCGCCGGACCTTGCCACGGCGCATCCCGGCGCCATCGGCGTGCCCGTCCCCGGCGGAGACTTCCGCATCGAACCCGTGCCCGGACTGGCCGACGGCGAGCTGGTGTACACCGGGCCCAACGTCATGCTGGGATATGCCGAGACCCCGGAGGACCTGGCGCAGGGCCGCACCGTCACCGAGCTCCGCACCGGCGACCTCGCCGTGAAGAACGCCGCAGGCCTCTACGAGGTGCGCGGGCGGCGCAGCCGGTTCGTCAAGATCGTGGGACTGCGCGTTGACCTGGGCCAGGTGGAACGCCTCCTGGCGGACCTCGGCGTGCACGCGGCGAGCGCCGGAACGGACCAGGGGCTCGTCGTCGCCGTGGAGGGAACCCACGACACCCGGCTGCTCACCAAAGTCCTCGCCCAGGGCCTCGGCCTGCCGCGCGCCGCCGTCGACATCCATGCAGTGGCGGAACTTCCCCGCCTGGCCACCGGCAAGGTGGACTACCCGGCGGTGGCCGCGCTCTCCGCAGCTGCCCCGGACAACGCGGCTGCCCCCGCAACAGCCCCGGACAAAGCGGCCCCGCACAAACGCACCCCGGACAATCGCTCCCCGCAGGAGCCGCAGGGCACCGCGGCCGGGCCGGACACCGTCAGGCGCATCTACGAGGACACGCTGGAGCAGACGGACATCGCGGACACGGACACGTTCGTCTCGCTCGGCGGCGACTCCCTGTCCTTCGTGGCGGCCTCGGTCCGGCTGGAGCAGGCCCTGGGCCACCTGCCCCCCGACTGGCATGTCACGCCGGTCCGCGACCTGGAGCCGCGCCGGCCGGGCCGGCCCGCCCGGACCCGGCTCGCACGGCTCTTTGCCCCCACGGACACCAGCCTGGTCCTCCGGGCCGTGGGAATCTTCCTGATCGCCGGCACGCACATCGGCCTGTTCAACTGGCAGGGCATGGCCCACGTGCTGATTGCCGCGGCCGGGTTCAACTTCGCACGCTTCCAGCTCTCCGGCGAAAGGCTGCCCCGCCTGCGCCGGCAGCTCACCAGCGTGGCCCGGATCGCCGTGCCCAGCATGGTGTTCATCGCCTTCGCCTACCTGGTCACCGACCACTACGGCCTGGTCAACATCGTGCTCCTCAACGCCATTCTGGGGCCGGAGCAGGTGACCACGCAGTGGCATTTCTGGTTCATCGAGGTGATCGTCTACATCCTGCTGGCCATGACGGCCCTGCTCTCCATCCCGTGGCTGCACCGCGCGGAACGCCGATTCCCGTTCATTTTCCCGCTCATCCTGTTCGGCGGCGGCCTCCTGACCCGGTACGAACTCGTGGAGCCGGGTGTGCCGTACACCGTTCCGGCCCTCTGGCTCTTCGCGCTCGGATGGGCGGTGGCCCGGTCCCGCAACCTCGCCCAGCGCTGCATTGTCTCCGCCCTGGCCGTCCTCACGGTTCCGGGGTTCTTCGAGGACGCCAACCGCGACGTCACGGTGATTGCCGGCATCCTGCTGCTTGCCTGGCTGCCCGCCCTCCCCATGCCGCGGGCCCTGGGCCGCGTGACGGTCCTGCTGGCCAGCGCCTCCATGCACATCTACCTCGTCCACTGGCTGGTCTACCCGCCGCTGGCGGGCCTGGGCCTTCCGCTCGCACTGGCCGCATCCCTGGCGGCAGGCGTGGCCTACTGGGCCTTGTGCAACAGGGTTGCCGGCGCCGCCCAGCGTTTGCGCGCACGGACGTGAGCGGACGACGGCGGCCCTCCTCCGCCGTCGCCCGTCACCTTGCGCCAAGCCGCACCATGGGCGGCGCTGGACACGGATGTATCCAATAACACTAATCATGCTTACTATTGTCTGGCGCTGGCTGCCCGCTGGGGGCAGGCCAACCAGCGCCGTACGTGGAGGTTTCTGTGAGCATGGAAGAAATGCGTCCCCTGACCGACGACGAACTAATGGCGGAACAGGGAACCGCTTTGCCGGACAAGGAAGTTGCCTCTGTCCTTGACCTGAATGCGGACCTGGATCTTGGCATCGATGCGGCGGCACCCATCGATCTCGCCGTGGCCGCCAATGCCAACGTGGCCGCGCCGATCGACGCCGCGGCGTCCGCCAACATCCTCTCCTACGGCTCCGATGCCCAGGCGCTGGCCGACCAGGGGGTGATGATCGAGCAGGGCATTGTGGCTGACGCCAATGCGGCTTCCGCCCAGGACAGCACCATCGACCAGTCGGACGACACCGTCGGCGACGGCACGGTGGAGGACGGCGCGGCGGGCACCGGGACTACGGAGGCCGGCACCACCCTGCCGGACGTCGGCGCGCTGCCGGTGGACCCGGCCGCCGCACTCGACGGCGACCTGCTGAACGTCAACGTGGACCTTGCCGCCGACGCGGACATCGCGGCCCCGATCAACGGCGCAGTGGCCGCCAACGCCAACGTGGCCGCGCCCATCGATGCCGCGGTTGCCGCGAACATCGGCTCCATCGACAGCCAGGCATACGCCGTGGCCGAACAGGATGCCATCATCTCCCAGCACATCGAGGGCGAAGCCAACGCCACTGCCGACCAGCAGTCCGACCTCCGGCAGTAAGCACCCATGACCCACACAAGCGGCGGGCCACGCACCCAGGCGGGCCCGCCGTCGTCCGCTGCGCCCACCGGCGACCACCCCCTGCACACTCCCGCCCGGGCCGACGGCGTCCAGCTCATCGGGCCTTCCGAGGGATCCGGCTACCGGGAGCCGCCATCGCTGGTCCGCCGCGCCGACGGCCAGACCCTGCAACTGACGCCGCTGCTGTTCGCGGTGCTGGAGGCAGTGGACGGGACACGGACGGAGGAGGAGGTTGCCCGGCACGCCAGCGAGGCGTCCGGAAGGCTGATCAGCGCGGACAATGTCCGCACATTGATGGACTCGCAGCTGCTGCCGCTGGGACTGCTGCGGCTTGCGGACGGATCCCAGCCCGCGGTCCGGAAGGCTGATCCGCTGCTGGGCATGCGCTTCCGCTACACAGTGACCGATCCGGAACGCACCCGCAGAATCACGGCACCCTTCACGGTTCTGTTCAACCCGCTGGTGGTCGTATTGGTGACCCTGGCATTCCTGGCTGCCTGTTGGTGGGTGCTGATGGTCAAGGGCCTGGGATCTGCCACCCACGAGGCGTTTGAGAACCCGGTCCTGCTCCTGTTGATTTTTGCCGTCACCATCCTTTCCGCGGGGTTCCACGAATTCGGGCACGCCGCCGCTGCCCGCAGGGGCGGGGCCACGCCCGGCGCCATGGGTGCAGGCCTGTACCTTATCTGGCCGGCGTTCTTCACAGACGTCACGGATTCCTACCGGCTGGGCCGCGGCGGCAGAATCCGCACGGACCTTGGCGGCCTGTACTTCAACGCCGTTGTTGCCGTAGGCATCATGGGGCTGTGGTGGGCTACCGGCTTCGATGCCCTGCTGCTGGTGGTGGTCACCCAGATCCTGCAGATGGTCAGGCAGCTGCTGCCTCTGGTCCGCTTTGACGGGTACCACATTTTGGCCGACGCTACCGGCGTGCCGGACCTCTTCCAGCGCATCAGGCCCGTCCTGCTGGGCCTGCTTCCCTGGCGCTGGGGACGGCCGGAAAACCGGGTCCTCAAGCCGTGGGCGCGCGCCGTCGTGACCCTGTGGGTGCTGGTCACCGTGCCGCTGCTGCTGTTCAGCCTTGCCATGATGGTGCTGGCCCTGCCCCGGCTCCTGGCCACCGCCTGGAGCAGTGCGGCCAAACAGCAGGAGCTGCTCGCCGGGAGCCTTGGCGCCGGCGACCTGGCCGGCGCCGCCGTGCGCATCCTGGCCATTGCGGCCGTGGCCCTTCCCATGGTTGGCATGCTTTACATCCTGGTGCGGCTGCTGCGGCAGCTGGTCACCGGCCTCTGGCGGAAAACGAGCGGACACGCACTGCGGCGGACTGCCGCGATGGGCGCAGTGGCGGCACTGCTGGCGGGGCTTGCGTGGGCGTGGTGGCCCGACGGCGGCACGTACCGTCCGGTGCAGCCGTACGAACGCGGGACGTTGGCCGATGCGACGGCTTCGGTCCTGCCTGCCTCGGGCACAGCGCTGCGGGAAGGCGGCAGCGGACGGACCGTGGCCCTGTGGCCCGAAGGCGCCGCAAAGCCCACCCGGGAGAACCCTCAGTTGAGCATGGTGCTGGTGCCGGTGGACGCTCCCGCGGGCGCTGGTCCGGCAGGAACCGCCAGTTCAGAGGCTCCGTCCTGGGTGTTCCCCTTTGACAGACCGGCAGCTCCCGAGGAGGGCGGCAACCAGGCCCTGGCCGTCAACACCACCGACGGGTCCGTGACCTACAGCGTCGCCTTCGCTCTGGTGTGGGCCGAGGACGGTGAACCCGTTGATACCAGGAATGAGGCCTACGCCTTTGCCAGCTGCAGCGGGTGCGCGGCCGTGGCCGTGGGCTTCCAGGTGGTCCTCATCGTGGGCCAGGCCGACGTTGTGGTGCCGGAGAACCTCTCCGCCGCGGCGAACTACAACTGCTTAGAATGCCTTACCTATGCACTGGCCAGCCAGCTGGTCCTCACCTTGGATGGCCCGCTTAGCGAAGCGGGCATGGCCTCCCTTCAGGCGCTGTGGGCAGAAATCGCCGAGTACGGCCGGAATATCCAGAACGTGCCGCTTTCCGAAATCCAGGCCACCCTGTCCTCCTACAAGGCACAGATCATGGCCATCGTCCAGGCGGATCCCAGCGCCACACAAAGTTCCGCCCAGGAAGCCACTCCTGCTCCTTCCGGGGAACCAGGCCCAGCCCAGGCACCAACGGCCCCGGCCTCATCCGGCACGGGCACCGGCGCAACCGCTCCGGCAGGGACAGCGCCCGCCACCGCCCCGGCGACCCAGCCGGCGCCAGGCGACGCGCCGCCGTCGTACGCCCCCGTTGAGACACCGCTCCCAACGGCGGATACTGGGGGCACGGCTCCCGCAGCCGAGCCGCTTCCCACCACAAACCCCACCTAGGAGCACAGATGTCATTGGGCAAGGGAACGTCCGTGGAATGGAACACCCCGCAGGGCAAGACGCACGGCAGGATCGTGGAAAAGAAGACCAGTGACTTTGAACTGGACGGGAACACCCACCGTGCCAGCGAGGACGAGCCGCAGTATGTGGTGGAGTCGGCCAAGACCGGAGCCCGGGCCGCGCACAAGGCTTCCGCCCTGACCGAAAAGAAGTAGCACGGTGGCCGCGCAGCACGAGGTGGTCATCATCGGCGGCGGCAACGCCGGCGTGTCACTTGCCGCCCGCCTGGAGCGCTACGGGGTCAAGGACGTGGCCGTCGTGGAGCCCAAGGACCACCACTTCTACCAGCCGCTGTTCTCCCACATCGCCGGCGGCCGGGCGCAGGCCACGGAGGCCGTCCGGTCGCAGGAGTCCGTGATCCCCCAGGGCGTGACGTGGATCCACGACGCCGCCGCCGGTGTGGACACGGACGCGAACACCGTCACCCTGGCGTCCGGTTCCACTGTGTCCTACGGACAGCTGGTGGTGTGCCCCGGCCTGCAGTATGACTGGGATGCCGTGCCCGGCCTGGCCGAGGCCGTGCACTCGCCCGCCGGCGCCTCGCACTACGAGTTCGAACTGGCGTCCAAGGCCTGGACCCTGTTGAGCGGCCTGACGTCCGGCACGGCCGTCTTCACCATGCCCGCCGGTCCCGTCAAATGCGGCGGCGCAAGCCAGAAACCCATGTACCTGGCCTGCGACTACTGGCGGGAGCAGGGTGTCCTGGACCGGATCCGCGTGGTGATGGTGCAGCCCTACCCCACCGTGTTCGGTGTCCCGGAGGTGGACCGGGAGCTTGACCGCAAGATCGCCGAGTACGGCATCGAGCTGCGGACCAACAGCGAACTGGTTGCCGTGGACGCGGCCGGCCAGACGGCCACCATCCGGGACCTGGCCGCCGGTACCGAGGAGAACCTGCACTACGACGTCCTCAACGCCGTTCCGCCGCAGTCCGCCCCGGACTGGCTCAAGGCGACCGACCTGCCTGCAGCCGGTGACGCCGGCGGCTTCGTGGAGGTGGACCGGCAGACGCTCCGGCATATCCGGTTCCAGAACGTCTGGTCGCTGGGGGACGCGGCCGGAACCACCAATTCCAAGTCGGGGGGCGCCCTGCGGAAGCAGACGAAGGTCCTGGCCAAAAACCTGGTGGCCGCGCGGAAAGGCAAGGCCCTGCGGGCAAAGTACAACGGCTACTCGGTGTGCCCCTTCACGGTGTCACGCGACACCGTGGTGTTCGCCGAGTTCGACGACCGGTACCGGGCCATGCCCACCATTCCCCGGGTGCCAACCTGGAACGAGAGCAGGCTGTCCTGGGTGGTGGACCGGGACATCTTCCCGCAGGTCTACTGGAACCTGATCCTCAAGGGCAGGGCTTAAGTGAGAGAGCGTCCGGGGAAACGCCGCGTTAAGTGAGAGAGCGTCCGGGGAAACCCCGCGTTAAGTGAGAGAGCGTCGGTTACCCGGCCGCGGAAGTCACGACGGCGGCAGTCGCCTCCGCGATGGCCCGCTCCTCGTCCGTGGGAACCACCAGGACGGGAATGGCGGACCGCGCCGTGGAAATGACGCGCGGCTCCTTTGACCGCTCGGCGTTCAGGCCGGCGTCGAGCTCTATGCCCAGCGCGCCCAGCCTGTCCGCCACCAGGGCACGGAACTGGTGGGAGTTCTCGCCGATCCCTGCAGTGAACACCAGTGCCTTCGCCCCGCCCACGGCGACGTGGTACCCGCCGATGTACTTGGCCAGCCGGTAGGAGGTGACGGCGAGCGCCGTCGCAGCCCGCGCGTCGCCGGATTCCGAGGCCTCCACCACGGAGCGCATGTCGTTGTTGCCGGCCAGGCCTTTCAACCCGGATTCCCGGTTGAGCATGGTGTCCAGGTCCTCCGGCGTCCAGCCTGCCCGGCCCAGGAACACCAGGATGGACGGGTCCAGGTCGCCCGAGCGGGTCCCCATCACCAGGCCTTCGAGGGGCGTGAAGCCCATGGACGTGTCCACGGAGTGGCCGCCCCGGATGGCGGTGACGGAGGCGCCGTTGCCCAGGTGGGCGATCACGCCGTCGAACTCTTCCATGGGCAGGTCCAGCAGCGCTGCCGCGCGCCGCGCCACGTACTCGTGGGAGGTGCCGTGGAAGCCGTAGCGGCGGATGCCGTGGTTGGTGTACAGCTCATCCGGGACAGCGTAGCGCCAGGCGTGCTCCGGGAGGGTGCGGTGGAAGGCGGTGTCGAACACGGCAACCTGCGGCATGTCCGGCCACTTCCTGGTGATGGCGCGGATTCCCAGCACGTTGGCCGGGTTGTGCAGCGGTGCCAGCGGGTTCAGGCGCTCGATGGCGCGGGTGATCTCGTTGTCAATCAGCACGGGTTCGGCGAACCGCTCGCCGCCGTGCACCACCCGGTGGCCCACTGCCGCCAGCTCCAGGCCGCCGAGTTCCTGGTGGATGGCGGCGTCCACCTGTTCCAGTGCCTCGGCATGGTCCCGCGGGCCCTCGATTTCCCCGTCCCCGTCACCGCCGTTGCCCATGCCGATCTTCTCGATCAGCCCCTCGGTCAGGACGCTCCCGGCCGCGACATCGCGCACCTGGTATTTGAGCGACGACGATCCGGAGTTGATGACGAGCACGAGCATGAGGGGCCTCCTGAGCCTTGCTTCTGCGGTTCAAACCCCACTATAGGTGGGCGCGGCGGCCGATTCCTTGCGGATGGGCCCGGCTGCGCCTAGAGTCGGGGCGGACAGGCTGGACCACGCCCGAGAGGACACTTCCATGACGAACGAACCCGCGTCGATTGACGAGAATGATCCCACCAACACGGGATCCAGCAGCACCGCTCCCCTGAATGCCCAGGCGGATTCGGATGCCCGGCCGGGCTCCGGAAAGAAGGACCCCACGGTGGTGGAGGGCGCCAACCCGGCCCTGGACGACACCGGCAACCTCAAGGCCGCCGAGACCGGCGAAGCCCCCGAGGCTCCTGAGAACACGGAGGACCTGGACCTCACCCCGCAGGGCCTGTCGGACGAACCCGCCAAGCAGGAGGACCAGGAAAGCCTGGCCAAGCCGGACAACAGCTGACTTATGCAAAAGGGCGACGCCGGCACCCATGGTGGTGCCGGCGTCGCCCTTTTGCATGGCCCTCCCCCGCGGGCCTGGAGAGGGCCTTAGGAGGGTTCTTGGGAGGCCTCCGCCTGCGCCTGGATGGCCGTGATGGCTACGGTGTTGACGATGTCCTCCACGGTGCAGCCGCGGGAGAGGTCGTTGACAGGCTTCCGGAGCCCCTGCAGGACAGGCCCCACGGCCACCGCCCCCGAGCTCTGCTGCACCGCCTTGTACGTGTTGTTGCCGGTGTTGAGGTCCGGGAAGATGAAAACGGTGGCCTGCCCGGCAACCGAGGACCCCGGCATCTTGGACTCGGCGATGGAGGCGTCCACCGCGGCGTCGTACTGGATGGGGCCTTCGACGGCGAGGTCCGGCCGGCGCTCACGGACCAGCTCGGTGGCCTGCCGCACCTCGTCCACCGCTTCACCCGAGCCGGAACCGCCGGTTGAGTAGGACAGCATGGCCACCCGCGGCTCCACCCCGAACTGGGCGGCGGTCTCCGCCGAAGCCAGCGCAATGTCCGCCAGCTGCTCCACGTTCGGGTCCGGGTTCACCGCACAGTCGCCGTACACCAGCACCCGGTCCGGCATGAGCATGAGGAACACCGAGGACACGATCTTCACGCCCGGGCGCGTCTTCACGAACTCCAGGGCCGGCCGGATGGTGTGGGCCGTGGTGTGCGCGGCCCCGGACACCATGCCGTCCACCACGCCCAGCTGGACCATCATGGTGCCGAAGTAGCTGACGTCCTGCATGATCTCCAGCGCCTTGGCCAGGTCCACGCCCTTGTGCGCCCTCAGCTCGGCGTACTTCTCGGCAAACTTCTGCCGGAGGTCCGAGGTGGCGGGGTCCACGATGCTGATGCCGGTGAGGTCGATGCCGTTCGCTGCGGCCAGTTCGCGGACGTCAGGCTCCGGCCCAAGCACGGTGAGGTCGCAGACGTCGCGCCGGTGCAGGATCTCCGCCGCGCGCAGGATCCTCACGTCCGTTCCTTCCGGCAGCACCACGTGCCGGCGCTGCGAGCGGGCGCGTTCGATGAGGTCGTGCAGGAAGCGCAGCGGCGTCATCCGCTCGGCCCGAGGCAGGTGCAGGCGCTCCACAAGTTCGGTTTCGTCCACCCGGCGGGACCACAGTCCCAGGGCGGAGGCAACCTTGCGGCGGTGCCCGGACCAGATCTCGCTGCGGACTTCGGAGACCCGGCGTGCGGTGGTGTAGGTGTCCTCCTTCGTGGCGAACACGGGGAACGGCGCCTGCGCCAGGAGCGGGTAGATGTTGGCGTCCGGTGCGAGCCCTCCGGTGAGGATGAGCGCGGATGCCACCGGAAATTCCGGCGAGAAGGATGAGGCCAGGCAGGCCACCATCACGTCGGCCCGGTCGCCGGGAACGATCACCAGCGCGCCCTCGTCCAGCACGTTCAGGAAGTTGCCCACGTTCATGGCCGCCACCTTGATGTCCTTGACGTCGCGCTCCATGTCCCGCCGCCCCGCGATCTGCCGGACCCCGAGCGCCGTGGCCACTTCACCGGTGGTGGGCCGGGCTATCTCCTCCAGTTCCGGCAGGACGTACACGGGCCGCTTGGACGCGCCGGGCTTGACCGCCGCCCCGATCGCTTCCACGTCCTCCGGGTCCGCACGGTTCACCAGGATGGCCAGGAGCGCGCACCGTTCGGCGGCAAGTTCCTTCCGGGCAACCTCGACGGCGGCCACGGCTTCTGCAACGGTGCGCCCCTTGGCGCCCACCACGGCCACCACGGGCGTGGCCAGGTTGTTCGCGAGGCGGGCGTTGAGGTCGAATTCGACGGCGGAGTCCTGGCCCACCAGGTCGGTTCCCTCCACGATCACCACGTCGCAGTGCCGCGAAATGTCCGCGAAAATTTCCACGCAGCGGGCATCGATCTCGGCGCGGTTGCCTTCCGCCAGCAGATCACGGACTTCGGTGTAGGTCAGGCCGCCGCGGCACCGCTCGTCCTCCAGCGCGAAACGGGATTTCATCAGCGCCACCATCGGATCGGCCGTGGCGTCCGGGCCGTGGACTACGGGTTTGAAGAAGCCGATCCTGTCCGCGTGCCGGTGCAGGGTGTCCGCCAGGCCCAGGGCAACAAGTGACTTGCCCGAGCCCGGGGTGGTTGCGCTGACGTAAATGCCTTTGGCCATGGTCCGCCCTTTGCTGTGCTGGTGCCGGTCCCTCCATCCTTGCACTTCCAACCCTCCCGCGCCGCCGCTGTACGTTCCCGCCCAGTTGCCGGCCGCCGTCGTCCCTTCCAGCCCAGTTTTCGAACGCCTCCCTGGACTGCCCCCACAGACTGCTGGCCTGGACCCTCCAAAACTGGGCTGGTCCGGCCGCCCTCCCCTTGACACAGGGCCCCTCGATGGGATTACCTAATGAACATTCGGTAAATAAAGCTGGAGGCAATGACGCATGGCTGAAACCACCCTTTCCGGGCCCACGCACCAGATCCTGGAGAACGACTATGCCTCCGAGTGGATGGGCATCCAGGTCCTCGCCATCAGCGACGGGCACGCCACCATCCGGATGACCCTCCGGCAGGAAATGCTCAACGGCTTCGGCATGGCCCACGGCGGAATGATCTTCGCCTTCGGGGATACGGCGTTCGCCCTCGCGTGCAACCCCGCCGTGCCGGCACCCGGCGTGGAAAACAGCATCACCGTGGCCTCCGGCGTCGACATCAACTTCCTCAAGCCCGCCTTCCGCGGCCAGGTGCTCACGGCGGTGGCGGACCGCCGCTCCAGCGCCGGACGCAGCGGCCTGTACGACATCCAGATCTTCGCCGCCGACGCCCCGCCCGCCGACGCCGGCCAGCCGGGCGAGCCCACCCCGAACCAGCCAGGCGAGCTCATTGCCGAGTTCCGCGGACGCAGCCGCACCATCCCCAAGAAGTAGGAAACCATGACCCTGCATGCCCCCGAATCCCCCGCAGCCACCACAGCAGCCGGACTGGATCGCGAGGAGACCATCTCCCGCGACGAGCTCGAGGCCCTCCAGCTCAGCCGGCTACAGCACACCGTTGCCTACGCCTACGAGCGCGTGCCCCTCTACAAGCGCAAGTTCGACGACGCCGGCATCCACCCCAACGACCTGCGTGAACTGAGCGACCTGGGCAACTTCCCGTTCACCACCAAGGACGACCTGCGCGAAGAATACCCGTTCGGCATGTTCGCGGTGCCGCAGCACGAAGTAGCCCGCATCCATGCCAGCTCGGGCACCACGGGCCGGCCCACCGTCGTCGGCTACACCAAGCAGGACCTGGCGGACTGGGCAAAGCTTGTGGCCCGCAGCTTCCGCGCCTCAGGCATCCGCCCCGGCATGAAGGTCCACAACGCCTACGGGTACGGCCTGTTCACCGGCGGCCTGGGTGCCCACGCCGGCGCCGAAGCCCTGGGCTGCACCGTCATCCCCATCTCCGGCGGCCAGACCGAACGCCAGATCCAGCTGATCCAGGACTTCAAGCCCGACGCCATCCTGGCCACGCCCACGTACCTGCTGACCATCGCCGACGCCATGGCCCACATGGGCATCGACCCCGCCTCCACGTCGCTGAAGTATGCGGTGCTGGGCGCCGAGCCGTGGACCGAAGAGATGCGGCACGAGCTTGAGGTCACCATGAACCTCAAGGCCTGCGACATCTACGGGCTGTCCGAGGTGATGGGCCCGGGCGTGGCCGGCGAAGCGGTGGAAACACAGGACGGCAGCCACATCTGGGAGGACCACTTCCGCCCCGAAATCATCGACGCCTTCAACCCGGTGGTGGGCAAGGAAAACGTCCTGGGCGACGGCGAGCACGGCGAACTGGTGTTCACCTCGCTGACCAAGGAAGCGCTGCCCATCATCCGGTACCGCACCAAGGACCTCACCCGCCTGCTCCCCGGCACGGCCCGCCCCGCGCACCGCCGGATGGGGCGCATCACCGGCCGCAGCGACGACATGATCATCCTCCGCGGCGTGAACGTCTTCCCGTCCCAGATCGAGGAAATCGCCCTCCGGATCCCCGAGCTCAGCCCGCACTTCCAGCTGGAGCTCACCCGCCCCGAAGGGCAGCGGATGGACCAGATGACGGTCAAGATCGAACGCCGGGAGAGCGTCACCTTCGAGCAGAGCACGACGGCGGCACGCACCTTGAAGGAACAGATCAAGATCCACGTGGGTTCCTCCTGCGCGGTTGACGTGGTGGAGCCGGGCTCGCTTGAGCGGTCCAACGGCAAGCTGCGGAGGATCTACGACCTGCGCCCCAAGGGGTAGCAGCCCAAGGGGTGGCAGCGGTGCTCAGCGCCGGTCTTCTCCCGGCACCATGAGGACGAGGTTTCCCGCAATGTCCCCGCGCTCCAGCCGGGCGTGCGCCTGCCGCGCCTCAGCCAGCGGGAACCGGTCCGCGATCACCGGGGCTATTTTCCGCGCCCCGAGCAGTCCATAAAGCGTGGCCCACGCCTCCATCAGCGGCCGGCGGTCCAGCCGCCAGGACGTCGTCCCGTACAGCCGGATCCTCTTGCCCTTCGGGATCAGGTCCTGCCCTGCGGCCCGGGCCAGGAGGCGCAGGGTGGAGGCCGGGCTGCCGGGGTTGGCATACTCCACCAGCACCCCGCCGGGCCGCAGCACGGCAAGGCCGGCATCGGCCCACTCCCCGCCCGCCCCGTCCAGGACTGCATCGACGCCGGCGGGCTCCAGCCTGCGGAGGGCCCTGACCACGTCGTCCCGCTGCGTGTCCAGGGGCACCACCCCGTGCTCAACGAGCCAGCGGTGTTTGGCCGGGATGTCCACGCCGTACATCCTGAGCCGCAGCAACCGGCCGAGCTGGACGATCGCCGTACCGATCCCGCCGGCGGCGCCGGTGACAAGGACGGCCTGCCCCCGCCGGATCCGGGCCACCCGGGAGAGGGCCTGGTGGGCCACGAGGTAGTTCAGCGCAACAACCACCACCTCGCCCGCGTCCAGTTCATCGGGAATCCGCATCATGGGGTGCGAGCTGGCGAAGATGTACTCGGCGTACCCGCCCTTCTCGGTCATCACCACCACCCGGTCCCCCGGCGCAACCGCGGTGACGCCCGCCCCCGTCGCATCCACCACGCCCACCACGGCGTAGCCGGGCACAAAGGGGAACGTCGGCGGGTAGGTGGAGAGCCCGCTGCGGGCCTGCACGTCAACGGCGCTCACGCTGCACGCCTCAACCCGCACCCTGGCCTCGTCCCGTCGCGGCGTCCGCAGCCGCCGTCGTACAACCTCCAGCACTTCCGGCCCGCCCATCCGGACAGCGGCCACGCAGCGGTACTCCAAAGGCGCCTCCGGCGCCGCGGTTGAAGCCGCGGCATTGCCTGCAGCACCGGCCCTGGCGGCCAGCTCATCCAACTGGCGGGATGCCGCCGGCCCGGAAACCGCACGCCCGTGCCCGCTGGCCAGGACCCGCGGCCGAAGCCGGGCCAGCGCACCGATGGAAGCCTCCGCCGTCGGCCAGTCCCAGGTGGCAATCCGGGGCGGGGCGCTGACCCTGCGCGTCCGGCCCAGGAGGCCGCGCAGCGAGTTCACGTCAGTGGTCAGCACCGCGTCGCCGGTGAGCAGCACGCCGTCGGCCTCCCGAAAGAAGGCGACGTGCCCGGGTGTGTGCCCAGGGGTGGGCACGCACCTCCAGTCCGGAAGCCCCGGGACGCCGTCTGCCGGATCGAAAGGACGCACGACGGCGGTCAGGTCCGTCGCGGGCATGGTCCCCTGCGGCAGGACCCGCTGCAGTGGACGCAACACCCGGCGGTCAAGGGGGTTGGCGTATTCATCCAGCAGCTTCCCGGACGCCTGCGGCAGTTCATCCGGATGAACGAAGACCGGCACGTCCCATCGGCGGGCCAGGCCGGGGACGGCGCCGGTGTGGTCCGGGTGGATATGCGTCAGGATAATCGCTGCGGGCGTGCTGCCTTTTCCAAAGAGGGACTCCGCAGCGGCCGCAATCGCGTCGTCCGCCTTCGGCCAGCCGGCATCCACCAGCACCCAGCCCTGCCCGGAACGGACAAAATAGACGTGGGAGGCGAACCGGCCGCTCCCGGTGGGCAGCTGGTACACGCCGTCCGCGACGGCGGTGGGCCGGGGCGTGCTGGGCCTCATGCCTGTCCGGCCTTCCTGGAGTAATGCGGCTGGTTTGCCTGCCCTACCAGCGTGGTCCTCACGCACAAACCGCCACAGGGTCCAAGGTCCCTCCCCGATAACGGCCTAAATAACCGAACGTTCATGAGAAAATGGCCGGTATGTCCACAACTGATGCACCCACCAAGCGCGGCCGCCCGGGGTACGACCAGCAATCGGTGCTCCGCATCGCCGTCGACGTCTTCAACCGGCACGGCTACGACGCCACCTCAATGGGGATCCTGGCGGACAACCTCGGCATCTCAAAGTCTGCCATCTACCACCACGTCCCCTCCAAGGGAGACCTCCTCAAACTCGCACTGGACCACGCGCTCGGCGGGCTCGAGGCCATCCTGGAAGAACCCGCGGCGGTGTCCGGCGCGGCGGATGCGCGCCTGGAGTTTGTGCTGCGGCAAACCGTGGCGGTGCTGGTGGACCGGCTGCCGTTCGTCACGCTGCTCCTGCGCCTGCGCGGCAACACCGAGATAGAGCGGGACGCCCTGGAACGCCGTCGCGCGTTCGACCACAAGGTTGCCGGGCTGATCTCCGCCGCCCGGGACGAAGGCTCGCTGCGCCAGGACATCGATCCGCGAACCGTCACCCGCCTGCTGTTCGGCATGATCAACTCCATCGTTGAGTGGTACAAGCCGGGCGGCTCCCTCTCGCCCGAACGGCTGGCGGACGACGTGATCACCATGGCGTTCGACGGCCTGCACGCGGAACCCTAGCAGCCTGCAGTACGGGTCTCGCGGCACTGGCCTACGCCGCCCCCCTCACTGGCTGGCGATGACCACCGTCATCGAAGAGCCCTTCGAGGCTGAGATGTAGGCGTTCTCGAACGAGAGCGTCCCGCTGACCACTGCCTCCTGGATGGTGCCGTGGTTGGTGGTTCGCTGCACGAACTGTCCGGGCAGGATGTCCCTCGACGTGCTGCCGCCGCGTTCGATCGTTCCCGTACCCTGCCACGTGAGGTCCAAGCCGATGTCGGTCCCGTTGGAAAGCGGCACTGTGGCGGTGGCATGTACCGAAGTGCGTTCGAAAGTGAACACCTCTGTCGGGGCTTCGCCGTAGACTGAGTAGCCCTCCCCGGTGCAGACGTTGAAGCTGGACGAAGAGTAGAACATGGTGGTGCCGCCGCCGAATGCGGTTCCCGCGGCAGCCGATATGGAGCTGAAGGCGCATCCGTCCTCAGACATTGTGCTTGTATAGGCCTGCGCGTACTCGGAGGTGTACTGCATCCTGAAGACGTCAGCGGCCTGTGCTGGTGGTGCTGCGACCAAGGCGCTTCCCAAAGCAGCTGCCAGGCCCGCTATCGCTGCGATGCGGGTTCTTGGATTTGAGTTTGCAGTACGCATGAAGCGCCTCTTCTTCCGATTAATTGTCCCTCCCGGCCGGGCTGGATGCCCGAAGGCTAGCACCGCCCCAGGAGGGCAGCTAGGGCCCTTCGGCAGTGCCTTCCGGGCAGCCCCGCATCCGCCGGCTCCGGCCCGGCCCCGTCTCGCCGGTGACGTTATCCGCGCGCCGCCGCACGCGACGGAACGCGGATAATAAGCGTGCTTGGTATTTGGCCCGCTCCCCGGCTACCGTGGTAGAAAACCAGCATCCGCAGGGAGGTACCAATGAGCCAAGCCAGCGGTCCGCAGCGTACAGGCCGCCTGCGGACAGTACTTGGAACCACCGCCCTCGCGGCCGCACTGGCCCTCAGCGGCTGCACCGGGACGCCAAGTCCCCCGGCGCCCAGCGACACCACAACCGCCGCTCCCACTTCCACCTCCACCGCCACGCCGGGCAGCTCGTCGCCGGCCCCGCCACCGGCCGCGGCGGGCGACATCCCCCAGCTCGTGGAGAACCTCGCGCCGTCCGTGGTGACCATCTTCACCGAGGGCGGCCTGGGCAGCGGCGTTGTCTATTCCGAGGACGGCCTCATCCTCACGAACGAACACGTGATCCGGGGCAACACCACGGTGGAAGTTGCCTTTGCCGACGGCCAGCGGGTGGAGGGAACGGTCAAGGCCACGGATCCTGTCACCGACCTCGCCCTGGTGCAGGCAAAGCGCACCCGCCTGCCCAAACCCGTCTACCAGGCCAACCTGCCGCGCGTTGGTGAGGGGGCCGTGGTGCTGGGCTCTCCCCTGGGCTTCGAGAACACCGCCACGGCCGGCATCATCTCGGGACTGCACCGCTCCATCCCGGGCTCCGCCTCCAACAGCCTGTCCCTCGTGGACCTGATCCAGACCGATGCCCCCATCAGCCCCGGCAACTCCGGCGGCGCCGTCATCAACATGCGCGGCGAAATCATTGGCATCAGCGAGGCCTACATCCCGCCGTCTGCAGGCGCCGTGGCTTTGGGATTCGCCATTCCCGCCGCGACGGCCGTGGAGGTGGCCGAGGAGCTGCTGGCGGACGGCACTGCCGAGCACGCCTACCTGGGCCTCACGCCCGGCGAACTTACGGCCCAGATTGCCGAGCAGCTGGGCATTGACGCCAGTACCGGCGTCGTGGTCCTGGCAGTGGACGACGGCGGTCCGGCGGCACGTGCGGGCATCCGGCCGGGCGACGTGCTGGAGTCGATGGAAGGCGTGGAACTGAACGCACCGGAGAAGCTCCTGGCGGAACTCCGCGGCCGCAATCCCGGCGATACCGTAGGCTTCAAGGTCAAGCGGGGAGGTCAGAGCCTTGACGTCAAGGCGGACCTCATCGCCCGGCCCACAAGTAACACCCGATAGGAAGGTAAGAACATGAGCCACCCCAAGGACGATGCAGAGGCCGGATACATCATTCCGGACCCCTCAAAGATCCGCGAAGACCTAACCGGCGACGCCGGAGACGAAGCCAACGCCATCCGCTTCAGCGAAGAGCAGGCACTGATCGAGGAACAGTCCCACGGCATCCGCCCGGACACCTACAGCGTCCCCTCCGGCGGCCCCACCATGGCGGAGGCCCGCGGCAACATGGACCTTTCCGACCAAAGCGAAAGCGGGCACGGCACCGGCCGCGAGGACGACAGCAGCGACGACGGCCTGCATGGCGGCGCCGAATCCTGACCCCGCTTCCTGCCGGAACGGCAGCAGGGGCGCCCCGGAAACCCGGGGCGCCCCTGCTGTGTTTTGGGGGCGTTCGCTGCGCCGCTAGAGCTCGTACTCGGCCTGGACGCCCAGCTTCTCGTGGACGCAGAGGATGTTGTGCTCGGTGTCCATGAACCAGGCACATTTTTCCGAGTCGGTTGTGCAGATATGGTTCTCGGTCCTCAGGTTCGGCAGGTCATAATCCTGGAACCTGACGCCCCTGGCCTCCATGTCCCGGACCGTCCTCTCGATGTCCGTCACCTCAAAGCTCAGGGCGGTGTGCTCGGAGTGCTTACCGTCCGAAACCGGCAACAACTGCAGCATCGGGCCGCCGTCACTGCCGAGCAATTCGCTTCCATCGTCTGCCTTGCCGCGGAGCGGGAGTCCGAGCTTTTCGGTGTAGAACCTACGGGCGCGTGCTGGATCGTCGACTGGCAGGACCGTTGTGGCTGTGTTCATTCTTAGGCTCATAAGGGCCACCTCCTACGGGCAGAATTTTACGCTTCCGCCAGCCAAAAAGATCCCCGCGCTCCCTCACTTCCCGCAGGAAGACCCACACCCTCTCTCACTTAATGCGGCTTAAGCGCCAACGCTCTATCACCTGTCGCCGGCAGGTGATAGAGCGTCCGGGGAAAACCCGCGTTAAGTGATAGAGCGCCCGGGGGAACCCGCGTTAAGTGATAGAGCGTCCGGGGGAAACCCGCGTTAAGTGATAGAGCGTCCGGGGGGCGTGGGCTACTTGGCGACGAGGGTGAGGACGTCGTAGGTGGCCACGATCTCGTCGTCCTGGTTGGTGAGCACGGCGTCCCAGGCCACCTCGCCGTATTCGTCCGTTTCGCGGGGGGTGATCTTCTTGGCCGTGAGGGTCACCCGGATCGAATCACCTGCGGCCACAGGGGTGATGAAGCGCAGGTTCTCCAGCCCGTAGTTGGCCAGGACCGGGCCCGGGGCAGGCTCCACGAACAGTCCGGCGCCCCAGGCAAGCAGGAGGTAGCCGTGGGCCACGATGCCCGGGAAGAACGGATTGGCTTCCGCGGCCTCCTGGTTGGTGTGGGCGTAGAACGTGTCGCCGGTGGAGTTGGCAAACGCGGTGATGTCCTCCAGGGTGACCTGGCGCAGGTCCGAGCGGACGGCGTCACCGATCCGCAGCGTCTCCAGCGATTTCCGGAACGGGTGGGTCCCCTCGGTTTCCAGGGTGAAGTTGCGGTCCGCGCCGGCGTGCCACAGTCCGGTGACGGCGGTGAGCATGTTCGGCGAGCCCTGGATGGCCGTGCGCTGCATGTGGTGCATCACCGACCGGATGCCGCCCAGTTCCTCGCCGCCGCCAGCACGGCCGGGACCACCGTGGACCAGGTGCGGCACGGGCGAACCGTGGCCCGTTGACGAACGCGCGTCCTCGCGGTTGAGCATCAGGACACGGCCGTGGTGCGCCGCGATCCCGGTGACAAGTTCGCGGGCCACGGAAGGATCGTTGGTGCACACCGAGGCCACCAGGGAGCCGCCGCCGCGGGCGGCGAGGCGGACGGCGTCGGGAATGTCCTTGTACCCGATCACGGACGAAACGGGACCGAACGCCTCGAGCGAGTGCACTTCCTCGGCCTCAGGGTCCTGCCAGTTCAAGACGACGGGCGCCATGAACGCCCCGCCGTCCACCACGCCGGTGGTTCCGTCGGCGGAAGTGACCGACGGCGAATCGAGGGTTCCGTACGCAAGCTCACCGCCGGCGTCGAGCATCGACTGGACAGCGGCGCGGACGTCCTGGAGCTGCTCCACCGAGGCGAGGGCACCCATGGTGACGCCGTCGGCCCGGGGATCGCCCAGGACAACGCGCTCGGAGATCCGCTTGCCGATGGCCGCTGAGACGGCGGCAACCAGCTCCTGCGGCACGATGGCGCGGCGGATGGCGGTGCATTTCTGCCCTGCCTTCGCCGTCATTTCCGTGACCACCGATTTTACGAAGGCATCGAATTCAGGCGTCCCTTCCACCGCGTCCGGGCCGAGGATGGCGGCGTTCAGGGAGTCCGTTTCGGAAGTGAAGCGGACCCCGCCCTGGACCACGTTGGGGTGGGCCTTCAGGGAAAGCGCGGTGGATGCGGAGCCGGTGAAGGCCACCAGGTCGCGGTAGTCCAGGACGTCCAGCAGCCCGCGGACGGAGCCGGAGATCAGCTGCAGCGAGCCCTTGGGCAGGATGTTCGATTCGACGATGGCCTTGACCACTGCGGCCGCCACGTAGCCGGTGGGCGTTGCGGGCTTGACGATGGTGGGGACGCCGGCGAGGAAGGCCGGGGCGAACTTTTCCAGCATGCCCCAGACCGGGAAGTTGAAGGCGTTGATCTGCACGGCGACGCCGGGGATGCGGGTGTAGATGTGTTCGCCGGCGAAGGAGCCGTCCTTGGACAGGACCTCCATGGGGCCGTCCACCACCACCTGCGAGTTGGGCAGCTCGCGCCGGCCCTTGGAACCGAACGTGAAGAGCACGCCGATGCCGCCGTCGATATCGATCATGGAGTCCACCTTGGTGGCGCCCGTCTGGGCCGAGAAGGCGTAGAAGTGCTCGCGCCGGGCATTGAGGTACTGGGCGAGCTCCTTCAGCTTGAGGGCACGCTGGTGGAAGGTGAACCGGCCGAGCTCCTGCTGGCCCGTGCTGCGGCCGTAGTCCACAACCGCAGCCAGGTCCAGCCCTTCAGTGCTCACCTTGGCCAGGATCTCCCCCGTGCTCGCGTCCCTGACGGGCGTCGCGGACCCGGCCGATCCGGCGTCGGGAGTCCACCAGGAATCCATGATGAAGCTGGGCACTGTCTCCACGGTGTCGACCGTGGCCTGGGGAGCTGTGGCGGTGGTGGTCATCGTTGACGGGTCCTTCCAACAAGGGGGCAGGCAAACAGGACGAGTCATTACTGACCGTCCGTTCGGTAATATATTCACCATACATGAAGTGCCGTGCTGCACACTAGAAGGCCGGGACTGAATCCGGCCACCCAAAGGAGAATGTATGAGCGCCCCGTCACCCATGGATGCTGCCGAGAACCAGCCCTCTGCGCACGAGCTGTGGAAGATCACGCTCGGGGAGCTGGACGAGAAGATGGGCGTGAAGATCGTCGAGGAGTCCGTCCAGCGCGTGGTGGCCACCATGCCTGTGGAGGGCAACCGGCAGTCGTTCGGACTGCTCCACGGCGGCGCCTCCCTTGCCGTGGGCGAGGCCGTCGGGTCCTGGGCGGCGGTGATCCACGCGAGCACCCTGGGCAAGACCGCGGTGGGCGTGGACGTCTCGGCCACCCACCACCGCTCCGCACGCGAGGGGCAGATCACCATCACGGCCACGCCCATCCACCTTGGCGGCACGCTCACCACCCACGAGGTACTGATCACCAACGAGGCCGGCCAGCGGCTCTGCACCCTGCGCATCACCAACCTGCTGATGAGGCGGCACAAGAAGCCCGCCGCCGAAGCCTAGTCCCGGGTGCGCTGCCTCCGGCGCCGGACCAGCAGCATGAGCACCGCGCCGGCCGCGATGGCCGCGGCGCCCGCGCCCGCCGCCGGGAGGGCATTGGCGCCGGTATAGGCGAGGTTGCCCCCGTCCGCCGCGTCCCTGGCGCTGCCGCCCGTGTCCGCCAGGCCAGCAGGAGGGGTGGACGCCGGACCGGGGACGACGGCGGCGCCGTCGTCCGCCGGGGCTGGAGCTGTTGGGGACGGGGCCGGGTTTGCCGGGGCTGGATTTGCAGGGGCTGGAGTTGCCGGGGCAGGTTCGGCCGGTACCGGACCAGCGGCTGCCGGAGGCTCCGGGACGGGTGGCGGGTCGGCAGGCGCTGCCGGAACGGGTTCTGCCGGAGCGGGTTGGGCCGGCACTACGGGGGCAAACTCGAAATCCGCGGCGCCCGAGACGCTGAAGCCGTTGACCGTCTCCGCGGTGAACCGGAGCGTCTGCCTGCCGTCCGGTGCCGTGAAACTCCAGCTTCCGTCAGCATTCACCGGGACCTCGAACCGGTCCTGCCCCTGGAGGGTAATCCGCACGGCGGACCCGGCAGCAACGGCCGAGGCCGGGGCGGCGGGAACTGTTCCGCTGACGACCTGCCCGGGTTCATAGGCGCCGCCGGGCGCGGGCGAGGAAACCAGCGGCTTGTTGAGGAAGAGCTCCAGTTGGTAGCCGGGCAGGACCTCCAGGGATTCCTCCAAGGTAGCCGCGACGGCGAAGTTGGGCGGTGGGGGTTCGTTGGGCTGGGGGTCGTCGCCGGCGCTGTGCGTCCCTACCGCGTAGTTTCCGCTGATCCACGGACCGCCGGAGTCACCGCCGCTGGATTGCACGTTGTAGGACAGGAAACCGTTGAAGGCGCGGACATCGGCAGGGTCCGCGGGATAGGCGGGTCCTCCCACCAGGAAGATCCCCACGGCGCTCACGGTTCCGCAGGACCATCCCGTCCGCCAGCCCGAGCGGCAGACCTCCATGCCCACCACCGGGCTGGCGGTGCCGATGATTTTGACGTCCGGGCCCGGCTGCCGCGTGTCACCATGCGTGCTGGCGGCCGGCACCGGGTCCTGGTCAGGGCTGAGCGCTCCGACGACTGCAATGTCGGTTCCCACGTTGCCGGGGTCCTGAAGTGCCGCGCCGTCCTGGTCCGTGGAAATGTTGGGGTCCAGCACCCTCGAGTTGCCGGGCCCGCCCAGCTGGCTGAATTCGAAGGCACCCAAGGGCCCGGCAGGCACGCCCGGAAGCAACAGGTCCGCGGTTGTGGCCGCGCCGTCACCTGTGCAGTGCCCGGCCGTGAGGACCGCGGGAAGGCCCGAGGGATCAAACGCGGAAAATCCCGTGGAGCAGATTTCGCCTTTGTCCGTTTGGTAACCCACCCCGCCCGGGACGTCCGCCTCAGGCTTAAGGGGCGCGCCGCCGTCGAGCACTACGTTGGCGTACCTCGCGACGAATTCCGACGGCGATATCTTGCCGGGGGCGGCAGTGGTGTCCAGCGTGCCAGGCGGGGTGGAGGGCGCCCCGCCCGTGCCCTGCGTTGCCTGGGCTGCGGCGATGCTGCCCGTCCGGATGACGAATTTGCCGCCGGAATAGACCACTGCCTGCAGGCCGGCGGTTCCGACCTCGCGCAGATAGGCGTGGAACAGCTGTTCGGTGCTCACGGCGATTTGGGATCCGGGAGCGGCCGTCGCCGCAGGAACCGGAGCAGGTGCGGGCTGCGACGCTGAACTGCCGGGCGCTTCAAGGTTGAGGCCAGCCAGGCTGCCGGACAGCCGGTCGACGGCCGACTGCAGCTCGGCCCCCGTACCACTCACGATGATTCTGTTGTCCTGCAGCCTGATGCCTGTATAGCCGGGAACGCCGCGCAGCCGGCTGGCAGCAGCAGCTGCCCGGCTGCCCAGCTCCCCTGCCGCATTGAACTGCTCAGGGGTGAGGCCCAGGTCCCGCCGGACCGCGTCGGCGAGGCCCTCCTCCGAAAGCCCGGCGCTCCCCGTTTCCGCGGCGGGTGCAGTGGCAGCAGGGCCGGACGTTGCAGCCGGAGCCGGCGGCGCCGCGTCCTCCGCCTCCGTCATGGCCCAGCCGGGAGCGTAACCCAGGACGGATGCGGCGAGGACGCCGGCGGCGGCGCCCAGGGCAACACCGCGTTTTCCCCGGCGGAACGCTGCACCGGTTCTCATTGTGGTTCCTTGACGCGGGCGGCTCCGCAGAGGGACAGCACCGCATCCAGCTCGGGGACACTCAATCCGTTGGCCAGCAGGAAAGCGCGCGTGTCCAGGGTCCGCACGAAGTGGGCCACGGCTTCTCCGCGCGACTGGAGGAGGGGGCCAAGTTCATCCTCGGGCAAATAGCGTTCCCGTGCATGGGGCGGCCCATGGGTGCGGTAGCGCTCGTTGATGCCGCGGGCTGCGCGCCGGTAGCCGTCGGCAATGTCCTGGCGGGAGTCCCCCGCGAGGTCCTGGACCATGGCGGCCACCATGCCGCTGCGGTCACGCCCGGCCGCGCAGTGCAGCACCGCGCCGCCCCGGGCGGAGGCGGCGGCCAGCTCCTTGAAGACGCCCACCAGCTTGCCCGGAAAGAGCCGGGCGTTCTCCGCGTAGTGGGCAGGATCGTTGAGGTAGGGCCCGGCCACCGCGGTGAACTGCGGATGGTTCGGCTCCTCCGTGGGCGCCGAAACGACGGTCATGCCGGACCAGGCCGCTCCGCCCACGACGGGGTCCGTGCTGCGGCGCCGCGCCTCCGCAGCGTTGCGGAGATCGATCACGGTGCGGATGCCGTCGTCGTACGCCTGCTGCCAGCCCGCTTCCGTGAGCCATTCCCACCGCCCCATCCGGTACACCCCGCCGGCCACATGCCACGCGTTGACAGCACCATGCCAGTCCATGGATCCGCCCGGTTTCCTCATTGGCAAAGTTAATCACACTGGCCACATGAGACGCACGTCATAACGTAGTTCAGCCAAGCCCCTGCCCACGCCGGGCCAGCCTGTACTCGAGGCCGGCCCGGACCATGGGCCATTCGTGCTCCAGGATGGAGTACACCACCGTGTCACGGAGAAGCCCGTCGCGGGTCCGGGAATGGCTGCGGAGCACGCCGTCCTGCTTGGCCCCGAGCCGGGCGATGGCCTCCCGCGACTGGTGGTTGAGCCAGTGCGTCCGGAACTCCACGGCAGGGCAGCCAACAGCCTCGAACGCGTGCCGCAGGAGCAACAGCTTGGACTCGGGGTTCGTGCCGGTGCCGTGGACGGACGCGGCGTTCCAGGTGGAGCCGATCTCCACGCGGGGAGTACCGGCGTCGATATTCATGTAGGTGGTCATGCCGATGATCCGCCCGGGGCTTCCGGTGGCCGGATCGGTCAGCCGGGTGGTGAAGGGCAGCATGGAGCCCTGCTCCTGCAGGGCGAGCCGCCGCTCGATCTCCCCGGCCATCTGCTCCGGCGACGGCACCGAGGTGTACCAGAGCCGCCACAGCTCACCGTCCCGGGCCGCGTCCACCAGGCCGTCGTGGTGATCCCCGGACAAGGGTTCCAGGGTTACATACCTGCCAGTGAGGGTAAGGGGTTCCAGGAAAGTCACGGCACCAGCCTAGGTGCAACCACCACGCCACGGTTACGCTGGGGAAACACCCAGGACGGCGAGCAAGGGAGTTTACGTGTCAGGAACCAATCCGGACCCGGAGGACGACAAGATCACAGGCCTGGAGCCCGGCGGTGGCGTGCCGCCGGGCGAAACGCCTCCCGGTGAAGGGTCGGTGGCAGGCACCCAGGAGCCCCGGCAGAAGGGGTCCGGGAAGGGACAGCAGGTCTTCTGGCTTGGAGCCATCGGAGCCGGCGTGCTGCTGTTCCTCCTGTACTTCATCGGCTATATCGTCGGGCTTTTCGACTAACCCGCGGTCCCCTGGCTGGGCCAGTCAAAGAAACCCTTGCCGGACTTCCGTCCCAGCTCCCCCCGGGCCACCTTCTCCTTGAGGATCCGGGGCGGGGCGAAGCGCTCACCGAGCGTGGAGTGCAGGTACTCGGCGATGCCCAGCCGGACATCCAGCCCCACGATGTCCGTGGTCCGCAGCGGTCCGGTGGGGTGCTTGTAGCCCAGGACCATGGCGTTGTCGATGTCCTCGGCGCTGGCAACGCCCTCCTCCACCATGCGCATCGCCTCGAGGGCGATGGCCACGCCCAGCCGTGAGGACGCGAATCCCGGGGCGTCATTGACCACGACGGCGGTCTTGCCGAGTGCCTCGACCCACCTTTTCGCGGCGGCGGCAAGTTCGGGGGACGTGCGCTCCCCCAGCACCACTTCGATGAGGGTGGACGCCGGGACCGGGTTGAAGAAGTGGAGGCCCAGGAAGTTCCCTGGCCGCTTCAGTTCACCGGCCAGTCCGTTGACGGAAAGCGATGACGTGTTGGAGGCGAGATAGGCGTCATCGGCCAGCCGCTCCTCGATTCCGCGCAGTGAGGTGACTTTCAGGTCCCAGTCCTCGGGAACGGCTTCCACCACCAGCTGCCGGTCCGCGAACGCGTCGTAGTCCACGCCCACGGTGAGCCGGGACGCCATCTCATCGAGGTTCGCGTCCGTCATGCCCCGCTCGATGCTCTTGGCAGCGGCAGATTCCACCCGCTCCCGGGCAGCCTCCGCGGACTGGTCGTCGCGCTCCACCACCAGCACGTCGGCACCCTTGACCAGGAAGGCATGGGCGATGCCGGCGCCCATGCGGCCGCCGCCCAGGACACCGACGAAGACGGGAAGACCAGATGGCAGGCCGGGGGCAGGTTGCGGTGTGTTCATCAGTTCTTTTCTCCGGTCTCGGCAGCGGCGCTCCCGGCTGCGTTCTTGTCGGTCTTCCGGGCCTTCTTGGCTGCGTTCTTGTCCAGGAACGCCTGCATCCGGTCGAACTTGGCCTCGGATTCGAAGAGGATGCCCTGGGCCAGCTGGTCGATCAGGGGGTGTGCTTCCGCAGGGGCGTGGAACACGGACTTGGTGATGCGCACGGCCAGCGGATCCTGCCGCCCGATCCTGTCCGCCAGGTTGTGCGCGGCGTCCAGGAGCCCCGCCGGCTCGTGGACCTCGGTAATGAGGTTCACGGCCAGGGCTTCGTCGGCGCCCAGGATCCTGCCGGCCAGGAGGATCTGCTTAGCCACCGGTTCGCCCACCAGTTCCTTCAGCCGCCAGCTGGCGCCGGCAGCGGCGAGGATTCCCAGCCCGGTTTCGGGGTTGCCGATGCGGACACCGGGGGTTCCGATCCGGAAGTCGGCGGCGTACGCGAGTTCCGCCCCGCCACCCAGGCAGTAGCCGTCAAGTGCCGCGATGACCGGCATGGGCAGCTTGGCGATCCGGACGAAGATGGTGGAGTTGATGCCCTGCAGGGCATCGTCCCGGCGCCGCTCGCGCAGCTGGCCGATGTCCGCGCCGGAGGCAAACACCCCGTCCACGCCGGCAATGATCAGCACCTTGGGGTTCTGTTCCAGCGCCGTGCAGACCACATGCAGCTCGTCCACCATCTGCTGGTCGATGGCGTTGCGCACCTCGGGCCGGTTGAGCAGCACCACCACCCGGTCGCCGCGTTCCTCCACCAGGAGGGCGTGGAACTTCTCCGCGGCCAGGTCCACAGCCGCGGGCATCAGACCTTCTCCAGCAGCATCGCAGTGCCCTGGCCCACGCCGATGCACATGGTGGCCAGGCCGATCCTGGCGTCCTCGCGCTCCATGCGCCCCAGCAGGGTGATGGCGATCCGTGCCCCGCTGGAACCGAGCGGGTGCCCCAGGGCGATCGCGCCGCCGTCGTTGTTCACAATGTCCTGTTCCAGGCCAAGGCGCCGGATGCAGGCAAGGGACTGCGTGGCAAAGGCCTCGTTAAGTTCGACGGCGGCAAGGTCGCCTACGCTGAGTCCGCTGCGCTTGAGGACCTTCTGCGTGGCCGGCACCGGGCCGATGCCCATGATCTCGGGTTCACAGCCTGCGGAGGCGCCGTCGATGATCCGCGCGCGGGGCGTCAGGCCCAGCCGCTCGATGGCTGCTTCCGAGGCGACGATGATCGCTGAGGCGCCGTCGTTGAGGGAGGAGGAGTTGCCTGCAGTGACCACGGATCCGCCGTGGGTTACCGGTTTCAGTCCTGCGAGGACGTCCAGGGTGGTGCCCTCACGGGGCCCTTCATCGGTGTCCACGACGTTCTCGGACTTGCGGGTCCTGACGGTGACGGGAACGATTTCGTCCTTGAACCGCCCGGCTGCGATGGCGTCCAGGGCCCGCTGGTGGGAGCGGACGGCGAAGGCGTCGGCGTCCTCACGGGAAATGTTGTCCACACGGGCCACCTCTTCGGCAGTCTCCGGCATGGAGTAGGTCATCTTGCCGTCCCGGGACAGCCCGCCCTTGTGGAACAGCGGGTTGGTGAAGCGCCAGCCGATGGAGGTGTCGAAAATCTGCCCGGGCTTCGCGAAGGCGGCGGTGGGCTTTTCCTGGACCCACGGCGCCCGGCTCATCGATTCCACGCCGCCGGCGATCACGATATCCGCGGCTCCGGCCTTGATCATGTGGCTAGCCTGGATGATGGCGCTCAGGCCGGAGGCGCAGAGCCGGTTCACTGTGATCCCGGGGATGTGGAGGGGAAGTCCGGCCAGCAGGGTTGCCATGCGGGCCACGTTGCGGTTCTCTTCGCCGGCCCCGTTGGCGTTGCCCAGGATGACCTCGTCAATGCTGTCCGGATCCAGTCCCGCCCGGGCCACCGCCTCCCGGAGAACCAGTGCCGCCAGGTCGTCGGGGCGGACCGACGAGAGCGCCCCGCCGTATCTGCCCACCGGCGTTCGGACCCCGCCAACAAGGAAAGCCTGCGGACCTGCGGTTGCAGCCATGGAAACACCCTTCACGCGATAAACGGCACTGTCATCTGCGGCCGGCAGCTCCCCCACTTACCGACCGTTCGTTCTGTAAATAGTACACGGGAGGGCTGATCCGTGGATACCGGATAAGGCCTAGCGGACAGTGAGGCCCAGATGGGCTGCCAGCAGCGGCGCGAGGAGGCCCAGCTGGTACTCATCTATGACCATGCCGGCCACGCTGCCGAGTCCGCTGATGCTCCGGAATTCCGTGCCGCGAACGTCAAAGTCCTTCAGCCTGGCCCCGCTGACATCCAGGGATCCGATGGTGCAGTCCTTCAGCGCCACCCGGGTTGCGGCGGCCGAGCCCAGGTCCAGCTCGTTGATGATGCAGCCGGTGATCAGGACGTCCGTGAGCTTTGCGCCCCGCACGTTGAGGAAATCCAGCTTGCCGCCGTCGATGTGGACCGACTGCCAGCCGCTCTCATGCAGTTCGGCGGACCCCAGCCGGGGATTGCGGATCTCCACCTCCCGCCAGGTTGACCGCGCCGCCCGGAAAACCGGGGCGTACAGCTCCGCGAGGATGCAGTCACGGAAGGTGGAGCCGCGGAACTGCGCCTCATTGAAGGACGCGCCCCGGAAATCGCATCCGGCGAAGTCGGTGCCGCCCAGCTCCAGCCCGTCGGCAGCCACGCGGCTGTACCGCTCGCCGTCGTACCTCCCGCCGCGCCGGAAGTCCGGCACGGCGATGTCCGTGAGGTTCTCGAGCCGCACGGGAGTGAGCCGCGGCGCAGCCGCGTCGGGGCCGCCCTTCCGCGGGATGCGCGCGGCCACTACAGCGCTTCCGCCTTCGCCGCTATTTCCGTGAGGTCCTTGGCCAGGGCTTTGCGGGTGGCAGCCATGCCCATCCTGCCGAACAGCAGCATCATGATCCTGCTGGCCAGGGTGGGCTTGATGACCTCGGCCCCGAAGGTGAGGGTGAGGTCCGTTCCGCCGTCGCGCGGGGCCAGGGTGAACCGCGTGGTGTAGTCCGCGCCGCCCTGGACTGCCTTGACGGTGGTGCTGCGGTTCCGCTCAGCCTCGGCCACCCACATCTCCACCGTTTCCGATTTGCCCAGCATCTTCCGGGTCTCCTTCCAGCGGGTCCCCTCACCGTAGGGGCCATCTGTCAGGAGCTGGATCGAGTCCACTCCGGAGAGGGTGGCCGCGGAGCCCGGGATGTCCGTGATGACGGACCAGACTTTCTCGGGTGGCGCCTGGATGTGCTGGGTGAGGCTGAGGCTGTGGTCCATGGTTTCGAGCCTAGCGGCGGGTACGGAGAATCAACAGGCGCTGCCCGCAGCAGGCGCCCAAGGGCTTGAATTAGTAAGCATGCTTCGTGTTACTGTGAAAATGCACTGTTTTGGTCAACGGAAACGAAAGGAGGCCACACACCATGGGCCTCGGAGACAAGATCAGTAACGCAGCGGAAGACATGGGCGGCAAGGCCAAGGAAGCGGCCGGCAACGCCACCGACAATGACCGCCTGAAGGCTGAAGGCCAGGCGGACCAGGTCAAGGCTGACGCCAAGAAGGTCGGCGAAAGCGTCAAGGACGAGTTCAAGCGCGACTAGCCCCTGCCTGCGGCAGGCCCGGCCGGACCGGGCGGCTGCAACAGAGCGACACGGCGGTGGATCCTACGGGATCCGCCGCCGTTCTGCTTGCGCGGTACTTGAGGGATCGGGGGCCCGTCACCAGCCGCTGCGGGTGGGGGTGTGCCCCTGCCGGGAGTCGTCCGGCATCGTCATTTCGGCCCGCAGCCCGAGGAGCCTGATGGGGCGGCCCGGCTCGATCTTCGCCACCAGGTCCAGGACCCGGGCGAGCACTTCCGCCGGGTCCGAGGTCTCGGGGATCTTCCGGGCATACGTCTTGGTGATGAACGGTGCATAGCGGACCTTGAGCGTCAGCCCGACCACCGGCCGGCCCTCTGCCGCGACATCCTCCAGCACGTGCGCCGCCAGCTCCCTGACGGCACCGTCAATCTGCCCCGGCCCGGTCAGGTCGCGCTGGAAGGTGGTTTCACGGCTGTGCCCGCGCGCCACCCAGGGTGTGTCATCAACTGTCCGTCCGCCGTCGCCGCGGCCCAGCTGCGCATACCAGGGACCCATCTTCGGGCCGAACTCGGGGACAAGGTCGTCAGGGCTGGACGCTGCCAGCTCGGCCACCGTCCGGATGCCAAGCTTGGCGAGCCGCTGGGACACTTTCGTTCCCACGCCCCACAGCTCGATGGTGGGCCGGCTCCCCATGACGTCCAGCCAATTGCCTTCCGTGAGCCGGAAGACGCCGGCCGGCTTGCCGAACGTCGTCGCCACCTTGGCGCGGAGAAGGGTGTCGCCGATACCCACGCTGCAGTGCAGCCGGGTCGCCCCGAGCACGGCCTGCTGCAGTTGCCGGGCGTAGGCGTCCGGATCATCCGTCTGCACGCCAACAAACGCCTCGTCCCAGCCGAGCACCTGGACGGTAG
Source organism: Pseudarthrobacter sp. C1 (assembly GCF_034720455.1). Classification (NCBI taxonomy): domain Bacteria; kingdom Bacillati; phylum Actinomycetota; class Actinomycetes; order Micrococcales; family Micrococcaceae; genus Pseudarthrobacter; species Pseudarthrobacter sp. C1. The sequence continues at coordinate 160,948 of NZ_JAYESK010000003.1, read as the reverse complement.
CGCCCGGCTGCGAGCGCAGCACCGCCATGACCTGTTCGGACGCCTCCAGGTAGGCTTCATGGTCGACCGGCAGGATGACGGCATCGGGCACTTTCCGTGCGGCGACGCGCAGCGGCATCCCCGAGCCGACGCCGTACGCCCTGGCTTCGTAGGATGCCGTGGATACGACCGCCCGTTCGGTGGGATCGCCGCGGCCGCCGACAATCACCGCCTTGCCCGCGAGCTCGGGCCGGCGGAGCACTTCGACGGCCGCGATGAACTGGTCAAGGTCCACATGCAGCACCCAGGGTTCGCCCACAAGCCCCAGTCTGCCCCGGCGGCGCGCTCCGCACCACCGCTCCGGCACCATCGATTGCTCCGTAGCGGTCCTTTTGAGGCCCCAAAACGGCAGTTGCGGAGCAATCGATGCAGGGAAACGCCGACGGCGGGACTCCCCTCCAAGGGGCGTCCCGCCGTCGTACGTACTGCTTGGGTGAGCCGTTAGCTGTAGAGCGCGCTCTTCGGCTCGTTGTTCTTGACCTTCTGCCAGCCCAGCCACAGGACCACGGCGAAGAACGGGATGGTGGCCAGGGTCCAGAGGCCCAGGTAGAACACCTCACCGCTCTTGCTGGTCATGGTGTCGAAGCCGATCAGGACGGTGATGGCCAGCAGGCCCACCAGTCCGGCCCAGCTGGTCCACGGCGAACCGGGCATCGGCAGGCCGGAGGTGACGCCCTTGCGGCGGCGCAGCACGATCTGGCTGGCGAAGATGGAGCCCCAGCAGAAGATCACGCCGATGGAGGCGGTGTTGAGGGCGAGGTCGAACGCGTGCGATCCGCCCAGCCAGATGTTCAGCAGGATGCCTACCGCGTAGAAGGCAGCGATGGCCAGGATGGCCGCGTACGGGACGTGCCGCTTGGACATCTTGGTGAGCCACTGCGGGGCGTGGCCGTTGTTGGCCATGGTGCGGAACACGCGGCCGATCGAGTACAGGCCGGAGTTGCAGGAGGACAGCGCGGCGGTGATGACGATCATGTTCATCACGTCGCCCACCCAGGCGAGGCCCATCTGGCCGAAGACGGTGACGAACGGGGACGTTCCGGCAACGTACTGGTCGGACGGCAGCAGCATGGCGAGCAGGGTCACGGAACCGACGTAGAACACCACAATGCGGAGGACGACGGCGCGGATCGCCTTGGGCACTTCGCGTTCCGGGTCCTGCATTTCACCGGCGGTGATGCCCACCAGTTCGATGCCGTTGTAGGCGAAGATGACGGCGTTGAGCACCAGGACCATCACCAGGGCGCCCTTGGGGAACATGCCGCCTTCGGCCGCGAAGAGGTTGGCAACCGAGGCGTTGCCGTCGCCCACCCGGGCGTTGGTGACCACCATGAAGGTGCCCACCGCCAGGAAGATCAGGATGGCGCCCACCTTGAGGCAGGAGGCCCAGAATTCGAACTCGCCGAACGCCTTGACGCTGAGCAGGTTCACTGCCACCAGGATGGCCAGGGCGGCGATGGCCGAGGCTTCCACGGGGACATTGGGGAAGAAGAACTGGAAGTACAGGCCGATGGCAATCAGTTCGGCGATGCCGGTCATGCCCCAGTTGATGAAGTACATCCAGCCGGACAGGAACGCGCCCTTCTTGCCGAACATTTCGCCGGCGTAGCTCACGAAGGAGCCGGAGGTCTGGCGGTACATGATGAGTTCGCCCAGGGCCCGCATGAGCAGGTAGGCGATGACGCCCGCGATGGCGTAGGAGAAGATCAGGGCCGGGCCGGTGGAGGCCAGCCGGCCGCCGGCACCCATGAAGAGGCCGACGCCGATGGCGCCGCCCATGGCGATCATGGTGACATGGCGCCGGCCCAGGGTCTTGCTGTAGCCCTCGGCGCTGAGGGTGGGGTCGACGGCGACGGATGGGGCCGTACGGTTCTCGAGATCTGTGGGGGTAATTTGAGGCACAACGATTCCTTGTGGGTTGGGGGTTGGCCGCATCCGGACTACAGCATGATCCAGCTCACAAAATTCGGGCTTACGCCGTTGGGGCGACCGTTTGTGAGCGCAATCCTCCGTAAAGCCGAAGCTTCGCGCGGCTCGTCCATCCTACAAGACGCTGAGGGGTGCTACGTGACGCGCGCTACACAGCGGCCGTCTCAAGCACCATATTCTGCTCCCCGTCCAGGGAAATCCGGTAGGTCCGCAGGGGTTCCGCACCGGTAGTGGAGCATCCGGAGGTGAGGTCAAAAGCGTGCTGGTGCAGCGGACAAATGACCACCTGCCGGTCCACGGTGCCGTCCGCAACCGGCCCGCCGCGGTGGGGACAGACGCCGGAGACCGCCCGCAGTGAACCGTCCCGCAGCCGGAAGACGGCCACCTGCTCGCCGCCGACCCCGAAGGCCCGCCCCTCGCCCAGCGGAATCTGGTCCACCGGGCCCAGGACGTGGGCGTTGGCATGTGTTCCGGTACTGCTCATCGGACCGGCACCTGCGGGAGGACGGTCAGGGGCAGCGACGTCCTGAACTGCCCGGGCGTTTGCGGGTCATCGCGTTCCCGCCACGGGTCAACGTAGCTGTCCACGGAGGCCTGCATCGCCTCGTCCAGCCGGCCCGCGATCCCCTCCGAATCCTCCACGATCACGGCCCGCAGGTGCTCGATGCCCACCCGCGGGACGAAGGCGTAGGTCCGTTCCAGCCAGTTGGCCTGTTCCCGGTAGTACTGCATGAACCGGCCGGTGAGGACTTTCACCTCGTCCGGATCGTCCACGGTGGCCAGCAGGTCTCCCTTGCGGATGTGGGCACCGGCGGCTCCGCCCACGTAGATCTCCCAGCGGCCGCCCTCCACTGCCACCACGCCCACATCCTTCACCAGCGATTCGGCGCAGTTCCGGGGACAGCCCGAGACCGCGAGCTTCAGTTTGGCGGGCGCCTCAAGGCCCTGGAAGCGGGATTCGATCTCGATCCCCAGCTTGGTGGAGTCACCGGTGCCGTAGCGGCAAAAGTCCTTTCCCACGCACGTCTTCACCGTCCGGAAGCTCTTGCCGTAGGCATAGCCGGAGGGCATGTCCAGGTCCGCCCAGACCTGCGGCAGGTCCTCCTTGCGGATCCCCAGCAGGTCGATGCGCTGCCCTCCGGTGAGCTTGATCAGCGGGACGTTGTGCTTCTCCGCCACGTCAGCGATCCGGCGCAGCTGCTGGACCGACGTCACGCCGCCCTTCATCTGGGGCACCACGGAAAAGGTGCCGTCCCGCTGGATGTTGGCGTGGACGCGGTCGTTGATGAAGCGGGCGTCGCGTTCGTCGATGTACCGGTCGCCCAGCATCATCTTGAGCAGCGAGGCGAGCCCCATCTTGGACTTTGCGTCCTCGGCGCCGCCCGGAGCCAGCGCCTGGAACACCGCCGAAACCGACCGCAGGCCGCGGGCCCGGATTTCTGCCATCAGAGCCTGCTTGTCCAGGGGAACGCCGGGGACGTAGTAAGCGGCAGCCGGGTCCTCCTCCACGGCCCCGTCCGCCGCCCACTCCACCACCTGTCTGACCAGGAGCTTGCAGGAGCCGCACCCTTTGCCGGCACGGGTGGCGTCAATGGCCCCGGATACCGAGCTGCAGCCGCCCTTCACCGCCCCCACCAGGTCCTTCTTGCTGACGCCGTTGCAGTTGCAGACCTGTGCCTCGTCGTCGAGCTCGGCAACCCCGGTCTCCTCCCCGGGCGTGCCTAGATCGAACATCAGCCCGAGCCGTTCCTCGGGCAGCGGCAGCCCGCGGTCGAACGCCTGGGTCAGGTACGCCACCTTGCGGCTGTCGCCCAGGAGCGTGGCGCCCACCATCTTGTTGTCCCGGACCACGATGGACTTGAAGACCCCGCGGCTGGGTTCCGAAAAGACGATGTGTTCGTCCGTCTCAAGTTCCGGCCCGTGCAGGCCCATGGAGGCCACTTCGACGCCGGCCACCTTGAGTTTGGTGGCCGTGCGCGAGCCCAGGTACGCGGAGCCGGTGTCCGTGCCCGTCACATGGTTGGCCAGCACCACCGCCTGCTCCCACAGCGGGGCCACCAGCCCGTACACCTCGCCGCGGTGCTGGACGCACTCCCCCACCGCGTAGATGTCGTCCTCGTCCTGGACCCGCAGGCTGTCATCCACCACAATGGCCCGCTCCACCGGGAGCCCGCTGAGGACAGCCAGGTCCACGTTGGGACGGATCCCGGCCGCCACCACCACCATGTCGCACCCGATGTCCGGCCGGCCGCGGAGGCTGACGCCGGTCACCCTGTCCCTGCCAAGGACGGCCGTGGTCCGGCCGCCGGTCAGTACCCCGATGCCCAGTGCCTCTACGCTCCGGCGGAGCACCGCACCGCCGTCGGGCCCCATCTGTGCGCTCATCAGGTGGCCGCCGGAGTGGACCACGTCCACGCCCAGCCCGAAGCTGCGCAGCCCGGCAGCGGCCTCCAGCCCCAGCAGGCCCCCGCCGATCACCACGGCGTGCCGGTGATGTTCCTGCTGTGCATGCGCCGCCATTTTGCGGGTGTCGTCGATGGTGCGGAAGCCGAAGACGCCCTGCTTCACCGACCCGCCGGGTGTGTAGAGGCCGTCCATGGGAGGAAGGTGGGAGCGGCTTCCCGTGGCGATAATCAGCGTGTCGTAGGGCGTCACCCGGCCGTCGCTGGAAAACACGTGCTTGGCGAACCGGTCGATCCGGTCGGCCCGGACGCCCGCGTGCAGCGTGATGCCGTTGTCCTGGTACCAGGACAGGGGGTTGAGGAAGATGTCCGCGTCGCTCTCCTCACCCGAAAGGACGTGGCTGAGCATGATCCGGTTGTAGTTTCCGTACGGCTCGTCCCCGAACATGGTGATGCTGAATTGCTCCGCACCGCCCCGGGCCAGGATCTCCTCCACGGCCCGGGCGCCGGCCATGCCGTTGCCGATGACCACGAGGCGCCGCCGGCTGTCCCGGCCGCCGGACCGGGAGCGCGGCCTGGCCTGGGCCCCGGCTTGCATCTGCTCCGCCACGCTGCCCATCAGTGTTCCACCATCCCCAGGTCGATCACCACGGACCCGTGGAGGCCCTCCGGAGCCGCCAGGTACAGCTCGATCACCGAGCCGCCGTCGATGTCCTCCACCACGCGCAGCGGAACATGGACCTCGCTCTTGGCGCCGATGGGGAAGTAGCGCATGGGAACCCCGTTGCGCATGAGCACGACGGCGATCAGCTCACTGCTCGAGTTGCCGCCGCGGAAGTACAGCGCCTGGTTGATCACGCCGTCCGGGACATAGTGCGAGAGCTCGCTGTGCAGCGGGACGGGCTTCTCCAGGCCCACGCCCTGGAAGTGGTAGATGCCTTGCAGGAAAAGGTTCTTGGCGATCACGGACAGATCCTTTCGGCCGGCGGAAAGACGGGCATGGGCCCCATTTTCCGCCGCCGATGTTTCCGGCCGCCGGTCCCCCGGTAAAGACTGCTTTACGCGAATCTCACCGGTTCCCAGGCCAGGCTGATGCCCCAAATGCGTGACTTATGCCCTGCCAGGCGGGAGGAAACCCCGCCAATCCGGACCAACTGCGCCGCTGCGGGGCCAAAAGTGACGCATCCCGGTCGGGATCGCCCTAAGCCTGCCCCAGGCAATCCCCTAAACCGGTGCGAGCACGCCCTTGTCCATGGAATACCGGGTCCAACGTCCGACGGCGGTGTTCCCGGCCCGGGCGCCTTCCGGGGCGCCGGCCCCACCACGGCTCCGCCGCGCGCACGCCGCGAACCACTCCCGAAGCGCCCTGTCATGGCTGACCATCACCAGGGTCCCGGCAAAGTCCGCCAGCGCCGCCTCCAGCTGTTCCACCAGCACGGGCGCCAAGTGGTTGGTCGGCTCGTCCACCACCAGGGTGCCGTAGCCGCCCAACAGCAGCCGGGCCAGGGCCAGCCTTCGTTGCTGGCCGGCGGACAGGCTGCCGACGGGCACGTGGAACTCGCTGGTGCGGAAGAGGCCGAGGCGGAGGAGGGCCTCGGCGTGCTCGTCGATGTTGCCGCCGAGGCCCGCGGCGAAGGCCGGCAGCAGGCGCAAGGCGGGCCGTTGCGGCAGCTCCAGTTCCTGCTGCAGGTAGCCGACGCGTTCGGGCCGGGTGACGGAGCCGGCAGCTGGTTCCAGGGTTCCGGCAAGGATGGAGAGCAGCGTGGACTTGCCCGCGCCGTTGGGCCCGGTGATCAGGATCTTCTCGCCGGCGCCCGCCTGGAAGTCTGTGGTTTCCAGCCTGCCGGGCACGCTCACCCCGCGCAGTGCCAGCACCGGCGCACCCTCCTGCGCTGCCCCGGAAGGCGCAGCACCTGAGTCCGCGGCCAGATCGACGTTCAGCCGCAGGGGTACCGGCGGCCGGTCCACGGGGCTGGCTTCGAGCCGGCGCAGCCGCTCCTGGGCGTTCCGGACCTGGCTGCTGGCGGCCTTCTGCCAGGTGCCGGCCTTGAAGTCGAAGCCCATCTTGTCGCCGTCGCGCTTGCGGCCGTAGCCCATGGTCCCGGCAACAGTTTCTGCCTGCCGCTTTTCGGACTCCATTGCATCAATCCAGGTGTGGTACTGCTGGACCCAGCGCGCGCGTTCGGCTGCCTTCTCCCGGAGGTAGCCGTCGTAGCCGTTGCCGTAACGGGTCACGGCGCGGCGCTCGGCATCCACTTCGATGATGGTGGCCGCCACCTTGCGGAGGAGCACGCGGTCGTGGGACACCACCACCACCGTGCCGCGGTGGGCCGCCAGCCGGTCCTCCAGCCAGGCGGTTCCGCGGGCGTCCAGATGGTTGGTGGGTTCGTCCAGGAGCAGGATGTCCGCCGGATCGGCCAGGACACAGGCCAAGGCCACGCGTTCCTGTTCCCCGCCGGACAGGGATCCCAGCACCCGGTTCCGGTCCAGGCCGCCCAGGCCCAGCCGGTCCAGGGCAGCCTCCACCCGGTGTTCCGCGGCGTAGCCTTCGCGCAGCTGGTACTCCGTCTGCAGCCGGCCGTAGGTATCCAGTTCGTCGTCCCCGGCGTCGGCGAGGTTGGCCTCCAGCCGGTCAAGCTCCGCTTCGAGGGCACGCAGCGAGGCAAGGGAAGCGTCGACGGCGGCGCCCACGGTGAAGGACTCGGGCAGGCCATGGGTCTGGGCCAGGTAGCCCACCCTGCCTTGGATCACCACGGCGCCTTCGTCAGGCGCTTCGAGGCCGGCCAGGATCCGGAGCAGGGTGGATTTGCCGGCACCGTTTTCGCCCACCACGGCAACGTGCTCGCCGGCCGTAATCACCAGGCTGATGCGGTCCAGCAGCCGGCGGTCGCCATAGCCATGGGAAACGTCCGAAAGGTTAAGGTGTTCAGTCAAGGGAAGTCCTCGCAAATTTCCGCAGTGTGGCCGCCGGAGCTGAACGGGACGTTTCATCCAGCGCTCGACGGCGGCCTTGGTTTGGGAGAACAGCCTGGCGCAGGGCCGGGGCTGCTGGTCAGGACTTCATCGCTCCAGACTGCCCCGGGTGAAGCCACGAGTCAAGCTGCAGCGAGGGCCGCCGCCTTCCTGCGCCGGGCCTTCGCCAGGCGGGTGCCGATCAGGCCCTGGCGCGGGCTGAAAAGGTAGACGACGGCGAACACCACTCCCTGGGTCAGCACCACCATGGCGCCCGAGGCCGTGTCCAGGTAGTAGCTGACGTAGATGCCGGTGATCGAACAGAGCGCCGAGACCACCGGGGCGATCACCAGCATCCGGGAGAACCGGTCCGTGAGCAGGTAGGCCGTGGCGCCGGGGATGATGAGCATGGCCACCACCAGGACAACGCCCACGGTCTGCAGCGCCACCACCGATGTCAGGGCCAGGAGGCCCAGCAGCAGCGCGCCGAGCCTCCGCGGGGACAGTCCGATGGCGTGCGCATGCGTGGGATCGAAGGCGTAGAGCGTGAGGTCGCGGCGCTTGAGGATCAGGATGGCGAAAGCCACCACGCCCAGCACCAGCACCTGGATGAGGTCCGGAATGCTGACGCCCAGCAGGTTGCCGAAGATGATGTGGTTCAGGTCCGTCTGGCTGGGCGTCACGGAAATCAGCACCAGGCCAAGGGCGAACAGCGAGGAGAACACGATGCCGATCGCCGCGTCTTCCTTCACCCGGCTGGTATTGCGGACCACCCCGATCAGGGTCACGGCGATCAGGGCGAACACCAGAGCGCCGAGCGCGAAGGGGGCGCCCACAATGTAGGCCAGGACGACGCCGGGCAGCACCGCGTGGGAGACTGCGTCGCCCATGAGGGACCAGCCGATCAGCACCAGCCAGCAGCTGAGGACGGCGCAGACGACGGCGGCGAGCGCCGTGGTGACGATGGCCCGGACCATGAAGTCGTAGCTGAGGGGTTCGAGGAGGAGTTCCACGGGTCAGCTCCGCCCTTCCCGGTTGAGCACGTCCAGGCCGAACGCCATGGCCAGGTTTTCGGGCTGCAGCACCACCTGCGGCGGGCCGTGCATGAGGACCCGGTGCATCAGCAGCACGGCTTCGTCGCAGAGCTGCGGGAGCGCGTGCAGGTCGTGGGTGGAGACCAGGATGGTGCAGCCGTCCGCGGCGAGCTCGCGCAGGAGCCTGGTGATGGTGGCTTCCGACCTCTTGTCCACGCCGGCGAATGGTTCGTCCAGCAGCATGGTGGTGGCACCCTGCGCTATCCCGCGGGCAACAAAGGCACGCTTCTTCTGCCCGCCGGAGAGTTGGCCGATCTGCCGCCCGGCGTACTCCCCCAGTTCCACCCGGTCCAATGCCTCGTCCACGGCAGCCCGGTCGCCCTTCGAGGCCCGGCGGGTGAAGCCCTGGTGGCCGTAGCGGCCCATCATCACCACGTCGCGCACGGAGAGCGGGAACTGCCAGTCCACTTCCTCGCTTTGCGGCACATAGCCGATGCCCCCTTCCCTGCGCGCCTTGGAAGGTGGCTCTCCTCCGATCCGCACCGTGCCGGCGTCGGGCTTGATCATGCCCATGATCACCTTGAACAGCGTGGACTTCCCGGAGCCGTTCATGCCCACCAGGCCGCAGATCCGCGCCGGGTCAAGGGACAGGGACGCCGAGTCGAGTGCCAGGACTTCGCCGTAGTGGACGGTGACGTTGTCCACCTGGATGGCCGGGGAGGTCATTGCCCCACCCCTGCTGTGAGTGCTTTGGTGATGATGTCGGCGTCGTGCCTGATCAGGTCCAGGTAGGTGGGGACGGGCCCGTCCGCTTCGGAAAGGGAGTCCACGTACAGGGTGCCGCCGAACCGTGCGCCCGTGGCTTCCACCACCTGCTGCATGGGGGCGTTGGAAACCGTGGATTCGCAGAAGACGGCCGGGACTTTGTTGGCCTTCACGTACTCGATGGCGCGGGTGATCTGCTGGGGCGTGGCCTGCTGTTCGGCGTTCACGGCCCAGATGTACACCTCCTTGAGCCCGGTGTCGCGGGCCAGGTAGGAGAACGCGCCTTCGCAGGTCACCAGGGCCCGCTGGGCTTCCGGAACCGCGGCAAGGCTGGTGGTCATCTGGTCCTGCACGGCCTGGAGTTCGGCTTTGTAGGCGTCCCCGTTGGCTTTGAAGGCAGCGGCGTTGCCGGGGTCAAGGTCGCTGAAGGCCCGCACCATGTTGTCCACGTAGGCCTGGACGTTCACCGGTGACATCCAGGCGTGCGGGTTGGGCTTGCCCTGGTAGGAGTCCTCGCTGATGGGCATCGGCTCAACGCCCTCGCTCACCACGGCGTGGGGCACATCCAGCCCGTCCACGAACTGCGCGAACCAGGCTTCCAGGTTCAGGCCGTTGTCCAGGATGAGGTCGGCCTTGGAGGCTTTCCGGATGTCGCCGGGAGTGGGTTCGTAGCCGTGGATTTCCGCGCCGGCCTTTGTGATGGATTCCACGGTGAGCTTGTCCCCCGCGACGTTCCGGGCGATGTCCGCCAGCACCGTGAACGTGGTCAGCACCACGGGCTTGCTGTCCCCGTTCCCCGAAGCCCCGCCGCCGCAGGCGGTCAGCACAAGGGAAAGCACGACGGCGGCAGCGGCCGCCGCCCTGAAGCGCACGGTCCTGCGGGCACCGGTCGGGGCAGCTTCTTTGGCGCACCGAAACGTAAATTTAGGCATACCGAATATTCTAGGGGACGCGCGTTTCCCCCAGCAACGCGGCCGGCCCACCTCCCCCCCGTTCCCGCCCAACTAGGTAGCGCTAAGTGTCGTTTTGGAGCCCCAGAACGACACTTAGCGCTACCGAGTTGGGGGAGAGGCGGTCGCCATGGCGACCGCCTCTCCCCCAACTCGGTAGCGCTAAGTGTCGTTTTGGAGCCCCAGAACGACACTTAGCGCTACCTAGTTGGGGGATAGGCTGAAGCCATGGCGACCGCCCACCGAATACCCCCTGCTCCGCAGCCGCAGCTGTACCGCTTCTCGCCGTTGGACGGGGCAACCCTGATTGTGTACGTGGCCATCGCCGGGTTCTTCGCCGTGGCGGGGGAACTCCTGGCCCCGTTCCTGCGGCAGGTTGCTCCTTCCCCGGCGGCGGCTTCCTACGCGGCGAACCTGCTTTTTTACGCCACGGTGGGCATCCTGGCGCTGCTGGCGGCCCGGAAGGTGGTGGGCCGCGACCTGAAGGTCCTCGCCACGCGCCCGTGGTTCACGCTCATGATGGTGCCCGCCGCGGTGATTGCCATGCTGATCCTGACCGCCATCGTGGTGGCCGCCGGCGGCGAGGCACAGACGTCAGAGAACCAGGCGGGCCTGCAGGAACTGATGCAGCAGGTGCCGGCCTGGCTCATGGTTCCGCTGGTGGTAGTGGTGGGACCGTTCGTGGAGGAGTACATCTTCCGCCACCTGCTCATAGGCAAGCTGAGCCGGCGGGTGAACATCTGGATCTGCTGCGCCGTTTCGGTGGTCCTGTTCGCCGCCATGCACATCGTGGGCCGGGAAGCCATCACCCTGGCTGCCCTGCTCCCCTACCTGGCCATGGGCGCCACCCTGGTCTTCGTGTACGTCTGGACAGGGAAGAACCTGATGTTTTCCTACTTCGTCCATGCTGCGAAGAACCTGCTGGCCGTGGTGTTCATCTATGCCATCCCGCCGGAGGTCTTCGAACAGCTCCAGCAGGTGCAGCCGTAGGCCCTACCGCGGCTCCATCGACTCCCCGTACCTTGGTGGGATGGGACTGAACATCCAGATCGTCGTCGATTGCAGCAAGCCGCACGAGCTCGCGGACTGGTGGGCTGAAACCCTGCAGTGGTCCGTGGAGCCCCAGGACGCGGCGTTCATCCGCTCGATGATCGAGCAGGGCTTCGCCACGGAGGACCAGACCATGACGCACCGGGGCAACCTGGTCTGGCGTGAGGGCTGCGCCATCCGGCCGCCGGAGGAACTGGAGTCCAAACAACCCGCAAGGCGTGTCCTCTTCCAGACGGCACCCGAGGGGAAAACCGTGAAGAACCGCGTGCACTGGGACGTGAACCTGGCCGGCCGGGACAAGGATGAGGTCCGTCGGGAGCTTGAGGCCAGGGGCGCCACTTTCCTCTGGACCGCCAGCCAGGGTCCGCATTCCTGGCACACCATGGCAGATCCGGAAGGCAACGAGTTCTGCATCAGCTAAGGCCGATTACTAGACTTGGACGGTGAGCAAACAGATTCCCGCCCAAGTGTCAGACGTCTTCGACCCCATCCGCTGGCGGACCGTGGCCGGTTTCGAGGACTTCCAGGACATGACGTACCACCGGCAGGTGGAAAGGGATTCCGACGGCGGGTGGGTGCGTGACCTGCCCGCGGTGCGGATCGCCTTCAACCGGCCGGAAGTGCGGAACGCGTTCCGGCCCGGCACTGTCGACGAGCTCTACCGTGCCATGGACCACGCCCGCATGACCCCGGACGTTGCCACCGTGCTGCTCACCGGCAACGGCCCCTCCCCCAAGGACGGCGGCCACTCCTTCTGCTCCGGCGGGGACCAGCGGATCCGGGGCCGGGACGGCTATCGGTACGTAGTACAAGACACAGCAGACGGCGAGTCGCAGGAAACCATCGACCCCGCCCGCGCCGGCAGGCTGCACATCCTGGAAGTCCAGCGGCTGATGCGGACCATGCCGAAGGTGGTCATCGCCGTCGTCAACGGCTGGGCGGCCGGCGGCGGGCACTCGCTGCACGTCGTGGCGGACCTGACCATCGCCTCCCGCCAGCACGGCAAGTTCAAGCAGACGGATGCCACCGTGGGCAGCTTCGACGCCGGCTACGGCTCCGCCCTGCTCGCACGGCAGATCGGGCAGAAGGCAGCGCGCGAGATCTTCTTCCTGGCCCGCGAATATTCCGCCGGGGACATGGTGCGGATGGGTGCGGTGAACGAGGCCGTGGACCACGAACGCCTGGAAGAGGTTGCCTTGGAGTACGCAGCTGATATTGCCCGGCAGTCGCCGCAGGCCATCCGCATGCTCAAGTTCGCCTTCAACCTTGCCGACGACGGCCTGGCCGGCCAGCAGGTGTTCGCCGGCGAGGCCACGCGGCTGGCGTACATGACGGACGAGGCGGTGGAGGGCAAGGAAGCCTTCCTGCAAAAACGCGAACCCGACTGGTCCTCCTTCCCGTACTACTTCTAGCCAGGAGCGGCATATGAACAGCGGCCCACTCAATGTAGAGCCCGCCCTCAAGGCCCTCGCGGCCGCCCTCCACGGCGAGGGCCCCGCCGTCGAACTCTCCGTCGGGAGCGACGGCGCCCTGCTGGTGGGACATGTGGAAACTCCCGGCTGCGATGACGCGGTGGCCGTGGTGCGCACGTCCGGCTCCACCGGCGCCCCCAAGGCGACGGTGTTGACGGTGGAATCCCTGGCTGCCTCCTCCATGGCTACGGCTCTGGCGCTCAATGGCGAAGGCCAGTGGCTCCTGGCCCTTCCGGTGGAGTACGTGGCGGGCATCCAGGTCCTGGTCCGTTCCCTGTTCGCCGGCACCCGCCCGTGGGTCATGGACATGTCCCGGGGTTTCACGCCCGAAGCATTCACCGAGGCTGCTCTGGAACTGACGGACAGGATCAGGTTCACCTCCCTGGTTCCCACCCAGCTCCAGCGCCTCCTCGACGAACCGTCTCCGGAAACCCTGGCCGTGCTCCGCCGCTTCAACGCCGTCCTGCTGGGCGGCGCCCCGGCCCCCGCCTCACTGCTGGCCGCCGCCCGCGACGCCGGCGTCCGGGTCATCACCACCTACGGCTCCGCCGAGACGTCCGGCGGGTGCGTCTACGACGGCTTCCCCCTGGAGGGAGTGTCCCTCCGGGTTGAGGGGGACGGCCGGATCCTGCTCGGCGGTGACACCATCGCTGCCGGGTACCTTGAGGCCCCTGAAAGCACCGAGACGTTCTTCGAGGAGGACGGCGTGCGCTGGTACCGCACCAGCGACCTGGGCCGCATCGGCGAGGACGGCCGCCTGACCGTCCTGGGCCGCGCGGACGACGTGATCATCACCGGGGGCATGAAGGTTTCCGCGGCGCATGTCCAGGACGAGCTGGTGAAGTCCGACGGCGTCGCGGCGGCTTTCGTGGCGGGCGTGCCCTCCGCGGAATGGGGCCAGGCCGTGGCCGCCTACGTGGCGCTGGCAGAGTCCGCACGGGGCGTCGAAGCCGGCGACGCCCTGCCCAGCCGGGACCACGCCGTCGTGCTTCAGCAGGAATGGCGCCGGACATTGGGGATCCTGGCACCCAAAACGGTCCTGGCCGCATCCTCGCTGCCGCTGCTGCCCAACGGCAAGCCGGACCGGCTGGCCATGACTGCCGAACTGAATGCCCTCCACGAGGGAAAGTAAAGTAGACCTGCACCATCCGGCAGGCCCCCGCCTGCCGCCCTCCCCAACCACACACGAGGTACTGACCGTGGCTACAGCCGCTCAATGGATCCAAGGCGCCCGACTCCGGACGCTGCCCGCCGCGATTGCGCCGGTGCTGATCGGCTCCGCCGCCGCCTACGAGATGGATTCGTTCCTCCTGTTCAACGCCATCCTCGCGGCGCTCGTGGCACTCCTGCTGCAGGTGGGCGTGAACTTCGCCAACGACTACTCGGACGGCATCCGCGGCACCGACGATGACCGGGTGGGCCCGCTGCGGCTTGTGGGATCAGGGGCGGCAAGCCCGGAGCACGTCAAGCGGGCCGCCTTCGGCGCGTTCGCCGCAGCCATGGTCTTCGGGCTGGTCCTGGTGGTGATCACCCAGAGCTGGTGGCTCATCCTGGTGGGACTGGGCTGCGTCATGGCCGCCTGGGGTTACACCGGAGGCAAGAACCCCTACGGCTACATGGGCCTGGGCGATGTTTTCGTGTTTGTGTTCTTCGGACTGGTGGCAACCCTGGGCACCACCTACACCCAGGCCGGGCAGATCAACCTGCCCTCCATCATCGGCGCGATCGGCACCGGCCTCATCGCCACCGCGCTGCTCATGGCCAACAACGTCCGGGACATTCCCACGGACATGCAGGCCGGCAAGAAGACCCTGGCGGTCCGGCTGGGCGACAAGCACGCCCGGGAAAGCTACGTGCTGATGCTGGCCGTGGCCATCCTGCTGGTGGTCATCCTGGCTCCCGGCCGGCCGTGGATGCTGATTGTGCTGCTGCTGATTCCGGCCTGCCTGATGCCGGCATGGCTGATGATCAACGGCCGCAAGCGCAAGAGCCTGATCCCGGTCCTGAAGCAGACCGGCCTGATCAACCTCGGCTACAGCCTGCTGTTCTCACTGGGCCTGGTCCTCAGCCACGGGTTCTAGTCCTAAGCCCGCTTGCGGTCCTTGGCGTCGTTGCTGATGGCCACGTCCGGGTTGGCGTCCAGGAGGGCGTCCTCGGCGCGGGCGTCCTGGACCTCGCCGGCCGAACGCAGCGGTTTGGCCTTGCCGGAGAAACGGTGCTGCAGTGCTGCCGCTGCTTCGTCCCGCTGCTTCTGGAAGAACAGGTAGCTCACGGCGAAGGCAATCAGGGCCGCGCAGATGACGGACATCAGGGCGCCCAGGCCCAGGAAGGTGAAAAGCACGAACAGGGGTGCGAACAGCGCCAGGCGGATCAGGGAATATTTCAAAAAGGCCACTATTCAAGTTTAGCCGCCTCCCGCCCACGGCCCCTGCGCCTCCTGACGATAGACTTAATGGCATGCTCCTCCGTGTGGTTTTGGCCGTCGCAGTCCTCGCCATCTTCGTGTACGGGCTCGTCGACGTGATCCGCACCGACGCGCGCCTCACCCGCGGGATCTCCAAACCTGCCTGGATCGTGGTCATGATCGTCCTGCCGGTGATCGGGGCGGTCCTCTGGCTCCTGATCGGCCGGCCGCGCGGCGCTCCCCCGCAGCGCCAGAACTACAGCCACCCCACCGCCCCGGACGACGATCCGGACTTCCTCCGCAACCTGGAGGTGCGCCGCCGGCAGGAAGCCGAGGCCGCACGCCTGAAGAAGCTCAAGGATGAGCTGGACGCCAAGGCAAAGACCGACGACGGCGGGAAAGACAAGCACGAGACCGACGAACACGACACCGACGGACTGAAGTAGGGGACCAGTCTGATGGCCCGCGACGCTGACGGAGAAGACCGGCTGCGGAACCCTGCCGGTGCAGCGTCGCCGCCAGACGGGGCACCCCGCACACAGCCCGCGCCGCCTCCGCGGCCCGGGCTGTCCTATTCGTCCCCGGCACCGATCGTGGTGGTCCCGCCGGCACCGGGGAGCGTCCGGGTGGCCAGGAACCTCTGGCTGTTCAGCTTCGTGGCCGGGTTGGCGGTCCTGGTGGGCTCCTTCCTTACCCGGGACTCCCACTTGGAACGGCTGCGAAGCGTGGTGCAGGAAACGGCTCCCGGCGGCGACGAGACCGCCATAACCACGGCCACCGCCATCGTCTTTTGGGGAAGCATCGGTGCGCTGCTGCTGGTAATGCTCCTCGAGGCGGCAATGCTCGGCGTGGTGGCAGGCCGGCAGGGCTGGGCCCGGTTGGCACTGGTCCCGCTGCTGGCGGGGCACGTGCTGGTCATGGTGGTGACGGCCACGTTCCTGGTGCCCCCGGGCGACGCCGGCAGCTATGTGGCCATCCTCTGGGGCATCGAGATCCTGCTGGCATTCATCGGGCTCGTCCTGTTCTTCTTCCCGTCCGCTGCCGCCTGGCTCAGGTCAGGCTGGTAACGGTTTGGCCTGGCGCGACGAGTGTTGGGCGAGCTGACGCTGGAATTCGCGCACTGAACATTCCGCCACGATGCCTTCGCAGCTGCGGATCACCACCCGGCAGGCGTCCTGGGCCGCCCGGTCCGTCAGCGGGTTCTCCGCCAGTGCACGCCAGCGGGACAGCAAACGCCGTGCCTCGTCAGCCAACTGTTCGGGGGTGGCATCCGGGCCCAGCCCGAGCCGTACATGGGAGGCAGCACCCAGGCCCCCGATGAGTGCCTCTGCTTCGGCGGCAAACTCGGGGTTCAGTCCGACGCCGGTGGTCCGCAGCGTCGACAACAGCCGCAGTTCCCGGAACTCATGGGCGTTGGCCTGCAGCTTCTCCAGGGCCTCGGCGAGGTGCTCGGTCCCCTTGCGGGGAGAAGCGCGGAGCAGGGCTTCCACCCCCGCCAAGGCTGTCCGGGCCTTCAACGCATCTGCCCGTGCCTGGAACTGCCGGCCCACCGTCTCCAGCAGCGGGTCCAGGCCGCTGCGCCGGGCAAGCTCGTGGGCCAGTGGCGTTGGCTGGTCGAATCCATTCCGGAGCAGGACCACCGCCAGGCGGATGCCAAAAAGGCCGTATCTCTCCAGCAGCGAGGCCCTGGCCTCAGCCGTCATGCCTTCCGGATCCGTTGCGCGGAGGAACCGGTCCGCCGAGAGCATCATCTTTTCCCTGGCCGCGCGGTCCATGCCGGCCAGCAGTTCAAGCGCGCGGAAGTCCGGCTGGCGCATGGTCCGGGCACTTTGCGCCAGGAGGCCGGCAACGGGTACCACACCCAGCGCCAGCTTCCTCAGGTTGTGGTCGCGGCGGTACCTTTCGGCGATGTCTCCGGCGGACAGGAGGGAATCGATCCGTCCTGCGCCCACCTCGTCGGCCCGGGACAGGACGGCAATGGCATTCACGGTGCCTGAGCGGCCCACGGCGGTGTCGGCAAAGGATTCCAGGAACCTTAGGTCCGAGGCGTGCATGTGCCGCATCAGGTAGATGATGGCATCAGCCTCCGACGGGGTATCCAAGGGGGTCAGGAAGCTGGTGGACCGTGCAGATATGTCCCCCGAGAGCGAGGCTATGCCGGGGGTATCGATCAGCGTCATGTCTTTCAGGCCCGGCGCGGGCCACTGGACGTCCAGGCGCTCCACGTCCTCCGCCCGCACGTCTCCCAGGACGAACACCAGCCGCCCGTCCACGCGTTTGAGGGGCAGGCTCCTGGGTTCGCCCTGCCCCGGGTATAGCGTGATGCGGGGCGTGTGCCCGTGCCGGTACCACGTGATGATCCGGGTGCATTCGCCGGTATCCGTGGGAGCTATCTCTTCCCCGATAATCGCGTTCAGCAGCGTGGACTTTCCGGCTTTCACCATTCCGGCGATGGCGATCCGCAGGGGCTCGGACAGCCTGCGCCCATAGCCCTTGAGCGCGTCGGAGGCAGCAGGATCATCCCCGTACACTTCCAGGGCGGCGGCAACCAGCTCCTTGGCACCGGCCATCGTAGGGTTCTTCATCCCACGGCCGCCACGGTTGAAGCCCCCGCCGGCCGGCCGGCTGAAGGCCGGGCAGTGTCCTGGCCTCCGCCCGCCTGGCGGGGCGTTGCCGCAGATACCTCTGCGGCAACAGCTGCGGCGGCGCGGGACACCGCGTCAACCTTCTTAAGCTCCGCCTTGATCTCCCGGATGCGGGCGTCCTTTTCGAGGGCGTATGTGGTGGCTGCCTGTTGCGCTGCCGCTACAGAGTCCGTCAGCGAACGGTGGTGCTCGTCCGCGATCTCCGTGAAGTGGTCACGGATGGAGCGCTGAACCAGCCGCAGCCGGTCCTTCAGCTGCTTGCCTACCTGGAACGTGACATCGTCCAGCTGGCGCCGTACCAGCGCCTTGGCTTCGGCCTGCCGGCGCTTGAGCCGCGCTTCCTGGTCTTCCCGGAATGCCTTGCGTCCCAGCAACAGTCCGGCCCCCACGGAGAGGGGATTGATCAAAGCCATCCCAAAGATCCCCGTCAGGAGGCCAAACATCAGGACACCGCCGTAGGATCCGCGCATGCCGATCAGGACCTTCTGCACCGGCTTGATGCGTCCGTCGTCGAGCGTTGGCATTTCGTCCACGGGGTCCAGGGCATCCCCGGTGTCGGAGACGCGGAACACCGGCAGGGTGACTTCATCGGCGGCGAAGTGTTCTGCCACCTGGGCCGCCAGCCACTGGGCCCGTTCACTGGTCCATACGAACGTGTCCGAAATGGCGGCCGCCGCGCATTCCTCGAGCCACTTGGAGAACTGCGGCCACGTGGGTCCCGGGTCGCCCTGGTCTATGGCTGTCTCGGCTTCCCGCTGGATCCGCCGCAGCCGGTCCCGGAGGTCGTATTCCATGTCCGCGATCAGGTCGCTGATGCCGTCGTTGAGGGTGATCTGCCACCGCGCGGAGCGTTTCCGCAGGTCGTCCGCCTCGGCCTTGGCCAGCTCCAGCCCCGCGATCATCTGGGGCGTACCCTGCGGGTTCTCGAGGGCTTCAAGCTCGGACTGCAGCGAGAGCCGCAGGTTTTCCGTAACTGACAGCAGGTCCTGGCTCACCGAACGCCGCTGGAGGCGCTGCGCCTTGCCCAGGATCTCGTTCCGGAGGTGCGTGATCAGCCCCGGGAAGCCGGATTCGGCGTTGAGCTCGGCATCCTGCAGCCGGGAGGCCTCCAGGCGCAGGTCGGAGGAGACGGGGTAGAGCGGGATGTCCGGTGCAACCTGGGCCAGGTGGGCCCGGTCCAGCTCCTCGACGCGACGCCATTCCGGGTAGAGGTCGGTCTTGGACAGGACCCCCACCACACTGGGGGTGATCCGCATGGCCTGCCGGAGGAAGCGCAGTTCCGGTTCGGTGTATTCCTGCGAGGCGTCGCTGACCAGCAGCATGGCATCCGCTGTGGGCAGTGCGGTGAGGGTGGTCAGGGTGTGTGAGGATCCCATGCCGCCAGCGCCCGGGGAGTCGATAACGGTGAGTCCGCCGGTCAGTATCCTGCGGGGAAGGCAGACCTCGGCGGCCACCAGTTTCTTGCTGTTGCCAGGGTTGCCGCGTTCTGAAACGAAGGCGGCAAGTTCGGCAATGTTGACTGGCTGCCGCTCCACGTTGGATTCGTCCGGGGCGTCCGTGCCGTCTTTTGGCACCAGGATGCTCGCCGAGGCGGGATCGCCGTAGCGGACCACCGTGGGGACGGAGGTGGCGATGTCGTCATCCACCGGGCACACAGGGGCATTGACCAGGGCATTGATTAGCTTGCTCTTGCCTTGCTTGAATTCGCCGACGACGATCACCCGGATGCTCGGGTCCTTCAGCCTTGCCAGGGTTTGGTGCAGGCGTTTGCGGAGATCCGCCCTGTCCCCCGTGCCCACCAGCTGAAGGCCTTGCTCCACCAGCTTGATGAGCTGCCCCGCGCTTGCCGGCGTTGGCTGTCCTGCCGTTCCTGCTTCTGCCACGGTCTGTCCTTTGCCTCAATTCTCGGAAATGGAACGGGGGGTGAGCCCCGAAAAGCCCGGCAGGAGGGAGAAACCTCCTGCCGGGCACTTCCGCTGCCCCCGGGGCCGCCTAGCCGGCGACTGAATCGTCTATGGCCGTGTTGACCTCGATGTCTTCCACGTACACGTCGGTGTTGGTGGAGTTGTCCTCGGTGTGGGTCATCTCGGTCTCGGAGTTGTCCTGGAACGAGTCCTCGATCGCAACCTCGGTGGTGTTGGTCTCCGCGGTGGAGTTGTCCTGGAACGAGTCCTCGATCGCAACCTCGGTGGTGTTGGTCTCCGTGGTGGAGTTGTCGTTGAACGAATCCTCCAGTGCGACGTCCACGTCGGTGTTGGTGGAGCTGTCTTCGTTGAAGGAATCTTCAATGGCAACGTCCGTGGAGTTGTCCGTGTTGTCCACGCTGTTGTCCGAGCTGTCGGAGTTGTCGGAGTTGTCGTTGAAGGAATCCTCGACGGCGACATCCATATCGTGGTTCACGGAGTTGTCCGAGTTGTCGTTGAACGAATCAGCCACGTCAACATCCAGGTCTGTGTTGAAGGAGTCGTCGATGTCCGTCTTCTCGTTGCCGATGTTGACGTCGCCGCCGGCGTGGACCGAGTTGTCCGTGGAGTTGTCCGCGGAATTGTCCGTGTTGTTGGAATCGCTGATGTTGTTGGAGTCCCGGACGTATGCGTCGTCGCCGGCTGCGACGGAGCGGTCCCCCGAGGCGATGACGGAGTCATTGTCGAACCACTGCTCAACGTCGCCCTCGGCCCAGATGTTCTGGTTGACGGACTGGTCAACGATGTTGTCCCGGTCATCCACCGTTGAGGTGTAGGAGTAATTGTTCACCACGTGGTGGAGCTGCTGGACTGCGTGGGCGTGGTCATCGTGGTCGTGGTGTCCGCCGCCGCTTCCGCCACCTGCAGGAGGAGTGTGTCCGGTGCCGCCCGCGCCCCCGCCGCCACCGCCGATGTGGCCGGTCCAGGACGTGTTGCCGCCGGTGTTGTACTCGCGGTCGAACCGGGAGGTGGTGACTGGTGCGTAGTCCAGGACTACCGGCATTGCGGCATCCACATCTGCGGAGCAGACTTCACCGAAGCCGTGGTCTTCCAGAACCTTCTCGGGATTGTCCAGGAAGTCCTGTGCGGCCTGGCGGTTGCCGAAGAGGTGCATCAGGAACTGGACGAGGTCGTTTGCGAGCGTCATTTGATTTGTCCTCAATCTTCTCTGAGTTGCGGATCGCTCGGCGTCGTAACCGGGCTTGCATCAAACGTATGGTTCGGGCCAAGGACCGGGCATCGGGCCGATTCCCCCTACCGGATGGCTTTCCGCCGGGGAATCGGGCCCCGTGCCGTTAGGGCGTTAGGGGTTATTCCTGCATAGGGTCCTCGGGGCCCAAGGCTAGGCGGAGCCGGGCCAGCAGGTCGGAGCGGTTTTCAGCGCCAAGGCGGCGGCGCATCCTGGCGATGTGGTGTTCAGCGGTCCGCGGGGAGATGTAGATGGCCTCGCCGATCTCGCGGTACGTCTTGCCCTCGAGCACCAGGCGGGCCACTTCCTTTTCCCTTTCGCTCAGCCCCGGACCGTCCGGCTGCAGGCTGCCGGCCGCCTCAGCGGCGGCAGGGGTGCTGCGGGCCGCGGGGCCGGATGAGCCGTTGACTGCCGGGCTCACCTGGGGATGCAGGTCCCTGGCACAGGACAGCAGCCGCACCATGTCCTTACGCTCCTCTGCCCGCGCCGCTGCATGCCCGGCCAGCCTGGCGCCCTCCCAGGGCATGCCCACCCTGCCCAGGCCCCGGGCAGCGGCCTCCACATCGGCGGGCGTCATCCTCCCGGCCAGGACCGACACCCAGGCTTTGCCCGCTGCGGCAAGCACCGCGGCGAGGTGGCTGTCACGCGCCGCCCGTGCCAGCGCCGCCGCATGGGGCGCGAGGCCCGCGGGGTCTTCGCTCAGCAACGCTGCCTGGACCGCCGCCCAGTGGAAGGGAACGGCCCACAGCGGCGGATCGCCCAGCCGGTCAAGAAGCTGCCACGCTTCGGTGAGGTAGTGCGCCACCCGCCGGGTCTCCCTGAGGCGGGCGGCCGTGATCATGAGCTCGCCCCATGGCAGGAGGCTGTAGAGGTCCACGGACGTGTGCAGCATGGCTTCCCGGGCCCGCTCCCACGCCATGATGAGTTCCGGCACGTCGCCGTTCCGCCTGGCCAGGCCAACTTCCAGGGCTGCGCGCAGGAACTCGTCCCTAGGCACGAGCGGCCAGTGGTTCGCTTTGGAGGCCTCGTTGATCGCGAGCCGGGCATCCTCGAGTTTGTCCTGCTGCATGGCAGACCACGCCTGAAGCAGGAAAAGCCTGGGCTTCGCGGCATTGCCGCCCTGGCCGGCAGCGGTGGCAGACCGGCACACGGTTTCCGCCAGCCGCGGCTCTCCGCTGTGCAGTGCCAGGAGGGCAGCCATTGCGGCCGGCGTCTCCGGAAGGGGAAGCGCCGCGTTTGCCGCATTGAACATGTCCGAGGCATGGATCAGCACAGGGAGTGCCTGCTGCGGGTCCGCGCTTACTGATCCGTAGATGCCCTTCCCTGTCTCGACCAGCGTGGCAGCCAGGAGGGTGGGAGAAGCGGGCGGCGCGGCCGGCTGGAAAAGTGCTTCCGCGCCGGCCCGGTTGCCGCACCCGATCATGGCCACTGCCGCGAGGGGGGCTGATGGTCCAATCCGGCTGGCACCCAGCCAGCTGTACACGTCCGCTGCCCGCGCCAGCATGCCTCGCTGGGCCCAGACTGCTGCGGCCACGTCCACGCCCCGGCGCACGTCCGGCGGATCGTCGCACACGAGCAGCGAGTCGATGATCCGCGTAGCTGCGTCCAGGTCGCCGTTCGCTGCTGCGGCCTGCGCGCGGCGGGCGGCGGTCGCTGCTTCGTCGGCCCCTGCCAGCAGGGCTTCCCCATAGAGTTGGGACGCCAGCGCAGGATCATGGTCAAGAGCCTTGTCGGCCGCATGCTCCAGTTCAGCCGCCACGCGGGAATCTGCCAGGCCTCCGCGCGCCAGTTCGCGGGCGACGTCGCCGAGGGGCACGCCGTCCCTGGCGTACACCGTAACGAGCTCGCGCTGAAGCGCATGCACCTTGGCGGCGGGGACGACGGCAAGCAGGGCTTGCTGCGCCGGCCCCGCCACGGTCCCGTCCGCCGTCAGGAGTCCTGCAGCTTCTGCCCGTTCCACAAGGGCGCCAAGGCTTTGCACGTCGCCAGTGTCAAGTCTGCGCTGCAGGTCCGCTGGCAGTGGTCCAGGCAGGACGAAGCCGACGGAAAGGGCCAGCAGCAATTCACGCATAGCAGCGTTCTCGCCTTTGAGCTGCCCGGCCATCTGTTCTGCGGCACCGGGCTCCTGCACGTGGTGGTTCAGCTCGGGCAACAGGGTCACCGGCCGGATCTCATTCCCGGTCATGCTCAAGCCGCCGGTTCAGCGGCCGTGGCCGGAGCGGCCTCCGTGGCCGTGGCCGGATCGGTGGCCGGAGCGGACTCCGTGGCCGTGGACGCGGTGGGTTCGGGCGCGGAAGGCGGCGGCTCCTCGGTTGCCGGCGGCGTGGGCTCCTCCGTCACCGGGGGCGGAGGCTCCTCGGTAGCTGGCGGGGGCTCCTCGGTCACTGGCGGGGGCTCCTCGGTCGCGGGCGGCTCCTCAGTCGTCGGCGGCGGGTCCACGGGGACAGGGCTCCCCGTTCCCGTCTCAACCGGCACTGGTTCGCTTGTACCCGGCGCAGGATCAACCGTTCCGGCAGGGACAGTGGGTGTGCCGACGGGCTCCGTAACTCCGCCGGCACCGGTTCCGGCGGAGTCAGCTGTACCGGTACCGGTGTCAAGAGCGCCCGTTCCGCCGGAGTCCGCGGCAGCCTGCTCCGCGGCGGCGCTGGACGTCGGCCTGCTGGTGGGTGAGGCGGCCACGTCCAGGCCCGCGCCGCCCGGGGCGGAGTCCTTCGTGCTGGCACTGGCTTCGATGCCCCTCGCAGGTTCCTGCGCTTCCGCACCGGCACCGGCCGCTGCCGCCCCGCCGACTCCTCCGCCGCCGCCCGAGCCGCCTAAGGAAGAACCCTTCTCGGGGGCGGCGTCCGCCTTGGGGGTGAAGATGGATGTCAGGCTGCTGAGGCCCTCGGGGCTCTGGGCAGCGGTAGCCGAAAGGACCGTGAACGCGGCCGCAGCTGCCGCGATGGCGGTCAGCCGAACCGTAGGTTTCGGCGCATGGGCGCCGCCCCGGTGTCCGTGCTGGCCATGCCCGGCACCCTGGGCTGCGATTCCAGCCATCGCGCCTGCCGCCGTCGTGCTCTTCCGCGACCAGCTCGCCAGCCGTCCGGGCGCGTAACCCGGTGCGGCCGCATCACGGGCCGCGGCGGCACGGCCGGCTTCCGCCGCAGCGGCAGCCTGCGCCGCAACCTCGGCGGCGGCTGCCTCGCGCGCCAGGACAGCCGCGGCGGCAGCACCGAGGCAAATGGAGGACTTGGGATCAGCGTCGACGGCGATGGGCCGGTCCAGCTGTTCGGAGATCACCTGCGCAACCAGGGGGATCCTCGATGATCCGCCAATGAGCAGCACGGCGGAAAGGTCCGCCGGTTCCAGCCGCAGGCTCGCCAGGGACTGTTCCAGCGCGTCCACCGTGTCCCGGATGGGCTCGTTGATCAGTGCCTCGAATTCGGAACGGACCAGGCGCACCTGCTGGTGGAATCCCGGCAGCAGGACGGAGATGCTGGCTTCGCTGTCCGCGGAGAGCGCCTCCTTGGCTTCCACGCATTCGCGCTGCAGCCTCGCCAGCGCAGCGCGGGCCCCGGGATCGGAGGTGTCGAGGCTGGAGAGGAAGCCGCCGGTGTTACTGGCCACGTAGCGCAGGACCGCCGCATCAAAGTCGGCTCCCCCAAGGTTTTCGATGCCTTCCGGGCGGCCCAGCAGCTCAAACCGGTTGTTGCCGGCCTTCCGGAGGACGGCCGTGTCGAAGGTTCCGCCGCCAAGGTCGTAGACGGCAATGGTGCTTCCCTCTTCCACGCGCACCTGGGAGGCGTAATGCAGGGCTGCGGCCTCCGGTTCCGTCACCAGGGCAACGTTCTGCAGGCTCCTGGCGGCCAGGGCTTCCCTAAGGAGCGAGGTGCGGTGGCTCCCCCAGGCGGCCGGGTGGGTCAGGATGATCTCCGACGGCGGCGCCCCCTCACGTTCCTCCGCGCGGTCGGCCACCCAGCGGGCCATGGTGGCGAAGACGTCCTCGGCGGGCAGGGAGAGCGTGCCCACGGAGATCGGCACGGCGTCGCCCATCCGGCGCTTGAATTCCCGCACCACCCGGGCCGGGGAATCAAGCCCGCGGCGTTCCGCGGCTTCCCCCACCAGGACGGGGCCTTCCTCCGGGTAAAACAGCACAGAGGGTACTGAGTTTCCGCGGATTCCCAGCGGGAGGCACTCAGGAGAAGAGGAGGTACCGTGATCGAAGCGTGCAACGGCAGCAGCGGTGAAGCTGGTCCCGACATCAATGGCGAGAACGTAGCTCATGGGGTACCTCAGGGAATACTGTCGTTTCGCCTGCAAGCTTCATCACTGGCGAACGTCACCAAGGTAGCATTACGGCCGGACCGGGAACACCCCCATTGCTAAAACGAATTGTTATTTCCCTGCCCGGCGCCTTGGCCTCCGGAAGAAACCCCTGCTCAGAGCCCTGAATAGGAGTGGAGGCCGTTGAAGAATTGGTTCACGATGGTGAAATTGAAAATGACGCAAAGGTAGCCCACGATCGACAGCCAGGCAGCCCGCGTGCCCGTCCACCCGCGCGTTGCGCGCGCGTGGAGGTAGCCTGCGTAGACCACCCAGATGACGAAGGTCCACACCTCCTTGGTGTCCCAGCCCCAGAACCGTCCCCACGCCTTCTCGGCCCAGATGGCGCCGAACATGAGGGTGAAGGTCCAGCCGATGAAAGCGATGGCATTGATGCGGTAGGACAGGTTCTCCAGGCTCAGCGCGGACGGCACCAGGCGCATGAAGCCGAGCTTGTCAGCGCCACCGGCAGCCACCGATTTCTGCCGGTGCGATTGGACCAGCTGGAGCGCGGACATGGCGAATGTCAGGGTGAACAGCGCAGAGGACAGTACGGCGATGGATACGTGGATGATCAGCCAGTAGCTCTGCAGGGCGGGAACCAGGTGGCCCACCGGGGTCCAGTAGGCCACGGACGCGGCCACCAGCATGATGATGGCCAGGCCCACCACGAAGGTACCCAGGAAGCGGAGGTCGCGGCGGACCAGGACCAGCAGGAACACCGCCACCGCCACGAAGGCGCCGGTGGTGAGGAATTCGTACATGTTGCCCCAGGGCACGCGTCCCGCACCCAGCGCCCGGGTCACGACACCGGCACCATGGATCAGTGCGCCGAGGACGGTCAGGGCCACGGCTACCCGGGCGGGGGCGCGGCGTTCAGCGGCGTACCGCATGTCAGCGTCGGCGGTGGCCACGCCTCCGGCCCCTGCCCCTGCGGTCCTGGCAGTGGACGACGACGGCCGCTCGGCCCTGCCGGCAGGTCCGGCCAGGTGCGTTTCAGCGCGCTCCCCCGCCCCGGCCGCCACCGGAACCTTGGCTGCCTCCCGGGCGTGGCCGTCGAGGCCGGCCTGCGCAGCCTTCAGGTCGATGGCGCGCAGGGCCTTGCTGCTCTTGGCCAGGTCCCAGGCGAAGGCGATGAAGGCCACCGTGTATGTGCCGGCCGCCAGGAGCATGAACAGCTCGCTGTACTGGCCCATGGTTTCGTTGATTCCAAACGGCATTACTGGTCCTTTTCGGGCCCTGGGGGGCCGGCTGGGGTGGTGGCTGGGCCTGCGGTTGCGGCAGCGCCGGCGCTATTCTCGCGCACGCTGCTGGGTGTTTGCTGGGAATCCCCCGGCTGTGCAGTGTCCGGCCCGGGGTCCAGCTGCCACTCACCGCCGAGCAGCTGACGGAGGGCAGCGGCTTCGGCAGCAAGCCGGTGGTCCTCGCCGCGGGCCAGGAGTCCGTACTCAACCATGGTGCGGCCGTCCTCGTGGGTGCCCGTGCGGATCCACACCCGGCGGCGGTTGACGTAAAGCGAGAGGATCAGTCCGGCCACGGCCAGGAGCGCAAACACCAGGGCATAGGCCTGCCCGGGGTTGTGGTGGATGTCCACGCCGATGTAGCGCTTGACGCCGTCGAAGCTGATGGTGCCTTTACCGTCCGGCAGCGTGTAGCTGGTCCCGGGGGCCAGGGTAATGCCGCCGGCGTCCAGGTTCCGTGCGTTCAGCGGTGTGAGGTCCTTGACGTCCAGTTCGAAGACGTTCTGCGGAGCCCCGTCATCCAGGCCGAGATCCCCGTAGTAGGAGTTGAGCGTCAGCTGCGGGTTGAACAGTTCCGGGTCCCCGCTGAAGGAGACCCCCTCGTTGGAGACGAAGGCGGTGGGCAGGAAGAAGCCCGCGAACCCCAGCTGGTCTGGCTTGGCGTCGGGAACCTTGATCACCACGGAGGAGTAGTAGTTGTCCCCCTGCAGCTTGGCCACCACGGGTCCCTGCATGGCCACGTTGCCGGCGCCGTCCCGGATGGTCACCACGGGAGCGTAGCCGTTGCCGGTCAGGTAGATGCTGGTGCCGCCGAGGGTGATGGGATCGTTGACCTTCAGGGTTTCCTGGCGCGCGGGTGCGTCCGGGTTTTCCTTGGTGGTGACGGCGGCGGAGAAATCGATGGGCTGGCCGAACTTGCCCCGGGATTCGCGGTCGAAGGTGATGTCGAACTTGTCCAGCTGGATGGAGTAGGGCTGCAGCTGGCTGGACTGGAAGTTGGTGCCGGGGTTGAACTGGTCATAGCCCACCAGGGTGTTCACGAAGGTGTCGCCCTCCACCAGGATGCGCTGGCCGCTGTAGCCGAACAGGCCGCCGGCGGCCACGGACACCAGCACGCCAATGAGGGAAGTGTGGAAGACAAGGTTTCCCACTTCCTTCAGGAAGCCGCGCTCGGCGCCCAAAGACGGCCGCGCGCCGTCGTCGTCCCTCACTTCAACGCGGTAGCCGCGCTTCCTCAGCAGCCCGGCGGCACTGTGGATGGCCGCGGGCGCCGGAATCCCGGCGTCGGCCGGTATGACCAGGGTGCCGTACTCGGGAAGGCGGGACAGGCGTTTGGGGGTCCGCGGCGGCTGGGACCGCATGGCCCTGTAGTGGGCAATGGCGCGGGGCACCACGCAGCCGATCAGCGAGATGAACAGCAGCAGGTAGATGGCCGAGAACCAGGCCGAAGAGTAGACGTCGTACAGCTGCAGGGTGTCCAGCAGCTTTCCGTAGTCCGGGTTGTCCTTGATGTACTGGGTGACGACGGCGGGATTGGCCGGGCGCTGCGGGAACAGCGAGCCCGGCACGGCCGCGACGGCCAGGAGCAGCAGCAGGAAAAGCGCCGTGCGCATGCTGGTCAGCTGGGTCCACGCCCAGCGCAGCATCTCTTTGGGGCCCAGGGCCGGCAGCGCGGCGTCCGCCTTGGAACCTGGCGCACCGGCGCCAGTGACCGGGGCGGAAGATTTCTTGTCTACGTTCACGCGCTCGCTCATCAGATCGGCAACTTCACATCGGTTTGGAACCAGTACTGGAGTTCGGTCACCCAGGCGCCCCAGACGCCGCTGGCCATCAGCAGGCCCAGCACCACCAGGATGCCCCCGCCGGTGCGCTGGATGGCCAGGCGGTGCTTGCGGAAGAACGCCATCACACCCATGCCGCGGCGGAGTGCCAAAGCGATCAGCAGGAAGGGAATGCCCAGGCCCAGGCTGTAGACAAAGGCCAGGAAGGCGCCCTTGGCGGCGGAGGAGCCGCCGGAGAGGCTCAGCAGCTGGACGGCGGAGTAGGTGGGGCCGATGCACGGCGCCCAGCCCAGCCCGAAGGTCAGGCCCAGCAGCGGCGCGCCCCAGAGCCCGGCCGGCGGCTTGGCGTGGATCTTGGCGTCGCGCTGCAGCCAGCTGAAGCCGCCCATGAACACCACGCCCATGACGATCACCAGGATGCCCAGGAGTTGGGTGATCCAGGCATTCTGCGTGCCAGTGATGAGGGTTCCCAGCTGGCCGAAGGCACCGCCCAGCAGGACGAAGATCACGGAGAAGCCGAGCACGAACAGTCCAATGCCCAGCAGCATCCGGCCGCGCTTCTGCTTTTCCAGGTCCACGCCGCTCAGCCCGGTGACGTAACCCAGGTACCCGGGAACCAGGGGCAGGACGCAGGGCGAGAGGAAGGAAACCAGTCCGGCCAGCAGTGCCACGGGAATGGCAAGGAGGAGCGAGCCGTTCAGGATGGCTTCGGCGAAGGGGCTGTTCACGGTCCGGGCCGCCGCTACTCTGCCACGGCGGCAGCGATGAGGGCCTTCAGGGTGCCCTTTTGGACTTCGCCCAGGACACGGGAGGCCACGCGGCCCTGCTTGTCCAGCACCAGGGTGGTGGGAACCGCGCCGGGCGGAACCAGCCCGGAGACGGCCAGGAGGACGCCGCCGTCCTTGTCGTCGAAGCTCGGGTAGGTCAGGTTGAAGTTCTTCTCGAACGCCTCTGCCGTGGCTTTCTCGTCCCGGAGGTTGACGCCGAAGAACTGCACGCCCTGGTCCTTGAATTCCTGGTGGAGCTCTTCCAGGATGGGCGCTTCCACCCGGCAGGGGGCGCAGGCCGCGAACCAGAAGTTCAGGACTGTCACTTTGCCCTGGAAGTCGGCGGGCGCAACCGCGGTGCCGCTAAACAGGGTGCCGTTGACCTGGATGGCGGACTTGCGGTCTCCGGCGGCGAACTCCGTGACGGACCCGTCCCCGGCCACATAGTTCTTGTTGTCCCCCGCTTTGGCCTGCTGCGCCAGGGCGTCCTCCTGCGCACAGCCGGACAGCCCCAGGGCCAGGGCGGCCAGGGCGAGGCCGCCGGCAGCAAGCAGGCTGCGGCGGGAGGTGACGGGCGCAGGGGGCAGCCCGTTCCTTTCATTACTGTCGGTCACTACTAGGCTCCAGGGGTGCTTGCCGCACCCGGAAGTAGGGATGCCGCCGGTTCGCTGTACTGCACGCGCAGGAGCGCGCCGCCGTCGTCGAACACCAGCGACGTGATGGATGTCAGCGTGCATTCACGCTTCCGGGGGTCGTGCCACAGGGGCCTGCCCTCGGCGCTCAGCCGGGTGGCCCAGATGGGGAGCTGATGGCTGACCATGATCGCTTCAGGCCCGTCCGTTCCGAAGTCCCCGGCTGCCAGTTCGATGGCGCGCAGCCTTGCATCCTGCACCGCTTCCATCACCCGGGAGGCCTGGTTCCTGTAGGGCTCGCCCCACGAGGGCCGCAGCGGGTTGACCAGCCTGGGCCAGTGCTTGGGCCGGCGAAGCTCCGCCTTGGTGACCTTCATGCCCTCGAAGTAGTTCTCCGCCTCGATGATCCGCTCGTCCGTGTGGATTTCCAGGTGCAGGGCGTCCGACGTCGGCCGTGCAGTTTCCTGCGCACGGTCCAGCGGCGACGCTGCCAGGTAGGTGATGCGGGCGCCGGCTGCGGCGCGGCGGCGGAAGTGCTCGGCGAGCATGCGCGCCATCTCCTGCCCCAGCTCGGAGAGGTGGAATTCGGGCAGCCTTCCGTACAGAACGCCGTCAGGGTTGTGGACCTCGCCGTGGCGGAGCAAATGGACAGTGGCTTGGGGCATGTTTACCAGTTTCTCAAAGATGGCGTGCGATCCGAAATCTTCTACACAGAGTAGAACTGAAGTTTTTGAAGAAATGTTCCGAAGATGGGAATGAAACATGCAAATGCATGTTTATACTGGATGCAGCAGTTAGTTGATACTTCAACAGATGAAGCTTCAATAGCAGAACCCTCACAGCACACACAAGGAGCAAAATCATGGCACTTCCCGCAGACGTCACCACCGGCACCTGGACCCTGGACAACTCCCACAGCGAGATCGGCTTCACCGTCCGCCACGCGGGCATCAGCAAGGTCCGCGGCCAGTTCAAGGAAGCCGCAGCAACCCTGGACCTCCCTGAGGATGTGGCCGGCGCGAAGATCAACGCCACCATCAACACGGCCAGCTTCGATTCCGGCGATGCCAACCGCGACGGCCACGTCAAGGGCGAGGACTTCTTCGACGTGGAGAAGTTCCCCGAGATCTCCTTCGTCTCCAACGGCCTGGTGGCCAAGGGCAACAGCTACGAGCTGACCGGGGACCTGACCATCAAGGGCGTCACCCGCCCCGTCACGCTGGACACCGAGTTCAACGGCGTGGCCGTGGACCCGTTCGGCAACACCCGCGCCGGCGTTTCCGCTGAGACCACCATCAGCCGCAAGGACTTCGGCCTGACCTGGAACGCTGTCCTGGAGACCGGCGGCGTCCTGGTGAGCGACAAGGTGGCCATCAACCTGGAACTGGCTTTCATCGCTCCCGCAGCGTAATCGCCTTTCCCGCCGGCACCCCGGCACTGGACGTCCTCAGTCCGGTGCCGGGGT
Source organism: Pseudarthrobacter sp. C1 (assembly GCF_034720455.1). Classification (NCBI taxonomy): domain Bacteria; kingdom Bacillati; phylum Actinomycetota; class Actinomycetes; order Micrococcales; family Micrococcaceae; genus Pseudarthrobacter; species Pseudarthrobacter sp. C1. The sequence continues at coordinate 129,965 of NZ_JAYESK010000003.1, read as the reverse complement.
GCCTCCTTTTAACTCCCGACTCCACTCCCCCTCGCCGGAGGGGTTTACAGTGAGGGCCATGAGCAACTCTCCCAGCGCGCCCCGGACCGGTTTCGCCCGGATCTTCGCGGTGGCGGCCCTTCCCACCGAACTCAAGGTTTCGTTCTGGATCTGGTTCGTGGGCGGCATCCTGGGCCTGCTGGGGGGACTCCTCGGCATGCTGGCCTCCCTGGTGCTCTTCGCTGCTGCGCCGGGAGCCGCAACCCAGGTGCTGCTGCTCATGCTGCTGGCGGCCAGCGTGGGGGCGGCCCAGATCGTGTTCGCCCTCGCCATGAAAGAGGGGAAGCACCGGGCACGGCTGGGCCTGACGGCACTCACCGGCATCACCCTGGTCCTGGCCCTCGCCAACGGGGCCATGGGCGTGGGCCAGGCTGGCAACTGGGCTGCCTTCCTCATCAGCCTGGCCGCCACTGTCCTTCTCTGGCTGCCCCGTTCGCAGGCCTTCTTTGCCGCAGCAGGACGGCGCGGGAATACCTCTTCCGAATGACCCACAAGCCGCCCGCCCCGGAGTACGGTGGACTTAAGCCATGCTGGGGGTAGGGCACAGGACCATTCCCGGCAGCCTACCTGGAACCCGACATGCAAAAGGAACGCCCATGAGTACTCCCCCTGTCCCGCCTCCCGTTCCAAACGATCCCGAGTCCGGCTCCGAGCCTGGCACGCAGGGTCCCCGCTACGGCCAGAACGCACCCCAGTCCGGCGCCCCGCAGTACGGGCAGAACGCCCCGCAGTACGGGCAGCAGTCCGGCGCGCCCCAGTACGGGCAGAACGCCCCGCAGTACGGCCAGCAGTCCGGCGCCCCGCAGTACGGGCAAAACGCGCCGCAGTACGGCCAGAACCCGCCGGCGGCTCCGGGCTACGGGCAGCAGCCGTACGGGCAGTCACCCTACGCGCAGTACCCGTCGGAGCAGCCGCAGCCGTCCGGAAGCACGGGCGTTCCCCAGCTGGTCAACATTTCGTTCTGGTTGCTGATCGCCTCTGCCGCCATCTTCGTTGCCTCCGCGCTTGCCGGCCTCACCACGCTGGATGATCCCCGGTTCCGCGATGTCTTCGACAGCCAGGTCCAGGGCACCGGCGCCGGAGTCACGTACGAGGATATGAAGGGTGTCATCGCCGGCACCCTGGTGGTTTTCACCATCATCGGCCTGGCGCTGTACTTGTTGGTGGCATTCTTTGTCCGCAAGGGCAAGAACTGGGCACGCATCCTGGGCACCGTCTTCGCGGCACTTTCCGTCCTGGGCCTCTTCGGCCCTCCCAGTTTCGCGACCATCGGCACGTTGTTGGGGATCGCGGCCATTGTGCTGCTCTACCTGCCTGGTGCCGCTCCGTATTTCCGGCGGCAGCAGCCGTTCGCCAATCCGTACGGCGGCAACATGGGCAACCCGTACGGCCGGTAGTCCAGGCACCAACCACCCTGCGGGCGTGGGTCCCGAAAAAGCAGCCGGAACCGCGAAGGAACCTAGGCGGTCTGGCCCGGGGCCTGCGCCCGCTGTGCGTGGTAGGCCAGGATCTGCAGCTCCGTTGCCATGTCCACCTTGCGGAGGTTGACCCCCTCCGGCACCTGGAGCATCACGGGGGCGAAACTCAGGACGCTGCGGACGCCGGCCGCCACCACGCGGTCGCAAACATCCTGGGCCACGGCGGCCGGCAGTGCCAGCACCACCATGTTGGCCCCGGTCCGGTGCAACACCGCTTCCAGGTCGGCCACGTCGCTGACCCGCAGCCAGCCCACTTCGTTGCCCACCACCATCTGGTCCGCGTCAAAAATGGCAACTACGTCGAAGCCGCGGGATTCAAAGCCGCCGTACCGGGCCAGGGCCTTGCCCAGGTTGCCGGCCCCCACGATCGCCACTTTCCAGTCGTGCGTAAGTCCCAGGGCGGCCGCGATGTGCCGGCTCAAGTACTGCACCTCGTAGCCCACACCGCGGGTTCCATACGAACCAACGTGGGAGAGGTCTTTGCGCAGGGTTGCGGAGCTGACGCCCGAGGCCTCGGCGAGGGATTCTGAGGAGACCCGCTCCACCCCCTCGGAGAGCAGGGTGTTGAGGGCGCGCAGGTAGAGGGTCAGCCGTGCCACCGCAGCGGGCGGAATCTGTTTACCCGCCGTGCCCGTGGCTCCCGGCAGGTCCGGGACAGCCTGGGGAGTTGAATCCAGCGAAGCCACCAGCTCCTCCCTCGCATTGCGTTGTGACACCACTCTAGAGCCCCATCAGCATTGCCAACAAAGCAGGTGACGCCGATGTCCGCATCATCACAAGGTGCTGCTCCCTACTGCGCCATTGCCTGCCGGAGCACGCGTTCAAGGCGGGCTTCGTCGATCTTCCAGAAATCGCGCTGCACCCCGTCCACCAGCACCACGGGGATTTCTTCCGCATAGCGTTCACGGAGTTCCGGCTGGTGGTCCACCAACTCCTCGTCCCACTCAAGTCCCAGCGACGCGGTAACCCGCCCGACGGCGTCGCGCGCGTCTTCGCAAAGGTGGCAGTCTGCTTTGGTGATGAGGAGGACGCGCGGTGAGGCCATGCCTTAACGGTATCCCCGTTGCCCGGGCGCGGCGACGTCCGGCGTGACACCGCAGTGGAATGAAGAGTGGATTGACTAGACTCAACTGCATGCCCGTCGAGAAATACGTCGCCGTAGTCACCAAGCCGGTTGCTGCGCCGCAGCCCGGCGAGGCGGCGTTCTTCGATGTGGACAACACCCTGATGCGCGGCGCCAGCCTCTTCCACGTTGCACGGAAGATGCACCAGCGCGGCGCCTTCACCATGACCCAGGCTGCCGGCTTTGCCTGGAAGCAGTTCAAGTTCGTGGCCCGCGGCGAGAACATCGACGACGTCCATGCGGTGCGCGACTCCGCCCTGACCCTCGCCGCGGGGATCACGGTCGACGACGTAAAGGCCTTGGGCGAAGAGGTCTACGACGAGATGATCGCCTCGAGGATCTGGCCCGGCGCCAAGGCCTTGGCGGAGCAGCACCTGCGGGTTGGCCGCCGGGTGTGGCTGGTGACCGCCACACCCATCGAAGTGGCCACCGTGATTTCCACCCGGCTGGGACTGACCGGAGCCCTGGGAACGGTGGGCGAAATACATGACGGCATGTACACGGGCCGGCTGGTGGGGGACATCCTGCACGGCTCCGCCAAGGCCGTTGCCGTCCGGGCCATTGCCGACGCCGAAGAGCTGGACCTGATGCGCTGCTGGGCCTACAGCGACTCCTACAACGACATCCCCCTGCTGACCCTGGTGGGCCACCCCGTGGCCATTAACCCGGACGCCCGCCTGCGCCGGCACGCCCGGGACAACAACTGGCCCGTCTACGACTTCCGCGCAGGCCGCCGCGCAGCCACGCTCGGGCTCAAAGCGGCAACGGCCTGCGGCGCCGTCTACGGTCTCTGGAAGGGGTTCGCCCGCATCCGGGGCCCCCGCGTCTAGGCAGCGCCAACAGAAATGCCCGCCACCTCGGAAGGCGGCGGGCATTTCCACGCAGTTCGAAGTATTGCTACTTCTTGTTGCGGCGCTGGTGACGGGTCTTGCGAAGCAACTTGCGGTGCTTCTTCTTGGCCATACGCTTGCGACGCTTCTTAATAACTGAACCCACGAAAGTTCCTCACAAACTAGATGCAGTACCTGTCTGATGGAAAAGGTTCGTGGACAGAGCTACGAACTGAACAACTGACAGATTCTTACAATGACGTAAAACGTTCCTTAACAGGGTACCGCTTCCGGGAGGCGGCTATGGACAAGCTTGTCAGGCGGTCTCGGTGTGGCCGTCCACCACAGCACCTTTGAGGTACTGCTCCACCGCCTGCTCCGGGACGCGGTAGGAGCGTCCGAAGCGCACTGCCGGCATTTCGCCGGAGTGGACCAGCCGGTACACGGTCATCTTGGAGACCCGCATAACCTGGGCGACTTCAGCCACGGTGAGGAACTTCGCGTTTGAGAAGTTCTGTTCTGGCGACATTTCCCATATTCCTTTGCTGACGGATGGACAACAGTGACCCCATGTTCATGCCAATGCGGTGTTCCGATGCTGAGCCATCCACCAACCACCTATCTAGATACTCTAGATGTTCCTGTGGCAGAAGTGAAAGTAGTACGGTCCCCTATTTCATCCCCTATTTAGTGAGAGCCGACTCCCTCCGCTTGCGGGCGGAGGCGGCCAGCTGGTCCAGGACAGAGACCGAAACATCCCACTCCATGCAGGCGTCCGTGACGCTCTGCCCGTACACCAGCTCCGGTCGTCCCGCGGCGTGCCCGGCAACATCGAGGTTCTGTGCGCCGCCCACCAGGAAGCTTTCCAGCATGACACCGGCAATCGCCTGGGCCGAAGTGCCGCCGTCTTCCAGCTGGGCGCCGATCTCCATGGCCACTTCGGCCTGGCGGTGGTGGCTCTTGCCGCTGTTGGCGTGGCTGGCGTCGACGATGAGGCGGGGGTTCAGCTGCTTGCCCGCCAGCTTTGCCGAGGCAGCCTCCACGTCGGCGGCAGAGTAGTTCGGTCCCTTGCGCCCGCCGCGGAGGATGACATGGGCGTCCGGGTTTCCGGCGGTGGACACCAGCGCGGCCCGGCCGTCGCCATCAATGCCGAGGAAGGCCTGGGCGGCCGCCGCCGCGCCGCAGGCGTCGATGGCTACCTGGAGGTCGCCGTCGGTCCCGTTCTTGAAGCCGATGGGCATGGACAGGCCCGAGGCAAGCTGCCGGTGGATCTGGCTTTCGGTGGTGCGGGCCCCGATGGCGCCCCAGGAAATCAAATCCGCCATGTACTGCGGGCTGATCGGCTCGAGGAATTCCGTGGCCGTGGGCAGCCCCAGCGCGGTGACCTGCTGCAGGAAGCGCCGCGCGGTCCGCAGGCCGGTGACCATGTCGTGGCTGCCGTCCAGCCGCGGGTCGTTGATCAGGCCCTTCCAGCCCACCGTGGTGCGGGGCTTCTCGAAGTAGGTCCGCATGACGATGAGCAGGTCTTCCCGGTGCTTCTCGGCCTGGCTGACCAGCCGCCGCGCGTACTCCAGTCCCGCCTTCGGATCATGGATGGAGCAGGGTCCCACGATCACCAGCAGGCGGTCGTCCACACCGTCCATGATGGCGCGGACTTCGTCGCGTCCGCGTTCGACGACGTCCGCCGCCCGTGCGTCCAGCGGCAGTTCCGCGATGACTTCCTGGGGCGTGGGCAGCGCGGTGAATTCGCTGACACGCAGGTTGGACGTCGATTTTGCGGCTTCGGCGCCGGTGGCGGTCTGGGCTGTGGCGGATGCTTCTGCTGTTGCGGTGCTCATGTTCGGGTCCTGTTCCAGATGGGAAGCGGGCCCGGATCAGAACCCGCCGGAGAAACGGCGAAGGGCAGAGAATAATCTCTGCCCTGTTGGCTCTGAAGGAAAGTTGGATGCGTGTCAGTTAGACGCGGGCCCCTCCAGAGCCAACGAAAAATACGCATACCAACGGTTTGTCATGCCTTGAACCATAACCGCAACCTGCTGCCCCCCGCAAAGTGTTACGCCGCATCGCGGGACGGGCGGCCTACCCCAGCAGCTTCCGCAGGAACAGCAGCTGCCTGATCCAGTGGTGCTCCTGGCCGCCCTCGTGGTTGTTGAACCTGTACACCTCGATCTCTTTCGCAGCACCGGTGGCCGGAACGCCGGGCGTCCCGCATCCGTACGCGTTGAAACTGGCAAAAACAGTGGAGGGCGGGCAGATGTCATCCATCTGCGCCGCCGAATACAGCGCCGGCGCGGTTGCCCAGCGTGCCAGGTTGACGCCGTCGAAATAGCGCAGCACCGCGAGGGCGGCGTCGTACCGGTCCCGGTGCCGGGCCAGGAACTGCGCTATCTCCGGGTACGGCCCGCGCGGGGTGATGTCGATGGCGCGGGGGAAGTCCTGCAGGAAGGGGACGTCGGGCAGGGCGGCGATGACGCCGTCGAGCCTTGCGGCCACCAGCCCGGCGACGGCCACAACGATGCCGCCGCCCTGGCTGACGCCGGCCAGCACCACGCGGGACGGGTCGACGGCGGGGTGGGACCGGGCAGCTTCCACGGCCCGGAAGGCGTCCACGTAGACCCGGCGGTAGTAATAACCGTCCCGGTTGGCGATGCCGCGGGTCATAAGGCCGGCGTGGGCCACGTCCCCGGCGGAAGGGTGCGGGTCCGGCGTCTCCCCCAGGGAGCCGCCGTAGCCCTGGCCCCGGGTGTCCATGATGAAGTGCGCGTATCCGGCCTGCGCCCACCGGGTGTCCTGGTTGACCAGCCCGCGGCCGCCGGAATATCCGACGTACTGGACCACCACGGGCAGCGCCGCATCGGGTTCCCGGTGCGCGGGCAGGTGCAGCCACCCCTTGACCGGAGTGCCGCCGTAGCCGGTAAAGGTCACGTCGAAGGTGTCGATGACGGAAAGGTAGTTCTCCACGGGTTCAAAGCCGGGGTCCAGGGGGAACTCCCGTGCTTCCGCGATGGTTGCGTCCCAGAATTCGCGCAGGTCCTCCGGCGGCGTCACGTCCGAGGTGTAGGTACGGAGCTGGGCGAGCGGGAGATCGAAGAGCGGCATGGTTATCGAATCCTGTCCTGTGTTGACGTGTCGCAGTGCGGTCAGGCTACAGCCGCGAGAGTTCCGGCGCGAACGCCTGCAGGTCATGGCCCTGCACCACCAGGGCACGGAGCTCAGCCAGCCCGCCGCAGACGGCACCGGCCGCCCGTGCCTGCACCAGCACATTGCCCAGTGCGGTGGCTTCCACGGGTCCTGCCACCACTTTCCTGCCCGTGGCGTCTGCCGTGAGCTGGCACAGCAGCCTGTTCTGGGAACCGCCGCCCACGATGTGCACCACGTCGACGGTCCGGTCGGCGACGCGTTCGGCGTCGCGGATGGTGCGGGCGTAGCCGGCCGCGAGGCTGTCCATGATGCACCGTGTGATGGCTGCTGGATCGTTGGGCAGCACCTCTGCGGTGCGGCGAACGGCACCCCGGATGCGTTCGGGCATGTGGTCCGGGGCGATGAAGTAGGGGTCGTCCGGGTTGATCTGCGGCCCGCCGGCCGGCAGCGCGGCCGCCGCGGTGAGCAGCGCCGTCAGTTCGGGACGGAACCCTTCCTGTGCCCAGGTCCGCTGGCATTCGCTGAGCAGCCAGAGCCCGCCCATGTTCCGGAGGTACCGGATGGTGCCGTCCACGCCCCGTTCGTTGGTGAAGTTCGCCGCGCGGCTGGCTTCGGTGAGGACGGGGTGTTTCAGTTCCAGCCCCACCAGGGACCAGGTTCCCGAGGAGATGTACGCGAAGTTTTCCTCGCCGTCTTCCGCTTTGGCGGGGACTGCGGCGACGGCGGATGCGGTGTCGTGCGAGCCGACCGCCACCACCTTTGTATCCCGCGGCAGTCCCGACCGGGCGGCGATCTCCGGCAGCAGGGTGCCTATCGCTTCACCGGGCTGGATCAGCGGCGGGAACAGGTCCTTCCGCAGGCCCAGGGCGGTGAAGAACTCGGTGGCCCACTCCCCCGCCACGGCATCGAACAGGCCGGTGGTGGAGGCGTTGGTCGCCTCGGTCCGCCGCTGCCCGGTGAGCAGGAACGCGATGAGGTCCGGGATCAGCAGGGCCTGCAGCCCGCCCAGGTCCGGTTCGCTGGCCAGCTGGTAGATCGTGTTGAACTGCAGGAACTGCAGCCCCGTGGTGGCGTAGAGGCGGGCGGGGTCCAGTTTCCGGTGCACGGGTTCGACGGCGGCGCGGCTGCGGTCGTCGCGGTAGCTGAACGGCGGAGCCGTCAGCTCGCCCGCGGCGTTGACCAGGCCGTAGTCCACAGCCCAGGTGTCGATGCCGATGCTGAGGATCCGCTCGCCCTGCACGGCGGCAACCGTGGCCGCGGCCGTCAGGCCCTTCAGCACCTCCGCGAAGAGGGAGTCGAAGTTCCAGCGGAGGCCGCCGTCGATCTCCACCACGCCGTTGGCGAAACGGTGGACCACCTCCAGCTCCACGCCGCTTCCTGCGACCCGGCCCAGGATGACCCGGCCGGAGGAAGCGCCAATATCGACGGCGGCAAACACAGGCGTGTTCATCGGAGGAAGGCTGCGGCCACTCCGGCGTCCACGGGGATGTGCAGGCCGGTGGTGTGGGACAGTTCGTTGCCGGTGAGGACGGCGGCGGCGTTGGCGACGTGTTCGGGGAGGACTTCACGTTTGAGCAGGGTGCGCTGGGCGTAGTACTTGCCCAGTTCCGTCTCGTCCACGCCGTAAACGGCGGCGCGTTTGGCGCCCCAGCCGCCGGCGAAGATCCCGGAGCCGCGGACCACGCCGTCGGGGTTGATGCCGTTGACGCGGATGCCGTGCTCGCCCAGTTCCGCGGCGAGGAGGCGGACCTGGTGGGCCTGGTCGGCCTTGGTGGCGGAGTAGGCGATGTTATTCGGGCCGGCGAACACGGAGTTCTTGGAGGAGATGTAGATGATGTCCCCGCCCATGCCCTGGGCGATCATGACCTTTGCCGCGGCCTTTGCCACCAGGAAGGAGCCCTTGGCCATCACGTTGTGCTGCAGGTCCCAGTCCTTTTCGGTGGTTTCCAGCAGCGGCTTGGAGATGGACAGGCCGGCGTTGTTGACCACCAGGTCCAGCCCGCCGAACGCCAGCACCGCGGCGTCGATGGCAGCGGCGACCTGGGCCTCGTCCGTGACGTCGGCCTGGACGCCGACGGCGACATCGGGCCCGCCGAGCTCTTCGGCCACCTTCTGCGCGTTCTCGAGGTTGAGGTCCGCGATGACCACGCAGGCGCCTTCGGCGGCGAGGCGGGTGGCGATGGCCTTGCCGATCCCGGACGCCGCGCCGGTCACCAGCGCAATCCGGGTGGCGTGGGACTTGGGCTTGGGCATCCGTGCCAGCTTGGCTTCCTCCAGCGCCCAGTACTCGATCCGGAACTTCTCCGATTCCTCGATCGGGGCGTAGCTGGAGATGGCCTCGGCGCCGCGCATCACGTTGATCGCGTTGAGGTAGAACTCGCCGGCCACCCGGGCGGTCTGCTTGTTCGCCCCATACGAGAACATGCCCACGCCGGGGACCAGCACGATGGCCGGGTCCGCGCCGCGCAGTGCCGGGGAATCCGGGGTCGCATGGCGGTCGTAGTAGGACTGGTAGTCCTTCCGGTAGTCGCCGTGGAGTTCCTGCAGCCGGGCGATCGAGTCCTCCACCGAGGCATCCGCGGGCAGGTCAAGGATCAGCGGCTTGACCTTGGTCCGAAGGAAATGGTCCGGGCAGGACGTGCCCAGCGCACCCAGGCGCGGGTGCCCGGCGGCTTCCAGGAAGTCCAGCACGACGGCGTCATCACTGAAGTGCCCCAGGACCGGCTTGTCCGTGGAGGCCAGGCCGCGGATCACCGGCGCCAGGGCCCCGGCTTTGGCGCGCCGCTCGGCCTCGGGCAGGGCGCCGTAGCCGGGCAGCTTCGCACCGAACGGCTCGGCCTTGCCGTTGTCCCTGATGTACTTCTCGGCCTGGTCGATGATCCACAGCGAGTTCTGTTCCGCCTCTTCGGAGGTGGCGCCCCACGCGGTGATGCCGTGCCCGCCCAGGATAGTGCCGATGGCCTGCGGGTTTGCGTCCTTGATCGCCGCGATGTCCAGGCCCAGCTGGAATCCCGGACGGCGCCATGGCACCCACACCACCTTGTTCCCGAAAATCTTCGCCGTCAGCGCCTCACCCTCGGCCGCCGTCGCAATGGCAATCCCGGAGTCCGGGTGCAGATGGTCCACGTGCGCCGCATCCACCAGCCCGTGCATCGCCGTGTCAATCGATGGGGCCGCGCCGCCTTTGCCATGCAGGCAGTAATCGAACGCGGCCACCATCTCGTCTTCACGCTCAACGCCCGGGTACACGTTCTTCAAAGCGTTCAGCCGGTCAAGGCGCAGCACCGCAAGGTTCCCGGCCCTCAAAGTACCCAGGTCCCCGCCGGAACCCTTGACCCACAGCAGCTGGACGTCCTCACCCGTCACCGGGTCCTTCTCCGTGCCCTTCGCCGACGTGTTGCCCCCGGCAAAGTTAGTGTTCCGCTTATCCGCACCCAGGCGGTTCGAACGGGAAATCAGGTCTTCAACAGTCTTGGCTGTGTTCTGCATGTTCATGCCTTTCAGGCGCCCCATCCGGCTTGCTGGCCGCCCACGCGGTCCTCGTTGATCTTCTTCTGGTAACCGCTGGCCTTGAACGCGGCCAGCGGGTCCGCGGGCAGGCCGCGGGATTCACGCCACTCGGCCAGGACCGGCCGGACGTCGGTGTAGAACGCATCATTGAAGATGCCGTTGGCGGCCAGCACATCTCCGGCACGCTGGGCCTCGGCCAGGGCCTCGGTGTCCACGAGCAGGGCGCGGGCGGTCATTTCCTGGACGTTCAGGACCGAGCGGATCTGGCCCGGGATCTTCTCCTCCAGGTTGTGGCACTGGTCCAGCATCAGCGCAACTCCAGAGTCCTTGCCGAACCCGCCGCCGCGGATCACCTCATGCATAATGCGGAACAGCTGGAACGGGTCCGCCGCGCCCACGATCAGGTCATCATCCGCGTAGAAGCGGGAGTTGAAGTCGAACGAGCCAAGCTTGCCCAGGCGCAGCAGTTGCATCACGATGAACTCGATATTGGTGCCCGGGGCGTGGTGGCCGGTGTCCAGGCACACAAACGCCTTCTCCCCGAGCGCGAGGGTCTGGGCGTAAGAGGTGCCCCAGTCCGGAACATCGGTGTGATAGAAAGCCGGCTCGAAGAACTTGTACTCCAGCACCAGGCGCTGCCCGTCCCCGAGGGCCGCGTAGATCTCCTGCAGGGACTCGGCCAGGCGGTCCTGGCGGCCACGCATATCGTCCTGGCCCGGGTAGTTGGTGCCGTCCGCCAGCCAGATCTTCAGGTCCTTGGAACCCGTGGCGTGCATGATCCCAATGCAGTCCAGGTGATGGTCGATGGCCCGGCGGCGCACGGACTCATTGGACGAGGTCAGCGAACCGAACTTGTACTCATCATCCTGGAACGTGTTGGAGTTGATAGTGCCCAGGCCAACACCCAGGCCGGCCGCGTACTCCTTCAAAGCCGAGTAGTCATCCACCTTGTCCCACGGGATGTGCAGCGCCACCGTGGGCGCCAGGCCGGTCAGTTCATGGACCTTCGCGGCGTCCGCCAGCTTCTCCTGCACAGTGCGCGGGGTGCCGGGCGTGCCGAACACCCTGAACCTTGTACCCGAATTTCCATAAGCCCACGAAGGGACCTCGATGGCAAGCTCCCCGAGCCTGCCCAGCGCCGTTGCTACGTCATTCATGATGGTTCTTTCCGGTGTCTTGTGATGCTGTTGGTCTGCTGGATGCTGCCCCGCTGCTGGAGCCTGTTGTTTGCCGGCCCGCCGGCTTTAGGAGGTGGAGGCCTGTGCCGCGGCCAGCTGGCTGTCAAGGTTGAAGACTTCCTCCAGGACCTGGAACCCTTCATCGGGAGCCTGGCCAGGGTTTTCAAAAAGCGCTGCCATTTCCGCCTGCCACCGGGCGTTGACCTCGGTCAGGGCCATGCGGGCGCGGGCGGCGTCGAAATCGTCGCATTCCACGTAGCCAACCAGGAGCCCGTCCCCGGCCAGGAACAGGGAGTAGTTGTTCCAGCCCGCGGCCTTGAGGGCGCGCAGCATCTCCGGCCACACGGCCGCATGCCGCCGCCGGTATTCGTCAATCAGCGCTGGCTGTATCGAGGAGCGGAAACACACCCTCATGTTGGACCCTCCTAAACTCGCGGAAACTTTGAATCGTTTCATTGTTACGATTCAAAGTACTCTTGAACTGGAGTAGGTGTCAAGCATTCCGGACAAGCCGTCCATGGGGCGGCCCGGACGCCTGGCACATCGCGCAGCAGCACGGAGAATCATGAACCGCTCAGCCAGTATCAAGGACGTCGCCAACCATGCCAGCGTGGCGGTGGGCACGGTCTCCAACGTGCTGAATTACCCTGACAGGGTCTCGCAGCGGACCAAGGACCGGGTGCTCAAGGCGATCGATGAGTTGGGGTTCGTCCGTAACGACGCAGCCCGCCAATTGCGCGCCGGCCACAGCCGCACCATCGGCCTGATCGTCCTGGACGTAGGCAACCCGTTCTTCACCTCCGTGGTGCGTGCGGCCGAGGACGCCGCTGCCCTGCACGGCAGCGCGGTGCTGCTTGGGGACAGCGGCCACGACGCCGGCCGGGAGGCCAATTACATCGACCTTTTCCAGGAACAGCGTGTCCAGGGACTGCTGATCTCGCCGGTGGGTGACGTGACGGAGCGCCTTGACCTCCTCCGCGAGCGCGGCGTGCCCACCGTACTGGTGGACCGGCTGGCTGACGAGGCAAAGTTCAGCTCCGTAGCAGTGGACGACGACGCCGGGGGGTACCTTGCCGCGCGGCACCTGCTGGACACCGGCCGCCGTCGGCTGGCCTTTGTGGGCGGCCCCACCTCCATCCGGCAGGTGGCGGACCGCCTGCAGGGCGCGCAGCGTGCCGTCAAGGAAGAACCCGACGCGTCGCTGGAGGTTCTGGCATCGGACGCCATGACGGTCCTGGCCGGGCGAAGCGTGGGGAACGCACTGGTGGAGCGGGGCCGGGAAAAGCTGCCGGACGGCATCTTCTGCGCCAACGACCTCCTGGCGCTGGGGGTCATGCAGTCCCTAACCATGACCCACACGTTCCGCATCCCCGAGGACGTTGCGCTGATTGGCTATGACGACATTGACTTCGCCGTCTCGGCCGTGGTTCCGCTGTCCTCCATCCGGCAGCCCACGGAGGCGCTGGGGCGCACGGCAATCGAACTTCTCGCCGAAGAAGTGGGGTCCCGGAACCCCACGCACCGTTCGGTGGTCTTCACGCCGGAACTGGTGGTCCGGCAGAGCACGGGGACTTCCGCCGGCGGCTGATATGGCACCGTCCGGTTAAGTAGGCATTGCCCGGTTGGCAGGCAACGCCCGGTCAGTCACCTTCCTGCAGCCATTTCATGGACTCTGTCCGGGAGGTGAAGAAACGGGTGGGGCAGGGCGGGATGTGCACGCCCAGGAAGAAGTTTGCGATGATCCGGTCTACCGGGCTTGCTCCCAGCAGCGCGATCCGGTTGGCAGCGCACGGGATGGAAAAGACAGCACGGGCTGCCCTGGTGACGTCCTCGGTGGTGGCCATGTCCACCAGCATCGGGTAAGTGCTGTCCCCCGCTATCTGGTTGACGGCAGCCATGGCTGCCCGTGCGTCCTGCAGCTCTATCCGGACCCTGGGTTCCCAGATCAGGTGGATGATGCCGTCGGAGCGGAGCTCCACCGTCCCCTTGCCGCCGTCGACAATTACAGGCTCCATAACCTGCCTCCCTCCCTGGGCGCACGCCCATGATCTTCCTATCTTGCCGTATGCCTCCGAAGCGGCGGACAGGCTTGTGCCAACGCAGGAGGCATTGCCCGTTGACTGTTTCGACATGGGTGGATTGGCCGTGGCTGTTGAGGAACTGGCGCTGGAGACCATAGCCTGGCGAGGCCCTGGGCTTAACTGCCCGCGGCCATCCCCGCGACTTGCAAGAATGGCCATCATGGACTTCAACCGGCTGCTGCAGATCCGCCGCATCTACGCGCAGCCTGCCGCACTGGAGCTGCCCCGGGGCAGGGACATCGTGGAACGGTGGCCGGACGCCGACGTCGTGCTTGTCGACAACCACTGGAACATCCCGGCTGTGCACGGTGATGAAACGAACGTGCCGCGCTGGTCCCGGATCAAAACGGAGGCGTTGGTCCTCGGGGTCAAGAAAGCGCTGACCGTCAAGCCGAACGGCAGGTCCGCAGACTTCATTGCGCCCTCAACCGCGAACGGCTGCGCCATGGCGTGCGCGTACTGCTACGTGCCCCGGCACAAGGGGTACAGCAATCCCGTCACGGTGTTCGCGAACATCGACCAGATCGCGGGGTCACTGGAGCGCCACGTTACGCGCCAAGGCATCAAGCTTGAGCCTAACCAGTGCGATCCGGAGCTCTGGGTCTACGACATCGGTGAGAACAGCGACTGCTCCGTGGACGCCCTTGTCAGCGACAACGTGGAAGATCTGGTCACGCTCTTCCGCGACCTGCCTACCGCCAAGCTGTCCTTTGCCACCAAGTACGTCAACCCGGCGATGCTGGGCTGGGACCACGGCGGCCACACCCGGATCCGCTTTTCCCTCATGCCCGCGGCTTTGGCGAAGTCGATCGACGTCAGGACCTCGCCGGTGGGCGAACGCATGGCGGCCATCAACGACTTCGTCGCTGCCGGCTATGAGGTGCATGTGAACTTTTCCCCGGTCATCATTACGGACACCTGGCTCAGCGACTGGGAGGAGCTGCTCTGCCAACTCGACGCGACGCTGAGTGCCGCTGCGAAGTCCCAGCTGGCGGCGGAAGTCATCTTCCTGACGCACAATGAACGGCTCCACGAGGTCAACCTCGGCTGGCATCCGCAGGCCGAGAGCGTGCTGTGGCGCCCGGACCTCCAAGAGGCAAAGGTCTCATCCAACGGCTTCACCAACGTCCGCTACCGCTCCGGAACCAAGGCCGGCTACGTCCGGCAACTGACCGCCCTGGTTGGGAGGATCGCACCATACTGCCGCATCCGGTACGCCTTCTGAGGGTCCGGGTTCCTGGCCGGCGTCGGGGCGCGAACCGGGCCTCGGGCCAGGGCCTGCCCCGCCGCGCGGCGCTAGACTGAAGCATGACCGGCGCCCGCCCCCGTCTCTTGGCCTGGCTCCTCGTCCTGGCAGCCTTCCTCGGGGCCTGCACGCCCGCCGTCGGCATCAACGACGCCGTTACCGGGCAAGCGAGCCCGGCCTCCCCGGCGCCGGCATCGGCCGCGCTGACCGCCCCGCCACCGGCGTCAGCGGCTCCGCCCGCCCCGTCGCCGGTACCCGCGGCACCGCCGGAACCCCAGCCGTTCTCCCTCAACCTTTACCAGGAGGGCGACTTCGTGCCGCAGTACACCTTTGACTGGTGTGTGGCAGCGAGCATCCAGATGGCCCACAACCTCGTCGACGACACGGGCGGCGGCACGTGGGCGGATTCCACCCAGCAGGGAGAACTCTGGGAGATGGCCCGGGCCCGATCGTCCAACTCGTTCAACGGCGCTAACCCCCTCGGGTGGGCGCAGGTGCTGACGGAGGTTGGCATGGGGCCGTACACGGTGGTCAGCATCGCCGACTACGGGACCGCGCTCCGGACGGCGGCGCGCGCCATCGCCGCCACGGGCCGGCCGGTGGGGCTGGTCATGTGGCGCGGCCGCCACGCATGGGTGATGAGCGGTTTCGAGTCGATCGGCGATCCCGCCCGGTTCCAGGACTTCTCCGTCACCGGCGTCCGGGTCCAGGATCCCCTCTACCCGCACGGCAGCGGGCAGTGGGGCCCGTCGCCTGCGCCCAACAGCCTGCTCACCCCGGAGGAGCTGGCAACGCAATTCGTGGTCCGCGAGCCGCGGCGCTGGAGCAGCGAACTGCCCACCGGTTACCTGATGGTGCTCCCGGTCGCCGGGGCCTGACCGGCCGCGGTTGGGGACAAAGGTCGAAGGAATGCTGGCCGTGCGCAGCGGAGCCGGGCCGGTACGGCTGCCCGCCCCCCCGTATAATCTCAGCATGCCGATCACGCGCCTGCACCCAGGCAGCCAAGCTCAGCCGACGGAACGCGAACACTGCGGGAGCGGTCTGTGAGCGGCGGCCTCGTCGCCCTGCTGGACGACGTCGCGGCCCTGGCCCGCATCGCCGCCGCGTCGGTTGACGACGTCGCAGCCGGAGCCGCCAAGGCAGGAGCCAAGGCCGCCGGTGTGGTCATCGACGACGCCGCTGTAACCCCGCAGTACGTGTCCGGGGCTGACCCGTCCCGCGAACTGCCGATGATCAAGCGGATCTTCTGGGGCTCGCTCCGGAACAAGCTGCTGATCATCCTCCCGGCCCTGCTGCTCATCAGCGCCTTCCTCCCGTGGGCCATCCCGTTCATCCTCATGCTGGGCGGCACGTACCTGTGCTTCGAAGGTGCCGAGAAGGTCTGGCACAAGCTCCGCCGGGACCACTCGGACGAAAAAGCGCCGGCGGTCCAGCGGGGTCCGGAGGCGGAGGCGAAGGTGGTCAAGGGCGCCATCACCACAGACTTCATCCTGTCCTGCGAGATCATGGTCATCTCGATGAACGAGGTGGCCGCCGAATCCATCTGGGCGCGGGCTGTCATCCTGGTGGTCGTGGCCCTCGCCATCACGGTGCTCGTGTACGGTGCGGTGGCACTGATCGTCAAGATGGACGACATTGGCCTGCACCTGGCCGCCAAGGAATCTGCGGGCTCGCAACGCTTCGGCGAGCTGCTGGTCAAGGGGATGCCCGCCGTGCTGGCTGCAATCACCCTGATCGGGACAGTCGCCATGCTGTGGGTTGGCGGCCACATCATGCTGCAGGGGGCCTACGACCTCGGCTGGCACCTTCCGTATGACCTGGTCCATGCCCTTGAGGCCCCGGTCGCCGGAATCGCGGGCATTGGCGGGCTCCTGGCCTGGCTCGTGAACACCCTGTGCTCAGCCGTCCTGGGACTCGTGTGGGGCCTCGCCGTGATGGCCGTCCTGCACCCGCTGCTGAAGGCCCTGCCGTTCGGCAAGGAGAAGGGCCAGCACGAGGAAGGTGACGTCCGCGCCGAACTCGCCGGCTACCGGCCGACGAAACACAAGGCGGATCCCGCTCCCTAGCTAGAGTTCCTCCACCACCAGGTTGCGGTAGGCCGCCCGGAGCGGGGCCATGTGCCGGAAGCCCAGGTGGCCGGCCCCAAGCACCTTGCCGGACGGATCCTGCCACTCAAGCAGCGGCAACCCGTTGATGGAAAAAGCCACGCGTGGCCCGTCCTTCACCACCTCCAGGCGGTAGAAGTCCATCGCGTCCCCGGCAGGCGGCAACGGATCGGCACCCTGCGCCACGAGCTCAAAACCCGCGCTCTTGCGCAGGTTGCAGGTGCGGAACGCCCGCTCGGACGCGTATTTGTGCCGGAAGTAGGAGATGTGCAGGGCATCGATGTCCCCGGAATGGTATTGCGGGTAGTACCCCGTCCGCGGTGCGAGCCCGGGTGAGAACAGGTCCCGCCCGCCGTGCCCCCGGGCGGCGAAGAAGAGCATGGCCAGGCCCGGCTCCTCCAGCGGAAGGAACTCCCAGCTGATCCGGACTCCGTCCGGGAACTCCACCGGGCACCAGAACGTCCAGTGCGCGTGGTCCCCGAATTCCGCGTCGTCCAGCGAACCCGAAAGTTCCAGCGCACCGCCATGCCCGCCCGCGCTCAGCGGCCCTTCCGCCACCCAGTCCGCGACATCCCCCGGCCCGGTCAGTGCGTTGCTGTAGAGCACCTTCGTCCCCGGGCCAGGCGTTCCCAAGCCAGGCGTGCCCACTTAGCTGCGTCCCGCCGTCGTACTTAACACACTGTCCGGGACCAGCCCCAGCTCCTGGAGCTCCGCGGCAACATGCTCCGCCACCAGGGCGGCTCCCGGCCGGGAAAAGTGGGTGTTGTCCGCCAGCCCTTCCGGCCAGTAGGCGTGCGTGCCCGGCGCAAAGTGGCAGAAGAGGGACGCCGAGTCCTCCGGTCCCAGGCGAAGGTAAAGCCCGCGCGTCCACGCGTTCAGGTCAACCACCGGCAGCCCCAGCTCCAGGCCGATTTCCCGGACCACCTCCGGGTAGTCCTCCAGGCTCGGCTCCAGGATCCCTTCCACAACAGCGTCCGACGGCGGCGCGTCCAGGAAGTGCCGCCGCTCCACCGGGGTGCACAGGACGGGAAGCGCCCCGCGGCTCCGCACGTCCCCGGCCATGGTGCGCAGGTTCGCCGCGTAACCGGTGCGGGCCGCGAGGTGTTGCCTCTTCTGGTCGTTGTGGCCGAACTGGATCAGCACCAGGTCCCCCTCGGCTGCTTCCGAAAGCAGCCGGCCCCACAGCCCCTCCTCCCTGAAGGACTCCGTGCTTGCCCCGCCCTTGGCGAAGTTGTGCACGGCCGCCCGATTGTAGACATGCGGCGCAAGCTGCGCTCCCCAGCCGCTCATGGGGTACTCATGCGTGGGGCAGTTGGCCACCGTGGAATCTCCGGCGAGCAGGATTTTCATGCTGTGCTTTCTGGTAGTCCGGCTCCCCCATCAGCCCTTGACGGAGCCAATGAGCATGCCTTTGGCGAAGTGTTTTTGCAGGAACGGGTAGAAGACCAAAATGGGCAGGGTTGCCACCACGATGACCGCGAATTTGATGCCCTGTTCCGGCGGGATGTAGTTGGGGTCCACGTTTCCGGTGCCGAGCAGGTCGGAGGAGGCTGTGACCTGGCGCAGGTACATCTGCAGGGTCCATTTGGAGTTGTCGGAGAGGTAGAGCAGGGGTGACATGAAGTCGTTCCAGATGCCGACCGCGTAGAACAGCGCGAACGTGGCCAGCACCGGCTTGGACAGCGGCAGCAGGATGCGCCAGAGGATCCCGACCTCGGTGGCGCCGTCCATCTTGGCGGATTCCTCGAGCTCGGCGGGAAGCTCCTGGAAGAAGTTCTTGATGATGATCAGGCTGAACGGGTTGATGGCCGCCGGCAGGATCAGGGCCCAGTAGCTGTTGAGCAGGCCGAGGTCCTTGACCAGCAGGAAGGTGGGAATCATGCCGCCGGAGAAGACCATGGCGAAGACCACCAGGGACAGGATGAGCTTGCGGCCACGGAGGTTCCGTTTGGCCAGCGGGTAGGCCATGGTGACGGTCAGGATCAGCTGGACCCCGGTGCCCACGGCGGTGACCAGGACAGTGGTGACCAGGGCGCGGATGAAGGCGGGCGTGGAGAAGATGTACTCGTAGGAGCCCAGGGAAAACTGTTCTGGCCAGACGAAGAAGGCCCGCCGGGTGATCTCGGCTTCGGTGGCGAAGGAACCGGCGAAAACATAGATGAACGGCAGCAGGGTGATGATGCCGATCAGGGCCAGGAAGACGTAGTTGGCGGCGTCGAAGATCCGGCCGCCGGTGGTGTTGTGAATCTTCATTAGAACAGTCCGCTCTGGTTGAACCGCTTGGCCAGGGCGTTGGTGCCGAAGATCAGCACGATGCCCACCAGGGATTTGAACAGTCCCACCGCGGTGGAATAGGAGTAGGCGCCCTGGGTGATGCCCACGAAGTAGACGTAGGTGTCGAAGACGTCAGCGACATCGCGGTTCAGGGCGTTGGTCATCAGGTAGATCTGCTCGAAGCCGGTGTTGAGCATCTGCCCGATCGCGAGGATGAGCATCACGATGATGGTGGAGCGGATCCCGGGCAGGGTGATGTGCCATACCCGGCGGAACCGTCCGGCGCCGTCAATGATGGCGGCCTCGTACTGGTCCTGGTCCACGGTTGCCAGGGCGGCGAGGAAGATGATGGTTCCCCAGCCGGTGTTCTTCCAGATCTCCTGGAGCACGATCAGCGGCCGGAACCAGGCAGGGTCGGACAGGAAGTCGATGTCCGTGCCCATCACGTTGTTCAGGAACAGGAACAGCGGGCCGAAGTCCAGCGCGAACAGCAGGAAACTCAGCGACGCCACGATGGTCCACGAGAGAAAGTGCGGGATGTAGACCAGGGTCTGGACGGTGCGCTTGAGGATGGAGAGGCGGACCTCGTTCAGCAGCAGCGCCAGCACGATGGTCAGCGGGAACGCGATACCCAGGTTCAGGAACGCCAGGACCAGCGTGTTGCCCAGCAGCCGGGGGAAGTCCGGGTTGGCGAAGAAGTCCTGGAAATGCTGGAACCCCACCCACGGGCTGCCGTTCACCCCGAGGAACGGGACGTAGTCCTTGAAGGCGATCGACACCCCGTACATCGGGGCGTAGCGGAAGACGGCGAAATAGAGCACGCCGGGCAGCAGCAGGAGGTACAGCCACTTATAGTGCGCGAAGTGGACGGAGAACCCGCCCCGCGGCCGGGGAGCGGAGACGGGCTGCGCCCGCTCCCCGGCCTGGGCGTCAATGACAGGGGCTGCCATTTACTTGCTGTCCTGCCAGAGCTTGTTGATTTCTTCCTGGACCTTGTCGCCGCCGCTGCTCTTCCACAGCTTGATGGCGTCCTTCAGGCCCTGCTCGTCAATCTGGCCGGCCAGGTACTTGATCCGGGCATCGGCCACGATGTTGTCCAGCTGCGCGCCCTTGGCCACATAGGTGGGTGAGACGAAGGCTGCTGCGGGGTTGTAGACCGCGCTCTTGAGGTCCTCTGCCATGACCTCGACCCGCTTGTCGAAGACCTCCTGCTCGTAGTCCGAGGCCTGCTTGACCGGGTAGAAGTTGTTGCCCGTGACGTTCATTCCCAGCTGGGCGTAGCTCTTGATATCGGTGTTGACCACCTTGCCCTCAGGGGTCTCGGGCTTGATGGTGGCGGCCTTGCCGTCCTCCACCGTGAAGTTCACGCCCTCGATGCCGTTGTTCAGCAGGACAGCGGTTTCCTTGGAGTTCATCTTGTTCAGGAACTCCAGCACGGTCTTCAGCTCGGCCTCGGTCCGGACGCTGGTTTTGGGAATGGCCAGGAAGCCGGAGT
Source organism: Pseudarthrobacter sp. C1 (assembly GCF_034720455.1). Lineage (NCBI taxonomy): Bacteria > Bacillati > Actinomycetota > Actinomycetes > Micrococcales > Micrococcaceae > Pseudarthrobacter > Pseudarthrobacter sp. C1. Next base: position 109,465 of record NZ_JAYESK010000003.1, on the reverse strand, counting down.
AACCGTCGGTGGGATGTGTGTGCAGTTCACCGTCCGGGCCTTCGAGCCCGCCGACAAAGCCGACCTTGTTTTCAAAGTCGTTGGGGTTGGCCTGCTTGAACAGGTTGATCAGCACGCTGACACGGGAGTCGACGTCGATAATGATGCCGCCCTTGCCGTTGAAGAAGGGCTCGTTCCACTTGGTCCCGTCGAAGGTGGCAAAGTCAGGGTTGATGAGCTTCTCATCCACCATCTTCTTGACGAAGCGGTTGGCTTCGATGAACTCTTCGGTCTCAAAGCTCGGGACCAGCTTGCCGTCACGTTCGGCCCAGCGGTTGCCGGCGCCGTACCAGGTTTCGATCATGTCGTAGGGGCTGTTGGACCCCAATGCGCCCCACTTCGGGATGGTGATGCCCCAGGTATCGTTCCGGCCGTTGCCGTCCGGGTCCTGTTCCGTGAAGGCCTTGGCCACCTTGTAGAGGTCCTCGGTGGTTTTGGGCGCTTGCAGGCCCAGTTTGTCCAGCCAGTCCTGGCGGAACATGACAGCCGAGCGGATCGGGTTGCGGGCGCGGTAAACGCCGTAGACCTTGCCGTTGATGCTGGCGTTCCGCTCCACCGCCGGGGAGGTGGACTTCAGGTTTGGGTACTCCTTGAGCTTATCCGTGAGGTCCCAGAAGGCACCCGCTTCGGCGTTCTTGACGAAGCCCGGAGACTTGCTCTGCACCACCAGGACGTGCGGAATCTCGGACGAAGCCAGCGTGATGTTCATCTTGTCTTCATAGGAGGCGTTAGGCGTCCAGGCGATGTTGACGTCCTTCCCTGTGAGTTCCTCCAACTTCTGTTGGACGGCGCCGTCCGCGGAGGGCGGCTGCGCCTCGAGGAAGGGGGCCATCACGTTGATGGCGGCCAGGTCCGCGGACTGGGTTTCCCCGGCTCCGCAGGCTGTCAGTGTCAGGGCCGTGGCGGTCACGACGGCGGCGCCCAGGCTGAGTTTTCTAGTAATCATCTTGTTCCTTTTCCACTTCTTCGGGGTTGGTTGGCGAGCATGGCATAGGGATTTTGATACGTTTCAGTAGTGCGGTGAGGCCGACGGCGGCAAGGGGCCGGAGCACCGGCGCAGGACTTGCTGGCGGGTACGACGGGTCAGGCCACTGAGGCCACCGGCACGGCATCATCGGGGGCGGCCGCTTCCGCCGTGGCGACCGATTCGTCATTGGCGCTGAAGAACCTGTCACACAGCCAGCCTGTAACGAACAGCCAGGCGCCGACGCTGAAGAACGGGATCAGGCCGGGGATCGTGCTGCTTGCATAGAACGCGGCAGCGGAGATGAACAGCAGGATGACCGTTCCAGCCAGATGGCGGAAGGCAAAACGGGACGACGTGAGCAGGTACTGGGCCAGGGGCAGCTCATACCGCGCATACATGGGAAAGAGGTAGCACGCTGCCCCGGCCAGGAAGATGGCCACCACGAAGATTCCTGCCGCAACGAGCTGCGAAATGACATCGCCGGAGCGCGAAAAGTAGTTCCAGTTCATGGCCAGGACTACCGCCACACCCATGACGGGCAGGGCGATGGCATTGGCTCTGCCGAAGTTGCTGAAGTAGTGGGAAGCAAAGCTCCGAGCCAGCGGAGCCCCATCCCCCCGCACCCGCTTTCGTATTGCGATGTGGGCGGCCGCGGTGGCCGGACCGGCACCGAGGATGCCCGCGCCAGCCAGGGCAAAAAAGATCCACAGCAGGTTCAGGCAGGCGATCCAAAGGAGCGTGTCAAAGAACGAGTAGGCACGGGCGTTGAAGGATCCAGACGGCATGGCGCAGCTCCCTCCATTTCTCCATCGTTGCAGAGGCGAAGGCGGTAGTGGTCCGCGTCACGCCAGTAATCGGTTTCTCGAAAATCTAGACCCCCTGAGGCGGTCGGGTCAAGCCAATTTTTGAATCGTTACATAACTGGACTCCAACCCTTCCCGTCCCGCACACTGGTTGGTGGAAAGCGCTTGCTGAATCCTGCTCGCGCAACGGCCAGTGCCCGCCGGGCAGAACGGAGAACCATGGGAACGCCAAGAGGCACCCGTTCCACCGAAACGCCCGCCGAAGCGTCCGCCGAAGCGTCCGCCGGGGCCTGGGCGCCTGCCATGGGCGGCAGCAGGGCAGCCAGGGTGGCCCTCGTCGGCGTGCACGGCTTCGGCACCCACCACCTCCGCAACCTTGAACGGCTCCAGGCGGCAGGCGCCGTCGAACTCATTGCCGTGGCGGACCCGCAGCCGCCGGAAGCCGGTTCCCTCCCGCCGTCGGCCGCGGTCTATCCGGGGCTGGCCGAGCTGCTCGCCGCCACCCGGACGCTGGACCTGGTCATCGTGGCAACCCCCATCCAGACCCATGCCCCGCTGGCGCTGGCGGCCCTGCGGACAGACGCGGACCTCTATCTGGAGAAGCCTCCCGTTGCGTCATTGGCGGACTTCAACCGGCTCTGTGACGCAGCCGCGGCATCGGGCAGGAGCGTCCAGGTGGGGTTCCAGAGCCTCGGTTCGCATGCCCTTCAGGCCATCGAAGACCTGCTGGCGGACGGCACCATCGGCACGCTCCAGGGCATTTCGGCCACGGGCCGCTGGGTCCGCGACCGGGCGTACTACAAACGCTCACGGTGGGCCGGAAAGCGCAGCATCAACGGCGTGGACGTGGTGGACGGTGTGGCCACCAATCCCCTGGCGCATGCCGTGGCAACGGCGTTGAGGATCGCCGGGGCACGGACCACGGCTGATGTGGTGTCCGTGGAAACCGAGCTGTACCGTGCCAACGATATCGAGTCCGATGACACCTCAGTGATCCGTATCCGCACGGTGTCCGGCCTGCCCATCACCTGCGCCCTCACCATCTGCGCGGCGGAATCGGTGGAGCCCTGCGTCACCCTCCAGGGATCAGCCGGAACTGCCGTGTTCCACTACACGGAGGACCGCCTGAGCGTCACCACGGCGGCCGGCACGTCCGAGGAAACCTATGGCCGCGACGACCTCACCGAGAATCTCCTGGCGCACCGGAACGGCGGAACTCCGCTGACCAGCCCGCTGCTGGACAGCGGCGCATTCATGCTGGTCCTGGAAGCGGTCCGGACCGCTCCGCCGCCGGCGCCCATCGGTGATTCGCACGTCCGGTGGGAGGGGGCAGGTGAAGCAGCCCGCGCCGTCGTCCTTGACATCGAGTCGGCACTGGACCGTGCCGGCCGCGGGCACGCCACGTTCAGTGAGCTGGGCCTGCCGTGGGCCACCAGTGCCCCTCACGCCTTCAGCCTGCCGGTTTCCTGATGCGCCGGCAGTGGGCAGGAAAGGCCGCGGCACGCAAAGCACCAGCCACCGCCACCGGCCAACTGCACGCCGTCAACCTCCTGACCGACGGCCTCGCGGCCTGCCTGACGGCCACGCCGCACCCCACCTTCAGCTGGCAACTTGCCCAGCAGGAGGGCGCAGACCCGGCGCGCGCACTGCAGACCGGCTTTGAAATCACGGTGGAAGACTCACAAGGGGTGAAGTTTTGGAGTTCGGGGCCGGTCCCCTCCGCCGCCCAGCGGGGCGTCCCCTATCGCGGGCCAGCGCTCGACGACGACACAGACTATGCCTGGCGCGTGCGGGTCCGCGACGCAACAGGAATGCCCGGGGCCTGGTCCGCGGCGCAGCCTTTCAGCACCGGGCTTGCCGATCCTTCCTGGCAGGCGGACTGGATCAGGAGGGTGCCCGGCGGCCGCGCACCCCTGGAAATCCTGGACAACGCCCTGCGGGTGGCGGGCTCGCCGTTCCTGCCGGTTCCCTGCCCGCCTGTCCGCAGCTTCCGCCTTGAAGCCCGCGTCCGGCCGGCCATGGGATGGGCGGGACTGATCCTGCGGAGCAACGGACCCGGCACAGGCCTGCTGCTGGAACTCAACTCGGCGGGCGAGGTGGTCCTGCGGCATGCACCGGAATGGGACATTCCCGCCCCGGGCGCCCCGGAGACCGCCGAGCTGGCCACGGCCCGGCTGCCGCGCCAGGACGTGGCGTCCGGCTCGTGGCAGGACCTGGTGGTCACTGATGACGGGCTGGCCATCACAGTCTCCCTGGACGGTGTAGAACTCTTGGCCGTGCATGAGCCGGCCGCTGCCGGGTCCGCCGGCAAACTCGCCCTGCACCAGGGTCCGCGGACCCAGGCCGAGTACGCGTCCCTTCGCATCACCACCGCCAGCGCCCTGCTGCTGGACCACAAGTTCAACGCCGCCGGGGACCACGCCCGCGCCTGCCTGGCCCACTGGAGTTCCACTACGGCGCACCGCCAGCCGGATGAATGGACCTTGTTCCGGACCACCCTGACGTTGACCGGTACAGTGCGCCGCGCGCGGGTGTTCCTGGCCGCGAACCACCACGCGCAGCTCTCCCTGGCCGGTACCGCCTGCTTGAGCACAACATCCTTCGGCTATCCGGGCGAAGGCTACTACGACGCCGCAGACGTCACCGGGCTGCTCGCCGCCCAGCCTCCGGCCACAGCTGTTCCGCTGACGGCCCTGCTCCACTGGTACGGCCCGGGCCAAGGCCGCGCCGCCGGACTGCCCGGCCTGCTGGTCCACATCAGCGTGCAGTACACGGACGGCCGCCGGGAAGTGTTCGGCTCCGGAGCGGACTGGACCGCAGGCGAGGCGCCCTACCGGCAGTCCGGGTACCGCAACGACGAGGGCGACCCCGTGGAACACCTGGACGGGCATGCTGCCGCCGCGGCTCCCTCCGCCGCCGATGACCTGCCCGCCGCGATCAGTTACGGCGGCCACCCGGCACCGGAATTTCCCCGGCTGCACCCGCGCCGCACTTTCCTTGCCCAGGAATTCGCGGCGCCCAAGGCCTTTCTGGCGGCTGACGACGGCACGCTGGTGGCGGACTTCGGCCAGGTCCTTCCCGGGCGCCCCGAAGTGGACTTCCTGGACGGCGTTCCCGGCCGCACCCTTATGATCCGTACCGGCTACACCCTCCGGTCCGACGGACGGGTGGACACCGGAAGGACGGCAAGCCAGAACACGGACATGTCCTTCCCGTATACGCAGTCGGCGGGCCCGCAGCAGTTCCGGGCCACGGTGCACCTGGGCTTCCGCTACCTTGAGCTTCCCGGCGTGGACACCGCAGAGGTGAACCGGCTGGGCGCACTGGTGGTGCACGGCCGGCATCCGGGCGAGGGGAGCTTCAGCAGTTCGGATCCCGCCCTGAATGATGTGTTCAAGCTGCTGCGGGACTCAGCACTGTTCGGCGTCCAGGAGCAGTTCGTGGACACCCCTACGCGGGAGAAGGGCCAGTTCCTGGCGGACGCCGTAAACATCTCCTACGCCACGATGGCGCTCTTCGGGGAACATGCCTATACCGCCCAGGCGCTGCGGGAGTTCGGCTGGTCGGCGGCCCGGTACTGGACAGACGGCGAAGACCGGGGCCGCTACAACGCGGTATACCCCAATGGGGACGGCAAGCGCGACATCCCGGATTTCTCCCTCATGATTCCCGAGTGGGCCGAGGAGTACTATCTTCGCACCGGGGACCTCGCCCTGGTCCGGGAACTGCTGCCGCACTGCCGCAACACCGCGGACTACGCGCTGCGGCACATTCCGGCAGATGGTCCGACGGCGGGACTGGTCACCCGGCTGGGCGGCGGTTCCGGCCCCTACCTGCACGGCATCGTGGACTGGCCCGAACCCGGCCGGTTCGGCTACGACATGGAGTGCGCGGCCAAGACAACCGTCAACGCCCAGGCCTATTCTGCACTCGTCGCCACGTCCCGGCTCTGCAGCCTGGCGGGCGACCACGAGGCCGCCATCCGCTACGCCTCGTCTGCCCGGCACCTGGCCGGCGCAATCCGCGCCCGCCTGCGCGTGGACGGTGTGATGGTGGACGGCCTGCACGCCGACGGCACACCCAGCTCGCACGCCTCACAGCACGCCACGTCCTTTCCGCTGTCCTTGGGCATCACTGAGCCGGAACTGGCGGCCTCTGACGCCCGGCGGATCGCCGCCTTGGGCATGATGCAGGGGCCCATGACCGTGCACCGCCTGGTTCGCGCACTCCTTTCCCAGGGGCTGACGGACGCCGTGCTGGACCTTCTGACGGACAAGGACCAGCCCGGCTGGGCACGTCTTTTGGACCGCGGTGCCACCTTCACCTGGGAGGCGTGGGACCTGGTGGAGGGAACGGACTACAGCCAGTCCCACGCCTGGTCGGCATCCGTGGCCAAGGAGATCCTTGAACACCTGCTGGGCGTCCGATACAGCTCACCGGGAGGCTGCGGGCTGGTGCTCGAGCCACCGCTGTGCCGGCTGGAACATGCCCGCGGCTCCGTGCCTGCGGCGAACGGATATGTGGAGGCCAACTGGAGCCGGGAAGACGGGCTGGTGCGGCTGGAATGCACCATTCCGGCCGGAACCACCGCAGTTGTCCGGCTGCCGGCCGGCAGGTACCGGGTCACGACCCGGGCTAAGGACGCTGCGGCGGATGCCGCCGTCGAACATTCCGCTCCGGCGAGTGCCGCGAAACCGGGCATGCATCCCGACGGCGGCACGGCCAGCGGTGCAGCCAAGGTGGAGTTCCGCGTCCTTGCCGGCACCTGGACGTTCTCGCCATCCCGGTGATCCGCACCCGCGCCGTACGCGGGCTTAGGTTTTCCGGGAGTTCAGCCAGAGCAGGAATCCGATGACGGCGGCTGACAGCATGCCTCCGGCGCCGGTGGCCACCAAGCCGAGGCGCACGCCGAACTGCTCGGTCAACCAGCCGGCCAGGAGGCCGCCCAGGGCATGGCCGCCGAGCAGGAGCGGAAGGTAGAGGGCCATCACGCGGCCACGGATTTCCGGCCCGGCTTCAAGCTGGACCGCGGTGGCGGCGCTGGTCAGGAACAGGAGGGTCATGAGGCCCACCACCGCAAGCATCGCAGTGAAGAGGACGAGGTCGGGCATCAGGGCAGCCACCAACTGGGAGAGCCCGAACAGGCCGGCGGCGGCCACGATCCCCTTCCGGCCCAGGCTTCTCAGCCGGGCTGCCAGGAGCGCTCCGGCCAGGGCACCGAGGGCGCTGACGGTATTGAAGAGGCCGAACCCTTCAACGCCGTTGTGCCACACCCGCTCGGCGAACGCCGCCAAGACCACCGGCCCGTTCATGCCGAACACACCCAACAGCCCGGCCAGGGCAATGACCAGCAGCAACGGAGGCCGTTCCCGGACGTAGCGGAACCCGGCCAGGAGCTGGCCCTGCCCGCGAACCACCGGAACGCTTGTGTGCAGCTCGGCAGGACGGATGGCCGCGATCAGGCCGAGGACCAGCAAGCACAGCAGCGAGTTCGCCGCGAACGCCGCGGCCGTTCCTGCCTGCGCAATGACAACTCCTGCCAGGGCCGGGCCCGCCATGGCGCCCAGCTGGCCGGTTGCATTGTTGAGGCCGATAGCGGGCCGGAGGGCGGCGTCGCCTACCACTTCGTTAACGAACACCTGGATGGCAGGCTGGTTGATGGCGGACGTCACGCCGAGCGCAGCGCAACTGGCGTAGACAGCCCAGACGGTGATGGTGCCGGTCGCCGCCCAGGCCGCCAGGCCCAGGGCCAGGACGGCAATGACGGCCTGGCAGGCCAGCATGATGCGCCGCTTGGAAAACATGTCCACCAGCAGGCCGCTCAGGGGCCCCACCACCAGCATGGGAAGGAACTGGAGGGCAACGGCCACGCCCACGGCGGCGGGACTGCCGGTCAGCTGCAGCACCAGCCAGTCCTGGGCGAGCCGCTGCATCCACACACCCACGCTCCCTGCAAACACCAGGGCCAGGAAGAGCCGGTAGTTCCGCTGCGTCAGCGGCTGGTACCACCGGGGCTGGTCCTGCGGGGAATGGACGGACTGTTCGGAACGCTGGCGGTCGGAAGACACGTCGGACTCAACTCAATAGTGGCGGGCAGGACCAGGAAAAATGTTCAGCGGGCGGAACGCAGTTTGACCGCCGCGGCGGCGAGGATGAGGGTGCCGGGAACCACCACGAAGAGTGCTGCGAGCATCCAGACGAAAACCACTGCCCCGAAGAGTGCGGCAGCCAGCAGGAGCGATCCGGTCCAGTCCCTGACGGACAGCGATTGGGCATTTTCGAGCGCCAAGCGCCAGGCACTCTTGCCATCCTTTGAAGAGACTGCGGCGTCAGGCCACCCGGCGGCGGTGCGCAGCAGCAGGATGGCCGCCCCGGCGGCAAGGATCAGGGTGGCCGGCAGGACCACTTCGCGGCCGGGCAGCTGCCCCACCCACGCGAGCAGCAGGTTGAGGACAATCACGACGGCGGCTGCCGCCGTCGTGATTCCCAGCTTCCAGCTGCCGGGCAGGGCAGCTTTGAACGTGCCCCAGAGGCCGCGGACGGAATCGTCGCGGCCGGAGAGGTGCCGTTCCAGGTGGGCGATTCCCGCCGCGTACGCGGCGGGAATCGTCACCAGCGGGATGGAGAGCACCAGGACCAGCACCCCGGCCAGGAGGGTCTCGGAGAACAGTGCGAAGCGGTTCACCGGGACGGGTTCGTGGTGGTTGGGGACGGGTGTGGTGCTGTCCATGGCGCTCATTTTCTGTCTCGGGTTCCCGGCACTAGCCTTTGAGGCCCTGGGTGGAGACGCCTTCGACGATGTAGCGCTGGAACACCAGGAAGAAGATCAGCACGGGCAGGAGGGCCAGGACGGACATGGCGATCATGGCGCCGTAGTCCGAGGACTGGGTCTGGTCCACGAAGAGGCGCAGCGCCAGGGGCAGCGGGTACTTGTCCGGGGTGTTCAGGTAGAGCAGCGGGCCCAGGAAGTCGTTCCAGCTCCAGATGAAGGAGAAGATCGAGGTGGAGATCAGGGCCGGCTTCATCAGCGGGAGCATGATGGACGTGAAGATCCGGACGTGGCCGGCGCCGTCGATCCTTGCCGCCTCGTCCAGCTCACCGGGGAGGTTGCGCATGAACTGGACCATGAGGAACACGAAGAACGCGTCGGCGGCGAGGAACTTGCCGATCAGCAGCGGCACGTACGTGTCCACCAGGCCCAGCTGCTGGAACACGATGTACTGCGGGATGATCACCACGTGGAAAGGCAGGAGCAGGGTGGCGATCATCATGCCGAAGAACACGCTGCGGCCGGGAAACTTGATCCGGGCGAACGCGTAGGCGGAGACCGACGCCGAGAGGACGGTTCCCGCCACGGCACCGACGGCCAGGATCAGGGAGTTGGTGAAGAACTGCAGGGTGGGGACCCCGCCGATCCCGTCCATGGCTGTGACGAAGTTGTCGAAGCTGAAGTTGTTGGACCACAGCGACGTGTTCGCGCCGCCGATCTCGGCATTGGGCTTGAACGAGGAGGCGATCATCCACAGGCCCGGGTACAGGACCACGGCCGTGAGTGCCAGCGCCACGACGTGGAAAATGGTGCTCTTGGCGCGCTTGGCACCTGCTGATTCGGATTTCGGGTTGTAGTGCGGCACCTGTGCGTCGCGGGCGGACTGGGTGGGGGTTGCCATGGTTGTCATTTTGCATCACCGCTGTAATGGACCCAGGACTTGGACGTGCGGAAGATGATCAGGGTCAGGATGCCCACCACGATCAGGAGCAGCCAGGCCATGGCCGAGGCGTAGCCCATCCGGAAATCGCTGAAGCCCCGCAGGTAGAGGTAGAGGGTGTAGAAGAGGGTGGAGCCGGCCGGGCCGCCTTCACCGTTGGAGATGATGTAGGCCGAGTTGAAGATCTGGAACGCGTGGATGGTTTCCATCAGCAGGTTGAAGAAGATCACCGGCGACAGCATGGGCCAGGTGATGTTGAGGAACTTCCGCACCGGCCCGGCCCCATCCATGGACGCGGCCTCGTAAAGATCGTTGGGGATCTGCTTCAGGCCGGCCAGGAAGATCACCATCGGGGCGCCGAACTGCCACACGGTCAGCAGGATGAACATCGGCATGGTCATGGCCGGGTTGCCCACCCACCCGCCCAGGTTGATCCCGAAGAGGGACAGGCCCTGGTCCACTGGGCCCGAATCGCCGAACATGGCCTTCCAGACAATCGCGATGGACACCGAGGCGCCGATCAGGGACGGGGCATAGAACGCGGACCTGTAGAACCCCTGGCCGCGGCGCTTGCTGTTCAGGAGCATCGCCACTGCCAGTGCGGCGGCGAGCTTGAGCGGGGTACCGAACACAACGTAGCTGACGGTCACGCCCACCGACTGCAGGAACCGCTCGTCCTGGAAGAGGGTGGTGTAGTTGTCGAAACCGATCCATTTGGGCGGATCAAACAGGTTGTAGTTGGTGAAGGACAGATACAGCGAGGAAATCATCGGCCCGATGGTGAGGGCGATGAATCCCAGCAGCCAGGGCAGCAGGAAGGTATAGCCGGCGCGGGCGTCCACCCCCCGCTGCCGCGACTTGCGCGGCAGCGGGGAGGCGGACGACGTCGAACGCCTGCTCAGGGTTGGGCTTTGGGTCACGGGTTCATTCCGTCAGTTGTGGACGTCTTGGTCAGTCAGTCTGCCTGGTCAGGCGTTCTGCTTGATGAGGTCTTCGGCTTCCTTGAACCAGGAATCGGCTGCACCGTCGATGGTCAACTTGCCGTAGTTCAGGTCCGAGCTGACCCGCTTGAAGGATGTCTCGAGGGTGCCGAAACCGACGATGGGCGGCTCGGGAGCGTCCTTGAGGTACTGCTCGATCGACTTTTCGTAGTCGACGACGAGCTTGTCAGTACCTTCGAAGGTGGTGCCGTCCCGCTGGGTCTTCGACGCCGGAACGCCGCGGGAGGTCTTGAAGATGTTGCCCACTTCGGGGTCGTTGACCATGAAGTCGATGAAGCGGGCAGCAGCATCCTTGTACTTGGTCTTGGCGCTGGCCACCATCAGCATGGACGGTTTGAGGAACAGGCCCAGGTTGTCCGGGTCATCCGAGGGCACCGGCACCAGCTTGAGCTCCTTGGCACCGCTGTCCCCGAGGTAGGCGGCCATGAAGTTGTCCCAGGTGACTTCGCTGGCGGTGACATTCGAGCCAAAGGGGGACTTGGGGGCGAGCTGGGTGACGCGCTCTTCGGAGACGAGGGCAGGGGTGCCGCGAAGGGCGGCGGTCTGGTTCCACCACTTCTTCAGGTCATCCTTGGTGAAGCCGAGCTTGCCGTCCTCAGTGAACGCTTGGATGTTGTTCTGGCGCAGCCAGATGTTGAACATCCACCAGACGCCGGTGTAGTCGGTGGAGCCGAAAAGCGCGCCGTTGCCCTTGGTGCCTACTTCGGCGAGGAAGGCGTTGTACTCCTTGTAGGTCCACGTGCCGTCCGGCTCGGCAATGCCCAGGGAGGCCAGCTTGGCGGGATCGTAGTAGACGGCGAAGGCGTTGGTGCTGGTGGGGATGCCGTAGGTCTTGCCCCGGATCTGGCCGGACGGCAGGAGGGACTTGTCAAAGGCATCCGTGTTGATCTTGACGGTACCCAGGTCCAGGAGCTGGTTGCGCTGGCCGTAATCCCGCAAGTAGGAGAGGTCCCACTGCATTACGTCGGGCAGGCCGCCGCCGGCAGCTTCGGTGGCACGCTTCTGCCAGTACCCGGCGAAGTCGGTGAAGTTGCCGTTGACCTTGATATCCGGGTTCTTCGACTCGAACAGGGCAATGGCCTTGCGTGTGCGCTCCGCACGGTCATCGTTGCCCCACCAGGTGTAATTGATGGTGACGGGCTTCTCGGCGGTGCCGGCCCCTCCGGAAGAGCTGGAGCCCGTTCCGCACGCCGCGAGGGCCGCAGCAGATGCGGTGCCGACGGCCACGGTGGTGAGGAAATGCCTTCTGTTGATCATGGGAGCCTCCTTGCTCGATCTGTGCAATGCTGTCGCCCACCTGCAACGGGAGTAGTGAGCTGGCTTACACGGCTTCTGAATCGATACAATATCGGCATTCCCGGCTGCGGGCAAGCGTTTTCCATTAATATGGGCAAGCGTTTTCCAAGAATACGTTTTCTCCCAGTGCCACAGCCCTCTCATTAGATGAAGGAGTCCCATGGATTCGCAGGATATCTCCCAGCCGGCCAGCGTCTGGAACAACATCGGAGGCATCGCCTACGGCGGGGACTACAACCCAGAGCAGTGGCCCGTCAGCGTCCGCCTGGAGGACCTGGAGCTGATGAGGGAAGCGGGCGTGAACTTCCTGAGCGTGGGAATTTTCTCCTGGGCACTGCTGGAACCCGCCGAAGGGAAGTACGACTTCGGCTGGCTCGATGAGGTGCTGGACAACCTCCACGGCATCGGCGTCAAGGTCGCCCTGGCCACCGCCACCGCAGCTCCCCCGGCATGGCTGGTATGGAAGCATCCGGAAATCCTCCCGGTCACGGCTGACGGAACCGTGCTGGGCCCGGGGTCACGGCGGCACTACACGCCGTCGTCGGCCGTTTACCGCCGCTACGCCAGCGGCATCACCCGGATGCTCGCGGAGCGCTACAAGGACCACCCCGCCCTGGCGCTGTGGCACGTGGACAACGAACTGGGCTGCCACGTTTCGGAGTTCTACGGCGAGGAAGACGCCGCCGCGTTCCGCCTGTGGCTCGAGCGGCGGTACGGCAGCATCGCGGCCTTGAATGCCGCCTGGGGCACGGCGTTCTGGTCCCAGCATTACGGCTCATTCGAGGAGATCCTGCCGCCCGCAGCCGCGCCTTCCACGCTGAATCCGGGGCAGCAGCTGGACTTCCAGCGCTTCAGCTCCTGGGTACTCATGGACTACTACCGCGAACTCGTGGCGGTCCTGCGGGAAGTCACACCGGGGGTGCCGTGCACCACCAACCTCATGGCTTCCAGCGCCACCAAGTCCATGGACTACTTTGACTGGGCCAAGGACCTGGACGTCATCGCCAACGACCACTACCTCGTGGCCGCCGATCCGGAGCGGCACATCGAACTCGCGTTCAGCGCGGACCTCACCCGCGGCATCGCGGAAGGGGACCCGTGGATCCTGATGGAACATTCGACGTCGGCCGTCAACTGGCAGCCGCGAAACCGGCCCAAGATGCCCGGGGAAATGCTGCGCAACTCGCTGGCGCACGTGTCCCGCGGTGCCGACGCCGTGATGTTTTTCCAGTGGCGGCAAAGCTTCGCCGGCTCGGAGAAGTTCCACTCGGCCATGGTGCCGCACGGCGGCCGGGACACCCGGGTGTGGCGCGAGGTGGTGGAACTGGGGGCGGACCTGAAGCGGTTGGCTCCGGTGCGCGGTTCGCGAGTGGAATCCCGGGTTGCGATCGTGTTCGACTACGAGGCCTGGTGGGCCAGTGAGATCGACTCCAAGCCGAGCATTGACGTGCGGTACCTTGACCTGCAGCGGGCCTTCCACCGCTCGCTGTTCCTTCGGGGCGTGTCCGTGGATTTCGTGCACCCTTCCGCTTCCTTTGATGGATACGACCTCGTGCTGGTGTGCACCCTGTACTCCGTCACTGACGAGGCCGCGGCCAACATTTCCGCCGCAGCCTCCGCCGGCGCCACTGTGCTGGTGAGCTACTTCAGCGGGATCGCGGACGGGAAGGACCACGTCCGGCTGGGCGGCTATCCCGGGGCCTTCCGGGAGCTGCTGGGCGTTCGGGTTGAGGAGTTCCATCCATTGCTGGCCGGGTCGCAGCTGAAGCTGAGCGACGGGACCGTTTCTTCCATCTGGAGCGAGCACGTCCACCTGGCCGGCGCGGAAGCCATGCAGGCGTTTACCGAGTATCCGCTGGAAGGCGTACCGTCCCTCACGCGACGGGCCGTGGGTTCGGGAGCGGCCTGGTACCTGGCCACGTTCCCCGATCCCGACGGCATTGATTCCATGGTGGACCGGCTGTTGGAAGAGTCCGGTGTGGCCCCCGCTGCTGCGGCCGACCCTGGTGTGGAACTGGTGCGGCGGCGCTCTGCCGACGGGCAGGGCTTCCTTTTCGCGATCAACCACACGCGTTCGGATGCCGCCGTAGAGGCATCCGGCCAGGATTTGCTGACCGGCGAACCGTTTCCGGGGCGGGTCCCGGCGGGCGGCGTGGCGGTAGTTGCGGAGGGCTAGTCACCCGCGCCCAAGAACGTGCGACGGCGGCGCCTCCTTTGGCGTCGCCCTTCCGCTTTGCACAGGGCGGAGCGGCTTTTCCCGTTTTCCACATAGGGCTTTTGGGTGGCTGTCGTTGTCACACCCTGGTGGAAGACTTTGGCTATGGAAGCGGTATTGGGGACGGTTGCAGTGCTGGGGGCGGAGCCTCGGGTGCCCCTTGCTGCCAGCGTGCCGCAGCCCTCGCCTGTGGTTATCGAAGGGGATAAGCCGGACTCCTCCCCTGCCATTCCGACCTTTGCCGATAAACCCCACGCATCGCGTGCCATTCCGACCGCTGCCGATACACCCCACCCAACGCCTGTTGTTCCGGCTTCCGGAGGCGCACCTGCGTCCCTGCCTGCCGCGCCGACCCTCGCTGATGCACTGGCCGTTCTGGCTGGTATTCCTGTGGCCCGCGATAGTGCGGGGATGGTTGAGCAGATGCGGCAGTGGGAGGACCTGAAATGCCTGGCCGGCGCGCAGCAGGCCCGGCTTGCTGTGGCCTTCGATCTATTGCAGCGGCAGGAGCAGGCTGACGCCGGCGTGCCCGTGGATGAGCAGGGCGCCGGTGTCGCGGCGCAGATCGCACTGGCACGGCGGGAATCCCCGGCCAGGGGGTCCCGGTTGCTGGGCCTGGCCAAAGCCCTTACGGGCATGCCCCGCACCTTCGCCGCCTTTCGGAGCGGCCAGCTGAACGAGTGGCGCGCCACCCTGATCGTGAAGGAAACCATCTGCCTCACGGTGGAGGACCGTGCCGGCGTGGATGAGGAACTCGCTGCCGACACCGGCACGCTCGACGGCGCCGGCGACCGCGCCATCGTCGCCGCAGTCCGCGCCGCGGCGTACCGCCGGGACCCCCGCTCCATCGCAAAGCGGGCCGCACGAGCGGTTACCGAACGGACCGTGAGCCTTCGCCCGGCCCCTGACACCATGACCTACCTGACCGCGCTGCTCCCCGTTGCCCAAGGCGTCGCCGCCTACGCCGCCCTGGCCAGGGACGCCGATGCCGCCCGCTCTGCAGGAGACGAACGGTCCCGGGGGCAGGTTATGGCCGACACCCTCGTCGACAGGGTTACCGGCACCCCGGCCGGCATCAGCGGGGTGGAGATTCAGCTCGTTATGACCGACCGCGCCCTGCTCCAGGCCGATTCAGAGACCGCCCGGCTTCCCGGGTACGGCACCATTCCCGCAGACTCGGCCAGAAACATCGCCCTTGCCAGTACATCGGCCGCGGGAATGCCGGCCACAGACCCAAGCACCGGCAGCGCCGGTTCTCCTGCCGCTGACGGCACCGCCGGCGACGGTGCCGGAGGCGAGGGTGCAGGAGGCGAGGGCGCCGCGGGCGATCACGCCGCTGCTGTTCGCCGCGAGCTTGATGTGTGGGTCCGGCGGCTTTACACCGCCCCCGGCAGCGGGGACCTGCTGGCCATGGATGCCAAAGCCCGGCTTTTCCCGGCGGGGCTGAAGCGCTTCCTTCAAGTCCGGGACGAAACCTGCCGCACCCCGTACTGCGACGCCCCCATCAGGCATCACGATCACATTGCTTCCTGGCATAGCGGCGGAGCCACCAGCGCCGGCAACGGCCAAGGCCTCTGCGAAGCCTGTAACCACACCAAGGAAACCGGCGGCTGGGCGGCAGAACGCGTGCCCGGCCCGCGGCATACAGTGGCAACCACCACCCCAACCGGCCACACCTACTATTCCACCGCACCACCCCTCCCCGGAACATTCCCGGTACCTCAGGAAGACGGTAGGGGGCCACACCATGTGGACCAGGGAGCGGAGCCCCCCACTCGTGCACATCCGGCCCGCCCCGCCCGGGCCCCGGCAGTCGCACAGTCGCCACCCTACGATGCCGTCCAACTCCCGGGAAGGGTGATGCCGCCGCGCGTCTATAGGCGGGGAGAACGCGTCCATGCGCAAGGAGCAGGTCTCGGACGGCCACGGTCCAGGGAAAGTGCCCTTCCGTGGCCGCCACAAGTTTAGACAGCTTCGCCCCGGCTGGAACCTGATGATTCCAGCCGGGGCGAAGCTGCCACCCGCCGTCGGACGTGGTGGGCGGAGGAGGCGTCCACCCACGTTGTCCCAAGCCGTGTTGGCGGCGTGAAGACTAGCTGCTGATTGCGGATTTCATTTCGGCGTGGGCCTTCTTGCCGGCTTCCTCCGTGGACAGCCTCTCAAAGAGAACCTCGGAAGTGTAGCGCTTGATGATTTCCTGGATGGCCCCGGCACCCTTCGGCGGCGGCGCGGGGGCTTCGCCCAGTTCGTCCTTGATCTGGTCGATGAACTTGACCACCTTCACGTCCGCCGGGGTCAGCTTGGACTCGATGGCCGCACGGACCTCGGAGTTCGGGTAGACGCCGCGGTCAGCCAGCAGGGTCTCGCCGGCCTTGACGTCGTTGGCCAGGAAGTTGATGAACTTGGCGGTCTCCTCAGGGTGCTTGGTGCGTGAGGACGCGGACCAGAACTGGGAAGCCTTGTACCAAAGCTTCGCATCGGCGGATGACCCGGTCTTGCTGGGGAACCGCAGGATCTTCAAGTCGCTGCCGGATGCCTTCTCCAAGGCAGGAGCCTGGTTGGACCACCAGAATGCCAGGCCGTTCTTGCCGGTGGCGAGTCCGGACTGGTCAAGCGGGGCGGCCTCAGCTTCCACAACCTCGGATGCGGTCGGAACGGCCTTGTTCTCGCTGAGCTGCTTCAGGAACGCCCACCATTCGGCGATGTCGCCCGGCTCGAAGCCCAGCTTGCCATCGGAGGTGTAGAGGGACTTGCCGTTCTGGCGTAGCCAGACTCCGAGTGACGCCTCGTCGGTCCCGTAGGCGGCAGCGCCGTAGGTGCCCTTCGGGGACTTGGCAGTGACCTCGGAGGCGATCCGCCCAAAGTCCTCCCAGGTCCACTTGGAGTCGTCAGGCAGCGGAACACCGGCAGCCTCAAAAACCTTCGGGTTCGCCAGGATGGTGGCGGCGTTGATGCCGGCCGCGATGCCAGTCAGGCCGTCTTCGCCCTTGCCCGCGTTCAGTGCCGCTTCGTCGAGCTTGGAGGTGTCGATGTCGTACTTGGACAGGTCAAGAAGGGCTCCGCGGCTGGAGTACTCGGTGATGTACTTTTCGTCCATCTGGATAATGTCCGGGGCATCGTTCGCCGCCACCTGGGTGGCAAGCTTGTCCCAATAACCGCTCCAGTCACCGAATTCCGGCTTGATCTTGATGTTGGGGTTTTCGGCCTCAAACTTCTTGATGGCTTCCTGGGTCAGCTGGGCCCGCTTGTCGCCGCCCCACCAGGAGAAACGGAGTTCGACGGGGCCGTCAGAATTTTGTTGACCGGATCCCCCGCCACAGGCACTGAGGCTCAGAGCCATGACGACGGCGGCAGCAGCTGCTGCTACACCAGCCTTACGTCGGGGGCGTCGTCCGCCCGTGGAGGATGTTGCTGCCGGCTGCTTGGCTGCAGCAGGGGCAGAGCGGGAAAAAAGCGGCATTGGTGCTCCGATCTTCTTTGATCTTGGTGCTGGGGCTGGAGTTCGGGGATGAATCTCAAACGAGGTGGCACCGAAACGGGAAACCGTTTTCTTAGTCTAAGAATACAAGTAGCAAACTTGTATTACAAGATGTTTCAGAATGTTATGGACCTCGGAAGCGGCCCGTCGGCGGACGGGCCGCTTCCTGCAGCGCAGTTAGTACCGCGACCGGCGAGGGAGGCGTGTAAAAGCCGGGACTGCTATTTGATGCCTGTGGTGGCAATGCCCTTGATGAGGAACCGCTGGCCGAAGAGGAACACGAGGAAGACCGGCAGGAGCGACACGATGGACATCGCGAACAGCGATCCCCAGCTCGTAGCCGACTGCGAATCCACGAAGGCGCGCAGTGCGACAGGAACCGTGAACATGTCGGGGTCCGTGAGGTAGATCAGGGCGCCGAAAAAGTCGTTCCACGTCCAGATGAACGTGAAGATTGTGGTGGTGGCCAGGGCCGGGACCATCAGCGGCAGGATGACCCGCAGGAAGATGCGGGGGTGGCCTGCGCCGTCGATCCTTGCAGCCTCATCCAGCTCCCGGGGAATGCCGCGGATGAACTGGACCATAAGGAAGACAAAGAACGCTTCGGTGGCCAGCAGCTTGGGCACGATCAGCGGCCAGAACGTATTCACCCAGCCGATCTGCGAGAAAAGGATGTACTGGGGAACGATCACCACATGGAACGGCAGCATGATGGTCAGCAGCATGATGCCGAACAGCAGCTTCTTCGCGGTGAACTGAAGACGGGCGAAGGCGTACGCGGCCATGGAGCAGGAGACCAGGTTGCCGAGGATCGAGCCGATCACCACGATCGCGGAGTTGATCATGTAGTGGCCGAAGGGATGCGTCAGGGCCGACCAGCCTGAGGTGTAGTTGCTCATTTCCAGGCTGTTGAGCCAGAGTCCGGGTTCGCGGAAGATCAGCTCGTTGGGACGAAGTGATGAAACCACCATCCACAGCAGGGGGTAGATCATCAACCCGCCGGCAAGGATCAGGACGGCGTGCTTCATCAGGGCCTTGCCGCGCTGGGCCTTGCTGAAGGCCAGTGTTCCGCGGGACTCGCGGGGCTTGCGATGGTTCGTAGGCTTGCCGGCACCTCCGGACTTCTTGTCCGAGGCGGGCAGCGTCTCCAGCTTAGTCGTCATAGAAAACCCAATACTTAGAAGCGATGAAGTTGATGGCGGTGAACACACCGATGATCACCAGCAGGATCCACGCCATGGCGGAGGCGTAGCCCATGTCGAACTGGCCGAAGCCCTTTTGGTAGAGGTACAGGGTGAAGAACATCGTGGAGTCCGAAGGGCCGCCGTTGCCGCCCGAGACGATGAACGCCTGGGTGAACGACTGGAAGGACCCGATGATCTGCAGCACGAGGTTGAAGAAGATGATCGGGCTCAGCATGGGGAGGGTAATCCGCCAGAACTGCTGGAGGGTGGTGGCACCGTCAACCCTGGCTGCCTCGTAGTACATGTTCGGGATCTGGCGCAGGCCGGCCAGGAAGATGATCATGGGGGCGCCAAAGGTCCAGACGTGCAGCAGGATAATCGAGCCCAGCGCCGTGCTCGGGTCAGAAATCCAGCCGGGCCCCTGGATGCCGAACATGGCGAGGACCTGGTTCACCAGGCCGGTGGTGCCGAAAATCTGCTTCCAGAGGATAGCGACGGCAACCGAGCCGCCCAGCAGGGACGGCAGGTAGAACACCGAGCGGTAGAACGGCAGGCCTCGCAGGCCTTTGTCCAGGACGAGGGCAATCAGCAGCGCCACCGCAAGCTGGAGCGGGACCCCGATGAACACGTACGTGAAGGTCACGCCAAGCGAGTTGTGCAGCCGGGCGTCCGTGAGCATGCGGGTGAAGTTGTCCAGGCCCACCCATTCCGGAGGCTGGAGGAGGTTGTAGTCGGTGAAGGACAGGTACAGGGACATCAGCATGGGGCCGATGGTGATCGCCACCAGGCCCACCAGCCATGGCAGCAGGAAAATATAGGCGGCCTTGTTGTCCCTGCCGTTGGCCTTCTTTTCCGCGGCGGTGAGTTTGCCCTTTCGCCGGGTAATGGAGCTGAGTTCGCTGATGGCGCTCACTGGTGGCGCCCCATTCGTCTTGATGGCACCGCTGCTGCCGGCATTCCTGCCGGGCGCGGTACCTCCGGTATGTGCTTAGCGGCCATGTGGTCTCCTTTGGTCATCGTGGCCTCCACGTTGGTGTTTCCGCCCTGGGCGGAGGTGTGCTCCCGCTGCGGGGCGGCATCCCCGCCAAGTTATTGGCAGTGGGAGGCCCCGCGCCGCCGGGAGGTGGGGGTTTGAAAAAGCGGCTCCGTACCAAAGTAAACGGTTTCTTGACTCGTGTATAGCCCTTTGCTAGTTTTTGAGAAAACGCTTTCCGCGTCGTCTGTCACTACGAATAGAATCGAAGGGCCCAGGGGACGCAACAGTGCGGTTTCGTCTCACGGAATCTCTCTTGGCGCGGATGTGCTGTTCGGGAAGATCTCGCCGCAGGACGGCGCGAAAGGGGCTTCAAGAAGCCAGCTCCAAACCGGCCTGACCCCCGGCTGGTCCCCGGTTGATCCACGCCATCAAAACCACATCCGAACAGGAGGTCAGCCAATGACAGGTAGCAGCCAGCGCGTCAGGCCCAGCGCCATCGCCGGCTACGAAGACTGGCCCGCCTATGTCCAGCAGCACCCCCGCTACCGGGCTGCCACCATTGCAGCCCAGGAACTTGCGGACGCCCTTGGCGTGCCCGGGGCGCCGGCGTCTCCTGACGTGACCGTCCAGTGGGAGGAGACGTACGACGGCGTCACCACCTCCCAGCTCAGCTGGCAGTTGGGCTTCGGTCCCCGGAGTACGGGCTGGCTGATCCGCCCGGCCGGCGCTTCCGGGCCGCTGCCCGGCATCCTGGCACTGCACTGCCACGGCGGTAACAAGTTCGGCGGCGCGGACCGGCTGGTTGAACTCCCCAAGTCCCATCCCTCCGCGAAAAACGCCCGGGCCGGCCATTACGACGGCCGCGCCCTGGCCACGGACCTGGCCCGTGCCGGTTCCGCCGTCCTGGCCCACGACACGTTCGGCTGGGGCAGCCGCCGTTTTGACCTATCGGTTCCGGCCTGGCGGACGGCCGACGCACTGGAGGCGAGGCAGGCGCAGTGGCGGCAGGACGGCGTCGTACCTTCCGAGGCCGACGTGTACAACGCCGCCGCCGGATTCCACGAGGAAACCGTGGCCAAGACCGCCGGCCTGCTGGGCACCAGCCTCGCCGGGATGGTGGCCCACGACGACCTCGCTGCCCTGGAGATCCTCGCCTCGCTGCCGGACGTGGACCAGCAAAGGCTCGGCTGCATCGGCTTCTCCGGCGGCGGGGGCCGGTCCCTGGCCCTCGCCGCGCTGAGCCCCCGCATCAAGAGCTACGTGGTGACGTGCATGATGACCACCTTCCAGTCGCTTCTGCCCGCCTACCTCGACGCCCATTCATGGCTGCTGCAGACGCCGGGGCTGTGGAAGCTGGGTGACTGGCCGGAACTCTCCGCCCGGGCCGCGGCCCGCCGCCTGCTGGTGCAGTACGCACTGGCGGACCAGCTCTTCCCTGAAGACGGCATGCGCGGCGCCCACCGCATACTGGAGTCCCTGCACAGCCCCGACAGCTACACCGGGAGCTTCTGGCCCGGGGGCCACGTCTTCACCGCAGGCATGCAACAGGAAGCGATCGATTTCCTGTCCGCCTCGCTCGGCGCCAAAGACCCTAAAACCCTTCCTCCCTTCAGCTACCAAGGACCCACCTCATGATTGATCAATCCGCCACAGCGCAGCGCGGCCGCCACGCCACGGGAGGTGCCGCCCCCGGGGGCGTCCAGCGCATCGCCCTGGTGGGCGTCCACGGCTTCGGCGAACAACACCTCGCCAACCTCGCCAGGCTCGAACAGGCCGGCACCGTGGAACTCGTCGCCGTCGCGGACCCCAACCCGCCGGCCCCTGGACGGCTCGCGGAATCCGTAACTGTCTTCGACAACCTGGCCCAACTGCTGGCAGCAGACCCCGGCGTCGACGTCGTCATTCTCGCCACCCCCATCCAGACCCATGCTCCCCTGGCCCTCACAGCCCTGTCAGCGGGCAAGGACGTCTATGTGGAAAAGCCGCCGGTGGCCTCGCTGGCCCAGTTCCGGGAAGTGCTGGCCGCAGCCGAAACCGCGGGACGCCTGGTCCAGGTGGGCTTCCAAAGCTTCGGGTCCCACGCGCTTCCCGCCATCCGGGCGCACGTCGCATCAGGCGGCATCGGTGACATCCTCGGCGTGAGCGCAAGGGGCGAATGGGTGCGCAGCAAGGCGTACTTCAAGCGCTCCCGCTGGGCCGGAAAGCGCAACCTGGACGGCACCGACGTGGTGGACGGGGTGGCAACCAACGCCCTGGCCCACGCCGTGGCCACGGCGCTCCACCTGGCCGGGGCGCACACCCTGGCGGACGTGGAATCGGTGGAGACGGACCTGTACCGGGCACACGATACCGAGAGCGACGACACCTCCGTCCTCCGCGTGCGCACCGCCGGCGGAACCACCGTCACCTGCGGGCTGACGCTGTGCGCGCCGGAGCAGCAGAACCCGTCCGTGACGGTGCACGGCACCCAGGGCGAAATCACCTTCTTCTACACCGAGGACCAGGTGGTCTTCAGCACCGCGGACGGCGAGCGCCGGGAGACGTTCGGCCGTACGGACCTGCTGGAGAACCTGTTGGCCGCGCGCTCCACGGGCACGCCGCTGCTGTGTTCGCTGGCGGACACCGGCGCCTTCACTACAGTGCTGGAAGCCATCCGGACGGCCCCGGCGCCGCAGCCCATCCCGCCGGAACATGTCATCTGGGAGGGCGAAGGCGACGACGCCCACCCCGTGGTTGACGGCGTCGCAGCCGTCATCGAAAGGGCCCTCAAGGCCCAGGCCACCTTCGCCGAGCTGGGTGTTCGCTGGGCCCGGGACCTGCCGCCGGCCCGCACGCTCACTGTGGACCGCAAGCCCGTTGCCGGGTACCAGGACGGCAGCCGGATCCGGGCAGTGTCCTCGCCCCGCCCCTACCTGCATCCCGTCCGGACCCTGGCGGGCACGGTGGTGTCGGACCACCAGCCGCTGGACCACGTGTGGCATCTCGGCGTCGGGGTGGCGCTGCAGGACGTGGACGGCATCAACTTCTGGGGCGGCCGTACCTATACCCGTGAAGCCGGCCAGTACGTCTGGCGCCCGGACCACGGCAGCATCACGGTCCGGGACACCCTCGTCGAAGAAACAGCTGCCCGGACGGGCGGACGGGACGAGAAGCTACAGGAACTCCTGGGCTGGAACGGTCCCGACGGCGCGCCGGTGCTCGTCGAGGAGCGCACCTGGACCTGGGCCGGCGTCAGCCCGTCCATCTGGCGAATGTCCCTGGACTTCGCCCTCTCCCCCGCGGGCGGCCAGCCCGTCAGCCTCGGGAGCCCCGGCTCCAACGGCCGCCTTGAAGGCGGCTACGGCGGGTTCTTCTGGCGGCTGCCCGCGTGCGAGGCCGCCACCGTATGGACGTCCGCCGGTTCCGGCGAGTCCGGGGTGCACGGTTCGGTGACGCCCTGGCTCGCCTGGGCTGCAAAGTTCGACGGCGGCGCGCCAGTCGGCGGGGCATCAGGCGCCGGGGCACCCGCCGGCAGCGCCACGCTCGTCTTCGTCGCCGCTGAGGGCTCCACCGACCCCTGGTTCGTCCGCGTGGACGGCTACCCGGGGGTCGGCCAATCCCTCGCCTGGGACACCCCGGTCATCGCCGAACCGGGCCGTCCGGTCCAGCGCAGCATCACCGTTTTCGTAGCCGACGGGATCCTGGGCACCACCGACATCGAAGCACTCATCAACCAGCAGGGGAACCGTTCATGAGCCAGACCACAGCCGACAAAACGCTGCATTCGGGCAGGACGGCCCCGGCCTCCGCGGCGGACCGCGCCATCAAACGCCGGCGCGTGCTGGACATCCTTGACGCCAAAGGGCGGGAATCCCTGCTCCTGACCACCAACACCGCGCTGACGTGGTACCTGGATGGCAGCCGGGTGCACATCAGCCTGGCCGGCGATCCGATCGCCGCCCTTCTCGTGGACCGCGAGGGCGACCACCTCGTCACCTTCAACAATGAGGCCGGCCGGATCGCCGCCGAGGAGCTGCCGGCCGGCGTCGCCCTGCACTCCGTGCCCTGGTACGGCAACCTGCACGAGGCCGCTGCCGCCGTCGGACGTACTGCCTCGGCTGGACCTGGCCCGGGTGGAACTGCCGCCCAAGGCGGCACAGCCGGGCGTGGCACAGCGCCGCTGGCCGAAGCCGACGTGGCGTCGGAGCTGCGCGCCGCACGCCAGCAGCTGCTCCCGGCCGAGAGCACCCGCTATGCCCGGCTCAGCGCCGAGGTTGCCGTGATCATGACGGACGTCCTCTCCAGGGCCCGGCCGGAGACCACGGAGTTCGAGCTGGTGTCCGCCTTGGCCGGCCGGGTTGTCGCCGCCGGCGCGGAGCCCCTGGTCCTGCTGTGCAACGGCAGCAGCCGCAGCGGGTTCCGGCACCCGCTGGCCACGCACTCGCCCCTGGGCCGCCGCGCGATGGCCGTCGTCTGCGCCCGTCGGGACGGCCTGGTTGCCAACATCACCCGCTGGGTAAGGTTCGACGCCGGCACGGCGGAAGAGCGCGACGCCGAGGCACGCATCGCCGCAGTGGAAGCAGACATCTTCGACGCCACGGTCCCCGGAGCACGGCTGGACCGGATCTTCGCCGAGATCCAGGCCTCCTACGCCCGGCACGGCTTCGGCGCGGACCAATGGGAGCAGCACCACCAGGGCGGTCCCGCCGGCTACGCGGGCCGTGACCCCCGGGTTACGGCCGCCGCGACGGACACAGTGGTCCTGGACCAGGCCTTCACCTGGAACCCGTCCGGGCCCGGCGTCAAGATCGAGGACACGGTCCAGCTCACCGCAACGGGCCTGCGGGTCCTCACCGTCGACCCCCGCTGGCCCTCGACGGCGGTCAACGGACTGGAGCGGCCGGCCACCCTCCAGCTCTAGCCACAACGCTCGCTCAGTTCCTGCGGAAAAAACCGAAACGCTCTATCAGTTGACGCCGTAGTCCCGGCACCAACTGATAGAGCGTTTCGGTTAAACCGACATCAAGTGAGAGAGCGTTGTCAGGGAAGTACGAGTTCCCCGTCGACCCGGCGCGGGATGCCCAGCGGGTTGCTTTCGTGCAGGGCCGGGTGCAGGACCGTTTCGGGCGCATCCTGGTAGGCAACCGGACGCTGGAAGCGGCGGACCGCCGTCGCGCCCACCGAGGTGAAGAGCGAGGTGGTGGCCGGGTAGGGGCCGCCGTGCTGCTGGGCCCAGTTGACGGCCACACCGGTGGGCCAGCCGTCGAAGAGGACGCGGCCGGCCAGCTCGGACAGCTGGCCCACAAGACCGGACACGTCCTCGCCCGGCTGGGCGTGCACGGTGGCGGTGAGGCTGCCCGGCACCTTGGCCAGGACCGCGGACAGCTCCTCCTGGCCCGAGTACTCGATCAGCATGGTGGTGGGGCCGAAGCACTCTTCCAGCAGCTCCCCGGGGCGCTCCAGGACCTTTGCCGCCGAGGTGGAAAAGACCACGGGTGCGGCGCCGTCGGACACTGCGTCCTGGTCCACGGTGCCGCTGACCACCTTCACGCCCTCCACGGACGCGAAGCTGCGCAGGCCGTCCGGGTAGGCCTCCGCAATCCGGCTGGTGAGCATGCCCAGGGCAGGCTTGTCCTTGCTGGCTGCCGCCACTTTCGCGGCAAAGTCTGTGCCAGCCGGGATGAACACCAGGCCGGGCTTGGTGCAGAACTGTCCGGCGCCCAGGGTGAAGGACCCTGCAAGCCCGGCAGCGAGCTGGTCCGGGCGTTGCGCCAGGGCTGCCTCCGTGACCACTACCGGGTTGAGGCTGCCCAGTTCGCCGTAGAACGGGATGGGATCGGGGCGGGACGTGGCCAGGTCGAAGAGGGCGCGGCCGCCGGGGATGGAACCGGTGAAGCCCACGGCCTTGATGGCGCGGTCCTGGACCAGCGCTGTTCCCACTTCGCGGCCGCTCACCAGGGCGAACAGGCCGTCCGGAGCGCCCGCGCCGCGAAGCGCCTCTGCCACAATCTCCGCCGTCCGTTCCGACAGCCGGAGGTGGCCCGAGTGCGCCTTGACGATCACGGAGCAGCCCACGGCCAGGGCCGAGGCAGTGTCGCCGCCGGCAACCGAGAAGGCGAACGGGAAGTTGGAGGCGGAGAAGACCGCAACCGGTCCGATGGGCCGCAGGATGCGCCGCAGGTCCGGCTTGGGCGGGGTGGAGTCCGGATCCGCGTGGTCGATGATGGCCTCAAGATAAGTGCCCTCGGTGATCACCCGGCCGAACAGGCGCAGCTGGCCGGTGGTGCGGGCCACTTCGCCGGTGAGGCGGGCGGCGCCCAGGCTGGTCTCGGAATCCGCGATCTCGACGAGCTCGGCGGCGTTGGCGTCCAAAGCATCGGCCACAGCGTTGAGCCAGGCAGCGCGCCGGGCATCCGAGGCAGCCGCGGAAGCTTTCGCTGCCTTCGTGGCCGCAGCCGTGAGCTCGGTAAGGGAAAGGGTTGCAGTAGTCACTGGGATCCTGTTCGTCGTGATTAGGTCTGCGGGTTGTCAGTGAACCGGAAGCCGAGCCCCGGCTGGTCCGTGAGCGTCACCCGGCTGTTGCTGAACCGGACAGGCGACGGGCCGGCCAGGATCCCCAACTGTTCGAAGGATGCCTCTTCGACGTCCTCCACCATGGTGGGCTCCGCCAGGGTCAGGGCCAGCTGCCCGGACAGTTCGGGCAGCAGATGCGGCATGACCCTGATGCTGTTGGTCCGTGCCAACTCAACGATCCGCCGGAACGGGGTAATGCCGCCCACCCGGACGATGTTGGGCTGGATGATGTCCACCGCTTCCGCCTCAATGAAATCGCGGAACCGGTAGACGGTGTGCAGGTTTTCGCCAAGGGCAATCGGCACCGGTGAATGCTTGCGGAGCCGCCGGTACGCCCAGAGATCGTCCGCCCGGATGGGTTCCTCGAGCCACTCCAGCCCGAAATCGGACAGGACGTCGAGGGCGCGGAAGGTGGCGGGCAGGTCCCACCGCTGGTTCGCGTCGATCATGAGCTTCCGGTCCGGCCCCAGCACGGAGCGGACCGCGGCAACACGTTCGCGGTCCTCGCGCAGGTCCGGTTTGCCCACCTTGATCTTCACTGCCTGGTGCCCGGCCGCGACCCAGCGTTCGGCCTGAGCCACCAGCTCGTCAAGTGTGTAGTGCAGGTTCACCCCGGAGCCGTAGACCTCGGCAGACTCCTGCCGCTGGCCGAGGTATCCGGTGACGGAGGTTCCGGCGCGGGAGGCCTGCAGGTCCCAGAGGGCAAGGTCCACCCCGGCCATCGCGATGGTGGTCAGTCCCCCGCCGCCGGCCTCATGCAGCCTTTTCCACAGCGCGTCCCACACCATCTCGGGGTTGGCCGGCAAGCCGGCGACGAAAGGCGCAATGTCATGGTCCAGCAGTGCCTTAACCGCCTGGGGGCCGATGGTGGGCGTCCAGGAGAAACCGTGCCCCGCGCCGCCGTCGTCCGTATGGATCTCCGTGACGATCACGTGGTTTTCAGGTGCTTCCACGCCCCAGCTGCGGCGCAGCGGAACCGTGATGAGGCGGGTGGTGAGGCCCGTGATGCGCGGTGCGGTGCGCACCGCTTCGGCGGCCGGGGCGCCCATCAGCGGCCGGCCAACTCGTAGCCCTTGGCGAGGATGGCCTTCAGCTGGACCAACTGCTCCTCGGTGGGGTCGACCAGCGGCGGGCGGACGGAGCCCACCGGCAGGCCGCCCAGGCGCAGGCCTGCCTTGATCAGTGAAACGCCGAAGCCCGGAGTCTGGTCACGGAGCCGAACCAGCGGCGCGTAGAAGCCCTCCAGCAGGGCGTTCCGGCGGTCCTCGTCGCCCGCTTCGTAGGCGTCGTAGTAGGCCGTGGCGATTTCCGGCGCCATGGCGAACGCGGCGGACGAGTACAGCGGGATCCCCAGTCCGCGGTAGGCGCCCTGGGTCAGTTCGGCGGTCAGCAGCCCGTTGAAGAACGCAAAGTCCGGGCGTCCCGTGGCGCGGACCGCGGACACAATTTCCTGGGCCAGGCCAACGTCGCCGAGCCCGTCCTTGAAGCCGATGACCTTGGGGTTGGCGGCCAGCCTGGTCATGGATGCGGCCGTGAACCTGGCGTTGCCGCGGTGGTACACGATGACCGGCAAGCTGCTGGCGTTGGCCACGGCCTCGACATAGGCCACCAGACCGTCCGTGGGGCCGGTGACCAGGTACGGCGGCAGCACCAGGAGCGCGTCCGCGCCTGCTTCTTCGGCAGCGCGGGCGGCGGCGAGGGCATGGCCCAGGGGTCCGCCCGCTCCTGCTACTACCGGCACCTTTCCGGCAACAACCTCGACGGCGGCAGCCACTACGATGCGGACCTCGTCGATGCTGAGGGCGTGGAATTCGCCGGTGCCGCAGGCGGGGAAGACGCCGCCCGGCCCGAACGGAAGCCGCGAGCTGATGTGTTCTTTGAGCAGTTCCACGTCGACGGCACCAACGGCTGTGAACGGGGTGACGGGGAAGAACAGTACGCCGTCGAATTTCATGGTGTCTCCTTGGCTCCGCCGCCGGTGCTGACCAGCGCGGAGTTCTCGTCGTTGAGGGTGGAACGGGACTTGAGTTCCGTGCGCCAACTGCGCGCGGGGTGCCAGCCCAGGAGTTGCTGTGCTTTGGCGATGGAGAAGGCCGGGCTGCTGCCGGTGAGCCCTGCGCTGAGGACTTCGCTTCCGGGCAGGAATTTTGGCATCAGTTCGGCCAGGGGCGCGGTGGCGAGGGCGTCAGCGGCTCCGACGAAGAAGGTTTCCCCGTTGGGGATGAACGGCATCCTTTCCAGCAGCAGGTCGAGGAAGTCCGCCACGTCCCGGGCGTCCACGTAGTTGAACAGGGCGGGTGCGGAGAGGGCGGGGTCGGCCAGCCGTTCCACAAGGGTGTGGCCCTGCTGGGTGGGCGCGCCTTCCCACTCCTCCGGGGAGATCACGTAGCAGGGGCGGAACGCCGCGTAGCGGATCTTTTCGCCCTGGGCTGCCGCGAAGGCCTGGACGGTCTGCTCCGCGATGAGCTTGGAGAGCGCGTACGCGTTCCACGGCTTCGGCGGGGTCCGCTCATCCAGCGGGAACGACGGCGGCAGCCAGCCCGCAGGTGCGCCGTAGCCCAGCACGGTGGGGCTGCTGGCGGTGACGATCTTCGGCACCCCCACTTCCGTCGCGGCGCTGACCACGGCGAAGGCGAGGCGTGTGTTCGTAGCGAAGATGACGTCCTCGGGCGCGCTGAAAGGCACCGCGATCGCAGCGAGGTGGATGACGGCGTCGGGCGTGGTTTCCCGGAGGAGGCGCGGCGCCTCACCCGGCGCCAGGAGGTCGGCGGTTTCCTGCACCACCCCGGCGGGAAGCTGGTCCGCCGGGACGGCGTCGCGGTCCACGGAGATGACCTGGTGGCCCTTGCCGGCCAGCCCCGCCACCACGCTGCGTCCCAGCCGGCCGGAGCCGCCGGTGACAAAGATCCTGCTCATGGTTGTTCCTTCAGGTTCTCGGGCCGGTCACTTGCCGCGGCGGAGGTCGATGCCGAGGTCCAGGTCCGCGATGCGTACGGGCAGGGAGGTCTCGAGGGAGCGGTTGCCGGCGATGCCCACGGACACCGACCTCAGCCCGTCCAGGTAACCGGAGGGGCGGCCCAGCGGGTCCTCGCCCGGACCGTTGAAGAGGTCCGAGAGCAGGAGCTCGTCGCCGCCGCCGTGTCCGCCCTCTCCGTTGACGATCGGGACCTCGTAGGCGGCCTCCCAATGGCGCTGGACCACCAGGCGTTCGCCGTTGCGGCGGATGGCGTCTTCCTCCTCCACCGGGGTGGCGCTGGGGTCCACCACAGTCTTCTTGTCCGTGCTGTGCAGCACGGCGGCGCGTTCCACGACCTCCAGCTCGGCGCGGCCCTCGGTGCCGTTGACTGCGACGCGATAGCCCTCCCAGGGGCTGTGGGCGTTCAGCGAGTAGCTCAGGCGGGGCCCGCCCTGGTACTCCACCACGAGTGCGAGGTTGTCCTCGATGGTGATGCCGCCGGTGAAGACGTCCTGGTCGCGGCGGTAGCCGTCGTAGTGCTCGTTGTCCAGGAACAGCGCCTTGAGCCGCTCGTCCTCCCGCAGGTCCAGCGCGAAGGGGTCCTTTGCGCTGCCGCTTGTTCCGGCGGCGGAAGCATCGGCGTCGGGCGTTCCACGCTCCGGACGGGGGCCCAGGCCGCGCTCGGCGGCGTTCTTGTCACCGTAGAACTTCAGCCCGCCGGAGGCGAACACGCGCTCGGGGACGTCGTCGATCCACCAGTTCACCAGGTCGAAGTGGTGGGACGCCTTGTGGATCAGCAGGCCGCCGGAGTTCTTCTTTTCGCGGTGCCAGCGGCGGAAGTAGTCCG
Source organism: Pseudarthrobacter sp. C1 (assembly GCF_034720455.1). Taxonomy (NCBI): domain Bacteria; kingdom Bacillati; phylum Actinomycetota; class Actinomycetes; order Micrococcales; family Micrococcaceae; genus Pseudarthrobacter; species Pseudarthrobacter sp. C1. The sequence continues at coordinate 79,442 of NZ_JAYESK010000003.1, read as the reverse complement.
CGCCGTGGACGGTGTCCAGCACCCAGCTGAAGTCGACGGACGTGACCTTGCCGATCACGCCGCTCTGGATGATCTCCTTCAATGCGCTGTTGCGCGGCGAATAGCGGTAGTTGAAGGTGACCACAACGTTGCGGCCGGTCTCGTGCACGGCCTGGGTGATGCGGCGGCAGCCCTCGGCGTCAATGGTGAGGGGTTTTTCGACGACGACGTCCGCCCCGGCGCGCAGGCTCTCCACGATGTAATCGGCGTGGGTGTAGTCCGGCGTGGTCACGATGACCCGGTCGATGTTGTTGGCCTGGATGAAGGCGGTGAGGTCCGCCGGATCAAAGGACGCAACGGGTCCCGGGGCGCCGAGTTCCTGAATGAGCTGCTGGTAGAACTCCACCCGGCCGGGGTTTACATCCGAGAACGCCACCAGCTCGGCGGTATCTGCGTGCTTGTCGAAGATCGCGCGGATGTACATCTCGGAGCGCCCGCCGGTCCCGATCAGGGCGATGCGGGCCTTTCCGCCCCGGCGGGCGGCAGCAGCTTGGGCGCCGGGAACGGCGTCAAGGCCGTCCGCGGACTCGGACCGGGCCTCTGAAGCAGAAGTCGACTCGGCTGTGTTGACCATGAGGGTCCCTTTCGAAGGCTTAAATCCGGCCCGCCGGGCCGTTGTTCGGGGTTGATCCGGTTCTATGCTGACGAGGCCTGAGAAAACGCTTTCCGGATTCGTTATATGAGTTCTATCAACCGGACCGCCCATCCGTCAACCATTGGCAGCGTTGTGAGAAAGCGTTTTCTACCCCGGCGCGGCGGCCGCACGGGAAAAGCCGGGAAAACCGTGCGGGAAAATTCGGGAAAAGAAGAGAAATCGCTTTCCCGTCCCGTTATATGCTTTCACGTACGACATGCTCTGACTAGTACGTCGACAAGGAGTTGGCCGGGTACCCCCGCCAGCGGACTGCGCCCGGGCCTGCCGGCTCCGGCGCTGAGGAAGGGGCCACTTATGGTCAGGAAATCGGCTTCCGGCCGGATCGGCATCGCGGATGTTGCCCTCAAGGCGGGCGTCTCGCACGCCACGGTTTCGCGCGTCATGAACGGCAACTTCACTGTTGACCCTGAGATCGCCGCCCGCGTGAAGGCAGCTGCGGCTGACCTGAAGTACCAGCCCAACCCGGTGGGACGAAGCCTGGCCCTCGGCAAGACCGACACCATCGGCATCGTGGTGCCGGACCTGGCCAACCCCACTTTCCAGGCCATCCTCCGCGGCCTCAGCCGGGCGGCCGCCCAGGACGGCTACCGCGTCCTCATCGCCGACTCCTTTGAAGTCTCCAGCGAGGAGTCCATCCTTGCGGGTGAGGCGCGGCGGCGCTGCGATGGCCTGGTCCTGTGCGCTCCGCGCATGAGCGACGCCGAGCTGGAAGAGCTGGCCCCGTCACTGCGCCCGCTGGTGCTGATCAACCGCACCACGGCAGCCGCCGATGTTCCCAGCCTGGTGGTGGACTACGGCCAGGGCGTGCAGGACATCGCCGAACATTTGGTTGAGCTCGGGCATACCCGCCTCGCCTTCCTGGCAGGGCCTCCCCGCAGCGCGTCCAACAACCTCCGGCTCCAGGGCCTGGAGGCGTTCAAGGCCGCCCATCCGCATGTTGAGGTCACCATGCTTGAAGGCGGCTCCGATTTCGACACCGGCCATGGGTCAGTAGACGCGGTGCTGGAGAGCGGTGCCACCGGGATCCTGGCCTTCAACGACCTCGTGGCCATGGGCCTGATGAGCGGGCTGCACGAGCGCGGCCTTGACGTTCCCGGCGACATCTCCGTCACCGGGTTTGATGACATCCCCTTCGCCAAATACACGACGCCGACGCTCACCACGGCAGCGGTGCCCATCACCGAGCTGGGGGCGGAGGCATGGCACCAGCTGCGGGCCCTCATCCGGAATGAAGCGAGCCAGACTCCCGGCAGCCGCTACCAGCCGAGGCTCGAAGTGCGGGCCAGCACGGGCCCGGCCAAGGCCGCCCGCACCGCGGTGCACGGCTGACATCCGCTCACGGGGCTGGCCGGGCCTCCGCCGGATCCAGTCCTGCTTCCTTGTAGTAGCCCTGGATGTGGGCGGCAACGAGCCTTGCCGCCCGTTCGCCGTCGTCATTCCTGATGGCGGCGAGGATGCCGCCGTGCTCCGACTTCAGCCGCGATGCCGTGTCCTCCCAGTCGGGGAGGCTGGAGGTGATCTGCGCGGCATAGCTCTGGATGGATTCGCGCAACGATCCCATCATGGCGCTCACGACGGCATTGCCGGCGGCGTCGGCCAGGGCAAGGTGGAACCGGACGTCCAGCGCCAGGAACTCGTCGACGGCAAGCCCTTCCGCGGCCATCTGGTCCAGCAAGGCGGCGGCTGTCTCCAGCTCCGGCGCGTCCGGCCTGGCTTTCGACGCGGCCCAGGACTCGAGGAGCACCCGGGTTTCCACGATGTCCGCCACCGGAAGGTGCTGGGTTGCAACGTGCAGCCGCAGGGCAGAGCCGAGGGCCGCCGTGGGATCCGAAATGACCACCGTGCCGGCCTCCGGACCCGAGCCGACCCCGGCCCGGACCACGCCCATCGCCTCAAGGATCCTGATGGCCTCGCGCACGGACGTTCGCGAGACCTTCAGCTGTTCCGCAAGCGTGCGCTCGGCCGGAAGGCGGCCGCCCACGGTCAGCCTGCCCTCCGAAAGCTCATTTTCGATCCACGACAAAACAAGCTGGTGCGTCCGCATAGGGCAATGGTACTTGATGTGGTTGGACCACATGGCCTACAGTGTGGTTAGACCACAGGAGGTCCCGGATGCGGACCTGCCGGCCAATGGAGGACGCCATGACCCACACCATCCAGCCCAACAATCCGGAAGCAACTCCCGCACCGGACGCGACGGATATTCCGGCCACAACGCCGCCCGCCCCGTCCACTACCCAGGCACCGGCCGCTCCCCCGGCCGCCGCTGCCGTGCCGGCGGCGCTGAAGCGCCGCATCCCGAAGTACTCGGACCTGGCTCCGCTGATGCAGTTCAAGAAGCCGGAGTTCAGCAAGGAAGCCCGGCTCAAGCGGGCCAGCACGGTCTGGGAGCTGCGGGACATCGCAAAGCGCCGCACCCCGCAGGCGCCTTTTGACTACACGGACGGCGCCGCCGAAGCGGAAATCACCCTTCGGCGTGCACGCCAGGCCTTCCTGGACATCGAATTCCGGCCCGGCATCCTGCGGAACGTCTCCGCGATCGACCTCAGTACCGACATCCTGGGCAAGCCGTCCCGCCTTCCGGTGGGGATCGCGCCCACCGGCTTCACGCGGATGATGCAGTCCGAGGGCGAGTACGCCGGTTCCCAGGCAGCCGAGGCCGCCGGCATCCCCTACACGCTGTCCACCATGGGCACCGCGTCCATCGAGGATGTTGCCGCCGCCGCACCGAACGGCCGCAACTGGTTCCAGCTGTACCTGTGGACGGACCGCGACCGCTCGCTGGAACTGATCGAGCGCGCCGCCAAGGCGGGTAACGACACGCTGATGGTCACCGTGGACACCGCCGTCGCCGGCGCCCGCCTCCGCGATGTCCGCAACGGCATGACCATCCCGCCGGCGCTGACCATCAAGACTGTCCTTGATGCGTCCTACCGGCCCGCCTGGTGGTTCAACTTCCTCACGCATGAGCCGCTGACCTTCGCTTCCCTGTCCCGCTACACCGGCACCGTGGCGGACCTGATCAACTCCATGTTCGACCCCACCCTGACGTTCGAGGACCTGGACTGGCTGCGCGAAACCTGGAAGGGCAACCTGGTGGTCAAGGGCATCCAGACCGTGGAGGATGCCCGCCGGGTTGTTGACCATGGAGCGGACGGCGTCATCCTGTCCAACCACGGCGGCCGCCAGCTGGACCGGGCCCCCATCCCGTTCCATTTGCTCCCCGAGGTCAAGGAAGCCTTCACCAAGGACAACACGGATGCGGCGATCATGCTGGACACCGGCATCATGAGCGGCGCGGACATCGTGGCAGCCCTCGCCCTGGGCGCCGACTTCACGCTGATCGGCCGCGCTTACCTGTACGGCCTGATGGCCGGCGGCCGGGCGGGCGTTGACCGCACCCTGCAGATCCTCGAGAAGGACATGGCCCGCACCATGGCGCTGCTGGGCGCCAGCAAGATCTCCGAGCTGACCCCGGACCACGTGCGCCTGCTCAACAACTAAGCCCCGCCCGACTGGCTCGCAGTTAACGCACCGAAATCCGGATTTGAATGCGTCAACTGCGAGTCAGTTGGATTAAGAGCTACTTCTTCCGGCCGAACTTCGGCAGGTTGGGGAGGTTGGCCAGGAGATCCGCGGCCTTGGTGGCGGCGCGCCCCACGGTCCTGCCGATCTGCTGGGGCACGCTGTCATCACTCAGTGGCGCGGTGGTTCCGCCGGGAATCACGACGGCGGGACTCAGGTCCGCACCGTCCCTCGCCAAGACTCCGGCGGACACAGCCTCGGCCGCTACTGCGCCGGCGGTCGCGGCCTCCTTGTGTGCGGCAGCCGCCTTCCTGGCTTGCGCGGGCGCAGGTTCGGCCCGCTTGGCGTCAGTGGCTGCGGCCGGGGCCGCGCCGGCTGCCGCAGCCGGCGCCGGTGCCGCCGAACCGACGTCGAGCGTTTCCAGCCAGCTGGCAATCCCCTCCAGCGGCTTACGGTTCAGCGCGTAGTAGCGCTTCTGCCCCTGGGCCCTCATGCTCACCAGCTGGGCTTCGCGGAGGACTTTGAGGTGCTTGGAAATGGTGGGCTGGCTTGCCGCCAGTTCCTCCACCAGTTCGCCCACGGCCTTGTCTCCGGAACGGAGGGAGACGAGGATGTCCCGCCGGGTCGATTCCGCTATGACGGCAAATACGTCGTCTGTCACCATGCCTCCCACCCTAGCGACATATACGCCCAAAGGCATCAACTATTTCGGCCGGTACCCGTCACCATTGCCCCGGTTTCCCGCCAGTGCTAGAACGGTGTCACTGCTGCCCGGATTCCCGCGCGGCGGCCACCATGGCTTGAGGGGTGGGTGGTGATGGAGTTCCTTCGCCAGCAAGCAACTGTTCAATATCATCGCGTTCGTGTTCCTGGGCCTTTTCGTGGCGGTCTGGGGCGCGGTGCTGCTGCGCGTCGGATTCTGGGTGCCGGACGGACGCACGGTGGCGCCGCCGCTCAACGGGGCCCTGGTCACGGGCTGTCCTGTTGCTCTGGCTGGCCAAAGGGACGGCATCAACGGACCTGATCGGCGCTTTCGCGTTGTCCCTGCTGGGCTGGCTCATCGGCGCTGCCGGGGTGGTGTTCCAGACGGAAAAGCCGAGCAGCTGACCAGGCAATCAGCGCAAGGAAGTTAAACCGGCACCGGTCGAACCGCCGGTCAGTCGAACCAGGGGTCCAGCCCGTGGAGCGGGAAGACTGCCTTCCTCGTGGCCATGACCGTCCTGTCCACGGCATCGTTGGGGTCGAAGCCCACTTCCCAGGACCGCCACCACAGTTCCACGTCGTCGCCCATCAGGAGGGGGGCGTCCCTGCCGAATTTTGCCAGGACATAGGCGCGCCAGTCCTCCGGGACGGGAGTGCGCAGCGGCACGGGCCGCCCTGACGCGATGGCAATCAGGTGGCTCCAGGACCGCGGGACCACGTCCGTAACGTTGTACCCGCCACCCCCGGTGGCGATCCAGCGGTTGTCGCAGTGCCGGGCGGCGAGACTGCCGACGGCGGAGGCGGCCTCCCGCTGCCCGTCAACGCTGAGGTTGAGGTGTGTCAGCGGGTCCGTGCGGTGGGAGTCGCACCCGTGCTGGCTGACGATCACCTCCGGCTGGAAAGCGGCCACCAGCTGCGGCACCACCGCGTGGAAGGCGCGAAGCCAGCCGGCATCCCCCGTCCCTGACGGCAGGGCGACATTCACCGCCGTCCCCTCGGCCTGCGGACCGCCGATCTCATTGGCGAATCCGGTTCCGGGGAAGAGCGTAAGGCCGCTCTCGTGCAGCGAAATGGTGAGCACACGGGGATCATTCCAGAAGATGCTCTCCGTCCCGTCCCCGTGGTGGGCGTCGACGTCGATATATGCCACCTTGCTGATGCCGCCGTCGAGCAGCTTCTGCACGGCGAGTGCAGCGTCGTTATAGATGCAGAACCCGCTGGCCCGTTCGCGGGCGGCATGGTGCATGCCGCCGCCGAAGTTAACCGCGTGCAGCGCGGAGCCGTCCAGGATCCGGGAAGCGGACAGCAGTGACCCGCCGGCCAGCCGGGCTGCCGCCTCATGCATGCCGGCGAAGGCGGGATCGTCTTCCGTGCCCAGCCCGCGGGCCTCATCGGGCTCCGCTGGGTTGGCGCTGACCCTGCGGACCGCCGCAACAAAGTCTGCGGAATGCACCGACTCCAGCGCGGCGTCGTCCGCCACTTCGGGCGCTTCCACCACGACGTGGTCCAGGCCGAACAAACCCAGGCTGCCGGCGAGGCGGGCTGTCAGGTCCATCCGCTCCGGCGCCATCGGATGGCCCGGACCGAAATTGTAGGCAGTCATGTCAGAACTCCACGCCACCACCGTTGGGGGCGCGGGCTGGCTGAGACCCGGGAGGTATGTCATCAATCACAGGCTACCTGAGCCGGCGGCCCCTCCTGCCCGGCCATAACGCCGCATTAGTGGTTTACTACTGAGGGAAGCAGTTTCTACCGAGGAAAAGCCACACATGACGCAAAGCCAGTCGAGGCCCCGGAACCCGGCCAGCTGGCATCCCGCAGCGCAGGAGCGGGAAGGCCTCTGGATCCTTACGCGGCTGCGCGACTTCATTGACGACATCGCAAACACCTCCCCGGCCCGGCTTGCCCTGACGGTGTTCGCCGCCGTCTGCCTGGTCTTCACACTCCTCCTCTCGCTGCCGGTCTCGTCCGCCGCCGGCACCCCCACCCCGGTCCACCAGGCGCTGTTCACGGCCGTTTCGGCCGTGTGCGTCACCGGCCTGACCGTGGTGTCGACGGCGGTCCACTGGTCCTTCTTCGGCCAGCTGGTGATCCTGGTGGGCGTCTTCATTGGAGGCCTGGGCACGCTGACCCTGGCCTCCTTGCTTGCCCTGATGGTCAGCAAGCGGCTGGGCGTGCGGGGGAAAATCATCGCGGCGGAATCCATGAACAACGCAGGCCGCCTGGGCGAGGTGGGCACCCTGCTGCGGATCGTCATCACAACATCAGTGGTGATCGAAGGAATGCTGGCGCTTGCCCTTGTCCCGCGGTTCCTGACCCTGGGAGAGCCGTTCTGGCAGTCCGTGTGGCACGGGATCTTCTACTCCATCTCGTCCTTCAACAATGCCGGTTTTACCCCGCATTCGGATGGGATCGTGCCTTACGAAACGGACCTTTGGATCCTGGTCCCGCTGATGCTCGGCGTCTTCCTGGGAAGCCTCGGGTTTCCCGTGGTGATGGTCCTCCAGCAGAACGGGCTGAACTGGAAGAAGTGGAACCTCCACACCAAGCTCACCATCCAGGTGTCCTTCATCCTCCTGTTTGCCGGCACTTTCCTGTGGGCTTTGATGGAGTGGGACAACCTGCGGACCATCGGGACCATGGATTTCGATGACAAGGTGACGCATGCCCTGTTCGCCTCCGTGATGATGCGGTCCGGCGGCTTCAACCTGGTGGACCAGAACCAGATGGAGTCCACCACCATGCTCTTGACCGACGCGCTCATGTTCGCCGGCGGCGGCTCGGCATCCACGGCCGGCGGCATCAAGGTCACCACCATCGCCGTGATGTTCCTGGCGATCGTGGCGGAGGCCAGGGGCGACACCGACGTGCAGGTCTACGGCAGGACCATCCCGCAGGGCACCATGCGCGTTGCCATCTCCGTGATCGTCGCGGGCGCCACCCTGGTGTCCGTGTCCGCCTTCCTCCTGCTGCACATCAGCGGGGCGTCCCTGGACCGGGTGCTGTTCGAGACCATTTCGGCTTTCGCCACCGTGGGTCTCAGCACCAACCTCAGCGCAGAGGTGCCGCCGTCGGGCGTTTACGTCCTTGCCGCCCTGATGTTCGCCGGCCGCGTCGGCACCGTGACCCTGGCGGCCGCCCTGGCCCTCCGCCAGCGCAGCCAGTTATACCACTATCCCGAAGAGAGGCCGATCATTGGCTAGTTCCCCAGACGCCCCCCGGCGCCCCGCCCACAACGCTCCAGTGCTGGTGATCGGGCTGGGCCGCTTCGGTTCATCCACGGCAGAACAGCTGGTCAAGCAGGGCCGGGAAGTCCTGGCTATTGAACGGGACCGGTCCCTGGTGCAGAAGTGGGCACCGCTGCTGACCCACGTGGTGGAGGCCGACGCCACCAACATCGATGCGCTCCGCCAGCTCGGCGCGCAGGAGTTCAGTTCCGCCGTCGTGGGCGTGGGCACGTCCATCGAGTCCTCCGTGCTGATCACGGTCAACCTGGTGGACCTTGGCATCGAGCACCTGTGGGTGAAGGCGATTACGCCGTCCCACGGCAAGATCCTCACCCGGATCGGCGCCAACCATGTGATTTATCCGGAGGCCGACGCCGGCGTCCGCGCAGCCCACCTGGTGTCCGGCCGGATGCTGGACTTCATCGAGTTCGACGACGACTTCGCGATCGTGAAAATGTACCCGCCGCGCGAAACGGTGGGGTTCACCCTGGACGAGTCAAAGGTCCGTTCCAAGTACGGCGTGACGATCGTGGGCGTGAAGTCGCCCGGCGAGGACTTCACCTATGCCCGCCCGGAGACCAAGGTGTCCTCCCGGGACATGCTGATCGTGTCCGGCCACGTGGACCTGCTGGAACGGTTCGCTGCCCGGCCGTAATTGCACGGGTGCCTGGGCCCCCGCCCGCCGGGTTCCCTGGCCGAGCTTGCGAGGTTAGGGAGCGGGTGGGGACTAGCCGAGCTGCCTGGTGATTTCGGCTGCCCGCTCCGTAGCCGCGCGGGCACCGGCCACAATGATGGCGGGAAGGCCCCGCTCGTCAAAAGTGGCGATGGCCCGTTCAGTGGTGCCGTTCGGGCTGGTCACTGCCTTGCGCAGCGCTGTTGGATCCGCCCCGGGCTCGGCCAGCATGAAGCCGGCCCCGGCCACGGTTTCCCTGGCAAGGAGAACGGACAGTTCCGGATCCAGGCCCAGTTCCCGGCCGGCTGCCGCCATTGCTTCCGCCAGGTAGAACGCGTAGGCGGGTCCGGAGCCGCTGATGGCCGAGACCGCGTCCACCTGCTCCTCGGGGACCTCCACCACTGTTCCCGCACCCCGCAGGACGTCCTTGACCTTTTGAAGCTGCTCCGGGGTGCAGTGGGTCCCCGGCGACACCGACACCACGCCGCGGCCCAGCTTCGCCGGTGTATTGGGCATGGCGCGGATTACCGGCTGTCCCGCCGGCAGTGCGGCCTCGAGCTGGGCGATGGACACCGCGGCAGCCACGCTGACCACCACGGCGGTTGGTGAGAGGGAGCGGCTGATCTCCCGCGCAAGGTCAAGGATGCCAACAGGCTTGACGCCAAGGATGACAACGCCGGAGCCCTTGGTTGCCTGTTTGTTGTTGTCCGGCTCCTCCTCACCGGCAATCGCGGTCACGCCGTGGTGCCGCTCGGCCAGTTCCGCGGCACGCCCGGCACGCCGGACCGTTGCGACGACGTCCGCGGGATCCGTCCCCGCTTCCAGCAGGCCACTCAGAATTGCTTCGTTCATGGATCCACAGCCCAGGAAGGCGATTCGGTTGCTCATGGCTCCATCATTACAGTTAGGCCCGGCCGGCGCCGAAAATGATGACCACGGGGTGGACAACCCGGTAATTAGGGAACCGGCTGAAATGCACTCACAGGTGGCTCACATGTAAGGCGCAGGTACCTCACAACTTGGGGTCCTAACGTAGTTATTACCTCATTGAGGGTGCGAGTGATGCGGCAGGGATGGGGATCCCTGCCAGGGCACCGGCGGTCGGCAACAGGTTTTCCCCCATTTTCCTGTTGTGGACGCCGGTGCTTCCGCTTTTAACCGGCTCGTGTGCCGCGGGCACCGTCCGGCAGGGCCCTAGGCCGGGGCTTCGACAGCCTGCGGCGCCGCCACGTGGGGCGCAGGTTCCAGCGGCCCCGAAAACACCAGCTGGTCCAGCCGGCGCAGGATCAGGCCTTCACGCAGGGCCCAGGGGCAGATCCGGAGCTTCTTGAACCTGAAGAGCTCCAGCGCGGCCTCGGCAACGAGTGCTCCGGCCAGCAGCTGATGGGCACGTGCCTCGGAAACCCCCGGCAGGTGCAGCCGGTCCTCGGCCTTCATCGCCGAGATGCGCTGCGCCCACACTCCAAGGTCCGTCGCACGGAGCTCCCGCTTGACGTACGGGCCGGCCGCGCTCGGGGCCGCGCCGGCGATCCGTGCAAGGGAGCGGAAGGTCTTGGATGTTCCCGCCACGACGTTGGCACGGCCCAGCCCGTCGAATTCCCGCACCGCGGGCTTGAGGGTGGCCTGGATGTACCGCCGCAGTTCCTTGACGCTCTTGGCTGACGGCGGGTCCTCGGATAGCCAGTCCCTGGTGAGCCGGCTGGCACCCAGCGGCACGGAGGTGGCAACTTCCGGAAGTTCGTCCTGGCCGAAAGCCATCTCAAAGGAGCCGCCGCCGATGTCCAGGTTGAGGATGGGCCCGGCGCCCCAGCCGTGCCAGCGCCTGACGGCAAAAAAGGTCATCGACGCTTCTTCGCTGCCGGTGAGCTCCTGCAGCGTCACAGTGGTTTCGTGTTTTACGCGCGCCAGGACTTCAGGGCCGTTGGTGGCCTCGCGGATGGCCGACGTACAGAACGCCAGGAGGTCCTCGGCCTTGTGCCTGGCGGCAAACTCCCAGGCTTCCAGCACGAATTCGGTGAGCTCGTGCTGGCCGGCGTCGTTGATGCTGCCGTCCGGTTCCAGGTACTGGACCAGGGACAGCGGCCGCTTATGCGAGGCGAAAGGTACCGGGCGCGCGCCGGGGTGGGCGTCCACCAGGAGGAGATGGACAGTATTGGACCCGATATCGAGGACGCCTAGCCGCATGGTGACATTATTGCTCGTCAGCCCGCTTGAAGTCGCGCTTGATGTTGGCCACGCCCTCAGGGTTGATCTCGAACCCGTAGGCGGCGCCCGGGTTGATAACCATGCCCAGCTCCTCGCCGATGTTCGCGATGATGGCTGCGCCCTGGGTGCCCAGCACGTTCGGCGCAGCGTCAAGGTACTGCTGGTCCACGCGGCTGGGGTGCGAGAAGACGGCAAGCACGGGATCGCCGTCGGCATTGCCCAGGACCAGCGGCTCCACCTGGGAGTCCTCGCCCTCGATGCCGTCCGAACTGATGATGTAGACCTCGCTGTTCAGGAAGGACAGGATGACGTCCACCGGGTTGGCGTCGGGCTGCCCGCCCTTGGCGAGCTTTTCCTCGAGGTCGTTCAGGGGCTGGAGATCCGTGTGCGCAGGCTGTTCAGTCATCCCTCTACCCGATCACGATCCCGTGCGGCATGCAAACGCCCGGCTACTTCTTCGCGGTGGCCTTTTTCTTGGCCGGCGCCTTGCGGGTGGCCGTGCGCTTTACCGGGCCCTTGGCGCGCTTCTCGGCCAGGAGCTCCACGGCCTGCTCGCGCGTCAGTTCCTCCAGGGACGTGGCCCGCGGGACGGTGATGTTGGTGATCCCGTCCGTGATGTAGGGGCCGAACCGGCCTTCCTTCACCACGATGTTCTTCTCCGACACGGGGTCCGGGCCGAACTCCGCCAGCGGCGGGACGGCAGCCCGGGCTCCGCGCTGCTTCGGCTGGGAGTAGATCTCCAGCGCCTGGTCCAGCGTGATGGTGAAGATCTCCTCCTCCGAGCCGATGGACCGGGAGTCGGTTCCCTTCTTCAGGTATGGACCGAACCGGCCGTTCTGCACCGTGATGAGGTTGCCTTCGGCGTCCTCGCCCAGGACGCGGGGGAGGCTCATGAGCTGCAGGGCCTCGTCCAGCGTTACCGACTCAACGGTCATGGACTTGAACAGCGAGCCCGTGCGCGGTTTGGCCTTGACGGGCTTCTTGGGCGGCTTGGGCTTGCCGTTCTTGTAGTACTCCACCGGCTGCGCAGCGATTTGTTCCTCGGTCATCTCCGGGATGATCTCGGTGACGTAGGCGCCGTAGCGGCCGTTCTTGGCAACAACGGTGTGGCCGGTGTGCGGGTCCGTGCCCAGCACGCGTTCCTCGGGGGCAGCGGTCTCCATCAGCTCGATGGCCTTGGCAGCGGTCAGCTCGTCCGGAGCCAGGTCCTCCGGCACGTTGGCCCGGGGCGACTCCACGATCTCCCCCGTCTTCGGGTCAACAGTGGCGGCTGAGCTTTCCAGGTACGGGCCGAACTTGCCCACCCGGAGCGTGATCTGGTCCGTGATGGGAATGGAGTTGATTTCCCGCGCGTCGATTTCGCCGAGGTTGTTCACGATGCTCAGCAGGCCCGGATCCGAGTCCTCGCCGAAGTAGAAGTGCCGCAGCCAGGAGGCGCCCACGGCCTGGCCGTTGGCGATCTTGTCCAGGTCGCCTTCCATGTCCGCGGTGAACTCATAGTCCACATAGTCGCTGAAGTGCTGCTCAAGCAACCTGATGACGGAGAAGGCGATCCAGCTGGGGACCAGGGCCGAGCCCTGTTTCCGGACGTAGCCGCGGTCCTGGATGGTGGAGATGGTGGAGGCGTAAGTGGACGGGCGGCCGATGCCCTTCTTCTCCAGCTCCGCCGTCAGCGATGCTTCCGTGTAGCGCGGCGGCGGCGAGGTCTCGTGGCCCACGGCGATGATGTCGGACGCCTTGAGGGCGTCGCCCTTGGCCACATTGGGGAGGCGGCGGGCTTCGTCGGAGTCGTCGTCGCCGCGGGTCTCGTCCTTGCCTTCCTCGTAGGCGGCAAGGAAGCCGGGGAAGGTAATCACTGTGCCGGACGCGGAGAACTCGGCGTCCCGCCCGTCAGCGGACACGGCGCCCAGGCGGATGGTGGCCGTGGAGCCCTTGGCGTCAGCCATCTGGGAGGCGACGGTGCGCTTCCAGATCAGCTCGTAGAGCCGGAATTCGTCGCCGGAGAGCTGCTTGGCCACCTGGGCCGGGGTGCGGAACGAGTCGCCGGCGGGGCGGATGGCCTCGTGGGCTTCCTGGGCGTTGGCTGCCTTGCCGGTGTACACACGCGGGGACTGCGGGATGTACTCCGGGCCGTACAGCTCCGAGGCCTGGCGGCGGGCAGCGGTGACGGCTTCGTCGCTCAGCGCGGACGAGTCCGTACGCATGTAGGTGATGTAGCCGTTTTCGTAGAGCCGCTGGGCCACCTGCATGGTGCTCTTCGAGGAGAAACGCAGCTTGCGGCCTGCCTCCTGCTGCAGCGTGGAGGTGGTGAACGGCGCAGCCGGACGGCGGGTGTACGGCTTGGTGTCGACGGACCGGACGGTGAACGAAGCATCCTGCAGCCCGGCCGCCAGGGACGCAGCCAGCTCCTCATTGAGGTGGGCGACGTTCTTCGAGGTGAGGACGCCGTCGTCGTTGAAGTCCCGGCCGCTGGCTACCTTGGCGCCGTCCACGGCGGCGAGCTTCGCTTTGAACGAGCCGGCGTCTGCGCCGAACTGGCCCGTGAGGTCCCAGTACGAGGCGGCTTTGAAGGCCATCCGTTCGCGTTCGCGGTCCACCACCATGCGGGTCACCACGGACTGCACGCGGCCGGCGGACAGGCCGCGGGCCACCTTGCGCCACAGCACCGGGGAAATCTCGTAGCCGTACAGCCGGTCCAGGACGCGGCGGGTCTCCTGCGCATCCACCAGCGCGGTGTCCACATCGCGCAGGTTGCCCATGGCGCGCTGGATGGCTTCCTTGGTGATTTCACCGAAGGTCATCCGGTAGACCGGGACCTTGGGCTTGAGCACTTCGAGCAGGTGCCACGCGATGGCTTCGCCCTCGCGGTCCCCATCGGTTGCGAGGTAAAGTTCGTCGGCGTCCTTGAGCGCGGCCTTGAGCTCAGTCACCTTTTTCTTTTTGTCCGGGGAGACCACGTAGTACGGCTTGAAGTCGTGTTCAATGTCGACGGCGAACTTGCCCACCGAGGTCTTCTTCAGCTCAGCGGGGAGCTCGGACGGCTGGGGAAGGTCGCGGATGTGACCAATGGAGGCCTCTACGATGAAGCCCTCGCCCAGGTACTTGGCGATGGTCTTGCTCTTGGCCGGAGACTCCACAATCACGAGTTTCTTGCCGGTTTTGGCCTTGCTTGGCACGGTGCTCCTACAGAAAAAGGTTGCTCGGGCAGATGCGCCCATACTGGCCTAGTTCACCATATTTTGCAGAAATGTGCGCATCCATGTGGAAAAGTAGGGGGTTCCCCTGCAGGTCCTAGGCGCCCTGTTCCGGGGCCGGGATCAGGAAACCGTCGCGGACCAGATTAGCCACTTCGGTGAGCAGCCCGGTCCGGAACGAGCCGGCGTCGAACCCCTCCTCCCCCGCCATTCCGCCGCCCAGCAGCGCCTCCAGCGCCCCGGCGATCTGGCCGGCGGTCAGGTCGCCGTCGCACGCTGAAACGAAGCCGGCCAGCTCGGTGCTGAGCAGGTTGGTACGGCGCAGGCCGGCGCCCTGGCGCAGCAGGATGACCCCCGGGTGCTCGGCGCCCGGCCGCTGGTGACGCTCCTCCGTGACGTCGTCCGCCACCAGCAGGTGCGCATCCTCCAGGGCGTGCACGGCCAGCCAGTCGATGCGTTCGACGGCGGCCCCCAGGTGGGGTCCGATGGGCTGCTCAATGGGGTACGTGATTTCCTCGAACCTGCTGATGGCGGCCTGCCCCGGTTCAACGGGCCGGCGCAGCCAGACCATGCCGAAACCGATGCCCTCCACGTTCCTGGATTCGAAGTCTGCGAGGTAGGCGGCGTAGGCCTCCCGGTAGTGCTGCCGGTCCCGGCCCTCCGAGGCGTCGCGCAGCCATGTTTCCGCATACTGTTCCGGCCCCACCTGCTCGCGCTGGATGAACCAGGCGTCAACGCCCGGACTGGCCCAGCTTTGCGGCCGTTCCTGCCATGACGTTCCCCTAATGACCTCCCAGTTGCCTAAAAGCTGGGCTGTTCCGCCGGGTGCCAGGACGTCCGGCAGGCCGGCAACGAGGGCCGCCACGATCTCATCGCCCGGCAGGCCGCCGTCGCGGTACGTGAACTGCCCTGCTGCGTCCTCCCCTGCGCTGCGCGGCGTGATCACGAACGGCGGATTGGACACCACCAGCCCGAACTCCTCGCCCTCGACGGGGTCCAGGAGTGAGCCCAGGCGCAGGCTGACCCGGTCCGCAAGCCGCGCGGGATCAACGGAGAGGGCCTGCGCATTGAGGAGGATGTTGAAGCGGGTGAAGGCCAGGGCGCGTTCGGAGATGTCCGTGGCGGTGACGTGCCGGCAGTGCTGGAGCAGGTGGAACGTCTGGATTCCGCAGCCCGTGCCGAGGTCCAGGGCGCGTTCGGCGCGGCGGCGGGCGGTGGTCTGCACTAGCGTGGTGGAGGCATGGCCGATGCCCAGGACGTGGTCGTGCCGGAGCACCCCTTCCTGCTGGTGCGCCGCCAGGTCGCTGGCCACCCAGAGTTCCGTGCCGCCGCCGGCTGCGTTGTCCCCGGCGGTGCCGTGCCAGCCGTAGGGCCGCAGGTCCACCTTCGCTGCCAGCAGCCCTGAGCCTGGAACGGGTTCAACCAGCCCCAGCGTGAGCAGGCCTACCGCACGGATGCCGGGAAGGGCGGCGTCGAGCGTCTCCGCCGCCTGCGGCTCGGCGAGAAGCCAGAGGCGGACGACGGCGGCGAGCGCCCTGTTTGCCTCGTCCTGCCGCACGGCGCGGTCGGCGGCGAGCAGGGCCGGGATGGTCTGGTCCCGGTCCAGCGCTGCGGAGGCGGCGGGGCCCAGGAACCGGGCGACGCCGTCGGGCGTGTAGTCGAGCCGGCGCAGGTCCGCGGCGAGGGCGGCGAGCAGCTCCGGCTGGTCGCTGCGGGGGGCGTCCGGGGTGTTGCCGGCGGTGAACTCGTACGGGGATTCAGGCACCGCTCAAGTTTAGTCCGGCGGGCTGCGGGGCATTGCGGGCTGCGTTGACGCGGTAGCGTGGAGCCATGCCTTCAAGTTTTGCCGTCCTTCTGCGCGCCCGGCTCCAGCCGGCGGGGCGCGCCCGCCTGTTGCCGTGGTCCGGAGCCTTGGCAGGTGCGGCGGCCCTTGCCCTGGCCGGCTGCTCACCCGTGGTTTCCGTCGAGAACGCGGACGTCCCCCAGTGGCAGGCAACCGCGCTGCCCCCGGCGCCGGGCGCCGTCATCGAGGACGCCGGCAAGATCCTCAACCGGAACCGCATTATTAAGGAAGCCGCCGATGTTCCGGCAGGGCGCTACATCCTGACCGCAACGTGCGATGGCGGCGGCAAGGCCTTCTTCGCCGTATCACTTGATGGAGCGATGCTGGCGGACGCAGGAGCGGCGTGCAACGGCAGCCGGGAGACAACCAAAATCACCCTGCCCGAGGCCGGCACCCTGGAAATCAGCGCTTCCAGCGTGGACGCGCCCCTCATCTACGCGTACCGGCTGGAACCCGCCGGATAACGGTACCTTCGGCTCTGGCCCGCCGATGGCGGCGGGCATACAGTCTGACTATGCCCAGTGTGCGGATCGCCTCCGCGCCTTGTACCGTGCGGACGCCCCGCGTGCGCACAGCGCCGGTGCCGCTGGCCCGGAAGCCGGGCGCCGCCGTCGTCATTGCTGCGCTGGCCGCCGCGATGGTGCTGGGCGGCTGCGAGTATACGTACGACGACGGCCGCAGCCTTCCGGGGCCCGTCGAGGCAGAGCCGACGCGGCTTCCCGGGCCGGTGTTCACGCGCGACCCGCTGCAGAACGACCCCGTCAGCGAGGCTGAGCTTGGCGCTTGGGTAACCCGGACGCTGCCGGACACAGGGCAGCCGGTGGCCCACGCCAGGGCAGGGCTCATGGCAGCCGGGGAAATCCGGGCCGAGTCGACGCCCGTCCTGGGGACCGGCACGTACGCGCTGGCCCTGGCGTGCCGCAGCCAGCGGCGTGTGACGTTCACCGTCCGCAGCGAGTCGCTCACGCTGGTGGATCTGGGGCTCCGGTGCGGGATCAACCGGGAGAACGTTATTTATCTTTCCTCGGAGACAGCCCTCACCATCAGGGTGGAAGCCCGGACCGGCGCCAACTACGCCTACCGGCTGCGGCTTCTCTCGCCACCCGTTCCCTAGGCTGCGCACCCGTCGGGGCAGCGCAGGGTTTCCGGGCTGGATGCGCAGTCGGCGCAGTACAGGGTGAGGGTGCGGCAGCTGGGGTTTGTGCAGTTCTCGAACTTGCTGGTGGGCGCCGAGCAGCGGGTGCATTCGCCGATGGTCTTGGCGTCCTCGCTGAATTCCAGGTGCATGCGCTTGTCGAAGACGTAGAGCGAGCCTTCCCAGAGCCCCTGGTCCTTGAATGTTTCGCCGTAGCGGACAATGCCGCCGTCCAGCTGGTACACCTCCTTGAAACCCCGGTTCACCATGAGGCTGGACAGCACCTCGCAGCGGATGCCGCCGGTGCAGTAGGTGACCACGGGCTTGTCCTTGAGGTCGTCATACTTGCCGGACTCCAGCTCCTGGATGAAGTCGTGGGTGGTGGCGACATCGGGGACGATCGCGTCCTTGAAGCGGCCGATCCGGGCTTCGAAGGCATTCCGGCCGTCGAAGAAGACAACGTCCTCCCCGGCTTCCTTTTTGCTGTCCACCAGCTCGTGCAGTTCCTCCGGCTTGAGGTGCGTACCGCCGCCAACCACGCCGTTCTCGTCCACTTTGAGTTCCCCGGGCGCGCCGAAGGAGACAATCTCGTCCCGGACCTTGACGCTGAGCCGGGGGAAGTCCTCGGCACCGCCGTCGGACCATTTCACGTCGATGCCGCGGAAGCCCCTGTACTCGCGGGTGGTCTTCACGTACTGTTTGACCGCGCCGATCTCCCCGCCGACAGTCGCGTTGATGCCGTCCTTGGAGATCAGGATGCGTCCGGTCAGCCCGAGCTTCTCACACAGCGCGCGCTGCCATAGCCGTACCGCCTCGGGGTCCGCGATCGGGGTAAAGCCGTAAAAAAGCACAATTCGGTTCAAAGCCACGTATTTAAGGGTACCGGCACGGTCCGCGGCGACGGTGCCGGCCGGTCCGCTCCAGCTTCCGCGAAGGGTCCGTGGCGTTTTCGGCTCATCACGATTGCATAAGCTCTCTGCCACCCCCTGTTGCTTAAGATCGGGCTGGAATATTCTCATCCCATGACCCCGGAAACCATGGTTGAAGACATCACTGGCCTTCTTGAGGTGTGGGTGGCGGGCTGGGCCGGTTGCCGCGGCTACAGGACATCCACCGAGGGACGCTTTCCCGCCGTGCTGCGGGCGGATACCAGCGGCGAATGGGAATTCTTCGCGTCCGAGCCCACGGACGATGAGTTCGCGGCGCTGGCCGCCAAGACGGCCGAAGTTCCGGCCAGGGTCCTCACCATCCTGACCAATGACACAGCCCGCTACTCGGCGTTGGCCGCAAGGCACGGGCTGAATGTCACCTCTGACTCGCAGGCGATGATGATTGTGGACATGGAGACCCAGGACGCCGAGGATCCCTGGCTTTCCGACGACGAACTGACCTGGACCACGTCCGCGCAGAACGGCGTCCACTACGCAGAGGTCCGTTCCGGCGACACCCTGGCCGCCAGCGGACGGGTTTACGTGGTGGGCGACACCGCGGTGTTCGACAAGATCATCACGGAACCGGCCTTCCAGCGCCGGGGCCTGGGCAGTTTCATCATGCGTGCCCTTGCAGCCAAGGCCTTCGAGCACGACGTGCAGGAAGGGCTCCTGCTGGCCTCCGCGGACGGCCAAAAACTCTACTCCCACCTCGGCTGGACCACCGTGTCCCGGGTACTCATGCTGTCCGCTTCGCACGACGGCTCAGACCTTTCCCTCAGCTGAGCCTTACCGTTCCCCCCACACTGTTACCCCGACGGCGAACCGGGGCCCGCAAGTCCCTGCCGGGTGAAACAATGTTCGGGTGAACCCCCATGACTCCCTGATTCCCTTGCTGGGCCGCGGCCCGGAACCGGAGCAGCTGCGTCATGTCCGCACTATCCCGGCCCGTGAGGCCGAGTACGAGCCCTGGCCCGCGTGGGTGCATCCGGACCTGGTTGCGGCGTACGGGTCCCTGGGCATCCAGGAGCCCTACCGGCACCAGGTGGAAGCGGCCGGAATCGCCCACGCCGGCGAACACGTTGTGGTGGCCACCGGAACCGCATCGGGAAAGTCGCTCGCCTACCAGCTCCCCGCCCTGGACGCCATCCACCGTTCCGAACTGCGGGTCATGGCCGAGCCCGGGAAGATCCATGACGACGGCGCCGTGACGCTCTACCTGTCCCCCACGAAGGCCCTCGCCGCGGACCAGCTCAATGCCATCAGGGGCCTGGAACTGCCCACCGTGCGGGCGGAAACCTACGACGGGGACACCGACCCCGCCTCGCGCCGCTGGATCAGGGACCACGCCAACTTCATCCTTGCCAACCCGGACATGCTGCACTTTGGGATTCTTCCCAACCACGCCTGGTGGGCCGGGTTCTTCCGCCGCCTGCGCTACGTGGTCATTGACGAGGCCCACAGCTACCGGGGTGTCTTCGGTTCCCATGTGGCCAACCTGATGCGCCGGCTGCGCCGGATCTGCGCGTACTACGGTGCGGGCACGGCCTACCCGGAGCCGGTATTCATCGCCGCCTCCGCGACCGCTTCGGAGCCCGAGGTCTCCTTCGCCCGGCTGATCGGGGCTCCGGTGAGGGCAGTTTCCCGGGACGGCTCGCCGCACGGTGCCACCACGGTGGCTTTCTGGGAACCCGCCCTCACCGACGTTCGGGGCGAAAACGGCGCCAAGGAGCGGCGGACGGCTGTGGCTGAAACCGCAGACCTGCTGGCGAACCTGGTATCGGCCCAGGTCCGCACCATAGCGTTCATCAAATCCCGGCGCGGGGCGGAGTCCATCTCCTCCATCACCAAACGCCTCCTGGACGAGGTGGACCCCAGCCTGCCGCAGCGGGTGGCTGCATACCGTTCCGGGTACCTTCCCGAGGAACGCCGCGCCGTGGAAAAGGCGCTCCGTTCGGGGCGGCTCCTGGGTGTTTCGAGCACTTCCGCCCTGGAACTGGGGATCGACATTTCAGGACTGGACGCGGTCCTGGTGGCGGGCTGGCCGGGGACGCGCGCCTCCCTGTTCCAGCAGATCGGCCGGGCGGGCAGGGCCGGGCAGGACGCCATCGCGGCCTTTGTTGCCAGCGATGATCCCCTGGACACCTTCCTGGTGAACCATCCGGAAGCGATTTTCGACGTGTCCGTGGAAGCAACTGTCTTCGACCCCTCAAACCCCTATGTGCTGGGTCCACACCTGTGCGCCGCGGCAGCGGAACTTCCGCTTGGTCCTGCCGAACTCGACCTCTTCGGCAGCACGGCGGAGTCCCTCCTGGACCGGCTGGTGGCCCAGGGGTACCTGCGCCGGAGGCCCGCGGGCTGGTTCTGGACACACTCGCAGAGCGCGGCGGCCATGGTGAACCTGCGGGCCGACGGCGGCGGACCGGTGAGCATCGTGGATGCCGAAACCGGGTCCCTCCTTGGAACCATGGATTCCCCGCAGACCCACTACCAGGCCCACACCGGCGCTGTTTACATCCACCAGGGTGACAGTTACGTCGTGGAGGACCTGAATGAAGATGACCACTGCGTGATGGTGCGCCGCGCCAATCCCGATTACTACACCACCGCCCGGGACATTACCCAGATCGAGGTGCTGGAGACGCAGCGCACGGTGCAGTGGGGTGACGTTTCGGTGCACTTCGGTGATGTCAAAGTCACGACGCAAGTGGTGTCCTTTCAGCGCAAGGCCCTGATCTCCAACGAAATCCTTGGCGAGGAGCCGTTGGAACTGGGCGCCCGCGATCTCTTCACCAAGGCCGTCTGGTTCGTGGTGGACAACCGTTCCCTCACCGGGGCGGGGCTGATCGAAGCGCAGTTTCCCGGCGCCCTGCATGCCGCGGAGCATGCGGCCATCGGCCTGCTGCCCTTGGTGGCGTCAAGCGATCGGTGGGACATCGGCGGGGTATCCACGGCCCTGCACGCGGACACCGGGGTGCCCACCATCTTCGTGTATGACGGGCATCCCGGCGGCGCGGGTTTCGCCGAACGGGGTTTCGACAAGGCGAAGGTATGGCTCACGGCCACCCGGGACGCCATCAAGGCCTGCGAGTGCGATTCCGGCTGTCCCTCCTGCGTCCAGTCACCGAAATGCGGCAACAAGAACAACCCCCTGGACAAGGCTGCCGCGGTCTCCCTCCTCGACGTCCTGCTCAAGGACGCCACCGAGGGCAGCTCCCTGAGGATGGAAGCACAGCGCTGACGGTGCCGGCCGCTTGTCCGGGTCTGCCCGGCAGACATTCGGGAAGCCAACACAGGAGCCGCGCCTGCCGGCCACACCCGGGCAGGTGCGAGGTTCAGGGCGGCGGCCCCGCGCGGGAACGCCCGGTTGCTGCCCCGAACACGGTCCGTTCCATCAGCTCCGTCCTGACCTCGATCGTTTGCCCTGCACCCTCGGTGCAGCCAAGGACCGCAGCCCCCTGCCGGGCCGCAACCTGGAACGCTACGGTGCAGGGGTCCCCGTCAGTGACGCCGCGGAGGGCATCGGCCGCCGCAAGTGCCGCGAGGTCGGCAGCGGACGCGGCCCTGCTTGCCAGGACGGCCGACTGTGCCAGCAGCAGCATCAGCGCCATGGCCGTCATCACCACCAAGGCCAGGCCGGCCGCCAGGACCGTCCCGGACCCGCGCTCCCGGCCGCAGGCGGAAGCCTGCCGGCGCCGGCCTGAGTCTGCAGCACCTGCCCGGCGCGGCTGAACGATGCGAGTCCGTCCACAGGGCCCGGCACGCATCATCCGGCCGTCTCGGCGCGGGTGGAGGCCCGGGCAGTTAGCAGCCAGGGAATGGCCGAACCGAGCGGGCCGCCCACCCGGCCGGTGACGGTGACGTCCAGCCACTCGCCGTCGGCCGAAACCGCCGCCGACGCGGACCCGCCCGTCAGGGTATGGACGATTCTTTCCACAGCGGCTGAATCTTCGCCGCGGGCCAGGGCCCGGGCACCGGCGCGTGCTCCCTCCTCCAGCCGCAACTGGGTGACCCCGGCGGAGGCACCTGACAGCAGCATGGCCAGCAGCAGGAGGACCGCAGGCAGCGTGACGGCGAACTCGGCGGTCACAGCGCCGCACGATTCCTCCGGTCCGGGACCGACGTAGGGCCTGCCCGGCCCCTGGGGCCGGGAGCCGGCCTGCGGGGTGGGGCACGGACGAACGGGTGGAAGCACGGCCGGCGCGACGGTCATGGCAGGGCCAACGCCGTGCGGATCAGAGTCAGCAGGAAGCCACGGACCTCCTCGCTGCGGAGGATGAAGACCAGCAGCCCGGCAAAGCCCACGGCAGCGAGAGTGGCTATGGCGTACTCGGCGGTTGCCATTCCCGCCTCGGATCCCAGGAGCCGGAGACCCTGCCTGGGGCTGGTTGGCGCCTTCACGCCCGGGTACAGTTCTACGACGTTGGCCGGCAGGGAACCGTTTCCGGCCCCGCCCGTGTGGTGGCTGTTGCTGCGGTGTCCCCGGGAGGCGGAGCGGGCAGCGGCGAGCGCCGCTGTCCCGTCGGCGTAGTGGCGGCGGTGATGAGTGGGCATGTGGTTTTCCTTCCGTTGGGCCGGTGGTGTTGCCGGCTGTCTCGACTCTTCCGGGCCGTGCCGGAAGCGGTAAGCCCTGCCGACTCCTAAGTGGAAAAGCCGGGTGGTTCCGTGGTGTGGACCCCGCTGTGGAGGAGAAGAGTGCAGGAAAAGGCTCATGGCGCCCTAGCCCGAGGGCACCAGCGCAAGCAGCACCGGGACCACGCCCAGGCAGATGAAGGCCGGCAGGGAACACACGCCGAGCGGAACCACCAGCTTGACGCCCAGTGACGCCGCGCGTTTTTCTGCCGCCCGGAACCGCTCGCGGCGGAGCCGGGCAGCCTGGGCGTAAAGGATCGCGGACGACGGCGCGCCGGTCAGGGCCGCGAACCCCAGGGCGTCCCGCAGTTCCAGGACCTCCGGCAGGCGGACCGCACTGCTGCGCCAGGCGGTTTCCCAGTCGGCCCCGATAGCCAAGGCAGCCACGACCGGCCGGAGAGCGTCCCTGTACCTGTCGGAAGCGGAGTCCGACACCAGGTCCAGCGCACGGCCGATGCCCGACCCCGCATCCAGCATGGCGGCCACGAGCTCCAGCATCATGGCGGCGTCCGTCAGGCCCTCCCGTCCCCCGCGCGGCAGGGATCCTCCGGAGCCGGCGGGCGCGCCCCTCATCGGGGGGCTGCCGGACAGCGCCAGCAACCTCTTCCCCGGACTGCCCGTCCCGGCACACACCAGGGCGGCGGCCGCAGCAAGCACGAGGAAAAGAGCGAGCGCTGAAGGGGAAGGCCAGGTCATGTCACGCCAGCCCCCGCCGCCGCGGCCACCAGCCTGGCGGACCACAGCCTTCCGGCAGCTGTAAGGCCAATTCCGGCAGCAAGCGCTGCCAGTCCCCATGGCGTTCCCAGCAGGATGGCCAGCGGGTCCACGCCCAGCGCCATTCCCAGGCCCAACCCCAGCAGCGGCAGCCAGGTGAGGAGGCTTACGGTGGCCTTGGGTCCGGCCAGGGCGGTCTGCCGGGCGGCATCGGCGTCGTCCTCCGCTTCGAGCTGCGCGGCGAACCTGGTGAGCACGTCCGCAAGCGGACAGCCGCTTGCTTCCGCAACATCAAAGCACGCGGCAAGTTCCGCCCAGATGCGGGATTCCCGATCCCGCCGGGGAAAGGCGGAGGGCAGCGACCGGCGGATGGCGTCCGAGACCGGAGTTCCACCGGCCGCCGCCGCGCGTGCCGATCCCAGCATGGCGCTGGAGCCCGTTGGGAGGCCATCGCTGCGGGAATCCGAGGAGCCGTAAACCAACCAGATCTCCTCCCAAAGCCGGGCCGGTGTCCGCCCGCCTTTGAGCAGGGCGGCAAGTTGCTGCACAACGACGGTCATGGGCGCCGCAGACTGTTTGCCTCCCTTCCCGGCCCTGCGCCTGCTCAGCGGAAGGATCCCTGCCCTGAGGGCACGTAATGCCGGGGCCGGACCGGGTTTTCCTGCAGGGCCGGCATTTCCTGCACGGCGCAGCCTGGCGGCAGCGCCGTGCGGCGGACGGGCAAGCAGCACTGCGGCCAGCCCCAAAACCATGACAAGAAGGGGGATCATTGCAGCTCTCCCAGGCCCAGCCCCAGCCGTTCGGCCAGGACCGGCCACGCCGGGCCTGTGCCCACCGGGCCTTCACCACCTTCCCAGGCAGGCAGAACCGTCAGGCCGTCCGGCCCGTCTCCCACCAGGCCAACGCACGTCACTTTCCGGGACTGTTGCGTGCGCTCGACGTGGATGATGACGTCCAGGGCGCTCGCTGCCTGGAGCCGCACGCCGTCGGGGTTCAGTCCCGCCAGGGCACCGAGAGCTGTGAGCCGGGCTGGAACGGCAGTGGCCGTATTGGCGTGGATGGTTCCGCCCCCGCCGCTGTGGCCGGTGTTCATGGCAGTCAGCAGCTCCCGCACTTCGGCGCCCCGGCATTCACCCACCACCAGCCTGTCCGGACGCATGCGCAAGGCCTGCCGGACCAGGTCCCCCAGGTCCACCGCGCCGCCACCTTCCAGGTTTCCGTGGCGGGATTCAAGGGAGACGATGTGCGGATGCGCCGGATTCAGTTCCGATGCATCCTCGATCAGGACCAACCGCTCCGAGGGAGGGCACAGCCCGAGCAGGGTGGAAAGCAGGGTGGTCTTTCCGGACCCGGTGGCACCGCTGATAAGGAAGCTCAGCCTGCGCTCCACCACCCGTTCCAGGACACGCTGCAGTCCGGAACTGAACATTCCGCCGGCGCGGAGCTCATCCATGGTGAAGACCCGTTCGCGCCGGATCCTGATGCTCAGCAGCGTTCCCGCCGTGGAGACGGGCGGCAGCACGGCATGGACGCGGTAGCCGCCGGCCAGCCTCACGTCAACGCAGGGTGAGCCGTCATCCAGCCGCCGGCCGCCGGCGGCCACCAGCCGGCAGGCCAATGCCCGCAGCTGGACTTCATGGTCGAAGGCCACCGCTACGCGCTCCATCCCGCGGCCCCTGTCAACCCAGACGGAGTCCGGGGCATTCACGAAGATATCCGTCACCGCGGGGTCGCGGGTGAGGTTTTGGAGAGGTCCCAGCCCGTTGAGCTCGGCGCTGATCCGCTCCACCGCCGCCAATGATCCGGCGGTGCCCAGCAGTTTGCCGGTGGCCTGCACTGCCGCCGCCACCCGGGAGGGTGTCACAGCCGCCGCGTCCGCCATCATGGACTCCCGCACCGATTCGAGCAGCCCCACATCTACGGCGTCCCGGACGGCCGGACGGCGTTCGCGCCGCCGCCCCTCGCCGGAAGCATGCCCGCCGGATCTGCGTTCCCCAATGCGCCGTTCCCCGATGCTGCGTTCACCTGAGCCTGGCGGCTGCCTCACCCGAGATCCCCCGCAGGCAGGCCGTCTCCGAGGAGATCCAGCACGGAGGCAGCGAATTGCCTGACGCTTCGCCGCTTGCCCAGATCAAGGAGCCGGCCCGACTCCATGGCCGCCGGGACGCCCCGCAGCTCGGGCACGCGCCCTTGGACGGGAAGGCCGATGGCTTCGGCAAGAAGGGCGCCGTCCAGCGCCGCACCGTGCTTGCCCCGAACCAGGAGGGAAGCCTCCACCGGAGGGAATTCCTGAAGCAGCCGCACCGCCGCGACGGCAGCCTTCAGCTGCGCCGGAACCACCACGGTGATGAGGTCGCAGTCCCAGGCGAACGTGTGGATCGGCTCCGCTCCCCGGCCGATGTCCACCACCACCAGCTCATACCCACGGCGGGCGGCATCAAGGACGCCCGCCGAGGTGGCGGCGGCAACAGTCACAGGCTGCTCACGGCTGGCGGGCCAGGAGAGGAACGAAAAGCCTCCTGCAACGGGCAGGGAATCCGCAAGCTGGACCGGATCGATGCTGCCCCTGGCCTCGGAGAGGTCGGGCCAGCGCAGCCCGGGGTTTTCTTCGGCGGCGAGGGCGAGCTCCAGCCCGCCGCCCCATGGGTCACCGTCCACCAGGAGCACCCGGGCTCCCAGTCCGGCGGCAGCCTGGGCAATCCAGATGGCTGCGGTAGTGGCACCCGCGCCGCCGCAGCCGCCGGCCACGCCCAGGATGAGGCCGCCGGGGCCCGGCGAACGCGACCTGCTGAGATGGTCCGCAAGCCAGGCGGCGGCGTCGGGCAGCACAGCCACCCGCTCTGCACCGAGGACCGCGGCCAGGTGCCACAGGCTGTCGCCTTCACCGTCAAGGCCCACCAGGACTGCCGGTGCCCGTCGCCGGGGAGGCAGTTCGCGGATGTCGCTGCCCACCAGGACTGCCGCCGCCCCGTCCCAATGCCTGCCCGCCCCGGCGGCATCGGCTGCCGTGCGCAGCTGTGCTCCGGCTGCCGCAACGATCCGCTCCACCTCGGCCCGGAGGACAGCGGACGAGGTCACCAGCAGTACCTCGCCGCCGCTGTCCGGCAGCCAGGCTTCCCCGGCTCCTCCCGGGGCGTGCACCGGGAGGGCTGCCCGTAATGGCTGACCAGCCTCTGCTGCAAGGCTGGAGCCGGCGGGGCCCGGTTCAGGGTGGGACGGAATCAGCTGATGCCTGCTCATGGACCCACTTTCCACCGCCGAAAGATGGCGGGTAAGGGCGCCGGGGCCGTATGTGGAAAAGCAGGGCGCGCCACGCGCGCAGCCGCCGGCCCCAGAGCCGGCAAGCCCGGAAACAAGGCAGAATGGGGACCATGTACCTGCTGCTCGCCGCCCACCCCCACGGCGCGGCACTGCAGGAACTCACGCAGGCGGGAGCCCCGCTGCCGTCCACCCCGGAACCAAGGCTCATCAG
This sequence comes from Pseudarthrobacter sp. C1, assembly GCF_034720455.1. NCBI lineage: Bacteria > Bacillati > Actinomycetota > Actinomycetes > Micrococcales > Micrococcaceae > Pseudarthrobacter > Pseudarthrobacter sp. C1. The sequence goes on along the minus strand of NZ_JAYESK010000003.1, from coordinate 52,497 downwards.
CACGGGCGACCTCGCCGCCGTCGTACGTGAACTGGAACACCGCCGGCCGAACGGGCAGCCGCCCCGCTGGATCTGGCACCGCACCCAGGATTGGTACCCTGCCCTGCTGGCAGCCGGCGTCGAACTGGAGCGGTGCCATGACCTAAGCCTGTGCGCGAACATCCTGGCCTTTTCCCGGTTCACCGCCGACACGGAATACGCACGGAACGCGGACAGGATCGCCGTCGAGGACCCGCTGCTGCCTCCCAAAGCGTTGCAGCCGCCGCCTCCCCCGGCGGACCAGGGTGCCCTGTTCGAGGATCCCGGGACCGGGCCCCTCACTGGCCGTACTCCCGAAGAGCTGCGGGCCGAATACGCCGCCCAACAGGCGGCCCTGGCCTCGGTCGGCCATGAGGAGAACCGGCGGAACCGGCTGCAGCTCCTCCTCGCAGCAGAATCCGCCGGTGCCATGATCGCCGCCGAGATGCAGCATGCCGGCGTACCGTGGCGGGAAGACCTGCACGAACAGATCCTCGCCGGGCACCTTGGCCCCCGCCCGCCCCTGGGCCACCGCCCCGCGAAACTTGAGGCGCTGAACCAGGAGCTTCGCCGGCTCCTGAATTCGCCCACGCTGAATCCCGATTCCCCGCAGGACCTGATGCGTGCCCTGCACCGGAACGGGATCGAGGTCAAAAGCACCCGCAAATGGGAGCTGAGGGAATCCAGCCACCCGGCCATCGAACCGCTGCTGGCCTACAAGCAGTTGTCTCGCCTGCACACGGCCAACGGATGGGCCTGGCTCGACGCCTGGGTGGCCGGCGGCAGGTTCCGCCCCGAATACGTGGTGGGCGGCGTGGTTTCCGGCCGCTGGGCCTCCCGCGGCGGCGGTGCGCTCCAGATTCCGCGCCAGATCCGCGGCGCTGTCCATGCCGATCCCGGCTACAAGCTGATCGTCGCGGATGCCTCACAGCTGGAACCTCGCGTGCTGGCGGCCCTGGCCCGGGACTCGTCCATGGCCGAGGCTGCCCGCGACCAGGACCTCTACGCGGGCATCGCCGCCAAGGGATTCGGCGGGGACCGGGCAAAGGCAAAGATGGCGCTGCTGGGCGCAATGTACGGCGCAACCTCCGGCGAGGCCGGCCGGCTCATGCCGCAGCTGGCGAAGACTTATCCGCGGGCCGTGGACTTTGTGGAGCAGGCTGCGCGGGCGGGCGAGTCCGGCGGCACGGTGACCACGAGGCTGGGCCGGAGCAGCCCTCCGCCGTCCGGGCGATGGTTCCAGAGCCAACGGTCGGCCAGCGCCGAGGAGCAGCGCCGCGCCGAATCGATCGCCCGCTCCCGGGGACGCTTCACCCGCAACTTTGTTGTCCAGGGCTCGGCCGCTGACTGGGCGGCCTGCTGGCTGGCGGAATTACGACGGCGGCTGCGCACCCTCCGGAAGGACCGCCACCTTGACGCCGAGCTTGTCTTCTTCCTGCATGACGAGGTGATGGTCCACGCCCCCGTGGAGGCAGTGGACGCCTGCATCGCGGCGATCGAGGACGCGGCCAGCGCCGCGAGGGAGCTCCTGTTCGGTCCCATCCCCGTTGAGTTCCCGGTCAGCGTTGCAGTGGTTGACTCCTACGACCATGCGAAATAGCCGCCCGTCCGCGGCAATTGGGGCGTTTGGCAGCCTGCCGACCCGCAAAGTAACCTACCCGGCGGTAGCTCGACCGGCCCCCGTGACCAGCGTTACAGTTCATAGCGGCGACTGAGGCAGACCGGTCAAAAGCTGATGCAACGACGCACAGGGGAGGTCCCGGCTTATGGCGGGCAGGTTCGAAATTCATCGGGTAGGCGACGAGTCCTACCGACTGCGGCTCACTGATGCAGAGGGCAACACTGTTGCCGTCTCACCCAAGTTCAAGTCCCTCAACTCGCTGCTTGAGGGCATCAAGGCAGTCCGGGAGAACGCCGCCACCGGCATCGTGGTGGATCTCCGCCAGCAGCAGGCCTGACGCTAGACGCCCATGCGGTGGAGCCGGCTCCGGTCCCACGGAACGGCCCAACCCAGCTGTTCGAACAGCCCGTTCAGGACAATTCCGGTAAATCCCCAAACCACCACGCCGTTCACTGTGAAGGCGGGGCTGTCGAAGCTGCGCCCGGCGCGGTGGACGGTTGCCATCACGCGGTTGTCCGGGTCCAGCAGGTCACGGACGGGGACGCGGAACACCTGGGCTGACTCGGCATAGTCCACCACCCTGACGGGCGTTGGCGAACGCCACCAGGCCAGCACCGGGGTAACCAGGAAATTGCTGTGGGCAAGGCCCAGTTCCTGAAGGGATCCCAGAACTTCCACGCCGTCCGAGTCGAGGCCGGTTTCTTCCTCTGCTTCCCGCAATGCCGCCTGAACCGGCGTTTCCCTGGCGTCAAGGGCGCCGCCAGGGAACGCCACCTGCCCGGGATGGGACCCTAAAGTATGGGCGCGTTCGAGCAGGAGGACGTCAAGATCGGCCGGCGCCAGTGGCTTGTTGGAAGCTGCGGGGACGTCATCAAGGGCCCCGAAGAGCATCAGGACGGCCGCCCTCCGCGCCCGGGACTTGTCCACCGTCAGGGCGGCCCAGAGGGGATCCGGCGCCGCATCGGCACCGGACTCCGCCCGGCGCACCAGTTCGAGGAGGTCTTCGCGCGCGCTCACGGTGTCCTCTGCTGGGATTCCATCCGGATTTCGGCGGCGCGGTGGGTCTCGGCCAAAAGCTGCTCCAGCAGTGCCTCGCTGCCGGGAGCGAGCTCGTACTTCAGCAGCTTCGCAGCCTTCGCGGGATCCGTTTCGCCCAGCCCGAAGCTGGGGCACCACGTGGCCACGGGGCAGGCCCCGCAGGCCGGCTTCCGCGCGTGGCACACCCGCCGCCCGTGGAAGATCACCCGGTGGGACAGCATGGTCCAGTCCTTCCGGTCGAACAGCTCGGCCACGTCCCGTTCGATCTGCACGGGGTCGTCGGACTGCGTCCAGCCAAAGCGGTTGGCGAGCCGGGCGAAGTGGGTGTCCACCGAGATGCCGGGGATGCCGAAGCCGTTCCCCAGCACCACGTTTGCCGTCTTGCGGCCCACGCCCGGCAGGGTGACCAGGTCCTCCAGCCGCCCCGGTACAACGCCGTTGTACTCGTCCACAAGGCGGGTGCAGAGCGCAATGACGTTCCTGGCCTTGGCCCGGAAGAACCCCGTGGGTTTCAGGATCGTTTCCAGGTCGCCGGGATCCGCCTCGGCCAGGGTCCGGGCGTCCGGGTAGCGCGCGAACAGCACCCGGGTGACCTGGTTGACCGTCACGTCAGTGGTCTGGGCGGAAAGGACCGTGGCCACGAGCAGTTCGAACGGGTTGCGGAAGTCGAGCTCGGCGTGGGCGTATGGATACTTCTCGGCCAACGCCCTGTTGATCCGCCGTGCCCGCCGTTTCAGCGCCAGCACCGATTCGGAAGAGACCACCGGCATCCCGGCAGCCTGGCTGGCGAGTGCCTTGATTCCGCCGGCCTTCGAGGCCCCGGGCCCGGCCACAGGCGTCAGCCGCGCTCGATGTTGCTGAGGTCCCGCAGGACGCCCAGGCGCCCGTCAGTGTGCTGCACCAGGAACTCGTGGCCGCGGTCCTCAAGGGCCAGCACCCAGCCGCCCGGTTCAATAACGAACGCCGGCGCGCCGGTTTGGGGGTCATAGGCAGTGCGGTGCTGTGCCACGGCAAACCAGAAGGCCTCGTGGATGGGGTGTTCTTCCGATTCGTCGGGCCGGCTGGCCGGATCAACCGTGGCGCCGATGGGCTGCTCGATCCGGACCTGCTGGTGCACTGCGGTGGCGGCCGGCGGCTCCCAGCCCGCCTGCCCGCCCTGGACCGGGGAGGCAGCACCCTGGCCGGACGGGGCAGCCGGCGGGGCGCCGCCGTCGTGAACCGGAGCAGGAGTGGAAGAAGGACGGACGACGTCGGCGGGCTGGGTTGCGGGCCCCGGGTCGCCTGCTGGAGTCCACTCGGAGACCTCGGGGGCAGTGGAAACAGGCGATGCCCCGGTAGGGATGGCAGCGGTGGCAGGGGCATGGACTGCCGTGGGCTGCGGGGCGGGGCCAGACTGCCCTGCTGACACCGGCCGCTCCGGCGAACCGTGCTGTTCCGGCGAACCGGCCTTGCCGATTGAACCGGGCCGGACAGCTGATGATCCTGCACCGGCACCGCCGAACAGCCCTCCGCCCGAGAACAGCTTCGAGCCCGGCTTCGACTCTTTCGAACCGGTGGCGGACTCGTCCTTCGGCATCTTGGGAGCGCGGGGTTTCTGGACGGGAACAACCGCATCCCGGGCCACCACGTGGGCCGGCACTTCGGCCCTGCCCTGGAAGTCACCGGAGACGTAGGGCAGGAAGCGGCCCAGCACCGTTGCGGCGAACAGGACCAGCGAGCCGATCAGGCCCACAAGGAGGCTCGGCACGTAGGCGCCGGCCACGGAGATGAAGAAGAACGCCACGGCAAAGGAGGCAACCACTGACGCGAACTGGTCAATGGACAGGGAGCCAATCCGGAGCTTCGTGGCGGGCGCCAGCCTGCGCGCGGCGAAAAGCGCGCTCACGATCAGGGGCAGGACGATGCCCAGCCCCAGGAAGAACAGGTTGTTGAGGTTCCACAGGTTGTACCGTGCGCCGAAGATTGGCAGCAGGGAGGCAACGAAAAGGACGAGCGTGCCGGCGAAGACGGCCAGGTCCCGGATGGTGAACGGACCCAGCACTGCCTCGTTGGCGTTCGGAGCCTTGCCTCCCTTGGAGGCGGTGCCCGCGGTGGCCTGGGACCCTGGCCCGTCGGCTGTTCCGGCGCTGTGGCCGGAACCTGCCGTGTCGGGGCCGGTCTTCTGGCCGAAGCCTTGCTGGTTCATTCTGCTCTCCTTAGCGTGGCGGCACCGGGGCCTGCATGGTCCCGAAATCGTGCCGTCTTGACAGCGGTTCCGGTGTTGCCAGGCCCTTGCGTTGCCTGGCCGAAGCGGACCGAAGTGAAGTCACAATTCCATCTCAGCCTAGTCAAGAGCCCAGCTGATCACTAGCTGGCCGCAGCCTGCGGCGGGCCGGAAAGGCCGGCCCGCAAACCATTCACCGCTTAATAAATGCCGTTCACGGGCTCTCGTGTGACACCGCACACATCAGCGGCAGGCCAAGCATTAGTCTTGATTCCGGAACAGCTCTTTGCGGAATGTCCGTGACCAGCCGGTGCCCGACGTCGTGCAGGCGGCGGAGCCCGGACGTCGGCGGACATCCCGCCCAGCAAAGATCGATGAATGATGAGGTTCACATGTCCCAGGACACTTCAAGCGCCGTTGCACCCGCTGCCGCAGGCGCAGGGCAGCAGGTTACCCACGGGAGCGATGAGCAGGGCGACGCCTTCGAAAACCTGCTGCATGAGACCCGCGCCTTTCCGCCCACGCCGGAGTTCGCTGCCGGCGCCGTGGTCACCGCGGCGGAGTATGAGGAGGCGGGCAACGACCATCCCGCTTTTTGGGCGAAGAAGGCCCGTGAGCTGCTGACCTGGAGCAAGGACTTTGACCAGCCCCTGGACTGGTCCAACCCGCCGTTCGCCAAGTGGTTTGTGGGCGGGGAGGTCAACGCCGCGTACAACGCGCTGGACCGGCACGTTGAGAACGGCCTGGGCGACAGGGTTGCCATCCACTTCGAAGGCGAGCCCGGGGACACCAGCACCTACACCTATGCCCAGCTCACCGAAGAGGTGAAAAAGGCCGCCAACGCCTTCGAGTCCCTCGGCGTCACCAAGGGCGACCGGGTTGCCGTCTACCTGCCGATGATCCCCGAGGCCGTCATCACGCTGCTGGCCTGCGCCCGCATCGGCGCGGTGCACTCCGTGGTGTTCGGGGGCTTCTCCGCGGACGCCCTGCGCTCCCGGATCGACGACGCCGAAGCCAAGCTCGTGGTCACCGCGGACGGCACCTACCGCCGCGGCAAGCCCAGCGCACTGAAACCCGCCGTCGATGAGGCTCTCGCGAAGGATAACCACACCGTGCAGAACGTGGTGGTAGTCAAGCGCAACGGCCAGGACGTGGACTGGACCGAGGGCCGGGACCACTGGTGGGCCGACACCGTCGGGGCCGCCTCGAACCAGCACACCGCCGTCGGACATGATTCCGAGCACCCGCTGTTCATCCTGTACACCTCCGGCACCACCGGAAAGCCCAAGGGCATCCTGCACACCACCGGCGGGTACCTCACCCAGACCGCCTACACGCACCGTGCCGTGTTCGACCTGCACCCCGAGACGGACGTGTACTGGTGCACGGCCGACGTCGGCTGGGTCACCGGCCACTCCTACGTCGCCTACGCCCCGCTCATCAACGGCGCCACCCAGGTGATGTACGAAGGCACTCCGGACTCCCCGCACCAGGGCCGCTGGTGGGAGATCGTGGAGAAGTACAAGGTCTCCATCCTCTACACCGCCCCCACCGCAATCCGCACGTTCATGAAGTGGGGCCGGGAGATCCCGGACAAGTACGACCTCTCCTCCCTGCGCGTCCTCGGCTCCGTGGGCGAACCCATCAACCCCGAGGCATGGATGTGGTACCGGAAGGTCATCGGCGGGGACAAGGCCCCCATCGTGGACACCTGGTGGCAGACCGAGACCGGCGCCCAGATGATCGCACCCCTCCCCGGGGTCACGGCCACCAAACCGGGCTCGGCGCAGGTGCCGCTGCCCGGCATCGCCGTGGACGTCGTGGACGAGATGGGCGAATCCGTGCCCAACGGCCACGGCGGGTTCCTCGTGATCCGCGAACCCTGGCCGGCCATGCTCCGCGGTATCTGGGGCGACCCGGAACGCTTCAAGGACACCTACTGGTCCCGCTTCGAGACCATGTACTTCGCCGGGGACGGCGCCAAGAAGGACGAGGACGGCGACATCTGGCTCCTGGGCCGGGTGGATGACGTCATGAACGTCTCCGGGCACCGCCTCTCCACCACGGAAATCGAGTCCGCGCTCGTCTCGCACCCGGCCGTGGCCGAGGCCGCCGTCGTGGGCGCTGCGGACGAGACCACCGGCCAGGCCGTCGTCGCATTCGTCATCCTCCGCGGCGATGCCGTGGATTCCGGCGACGCCATCGTCCAGGAACTCCGGAACCACGTCGGCAAGGAAATCGGCCCCATCGCCAAACCGAAGGCCATCCTGGTGGTCCCGGAACTGCCCAAGACACGCTCCGGGAAGATCATGCGGCGCCTGCTCAAGGACGTCGCCGAAGGCCGCGATCCCGGAGACGCCACCACCCTCTCGGACCCCACCATCATGCAGCAGATCGCGGCATCCCTCAGGAAATAGGTAGAGCATCAACGCACGACGGCGGCGCCCGGCTCACAGCCCGGCGTCGCCGTCGTCGTATGCTGGGACCAGCCCCACCGCCTAGTGAAGGATTCCTACGATGCTCGCCGTCGCCCGCCACCAGGCTATTTTGGACGCTCTCCAGCGGGAGCGGGTTGTCCGGGTGTCAGACCTGGCCCAGCAACTGGGCGTGTCCCTGATGACGGTCCGCCGCGACATCGAGGTGCTGGAGGAGGGCGGCCGGCTGGAGCGGATCCATGGCGGCGCGAAGATCCCGGGCGACACCAGCACCCACGAGCCCGGATTCGACCTCAAGTCCACGCAGCTGACGGCGGAGAAGCGCGCCATCGCGGTGGAGGCGGCAACCCAGGTCCACGAAGGCATGGCCGTGGGGCTCAGCGCAGGAACCACCACCTGGGCCCTGGCCAGGGAACTGGTCAACGGACCGCAGATCACGGTGGTCACCAACTCGGTACGCATTGCGGACCTTTTCCATCACGCCGCTTCGGCCGGCTCCGCCCGGTACAGCTCCACCGTGATCCTGATTGGGGGCGAGCGCACGCCGTCGGACGCGCTGGTGGGACCCATCGCCACCGCTGCACTGAAACAGCTGCACCTGGACGTGCTGTTCCTTGGTGTGCACGGGATGGATGCCGACGCCGGTTTTACCACCCCAAACCTGCTCGAGGCCGAGACGGACCGTGCCTTCGTGGCGGCCGCGCGCAAAACCGTGGTGCTGGCGGACCACACCAAGTGGGGCCTGCTCGGCATCAGTTCCATTGCGGCGCTGGACGACGTGGATGAGGTCATCAGCGATTCCGGGCTAGGGCCGGAAGCGCAGCGCCTCATCAGTGACAGGACCATGCTCCGGGTAGTACCGGCCTAAGCCGCGCTCAGGCTGAGCCGCGCCACATAATCGCGGTTTCCAGGATCCGCGGCGGACTGGGCTGGCCGCTGAGCTGCGCAAGCACCAGTTCGGCGGCGGCGCTTCCCAGGAGATCGGCCGGCTGGCGCACAGTCGACAGCTGGGGCCTGCACCTTAGGGCCCAGCTGCTGTCGTCGAAGCCCACGATGCCAACGTCTTCAGGCACCTGGCGCCCGGCCTCCTGAAGTGCCGTCATCGCTCCCGCGGCCACAGCATCCGAGGCGGCGAAGACGCCGTCGATATCGGGAGCACGGCGGAGCAGTTCCTGCATCCCTTCCAGGCCCGCTGCGTACGTATACAGCGGGTACTCCACCACCATCCGGGGGTCGAAGCGCCCGCCCATTGCCGCACGGAAGCCGGCAAGGCGGTCCTGGCCGGAGTCCCGGTCCAGGGCGCTGGCAATCATGCCCACCCGCTGTCGCCCCGTATCCAGCAGCCTGCTGGTGATGCTTCGCGCTGCCGCGACATTGTCGATGGCAGCGTACGGGAGCTCCGGATTACCGTCAGGATGGCCCACAAAAGCAGCGGGCAGTCCGATGTCGGCGACGGCGGTCGCGATGGGGTCCGAGGCGCGGGCAGAAATGATGACCGCGCCGTCAACGAGGCCTCCGCGCAGGTAATCCGCCACCCGGCGGCTGTCGCGGTCTGAATCGATGATCAGCGATACCAGCTGATAGTCAGCCTTGGACAGCACCTCGTTGGCCCCGAGCAGGATTGAGCCGATATTCGGGTCCTCAAAAAGCAGCGAATGCGGCTCGTGGATGATCAGGCCTATTGCCCGGGACTCCTGCTTGACCAGGTTCCGTGCCGCACTGTTGCGGACATAACCCACGCGAGCGATGGCTTCTTCCACCGCCTGCCGGGCCTCGTCAGAGACGTATTTTTCCCCGTTGACGACCCTCGAAACGGTACCCCTTGAGAGCCCGGCAGCGTCCGCCACATCGTTGATGGTGGCGCGGCGGGCACGGGTGCGTGTCAGGGACATATCTGTACTGTAGCGGAGCAAACGGACGGTGCAGCTTCCGCCCGCCCGTTGACATGCCAGCAGGGCGAAGATATTCTGTGAACGTTCCCAGATAACCCGCATCACACTTTGGCGCGCATCCCTGGGAACGTTCACAGAAATTCGACAACAGCGTCCAATGCCGCAGGGTCTCTCCCCGGCTTGCACGTCTGCTGCAAGTTGAAGGAGCAGGGTTGAGCCCCACCAGAACGCCCGTCAAGGCACTGTCCGGCAGCGGAAAGCTTGTCTACGGCTGCGATTACAACCCCGAACAGTGGGACAGCGCCATCTGGCGGGAAGACGTCCGGCTGATGAAGCAGGCGGGGGTCAACCTTGTCGCAGTAAACATTTTCGGCTGGGCGGAACTGGAATCACTCCCGGGGGAATACTCGTTTGAACGCCTGGACGAGATCCTGGACCTCCTCCATGCGAACAACATCGGGGTCAACCTCGGAACAGGCACGTCATCCACCCCGGCCTGGCTCACCACCCTGTACCCCGGGATTCTTCCCCAGTCGGCGTCCGGGACCCGCGCCTGGCCGGGCGGCCGCCAGGCCTGGTGTCCCAGTTCCCCGCAGTACAGGGAACACGCCCTCAGGCTCGTGGGCGAAACCGTCCGCCGCTACGGCGCCCACCCTGCTGTCCGCTTGTGGCATGTCTCCAATGAGCTTGGTTGCCATAACGCCCTCTGCTACTGCGACGTCTCCGCAGGCGCCTTCCGTAGCTGGCTTCAGGCGCGGTACGGCACTTTGGATGCGCTCAACAAAGCCTGGGGCACCACGTTCTGGTCCCAACGGTATTCGAGCTGGGAGCAGATCCTTCCGCCCAGGACCACCGTCTCCACGAACAACCCCACCCAGGTTCTCGACTTCCACCGCTTCAGCTCCGATGAACTGCTTGGCTACTACCAGGCCGAAGCTGAAGTCCTCCGGCAGCACAGCACCGTTCCCGTCACCACCAACTTCATGGTCACGGCCCACATCCGCAACCTGGATTACTGGTCCTGGGCACCCCATATGGACGTGATCGCCAATGACCATTATTTGGACCACCGGCTTGATGCTCCCGCAACCGAACTGGCCTTCGCTGCCGACGCAACCCGGGGGCTTGCCCAGGGCCGGCCATGGCTACTGATGGAACACTCCACCTCGGCCGTGAACTGGCAGCCACGCAACATCGCCAAAGGCCCTGGCGAGATGCTCCGCAATTCCCTCGCCCACCTTGCAAGGGGAGCCGACGGGCTCTGCTTTTTCCAGTGGCGGGCCTCAGTGCAAGGCAGTGAAAAATTCCATTCGGCGATGCTTCCCCATGCGGGAACGGACTCGCGTATTTGGCGGGAGGTCCTGGAACTGGGCAGCATTTTGGAGACGCTTGCGGAGGTCGCCGGGACCACGGTGAAGGCCGAGGCCGCCCTGGTGTTCAGCTGGGAAGCGTGGTGGGCCTACGACCAGGAGTCACACCCGTCATCGGATGTTCGGTACCTCGACCAGGTCCATGCCATGTACGCCGCTTTCTGGGAGGCAGGCATCACCGTTGACGTCGTTGCCCCCGGCGCGGATCTTTCCAGGTACAAGCTGGCCGTCGTTCCCGGCCTGTACCTTGTGCGGGAAAAGGACTCCGCCGCGCTGGCCGAATACGTCGCGAACGGGGGTACTGCCCTTGTGACCTACTTCAGCGGCATCGTGGATGAAAACGAGAAGGTGCTTGCCGGCGGCTATCCGGGGGCCTTCCGGACCATGCTTGGCATTCGTTCCGAGGAGTTCTACCCCCTGCCGCCCGGACGGACCCTGGCTTTGAGTAACGGTTCCACCGCCTCGCTCTGGAGTGAAGCGATGCGCCTCGAAGGCGCCGAGGCGCAGCTGACCTTCACCGAGGGGCACCTGTCCGGCACCGCGGCCGTCACGCGCAACCGCCATGGCGCCGGCAACGCCTGGTACCTCGGCACCGTCCTTGATCCTGCCTCGTTGCGCGACGTCGTCACCGGGGCTGCCGGCGAGGCGGGGATCAACGTCCTGGGCTCCCCCACCGGCCTTGAAGTCGTGGTCCGCTCCGGCGCCGACCATAGCTACGTCTTCCTCATCAACCACTCCGACGAGGACCACAAGTACGCCGCCCACGGCCACGAACTGATTGTGGGCGAGGACGTGTCCCATGCCGTCGTTGTTCCCGCGGGCGCCGTGCGCGTCGTCCGCACCTCCGATCCTGCTCCACAAACCGCTGGCCCCAGCGCCAGCCAAAAGGATGATGAAAGTGACTAGACCAAGCACCGCTCCGGCAGCGGCCCTGGGGACGCCGAAGACCCGGAAAGCCAAAACCACCGGCGCCCAGCGCCGCGCCGTCTTCCTGTTCATTGCGCCGTTCGGCGTCCTCTTCCTCGCTTTCTACGCCGTACCCATCATCTTCGCGGTGGTGCAGTCCCTGCTGACTGTTGAACGCAAAGGGACCTTCGGCCCTCCCCGGCAGGTCTTCGGCGGACTCGTCCAGTACCAGCAGGTGTTCCAGAACACCGAATTCTGGGAGTCGGTTGGACGGGTGCTCCTTTTCGGAGTGGTCCAGGTGCCAATCATGCTGGGCCTGGCCCTGCTGTTTGCCCTGCTGCTCGATTCGCCCCTCCTCAAGGGCAAGAAGTTCTTCCGGCTCGCATTCTTCGCCCCTTACGCAGTTCCCGGCGTCATCGCCGCCATCATGTGGGGGTTTCTGTACTCGCCGTCGCTGTCCCCCTTTGAAGCCGTCACTTCAGAGGTGAACTTCCTCTCCGCAGAACTGGTCCTGTGGGCGATCGCCAACATCGTCACCTGGGTGTACGTCGGCTACAACATGCTGATCATCTACTCGTCCCTGCTGGCCATCCCGACTGAAATATACGAGGCGGCCCGGCTCGACGGCGCCAGCAACCTGCAGATTGCCTGGCGGATCAAAATCCCGCTGGTGGTCCCGGCCATTATCCTCACCGGCGTGTTCTCCATCATCGGCACCCTCCAGCTGCTCGCGGAACCACAGACGCTGCGGAGCTTCAGCTCGGCGATCAGCAGCACATTCACGCCGAACCTCGCGGTGTACACAACAGCGTCCGTCCCCAACTACAACCTCGCCGCAGCATTCTCGGTGGTGCTGGCGCTGGCAACATTCGTTCTTTCCTTCGTCTTCCTCAAGGCAACCCAACGGAAGGTCTCCCAGTGAGTGCAGCAACGGTCACGGCAGCAGGACCCAAGTCCACCCACGGGGCGGCCAATGCCCGCGGGCCCCGTCACAGCGTGATGTCGCGCAGCGCGGCGATGCTCATCATGGGCGTCTTCACGCTCTACTTCCTCACCCCCATTTGGTGGCTTCTGGTGTCCTCCTCCAAGACGGGCGGAGAGATCACCAGTACCGCTCCGCTATGGTTCACCATGGATTCGGCCCCTACCTTCCTGGCAAACCTGGGCAACCTGTTCACGTACAGTGACGGTGTCTTCGGCCGCTGGCTCGCCAACAGCGCCCTCTATGCCGGACTGGGCGCCCTCATGGGCACCGTCATCGCGGCTATGTGCGGCTACGCGCTGGCAAAATACGAATTCCGGGGGCGGGAAGCTCTCTTCAATATCGTGCTCAGCGGGGTGCTGGTCCCGGCGACGGCTCTCGCGCTTCCGTTGTTCCTGATTTTCAGCGAAGTGAAACTGACCAACACCCTGTGGGCCGTTTTCCTTCCGAGCCTGGTCAGCCCCTTCGGCGTATACCTTGCCCGCATCTATGCCGCGGCCAGCGTGCCCACCGAGCTCCTGGAAGCTGCGCGGCTCGACGGGTCCTCCGAAGTCAGGACGTTTTTCACGGTCTCAACGCGCCTCATGGCCCCGGCGCTGGTGACCATCTTCCTGTTCCAGTTCGTCGCAATCTGGAACAACTTCTTCCTGCCCCTGATTATGCTCCGCGACCAGGTCCTGTTTCCGGTCACGCTCGGCCTCTACGCCTGGAACAGCCAAATCAGCCAGATTCCCGAGCTCCGCGTCCTGGTGATCGTCGGCGCACTTGTCTCAATCCTCCCGCTTATCGGAACGTTCCTTGCGCTTCAACGCTTCTGGAGCAGCGGGCTCGGCGCCGGAAGCGTCAAATAGCTTCCATCCTTCCCACGCAAACCGTCCCGCGGCTTCCGCCCCGGTACAGCACCCCCACTGATAGGAATAGAAATGCGCGCGCATTACGGAAAAGCCACTGCAGCCTTTGCCCTTGTTTCAGCGCTGGCCCTCGCCGGCTGCTCAGGCGGCGGAGGCACCACGGAAACCAAGGCCGCCGGATCCTGCGAACCCTCATCCGGTCCGGTCGAGCTGACCTTTACCACCTGGGTCCCCGGCATGGAAAAGGTGGTGGATCTGTGGAACAAGGAAAACGAAAATATCCAGGTCAAGGTACAGACCGGCCCCAACGGCAACTCCGGCACGTACCAGAACTTCTTCAACCAGCTGCAGGCCGGCAACGCCCCGGACCTCGGCCAGATCGAATACGACGCCCTGCCCAACTTCCGCGTCCAGGACGGCCTCGAGAACATCGCCGCCTGCGAAGGAGTGTCCGACGCCCGGGACAAGTTCGTTGACTGGACGTGGGGCCAGGTCACCTTCGGCGAGGAAGGCTCCGTCTATGCCATCCCGCAGGACAGCGGACCGATGGCGATGTTCTACCGGGCGGATCTCTTCAAGGAGGCAGGCATCAAGGTTCCCACCACCTGGGACGAATACGCCGCGGCTGCCGAGCAGATCAAAGCCCGCGGTTCGTACATCACCAATTTCCCCCGCAGCGATGTCAACTGGTTCGCCGGCAACGTATGGCAGGCAGGCGGGCAGTGGTTCTCAAGCGCCAACGACCAGTGGGAGGTCAACCTGACCGGCGCCGAATCCGAGAAGGTGGCGAACTACTGGCAGGACCTGCTGGACAAGAACCAGGTATCCACGCTGCCGTCCTTCTCCGATGAGTGGAATGCCTCGTTCAATACCGGCCAGCAGTGGACCTGGGTCTCCGCGGTCTGGGGCGCCTCAACGCTGGCCAGCGGTGCCCCAGATACCGCCGGCAAGTGGGCTGTCGCCCCGATGCCTCAGTGGGAAGACGGTGGAAAGCCCGCCGGCAACTGGGGCGGTTCCTCCACCGCAGTCCTGAAGGGCTCCAAGCACCCCTACGAGGCATCGAAATTCGCTCTGTGGTTGAACACGGATCCTGAGGCCCTGGCACTGGCAAATGAACTCGGCGGGCTCTACCCGGCTGCGAAGTCGGCCAAGGACCTCCCTGCGTTCACCGGCGGCGTGGACTACTTCGGCGGCCAGAAGATCTACGAAGTTTTCGCCGAGGCATCATCAAACGTCGATCCCAACTTCACCTGGGGCCCGACCATGACCCAGACGTACACCGACGTCTCTGACGGGTTCGGCAAGGCCGCGGGAGGCGACGGCACCCTCTTGGACGCGCTCAAGACAGGCGAGAAAAAGACTATCGATTCCCTGAAGTCACAGTCGATTCCTGTGAAGGAGTAGCCTCAACCCCCAGGGATTGCTTTCCGGCAGGACTGGCCGCCACCTCCGCTTTCAGCAGAGGTGGCGGCCAGTCCTTAATGCATTATCCGCCTTGCGGCGCCCCGGCGGACGGCGTCCACGGGCAGCCGCAGGACTGCCGGATGTGAAGTTTGGTGGGGAAGATCCGATGCTGTGGCGTTTCCCCGCGAGTGGCTCCCACCAGTGCGGCCACCGCCGCTTCCGCCATGGCAGCCACCGGCTGCTCCACCGTGGTCAGCGGCGGCCACGAGTACTCAGCTTCGATGGATCCGTCGAAAGACACCACCGCAATTTCGCCCGGCACAGCCAGACCTGCCTCATGCACTGCGCGCAACAGGCCCACTGCCTGGGTGTCCGAGGTAGCAAAGATGGCAGTCGGCCTGTTGACTGACGCAACCAGGCGCTGACCGGCAAGATAACCGCCGGGCCACGTGAATCCGCTGTACGCAATCGGCCCCTCCGGCAAACCTGCCTCCTGCAGTGCCTGGCGCCAGCCCACCTCGCGACCGTCAGTACTGCCGGAAACGTTGGTTCCCATGGCCAGGCCGATGTTTGTATGGCCGTGGCCAATCAGGTGTTCGACGGCGATCCTGGCGCCGGCGGCGAGGTCAACGCCGATGCTGTTGAAGCCCGGCGCGTCGCGTTCCTGGTTCAGCAGCACCGACGGGATGTCCGCGGTTTCCAGGACCTCCAGGTCGGGTTCAAAAAGGACGCTGGCCAACAGCACGCCGTCCACCTGCCTGGCGGCGAGGTTGCGGATGTTGCGCCGTTCCTTGGCAAGGTTTCCGTCCGAGTTGCCCAGCACCAGGGCGTAGCCCAGGGCTGCGGCCGCGTCTTCAACGGCGTGGGAGAACTGGGCGAAGAACGGATTGGAGATGTCCGGAATCACCAGGCCCAGCGTCTCGCTGGAGCCCAGCTTGAGAGCCCGGGCCGCCGCGTTGGGCCGGTACCCCAGGACGCGGATGGCGTGCTGGACCTTCGCTTCTGTGGCTGGAGCAACTTTCTTGGGGCCGCCGTTGACCACATAGCTGACGACGGCGGTGCTCACGCCGGCGTAGCGTGCAACGTCCTTGCGGGTCACGGGGCCGCCGCGCGCAGTCTGCACTGCCGGAGTAGTCATGCTGTCCATATTAGGTACCTGTACCCGGCGCCTCGCCAAAGTCACGGATGGGAAGGCGCGCCCCGTTTTGCAAGGCGGACTGGTGGGCAACGATCCCCGGAAGGGTGAACCGGGCGGCCATCCAGGCGTTCACCGGAGGCAGGGTGCGGTTGTTCACGGCAGTCACGAAGTCGTCCACCAGGAAGTGGTGGCTGCCCTCGTGGCCATTGGGCGCGCCCAGGAACTCCTCCGGAAGCCGCCCGGGATCATGGACCGGAGCCAGGCCTGAGACGAAGGCATCCCTCAGTTCTGGCGCAACATTCGCAAGGGAAGGGTCATCGAGGGCGATGCTGGGCCGGGTCTCCATCTGCTCGGAGATGTCGTGGACGTTCTGTTTGTCCTGCCAGACGGACACCGTGGCGAGCTGCTCGAAGCTGGCCTCCGTCCCGAAGAACCGGAACCGCGATTCGCGGATGTGCGAGGGATAGCCCACCCGGCGCATCTCGTTGGTGCGCATGACGCCGCCGTCGTTCAGCTCGAACAGCGCGGTGGCGTTGGAGAAGTCATTGCCGAACATGCTGACGTCCTTGTCGAAGACGCCGTCGTTGCGGTCATCCCTGACGCCCACGCAGCTGACGCTGACTGCGTGGGCCGGGACTGCTCCCAGCACGCCGCCCACAGCGTGGGTGGGATACAGCATGGGCGGGTAGCTGGCGGTTTCCTTCCAGCGCTCGCCGCCGCTGTACTGGTAGGCCTCGTAGAAGCCCAGGTCCATGTCGTGGACGTAGTCGCCTTCGGCGTAGAAGATCCGCCCGAATTTTCCCTCGGCCAGCTGTTTGCGGGCAAAGACTGTGGCGGGGTTGTAGTAGCTGGTCTCCCCCATCATGTACACCAGGCCGGTTTCCCGGACGGCCTCGATGATCCGCGCTATTTCCTCTTCTGAAATCGCCATGGGAACGGCTGAGTAGACGTGCTTGCCCGCCCGGAGCGCCTGCTCCACGAGCGGACCATGCGTCCAGCGCTGCGTGAAGATGGCAACGGCGTCGACGTCGGAAGCCAGAAGGTCTTCAAAAGTCGCCATCGTGCCGGCCAAATGGTAGCGCCCGGCGGCCTCGGCTGCGCGATGGGCAACGTCGTCAACAGCGAAGACGCTGCTGACGCCCGGGTGGAGATTGAACAGGTGCGCGAACTGGCTGCCGAACTGGCCGGCTCCTACTACGCCGATCGAAAACGTCATCGTCTGCCTTTCGAGGATTGCAGGGGCGCGGCAAGCGCTCTCCGGAGGATTCCCAGTGTTTCATTGCAATCTACTCGAGTCAACAGTCCGGTGAATGGATTAATGCTTACCGACAAAAAGAAAAATTAGCCCCTTGCCCACTCAAATCTACTCGTGTAGATTCTTCCCTAGTTGTTACCCCCATCACAGTCAGGAAAGGGTCGAAGATGACCACCCTTGCCAAAAACCCGAGATCCGCCACCGGCGCAGCGGTGTCTGCAGCCAAGCCGCGGGGCAGCCTCCGCCGGCTCGGCGATCTCAAGATCGCACTGCTGTTCATCGCCCCGGCAATGATCGGTTTCGTCGTCTTCTACGTGGTGCCCACCATCCGCGGTGTCTACCTCAGCTTCACGGAGTACAACATCCTGGGAGACCCCACGTGGGTGGGGGTGGACAATTACACGGCGATCGCCAAGGATCCACTCTTCTGGAACTCCCTGGCCGTCACAGGCCAGTACGTTTTCCTCAATATCGTCCTCCAGACCGCCCTGGCCCTGGGCCTGGCACTGTTGATGAACCGGGTCGCCAAGTCCACCCTCATCCGGGGAGCCCTGCTGCTGCCCTGGATGATGTCCAACATCATCGCGGCACTGCTGTGGTTCTGGATGCTGGACTACCAGATTGGCGTGGTCAACCAGTTCATCGAGTGGGCCGGCCTCCCCCGCGTCGCGTTCTTCGGCAGCGAGGAGTGGGCCATCCCCACCCAGGCCCTGATCAACACCTGGCGCCACATGGGCTACACCGCCCTGCTCATCTTCGCCGGCATGCAGGCCATCCCGGGCCACGTCTATGAAGTTGCCAAACTCGACGGCGCTTCACCGTTCCAGACGTTCACCAAGATCACCCTTCCGCTGCTGCGGCCGGTCCTGGTCCTCGTCCTCGTCGTAACGGTGATCGGCTCCTTCCAGGTCTTCGACACTGTCGCAGTGACCACCGGCGGCGGGCCGGTCAACGCCACCCGCGTCATCCAGTACTACATCTACCAGCGGGCCTTCACCGAGTCGGACTTCGGCTACGGATCAGCCATCGCCGTCATTCTCTTCCTCATCCTCGCCCTGGTGGCCTTCATCCAGATGAAGTTCCTCAAGGGCAACGAGTCGGACCTGGACTAAGGAGCCTCCCGCATGACCACCACCACCAGCCGCGCAACGCTGCCGGCGCCAGCCCGCCGCCGTCGTCCGTTCAACGCCCGCCGCGCAGGCGCCTGGGCCCTCATTGTCCTCGCCATCGCCGTCTCCGTCCTCCCGTTCTTCTGGGTCCTGCGCACGGCGCTGTCCACCAACAACGCGCTTGCCGCCAACGCAACCAGCCTCCTTCCCGCTGAGTTCAGCTTCGGCGCGTTCCTGCGGGTCTTCGGCCTGCAGAGCCCGGCCGACGCCGTCGCAGAGGGCGGTTCCGGTGCAGCCATCAGCTTCTGGCTCTACCTGCGGAACTCGATCATCTTTTCCTCCATCACTACCGCAGGCGCCGTGTTCTTCAGCGCGATGGCCGCCTACGCCTTTGCCCGGCTGCGCTGGAAGGGCCGGAATGCGGTCTTCAGCCTCTTCCTGGGGACCATGCTGGTCCCGCCGATCTTCACCGCACTGCCCAACTTCCTGCTGATCAAGAACCTGGACCTGCTCAACACCATGCTCGGCATGGTCCTCCCGTACATCTTCATGACGCCGTTCGCCATCTTCTTCCTCCGGCAGTTCTTCCTGAACATGTCCCGGGAGGTGGAGGAGGCGGCCATGCTCGACGGCGCCAAGCACCTGCGCATCTTCTTCCAGATTGTGCTTCCCAACGCCGCCGCCCCGATCGCCACCCTGGCGCTGCTCACCTTCATCGGCCAGTGGAACGAATACTTCTGGCCCCTGCTGGTGGGGTCGCAGGACGATGTCCGCGTCCTGCAGGTGGGGCTCGGCGTCTTCAAGTCCCAGTCACCCCAGGGCGCACCGGACTGGTCCGGCCTGATGGCGGCGACCCTCATCTCGGCCCTGCCGGTGCTGGTCCTCTTCGCCGCCTTCGGCAAGAAGATCGTCAATTCCATCGGCTTCTCCGGCATCAAATAAGAACCTCATTCACCGCCTCCCTCCCATCCCCAAAAGGAAAGTAGAACCATGAAGAAATCCCTCGGCGCCGTTGCCGTTGCCGCCGCTGTGGCGCTCTCCCTCTCCGCCTGCAGCGGATCCTCCTCCTCGGCTGAATCAGCCAAGGGCGAGATCAGCTACTGGCTCTGGGACGCCAACCAGCTCCCCGCCTACCAGCAGTGCGCCGATGACTTCACCAAGGCCAACCCGGACATCAAGGTGAAGATCACCCAGCGCGGCTGGGATGACTACTGGAGCACCCTCACCAACGGCTTTGTTGGCGGCACCGCCCCGGACGTGTTCACCAACCACCTGGGACGCTACGGCGAACTGGCAGAAAACAAGCAGCTGCTGGCCATCGACGACGCCGTCAAGAAGGACAACATCGACCTGACCGCCTACAACGAAGGCCTCGCCGATCTCTGGGTGGGCCAGGACGGCAAGCGCTACGGCCTGCCCAAGGACTGGGACACCATCGGCCTCTTCTACAACAAGGCCATGCTCGCCAGCGCGGGTATCACCGAGGAGCAGATGAAGGACCTCACCTGGAACCCGGAAGACGGCGGCACCTATGAAAAGGTCATCGCGCACCTCACCGTGGACAAGAGCGGGAAGCGAGGCGACGAGCCAGGTTTCGACAAGAACAACGTCCAGGTCTACGGGCTGGGCCTGAACGGCGGCGGCGACTCCTCGGGCCAGACCGAGTGGAGCTACCTCACCAACACCACCGGCTGGTCCCACACGGACAAAAACCCGTGGGGCACCCGCTACAACTACGACGACCCCAAGTTCCAGGCGAGCATGGACTGGTTCTCCGGGCTGGCCGACAAGGGCTACATGCCCAAGCTGGAGACCACCGTCGGTGCGGCCATGGCTGACACTTTCGCAGCGGGCAAGTCTGCCATCAACGCCCACGGCTCCTGGATGATCGGCCAGTACACCGGCTACAAGGGCGTCGAGGTGGGCATCGCGCCTACCCCGGTGGGCCCCGAAGGCAAGCGCGCCTCCATGTTCAACGGCCTGGCCGATTCCATCTGGGCGGGTACCAAGAAGAAGGACGCGTCCATCAAGTGGGTGGAGTACCTCGCCTCGGCTGACTGCCAGGACGTCGTCGCGTCCAAGGCTGTTGTCTTCCCGGCCCTGAAGGCCTCGTCCGAGAAGGCGTCGGAGGCCTTCAAGGCCAAGGGCGTGGACGTCACCGCCTTCACCGAGCACGTCAGGAACAAGACCACCTTCCTGTACCCGATCACGGACAACACTGCCAAGGTCAAGGGCATCATGGAACCCGCCATGGACGCGGTGGTTTCCGGCAAGGCGCCGGCGAGCTCCCTCACCCAGGCCAACGAACAGGTCAACGCCCTCTTCAAGTAGGCCCCTGCTTCGGCAACGCCCCCAATCCGTGGCTGCGTATGTGGTCGCAGCCACCCGGCTGGATGCCGCCGTCCCCTCCTCGCGGCGGCGGCATCCACCACCCTGCTTTGCATCACCCCACAAAACCGAAAGAGATCTCTATGGACCCCCTCCACCTCCGTTCCGCCGGCACCAGCCTGGTGATCAGCTTCGACAGCGGAGAGGCCGAGGTCATCCATTGGGGCGCGGACCTGGGCACCACCTTGCCGGACCTCGCCATCCTCACCGCCCCGGTCCCGCACTCCGCCATCGATGCGCGCGTTCCGGCGGGCCTCCTCCCCCAGGCTTCGTCGTCGTGGCGCGGCAGGGCCGCCCTGCGCGGTTCCCGAATGGCCGACGGCGTCTCCGGGCTGGATTTCTCGGCCCGCCTCCGCGTTGCCACAGCCAGCGCCAACGGCGGTTCCGCCGTCATCGTCCAGTCGGACCCGGATGCCGGCCTCACGGTGGAATCCACCCTGGCCCTGCACGACGGCGGCCTGCTGGAACTGCGGCACACCGTCACCAATGACGGCACCACCCCCTACCAGCTCGACGAACTGGCGACCGTCCTCCCCGTGGCGCCTGACGCCGTCGAGCTCCTCGACCTCACCGGCCGCTGGTGCCGCGAGCGCCACCCGCAGCGCCGGGCCATCCAGCAGGGGACCTGGGTCCGGACGGGCCGGCACGGCCGCACCGGCCATGATTCCTCCCTGCTGTTCGCCGCCGGCACCGCCGGTTTCGGCAACCGGCACGGGAAAGTCTGGGCCACGCACCTGGCCTGGAGCGGCAACCACGAGCAGTTCGCCGACACCATCGGTGACGGCCGCACCATGATCGGCGGTTCAGAGCTCCTGGGACCTGCCGAAGTCATCCTTGAAGCCGGCGGCAGCTACACAACGCCCGCGCTGTTCGCCGCCTATTCGGACAAGGGACTGGACGGGATTACCGAAGCCTTCTACAGCTGGTTCCGGTCCCGTCCGCACCACGTGCTGCCCGCCGCTTCCACAGGCCGGCCCGCCGGCAAGCCGCGCCCGGTGGTGCTCAACACCTGGGAGGCCGTCTACTTTGACCACAACCTGGACACGCTGATTGAGCTGGCCGAGTCCGCGGCCGATCTTGGCGTGGAGCGCTTCGTGCTCGACGACGGCTGGTTCCGCGGCCGCCGCGACGACCACGCCGGCCTCGGCGACTGGTACGTGGATGAAAGCCTGTGGCCCAGGGGGCTGACGCCGCTCATTGAGGCGGTCACCTCGCGCGGCATGGAGTTCGGGCTGTGGGTGGAGCCGGAAATGGTCAACCTCGATTCAGACATCGCCCGGGCACATCCTGACTGGATCGTTGGCCCGTCCGCCGTCCAGCACAAGGACGGCGGACGGCTTCCCCTGGAATGGCGCAACCAGCACATCATCGACCTGGTGAATCCTGAAGCCTGGCAGTACATCTTCAGCCGCATCGATGCGCTCCTGCGCGAGAACAACATCAGCTACCTGAAGTGGGACCAGAACAGGGACCTGCTGGAGCACGGCCACGCCGGCCGCTCCTCCGTCCACGAGCAGACCCTGGCCGCCTACCGGCTGTTCGACGAGCTCCGGAAGGCGCACCCCGGCGTCGAAATTGAATCCTGCTCCTCCGGCGGGGCACGCGTGGACCTGGGCATCCTGGAGCGGACGGACCGGATCTGGGGGTCCGACTGCAACGATGCGCTGGAGCGGCAGACCATCCAGCGCTGGACGGGCGCGGTGGTCCCGCCGGAACTGGTGGGCAGCCACATCGGCCCCACCACCTCGCACACCACCGCCCGCACGCACGATCTCTCCTTCCGGGCCATTTCCGCGCTGTTCGGCCACTTCGGCATGGAGTGGGATGTCCGGCAGGTCACCGGGGCTGAGCGTGAGGAGCTCAAGCGCTTCATCGCCCTGTTCAAGGAACACCGCGCGCTGATCCACAGCGGCCGCCGCGTCCACGCGGACGTTGCCGGCGATGCCCTGCTGCTGCACGGCGTCGTCACCGAGGCCCCTGCGGCTGAAGGCACGACGGCGGCCCTGTTCGCCCTGGTGAGCACGCGCACCTCCGCCGCCGAGGTAGCGGGCCGGCTGGGCATCCCGGGGCTGGACCCTGAGCGCAGCTACCGCGCGGAGGCAATCTTCCCCACTCCGGATGACCCCGACTACGGCCACACCTACACCCAGGTGCAGCCGCCGGCCTGGCTGGCGGACGGGGCGGAGGCAACCGGACGCTTCTTCGCCGAGGTGGGCCTGCCCATGCCCAACCTCAACCCCGAGCACGGGCTGCTCGTGCGGTTCACCGCACTCCAGTGACCGTCGATTGCTCCGTAAACGTCGTTTTCACGCTTCAAAACGGCATTTACGGAGCGATCGATGGGGGTGCCGGCGTAAGAATGCGCGGCACCCGAAGCCAGCCGATAGATTGTCATTCATGACTGAAGCCTCCACCGACCCTGCCGCCCGCCGCACCATTCTGGTAATCAACGGGCCCAACCTGAACCTGCTGGGAACCCGGGAGCCGGAAAAGTATGGCACCTCCACCCTGGCGGATGTGGAGCAGCTGGCGGCCGCAGCCGCCGAGGCCCACGGTTTTACGGTCGAATGCGTCCAGTCCAACCACGAAGGCGTCCTGCTCGACGTCATCCACGCCGCCCGGAGCAACGCCGCGGGCATCGTCATCAACGCGGGGGCGTTCACCCACACCTCAGTGGCTCTCCGTGACGCCCTCGCTGCCGTGCAGCTGCCCGCCGTCGAGGTCCACATCACCAATGTGCACCAGCGGGAAGAGTTCCGGCACCACTCGTTCCTGTCCCCCGTCTGCTCGGCGGTCATCGTGGGCGCAGGCGTTGTGGGGTACCGGCTGGCGATTGACTACCTCGCAGAGGTCCTCTAACCGCTACTTCTGGATGCACTGCCCGGAGGAAACCGGCGCGCTCAACGACGCCGCCTGAGAGGCCACCGGGTTGAGGTCATCCATGGTGATGGCGAATCCCATTTCCGTGTCTGCGGTCGCCTTGGCGAAAATCACCCCTGCCACATCCCCCTCCATGGTCAGCAGCGGCCCGCCGGAGTTCCCGGGCTGCACGTCGCCGGCCAGGCGGTAGATCTCCTCAGGGGAGGCATTGTTACCGTAGATGTCCGGCACCATCACGGTGGTGATGTCCTGGACGGTAGCCGGCTTGGACTGGAACGGTCCGCCGTGGGGGTAGCCGGCAAAAGCGGCGGGGCTGCCGTTGGGCAGGTCGGGGCTAAGCGCCAGCGCATCCGCGGGGAGGTTGTCCACGGCCAGCACCGCGAGGTCGTGCTTGGTGTCGAAGTAGACGACGCGCCCGGGCATCGCCCCGCCGTCAGGCAGTTCCACCACCGGCTCCGACACGCCCGCCACGACATGCGCGTTGGTGATCACACGGTCCGCAGAGACCACGAACCCGGTGCCTGTCTGGTTCTGGCCGCACTGGTAGGCGGTCCCCGCGATCCTGAGCACGGAATCGGCGGCACGGTTCAGGGCCGGCGTATCGGTGCTGGCGTTCGGTACCGCCACTGCCGGGCCCTGCTCCAGTCCCTCGAGCAGGGTAGGGATGCCGTTGCCGATCACCGTGGAGCGAAGCTGCGCCATGGTTGCTTTGACGGGGTCCGGGGTCAGGCCGTCGATAAAGCGGATGACCTTGGATTCGGCCAGCTGCTGGGACACAAGCGGCACGCCCAGGGAGCCGATGCTGAAGGCCAGCATGGACATCACCAGCGCGGATACCACCACGTTCACGGCCCCGCCCACCAGGCGGTCCACCGCACGCAAGGGCCGGATCCGCACGGCGCCGCGGATTTGCCGGCCTGCCATCGTCCCCAGGCCGTGCCCCAGGACCACCAGGACGACGGCGGCTGCCACGATGGCGGTCAGCCTCCATCCGGAGTCCTGGACAAAGCCGCTCACCAGGGGGACTGCAAAAAAGGCTGCCACTGCGCCGGCAGCGAATCCCGCAATGCCGCCGACTGTCACCAGGAAACCATTGCGCAGGCCGTAAACCAGATAGGACAGCAGCGCCAGGATCAGGACCAGGTCCAAGACAGTCAAGCCGACCAATGAGGCTCCTTATTAAGCAGTTGAACCTTCATTCTAATGTTGGATGCTGACAATATTCTGGACAGCTCCCCGCCCTGCGGGGCCGTGTGGAGTCCCGCTGCCCGCCGCCTTCACGGCCGCCCGAAATAGGTCCCGACCGGCCGTTGGAGCCCTGCATCGGGGCGTTTTGCCTGCCAAGTTCGTCACAGAACCTTGAAAATTCTGAAACAATGGCACAAGCGCCACAGCCGACACTTTTATTCAGGAGATTTCATGGACATCGAGGTACTGCGCCGAGCACCCCTTTTCGCCACGCTCGACGACGACGCATTCCGTCTGCTGACGGACGAGCTCACCGAGGTGGACCTGTCCCGCGGCGCTTCGGTGTTCCGTGAAGGCGACCAAGGCGACCAGCTGTACTTCATCGTCTCCGGCAAGGTGAAGCTCGGCCGGACCTCTCCCGATGGCCGTGAATCCCTCCTGGCCATCCTGGGCCCGGGTGAACTCTTCGGCGAAATGGCCCTCTTCGATCCCAGCCCGCGGACCGCGACGGCAACCGCCGTCTCCGAGACCCGGCTTGCCGGCCTCCGGAACGAGAGCTTGAACACACTGCTCCGCACCCGTCCCGAGGTCTCCGCGCAGCTGCTGCAGGCCCTGGCCCGCCGCCTGCGCCGCACCAATGATTCGCTGTCCGACCTGGTGTTCTCCGACGTTCCGGGCCGCGTTGCCAAGGCGCTGCTTGACCTGGCAGACCGCTTCGGGCGGCCGGCGACGGACGGTGTCCTGGTAGCCCACGAGCTCACCCAGGAAGAGCTCGCCCAGCTCGTCGGCGCATCCCGCGAAACCGTCAACAAGGCCCTCGCCGAATTCGTCCAGCGCGGCTGGCTCCGGCTGGAAGCCCGCGCCGTCGTCATTTTGGACATGCAGCGCCTCCGCCAGCGCTCCCGCTAGCAACCCGCCGCCTCCGGCCCCGGGCCCTTGTTTCCCCGCGAACGCTCTCTCACTTGATGCGCTAAAACGGCCGACGCTCTATCACTTTCCTAAGGAAAGCGAGAGAGCGTCGGTGGAAAACCAGCATCAAGTGAGAGAGCGTTTCACGTGGGCGGCAGCCCGCCAACCGGACCGAAACCCGCCGCGGACCTACCGTTCGCGCTGGGGATCGTCCGGGGTTGTCTTGGCGGCCTCGACCTCGAGCATGAGCTTGCCGTCCTCTTCAACCAGGACCGGCTGGTACACGTGGGCCTTGCGCTTGTAGCTCAGGTAGGCGATGCAGCCGTTGGCCATGGCCATCTTTTCGAGCATGATTTCAGAGCCGGGGACCAGGAGCTCACCCAAGGTGCGGCCCACTGTATTCTCCTGGCCAACCTCGTCGCCCAGGGCGGTGGTATCGCGCTCGGCGATCACGTCGGCAGCATTGACCCAGCGCCCCCAGACGCCCTTCCCGTCCAGCAGGGTGGGCTGCTGGTTCAGGGGCACGGTGGCGGCGAAGTAGCGGGTGTCGAACCGACGGTGCGCGAAGTCCGGGCTGCGCCAGTTGACCAGTGACTTCAGCAGGTCCGCCCGGACGGACAGTCCCCGCTTTGCCAGGATCTCCGGGAAGGTCTTCTCCTGCTCAGCCACGGCAATGCGGGCGCGCATCCACTCCGGGGTCGACGTCGCTTCCACCGTACTGGCCATGTCAGGGCCGGCCAGCAGCACGCCGGTTTCCTCGAAGAGCTCGCGGATGGCGCCCAGCACGTGGCGCCGCGCCAGCCCGACGTCGTCCGTTCCCATCTGCTCAGCCCAATGCTGGGGCGGGGGGCCGAGCCAGCCCACGGGATCGTCGTCGGCGGCGTCCAGCGATCCGCCGGGGAAGGCGAGGACGCCCAACGGCGAGGACCCCGGCCGGTAGGCCAGCCAGGTTTCCAGGCCTGTGGGGGAATCGCGCAGGAGGACCACCGAGGACGCAAGGCGCGCCGCGCGGGGCGTCCGTTCGCCGTGTTCGAGCCAGCTCTGGGCGGCCCCTTCAAGGTCCTGGGGAAGAGCAAAGAGCCGTCGAGCTAGCTGAGGCAAGGGAGACCTACCGGTCCTAGCTGAATTCCGCTATGAGTTCGACCTCAACAGGAGAATCGAGCGGCAGCACGGAAACGCCGACGGCGGAACGGGCGTGCTGGCCCGCATCACCGAGGACGCGCCCCAGCAGTTCCGACGCGCCGTTGATGACGCCGGGCTGTCCTGTGAAGGACGGATCGGACGAGACGAAGCCCACAACCTTGACGATGCGGGTGATCCGGTCAAGGTCACCAATGACGCTCTTGACGGCTGCCAGGGCGTTGACGGCGCAGATGGCTGCGAACCGCTGGGCGTCTTCGGGGGACACCGTGGGCTCGTCAGCATAGCCTTCGGTTCCGGCCGACACTTTGCCGGTTGCCGGGAGTTTGCCGTTAATGAACGGCAGCTGTCCCGAGGTGTACACGTGGCTGCCGGAAATCACGGCGGGGACATAGGCGGCCACAGGCGGAGCGACCTCGGGAAGGGTGAGCCCAAGGTCTGCGAGCCGCTGCTCAACAGCCGAAACAGGCGCCGCTGCTGCGCCGGGCGTGGCCTCTGCGGAGGTGCCCATGCTACTGCTTCTCCCTCTTGAGGTAGGCCACCAGGCCGTTTCCGTCCGGTCCGGGGACCACCTGCACCAGCTCCCAGCCGTCGTCTCCCCACTGGTCCAGGATCTGCTTGGTGGCGTGAATAATGAGCGGAATCGTCGCGTACTCCCATTTGGTCATGAGAGAAAGACTAGTCCTTGCCGGTAAAGTGGAAAACATGGCGACTCGTACGAACCCATTATTCGACACTGCCACCACCCTCGGTAAGATCCTCGTTTTCCTTGGCGTGAGTGCTATTTGCGGTGTCCTGGTAGCAGGCCTGCTGGTTCCCGCAGCGGCCGTTTCAGGCAGCGCAGCGAGCGGTTCCATCGAGTTCTTCGACACCCTTCCCGCCGAGTTGAAGGTTGACCCGCCCAACCAGACCACCAGGATCCTGGCTGCGGACGGAAGCGAGATCGCCAGCGTCTACACCGAGAACCGCACCAAAGTCGCCCTGGACCAGATCTCGCCCTTCGTTAAGGAAGCTGTCATCGCCGTCGAGGACAGCCGTTTCTATGACCACGGTGGCGTGGACACCACAGGCATCCTCCGCGCGCTGGTCAGCACCGCCCGCGGCAACAAGCAGGGCGCGTCCACCATCACGCAGCAGTACGTGAACAACGTCCTCAACGCCAACCTCGCCGCCGAGGGCAACGAGGACCAGATCAAGCTCAACGGTGTCAACAAGGGCGTGGGCGACAAGCTCCGCGAGATGAAGCTTGCCATCGCCCTGGAAAAGGAGTTCAGCAAGGAGCAGATCCTTGAGGGCTACCTGAACATCGTCTTCTTCAACCGCGACGCATACGGCATCGAGGCCGCGTCCCGCTTCTTCTTCAGCACCAGCGCCAAGGACCTCACGCTCCCTCAGGCGGCGTTGCTGGCCGGACTCGTCAACAGCCCGTCCGCGTTTGACCCCATCAACAACCCGGAGAACGCCAAGCAGCGCCGCGACCTGGTACTGGGCCTGATGCTTAACCAGGGCAAGATCACCCAGGCCGACCACGACGCCGCGGTGGCCACCCCCGTGGAGACCAAGGTAACGCAGCCTAAGCAAGGCTGCGCCTACGCGTCCACCGCCCCCTACTTCTGCGACTACGTGCTGCACCTGCTGGAGAACAACCCGGCGTACGGTGCGGACCGCGAAGAACGCCTGCGCCTCATCTACGGTGGCGGCCTGACCATCACCACCACGCTGGACCCGAACGCCCAGGCAGTCGCGCAGGAGCAGGTCAACGCCTCCGCCGGCGCCAACCCGGACAAGTGGGGTGCGGCCATGGTCTCAGTGCAGCCCAACTCGGGCAAGATCGTCTCGATGGCCCAGAACACCTCCTTCCTGCCCGCCGAAGGCGCCTTTGATTCCCAGGTGAACTTCAACGTGGACAAACTGGACAAGGACGGCAACGACCTCAACGGCCTCGGCGGTGCCCAGCCCGGCTCCACCATGAAGCCGTTCACCTTCGCGGAGTGGCTCAACGAGGGCAAATCCATGAACACCGTGGTCAACGCAGCACAGCGCCGCTACCCGCTGAACTTCCCGTGGCGCAACACCTGCGGCAAGGTGACAGGCGCCTACAACACGGCCCAGAAGTCACTTGGCGCCGCCGACGACCTGCAGAACGCCGAACCGCAGTGGTACCGGCCGCTGTCGGTCCTCGAAGGCCTCTACAACTCCATCAACACGGTCACTTTCGCTTCGGCGGCACAGCTGGACTTCTGCGGTATCCAGAAGATCGTGGATGCAACAGGACTCCATGGCGGGCTTCCGGCTGACGGCGAACCCAACCCGAAGATCAATATGTCCACGCTGGGCAACCTGCTGGGTTCCACCCAGACCGCCCCGCTGACCATGGCCAGCGCCTTCGCTACCTTCGCCAACGACGGCAAGTACTGCGAGCCCATCGCCATCACTGCCGTGACCGACCAGACCGGGGCCACCCTGCCGGCACAGTCCAGCAGCTGCCGGGACGCGGTCAAGCCGGAGGTTGCCCGCGGCGTGAACTACGCACTCCAGGAAGTCCTGAACCGCGGCTCCGGCTCGCTGATCCAGCCCCGGATTTCCACCCGCACCAGCTTCCCCATCGGCGCCAAGACCGGTACGTCCAACAACAACGGGTCCACCTGGGTGGTGGGCCACACCACAGGCCTGGCCACGGCTGCCTGGTTCGGCGACGCACTCGGCGCACAGGACCGGGCCGGCCAGAACATCACGGTCAACGGCAAGTTCTACCCCGGTATCGACGGTTACATGATCGCCGGACCCATGTTCTCGAACTTCATGTCCCGGATCGCGCCCGCCTACGGCACCAATCCGTTCCCGGCCCCGCCCAGCAACCTCCTGAACGGCGGCACGAACACCCGCACGCCCGCCACGACGGCACCGCAGGCAACCCAGGCACCGGCCCCGGCACCCGCCACCCAGCCCGCCCCCGCACCCGCGCCGGGCAACAGCGACAAGAAGAACTAGCCGCCGATGATTTCATCCAGCGAGTTGGCCAGCCGCGCCCGGACCATCGGGCGCGGCTTTGCCGTCACCGCCGGAACCGGGGCTGCCGCCGGAATGGCCGCCTTCGGGTACGGCCTGTGGGAGAAAAACCAGTTTGTCCTCCGTGAAGAGACCCTGGCCATCCTGCCCCCGGGGAAGAACCCCTTCCGCATCCTGCACCTGAGCGACATCCACTTCGTTCCCGGCCAGAAAAAGAAGGCTGCGTGGCTGCAGTCACTGGCCGAACTCAAGCCGGACTTGGTAGTAAACACCGGAGACAACCTCAGCCACGCCAAAGCGGTGGATCCCCTCCTGGCCGCTCTCCGTCCGCTGCTGGAGTTCCCCGGCGTCTTTGTCCCCGGATCCAATGACTACTTCGCCCCGAGCCTGAAGAATCCCGCTTCCTACCTGCTGGGGCCGTCCAAGGCCAAGCCCAAGCCGACGGCGCTTGACTGGCCGCGGCTGCGTTCAGGCTTCGGGATGGGCGGCTGGGTGGACCTGACCAACCGCCACCAGTCCCTGGTCATGAACGGCATGCGCTTCGACTTCTCCGGAGTGGACGATCCCCACCTGCAACGCGAGCGGTACGCCGGATGGCCGCGCGGGACCGTGAACCAGGACGCCGCAGACCACCTCAAAGTGGCCGTCATCCACGCGCCCTACCAGCGGGTGCTGGACCACTTCACGGAGGACGGCGCGGATCTCCTGCTCGCCGGCCACACCCATGGCGGGCAGCTTTGCATCCCGGGCTACGGCGCCCTCGTGGCCAACTGCGACCTTCCCACCTGGCGGGCAAAAGGCCTGCATGACTGGAGCAGCAATGGACGCACGACGCCGGTCAACGTGTCGGGCGGCATCGGCACCTCGCGCTTCGCCCCGGTAAGGATCGCCTGCCGTCCGGAAGCTGTCCTGCTGACCCTGACTTCGCCCGCCTGACCGGGTACGCGCGCCTATTGCCGTTCGTAACAACCGGCCAGGCTCTTTCCGGAACCACGACCCTGTGAATCGGCTCACGCCATGGCATAGGGTAGTTGCTACGGGAAACTACATTCGTTTTAGAGCTTGAGAAGCGGGCATGGCCAGGCAAACTCCATTTTTTCGGTCGATCAGTCGTCTCTACCCCCATGTCCGGCCCATCATCCCGCGGCTCGTGCTGGGACTCCTCTGCGCGCTGTTTGCCAGCGTTGTAGCCCTGGCCATCCCCCAGGTCCTGAGGGTCCTGGTCAACGAATCACTGCAGCCGGGCGGCAACACCGAGGCGATCTGGATGTCGGCCGGCATCATCCTGGTTCTGGGCATCGCTGAAGCGGGCCTGGTTGCGCTCCGCCGGCAGTTCGTCATCAACCCGGCCACCACCGTGGAGACCCGGATGCGCCTCTCCCTTTATGACCATCTCCAGGAACTGACGGTCTCCTTCCATGACCGCTGGGGCTCCGGCCAGCTCCTGTCCCGCGCCATGACCGACCTGAACTTCCTGCGCCGCTGGATGGCGTTCGGCGCCATCATGCTGGTGGTCACCACCCTCACCGTGATCATCGGTATTGCCGTCATGTTCGCCATGAGCTGGCAGCTTGCCCTGATCTTCCTGGCCGCGGCCGTGCCCATCATGGCGTACAGCTTCCGGTTCCGGACCCGCTTCAGCAAAGTGGCACGCCTCAGCCAGGACCAGGCAGGCGACCTGGCCACCACGGTGGAGGAATCCGTCCACGGCATCCGCGTGCTCAAGGCCTTTGGCCGCAGCCGGGAAGCACTCGAAACCTTCGAGTTACAGGCCGAAGAGCTCCGCCAGACGGAAATCGCCAAGGCGCGCCACCAGGCCACGTTCACCTTGGTGGTCACGCTCCTGCCGGAACTCGCCCTGGGCGCCGGCCTGGTGGCGGGTATCCTGCTGTGCTCCACCGGGCAGCTGAGCATCGGCGCGTTGGTGGCCTTCTTCGCCACCGCGGCGGTCATTGCCACACCCGTTGAATTTTCCGGCATGCTGCTGGCCATGGCACTTACCGCCAAGACCGCCGTCGACCGCCACTACGAAGTGATGGATACTGCCAACAGCATTACCAGTCCCCCGGAACCGCGGAGCCCGCGCCAGCCCGCGGGCGCGCTCCGTTTCAACAACGCCACTTTCGCCTTCGAGGACGCCCCGGACAAGCCCATCCTCAAGGACATCAACCTGGAACTCCGGCCCGGTGAGACCATGGCCCTGGTGGGCATCACAGGAAGCGGCAAGAGCGCCCTGATCCAGCTGGTGCCCCGCCTCTACGATGTCACCGGCGGTTCCATCAGCATCGACGGCGTGGACCTGCGCGACTTCGACGTGGAGGAGCTCCGCCGCATCGTGGGCGTAGCCTTCGAGGACACCACCCTGTTCTCCAACTCCGTCCGCGACAACGTTCTCCTCGGCGCACCGGAGCGCACCGACGAGGCCCTGGACGAGGCGCTGGACGTGGCGCAGGCCCACTTCGCGTACTCCCTCCCGGACGGCGTGGACACGCTGATCGGCGACGAGGGCCTCAGCCTGTCCGGCGGGCAGCGCCAACGGATTGCGCTGGCCCGCGCCATTGCCGCCCGGCCGCGGGTGCTGGTACTGGATGACCCGCTGTCCGCCTTGGACGTCCACACGGAGGAGCTGGTGGAGAACCGGCTCCGGACCGTCCTGAAGGACACCACCACGCTGATCGTCGCGCACCGGCCATCCACTGTTGCCCTCGCGGACCGGGTGGCCCTGCTCGAACAAGGCAGGATCGCCGCCGTCGGAACGCATACGGAACTGCTGGCAGGCAACGACCATTACCGTTACGTCATCGCCAGCCTGGACCAGGAACCCCGGGACCTGGATTCGGAGTTGTCGGACCTCGAGGAAGATGCCGATATCCAGGAAGCCGAGGCCACCCGATGAGCGCCACGACATTCGGCACCGCCAACGAAGACAACGCCCACCTCAGCAAGAGCGACAGCAGGGCGGTACGACGGCGCTCGCTGGCGCTGCTGCGGTCACTGATCCGGCCGGTGCGCCTGCGCTTCTGGCTGACCATCGCCATGGTGGTCCTGTCCCAGGCGGCACGCGTGGCGGGCCCGGCGCTGATCGCCTACGGCATCGACCGCGCACTTCCCGCCCTCCAGGCCGGGGACAACGCGCCCCTGGTGCTCACCGGCGTCGCCTACCTCCTCGCGGCCATTGCGACGGCGGGGCTCACGGCCTTGTATGTCACGTCCACCGCCAGGCTGAGCCAGGCCATGCTGCTGGACCTGCGCCTCCGGGTGTTCCGCCACACCCAGCGGCTGAGCCTGGAGTTCCACGAGAAGTACACCTCCGGCCGGATCATAGCCCGGCAGACGTCGGACCTGGAGGCCCTCCGGGAGCTCCTGGACTCGGGGGTCAGCTCGCTCGCCTCAGGCGTGCTGTTCATGGTGTTTACTGCAGCCACCGTGTTCGCACTGGACTGGCGGAGCGGGCTGCTGGTGCTGGCCGCGGGCGTTCCCATGTTCCTCCTGGCCCGCTGGTACCAGAAACACTCCCAGATCGTCTTCCGGGAATCGCGGGTGGTCTCCGCCCGGCTGATTGTGCATTTCGTGGAAACCATGACAGGCATCCGCGCAGTCAAAGCCTTCCGGAAGGAGCAGGAAAACTCCGGGCTTTACAGCCGGCTCGCCGAGGAATACCGGCGGGTCACCGTGCGCTCCATCAACCTGAACGGCATCTTCCAGCCCGGGCTGGTGCTGATCGGCAACGTGTGCGTGGCAGTGGTCCTGCTCTTCGGAGGCTTCCGCGTCCTCGGCGGGGACCTGGAAGTCGGGGTTCTCCTGGCACTCATCCTCTCCACCAAACGGTTCTTCCAGCCGGTGGACCAGATGGCCATGTTCTACAACTCGTTCCAGAGTGCCCAGGCCGCGCTCGAAAAGGTCTCGGGGCTCCTCGAGGAGGTGCCTTCTGTCCGGCCGCCGAAGAATCCCGTCGCACTGAAGGACGCCAAGGGTGCAATTGACTTCACGGACGTCGAATTCCGGTACGGAGACGGTCCTGTCATCGTCCCCAACTTGAACCTGCGCATCCCTGCGGGGCAAACCGTAGCCTTGGTGGGCCAGACGGGAGCAGGGAAATCCACCCTGGCCAAGCTGATAGCCCGTTTCTACGACGTCACGTCGGGTTCGATCACGCTCGACGGCATCGACCTCCGGAGCCTCGGCACCACCGACCTGCGCCGCAACATTGTCATGGTCACCCAAGAGGCGTTCCTGTTCAGCGGCTCGGTGGCGGACAACATCGCATTGGGCCGCCCGGAAGCCTCCCGCTCCGAGATCGAGGAAGCAGCCAAGGCAGTGGGCGCCCACGACTTCATCAGGGAACTTCCCGCGGGCTATGACACCGATGTCAACAAGCGCGGCGGGCGGGTGTCATCCGGCCAGCGGCAGCTCATCAGCTTTGCCAGGGCTTTCCTGGCCCGCCCGGCAGTACTGATCCTGGACGAGGCGACCTCCTCGCTGGACATCCCCTCCGAACGGCTGGTGCAGCAGGGCCTGGCCCGCCTCCTCGCGGGCACGGAGGCGGCCCGCCGGACGGCCCTGATCATCGCCCACCGCCTGTCCACAGTGGAAACCGCGGACAGGGTGCTGGTGGTGCAGGACGGCCGCATCGTGGAGGACGGCAGCCCGGCCGATCTCATTGGCGGCGGCGGACGCTTTGCGGACCTGCATGGAGCGTGGAAGGACTCGCTGGTCTGATCCCGGTCCCCTGCCCCTGCCCGGCCGGCCTTCCTGTCCGGGCTGAGGATTTCGCATCGGGACCCGGCATCGGCTATCCTTGTAAAGTTGCTTTTGCAGCGGATCGGGATGTAGCGCAGCTTGGTAGCGCGCTTCGTTCGGGACGAAGAGGTCGCAGGTTCAAATCCTGTCATCCCGACCAGAGTCGCTTTATTCGAACCATGGTTTGAATAGACCGACTTTAGTTTGAAAAACAGAGATGGCGTCGAGAAATCGGCGCCATTTTTGGTTCCCCGGAATTGCGCGGCAAGTACGCCTGAATCGCCCGGGAACGACCCTATTTGGGACGATTGGGACGATCCTGGACCAGGTACCGCATGCGGCGTCTTGGACGCGCGGAAGGCGGTCTGGGCGGCGAAGATGTCGTCAAACGGTTCGTTGAGATCAGCACCAACCGCACCGTCTTGATAGACAAAGAATCGCAGGAAGAAGGTGAAGCCAAGCGCGTCGAGCTCTACAAGTCTGTTGCGGCTCTAGTGCGCACCTACGGTGCCATCGCTAATGACATGACTGAAGCTGGGTACGACGAAAATGAAACATCGTCAATCGCCAAGGAAGTAGCCCATTACGTTGCCGTTCGAGACGAGGTCAAGCTAGGTGCTGGCGAGAACGTCGACTTCAAGCAATACGAAGCCGGCATGCGGTTCCTACTCGATACCTACATCCGTGCCGATGCCTCCGAAGCGGTCGCCGACTTCCAGGATGTCGGGCTTGTGCAGCTCATTGTTGAGCAGGGATCGGCCGCCCTCGACAAGCTGCCCAGCGGTATCAAGAAGGACCCTGAGGCCGTCGCCGAAACCATCGCCAATAACATCCGCAAAGTCATCATCGATGAAAATGCGATGAACCCCGAAGTACTACGAGAACATGTCTAGCTTGCTTGACGCGATCATCGAGCAACGCCGACAAGGTGCTCTCGATTACAAGAAGTACCTCGAGCAATTGATTACACACGCAAAAAAGGTCGGTTCAAAGGAATCCGACACCATCTACCCCGCTTGGGGGGTAAACGGTGCACAGCGAGCCATAGTCGACTTCGGTTGGGCAGATCCTGCGACACCAATCCAAGTTGATACAGCCATCAATGCCAGCAAACCGCATGAATGGGTCGGCAACACCTTCAAAGAAGAGGAAGTCGCCCGGGCCATCCGCCTCGTCCTACCGGCTGACTTCGATCGCTTCGATGAACTTTTTGAGTTGGTAAAGCCCGAAATGAGTACCGCTAGCGCCTATCTCAAGGTTTCAGGCATCGATGTCGATGTCATCTATAAGAACATCAAGAATCTGCATATCGCCGTCTACCCTCCCCTAGGCCGCGTCCGCGTGGCAGCGCCAACGCGACTGGATGACGACACTGTCAGACTCGCAGTGGTACAACGATTGCCGTGGATCAAGAAGCAGCGGCAGCAGCTTCGCGATGCTGTTCGTCAATCCGAACGTGAGATGGTCACCGGTGAGTCCCACTACATCTGGGGGCGGCGGTATCGGCTGAAGGTGGTCGAACGACCGGGCCGCACCCATTTCAAAATCGATGGTGAACGACTTGTGCTGTACACGACGAGCCATTCAACGGCCGAACAGCGCCGCGCTGCACTCGACCTATGGCACCGACAGCAACTACGCGAAGCCATTCCTACCTTCGTCGATACCTGGGAACAGAACTTCGAAGTGTCAGTGCCCAAATGGACGATCCGCCGCATGAAGACCAAAGGGGGTTCATGCAACCGCGAGACGCGTCATCTGTAGGTTAACGTTGAGCTAGTCAAGAAGCACCCCGACTGTCTGGAGTACATCGTGGTCCACGAAATGGCTCATTACTTCGAGCGCAACCACGGCGAGCGCTTCACCAGCCTGGTGGACAAGCACCCCCCGATTGGCGCAGCCGACGCGATTTGCTCAACGGTGCGCCCTTGGTGAGGAGGCCTGGTGATGCCTGAGCGCATGGAGTACGCGGAAACGCGGACCAC
This sequence comes from Pseudarthrobacter sp. C1, assembly GCF_034720455.1. Taxonomy (NCBI): domain Bacteria; kingdom Bacillati; phylum Actinomycetota; class Actinomycetes; order Micrococcales; family Micrococcaceae; genus Pseudarthrobacter; species Pseudarthrobacter sp. C1. The sequence goes on along the minus strand of NZ_JAYESK010000003.1, from coordinate 16,036 downwards.
CGGCAGGTTGGAGTCGCTGTGAGTCCGAGGCCGGGAGGTGAAGCCGACAAGCTGGGCAACAAGTACGAGGCTGCATGGGCAATTCGGCATGCGCTCTACTGCATCGCCGATGACCGCCATTCACTGACTCTAGAAGACGTGGATATCGAAGTCGGCAAGGGTTCGGAGTTCACCTTTGAAAGCGGTACATCCAGCGAGGTTCATCAGCTCAAGCGCCAGAACGGAAGCAGTAATAGCTGGACTGTGAAGTCCCTTGCTGACCTCCACGTCTTCGAGGCGGCGGCCAATCATGTGGCGGCAGGTCGTGAGTTTCACTTCGTATCCCTGGTCCCTTACCGTCCACTACAGGAACTGACGGAGCGAGCCCGCAGGTCGTCTGACCTGACGTCATTCACCCAGTCCTGGCTGACAGAAAAGCTCCGCGATATCTTTGATCAGTTATCCGCCGCGAGCATTCTTGGCAGTCCACAAAGGACATGGGACACCTTGCGGGGCATGTGGTTCTCAGTGCAGGACGAACACGATATCGTCCGAATGAACGCGATGTTCGCCGGAAGTCACTTGGGTGGAGCTACGGGACATTTGATTGCGCTCGCGATCGGAGACATCCTTCTCGAAAACCTCGGCCGCCGTCTTTCCGGCACTGATCTTCGGGAGATGCTCGCCCGGCAAGGCATCCATCCCATTGAGGCTACCTCCCACCAGAGCGCACGCGAGCAGGTACATGCCCTCACCAACAGTTGGCGCGAGTCGGTCCGTCGCGAACTACTCCAGCCCACTATCACGCGTGCAGAGGCCGCTCAGCTAATAGACGTGCTTCGCGATTATCGGATGGGCTTTGTCACCGGTACGGCGGGTGGTGGCAAGAGTTCCGTTTTGGAGCAGTCTATCGCTTTACTTGAAGCGACAGGCGCAGAAGTACTCGCGATTCGGCTTGACCGCCTAGACTCGTTCGCGTCGACGACGGACTTAGGCCGACAAATTGGATTAGAAACCTCCCCGGCTGTTGCGTTAGCGAGGGCCGCCGAGAACCGGGACGCGACTCTTGTCATCGACCAGCTTGATGCGGTCAGCCTCGCTTCGGGACGAATGCCCGAGAGTTTTGATGTCATTGCAGACCTCATCAAAGAGGCATTGTCGGTGTCGAACGTCAACGTCATCCTCGCCTGCCGGGAGTTCGACATCGACAACGACTATCGGATCCGATCGTTAACTGACCGACCAGATACGGCGAAGGTGTCGGTTGGCCCTCTCTCTGATGAAGTAGTCAACACTGCCGTCACTGACATGGGTCTCGATCCCACACGCTTGACTGCTTCGCAGCGATTGATCCTTCGAACTCCAATGCACCTCGTTCTACTCAAAACTATCGCTGGGCAAGATGGAGCGTTTGCGTTTCAATCCAAGGGCTCGCTGTTTGAGGCTTACTGGGAACGTAAACGACAAACTTCTCGCGCAAGGCGAGCTGATGTGCGATTCAACGAGGTCCTAAGCCGGGTCGCGAACGCGGCGAGTGACCGCCAGACGCTTTCCGTTCCAGTCGAGATCCTTGATGACGGTGAACTGATCGAGGATGCGAACGTACTCGTTTCGGAGCACGTCCTGGCACGTGAAGGAGACCGAATCGCATTCTTCCACGAGACGTTCTTCGACTACGCGTTTGCTCGACAATGGGTGTCGCGATCAGAATCATTGGTCGACTTTCTGCTTCGGGACGAGCAAGAGCTGTTCCGCAGAGCTCAGGTTCGTCAGATCCTTCATCACCTATATGAACGCGAACCCGAACGTTTCCGAGTTGAAGCATCGGCCGTGTTGACGAGTGAACAGATACGCTTTCACATCAAGGCGACAGCGCTGGCAGTCCTTTCGAACCTGAGCGCTCCAACCAGCGAGGACGCCGAAGCGGTCTTCGAGATTGCCGCAACGGCGCCGCAGCTCGCGGTGCAACTTTGGTTGCACACACGCCGAGCTCCGTGGTTCAAAAGGTTTTACGAAGACCACACGATCGCCGCCTGGCTTGATAGCGGAAAGCCAGCTCTTCAGCAACGCGCAGTAAATCTGATGGCAAGCGCTATCAAGGAAGCACCGGGCGAAGTCGCTGAGCTTCTAGGTGCACGTCGAACTGCGCCAGAGTATCTCAATTGGCTGCGCTGGATCACCCGGTTCTCTGATGCCCACGAGAGTCGTGCGCTATTCGACCTAGTACTCGCGGCGGTCGTCGAAGGTGGCTTCGATGCCGCTGATCATGAGTTATGGCTATCGGTCCATGACCTCGCGAAGCACAAGCCACTTTGGGCGATTGAGTTGCTCCAAGCACGTGTTGTTAACCACGCAGAAGGTTTAATGCTTGAGAACAGCGGGAAGGTGGCTCTCCTCAATCTTCGCGAGTACGGCGCAGCAGAGCTGGTGCGTGAATCCGCCGCAGCCGAGCCTCTAGCTTTCGCCCAGGCGGTCGTACCGTATCTACTTAGGGTCATGGCCGCCACGGCCTATGAGCCGCGGCGCGGTGCCCCCATTCGTGACCGACACTTCTCCGCGCGGTTTGATGTCGACGATCCAAATGACAGAGAGCTTGACGATGCGCTCTTCACCGGCTCAATCCGTGCACTCGAAGCACTTGCTCGGACCCCACGTCCGGAAGTTCAAGCGCTACTTGAGGAACTTGCCTCCGATCCTCACGATGCGGCACAGTTCTTGCTCTACCGCGCGCTTACTGCCGGTGCCGCCAACTTCGCTGACTGGGCAGCGACCCTGATCTTTGAAGGCGGCGCTCGTCTTGATTGTGGGTACATGTCAGACTCGGACTGGGCCGCGCGTGAATTGGTCAAAGCCATTGCTCCGCACCTTAGCGATGAATTTCATCGGCAGCTTGAAGACCAGTTCCGCGACCTGCGTAATGAACACGAGAGTCGACTCAGCTCCGGACGGTGTGCGTTCACCTTCCTTTCGGCCCTTGAGGAGCGGCGACTAAGCCCAGCCGGTGTGCGTCGGCTGGGAGAGTATCGCCGAAGGTTCCAGGAAGACGAACCTTCAAAGCCACAGGGCATTATTAGCGGCACTATCGGGTCGCCAATCGGGTCAGAACCGGCCAGCAAGATGACCGATGAGCAGTGGCTCAAAGCCATAGTCAAGTACAAATCTGACGAAACGAATTGGGGTACCTTCACTGGTGGAGCCCGCGAATTGTCGCATGTTCTACGGCAGCAAACTGCTGCCAACCCAAACCGCTTCGCACGTCTGGCACTCAGGCTGACACCAGAACACAATGCAGCCTATGCCGATGGCATCCTCATGGGCTTCGCGGATGCCAACCACGCGGACGAGACGGCACCTCTGATCTATGACGCTGTTCGACACATCGCGTCCCTGGGGCATAATGACGTCGACCGTTGGCTTGGCAACGCGCTGCGACACTACTACCGGGACGTGCCGATTGATCTAGTCGAACTTCTCCGCGATCGCGCACTTCAGTCCTCAGACCCAGAAGACGACTCGCCAATTTTCACTCGCGAGGGAGACGACGGCAGAAGTGCTGCCGATATGCACAACAACGCCATCAACACGGCGAGAGGCAGTCTTGCCGAGACGCTTGGCAATCTGCTGGTCTATGACGCTGAGGGCGAGCGAACCGAGATCGTCCGACCGCATCTCGACACCCTCGCTAGCGACCCAGTGCTCTTCGTCCGCTCTTGTGTAGCACATACGGTGGCCGCATCACTTCGACACGCTCGTCCGGATGCCGTCGCGGCGTTCGAGAAGTTGATCGATGCCGACGATCGAATCTTGGCGGCAGTGATGGTGCAGCGATTAATGCTCTACATTGGCAATGTCGATCCAGAGATCATCGCCCCAGTCATTCAACGGATGCTCGAGTCTCGCGACGCAGAAGCGCGGGAGGCGGGTGGGGCCCTCGCCGCATTCGCTGCCCTTGAATGGAGCCGTCCGGACTTGATGAGGCAAGTGTTGGCGGGTGACGCCAAGACGCGCAAGGGGGCCGCGGAGATGTGCGCCAATCGAGTTGACCGCACATTGAACGCTGAGCTTGCAAGTTCTACTCTCATCGACCTAATGAATGACGACGATGAAGAAGTCCTAAGGGCGGCCGCGAATGTTGCTCCTCATCTACGCGACCGTCCACTACGCCCCTTCGCTGGCCTGCTGACCGCACTCATTGAATCGCCGGCCTACAACCATGCCACGCCGCAGCTACTGATCACACTGCAGCACGCGCCAGACAAGATTGATGAACTCGTTTTGAAAGCGTCGCAACAGTTCATTTCCGTCTTTGGCAGTGATGCCAAAGACATCAGGACCGGTGCCGCTGGCGACGCGCATTACATCAGCGAGCTTGTAGTCCGTGGCTTGGCCCAATCTCGTAGCAGAGGCCATCGCGCGGCACTGCTCGACGTGCTTGACACCCTCCTTGAGCTCGGCGTATACGGCGTAGATACCGCAATTGCCGAAGCTGAGCGGCTGTAGAAACCGTAGACAAACAAACCTGTGCTTGTATGCGCGTCACATAGGCTGCGCAGGATCTTTGACGACCGATCGGAGCACTAGTCCGCTCTACTGGCCAGGAGAAACAGTCGGGCAGCGTCATAGCTACAGCCAACGCGCTTAGCGATTTCGCGGATAACCATCCCCTTTACGGAGCCGGAGAATCTCTTTCTCTTTGGCCGGGGTCAGGCCGCGAGGTCTGGTGCCGACGCCATACTCGGCGAGCAGTCGGAGGAATGTCGATTTGGCGATACCTGCTCCCGAGCCAGCGTCGTGCTCATTTCACCGGCTTGGTAGCGAGCGACAAGCTGACGGAGTTCGTCAGGCGTGAAGCGATCCGTCAGGCGATATCGCTGAGTTAGCGGCAGGACGGTGGAGCTTCCCTGCATCGATCTGATCCTAGGCGTTGGTGAATGGCATCGAACCTGTCGACGGTCCATCTGGCCCGGTTCGAGTAACATCCTAGGACCTCGACCACAACTGAAGAGGGTCTCCTTACGGAGGCCCTCTTTTATGTTGCCTGGAATCCGGAGCATCGGTAACTTTTTGGTAAAGGAAAAGCCCCGGAGTGGATGCTCCGGGGCTTTCCTCGCCTCCTGTGTGAGGAAGCTTGTTTACACCGGGTCGGGCCAGTTGCCCGTGTAGGTGGTGTAGCTGGTTTCGGTGCTGTCGGCCTTCTTGCCCTTGGTCTCCTTGGAGACGGGATCCGGCCAGTTTCCGGTTCCGGCTACAGCCACTCGTTCCGTGTCGGCAATGGAACCTGCAGACAGGACAGCCGGAGCCGCCGCAGAAAACGCTAAGGCTCCAGCCAAGGCGGCTGCAGCTGCAATCTTCTTCAACATATAAGTTCCTCAATACGAGTCGGATTCGTTACAAAGCCAGCACTGTCCTTGTTGACATACATTGTAAAATGTTTTCCACAGCGGCTGTCAAGCGCCAATGGGAAACCTGTGGAGAAAGGAGGAGTCCTGTGGGCAACGGATTCGGGGAGAAGCTCCGGGCGGAGAGGCTCGATCGGGGGCTGACACAGGCGGAACTGGGCAAGGACCTGTATTCACCCAGCTACATTTCCCTACTCGAAACAGGCCGCAGGGAACCAACTGCGGAGGTCATTGAAGAACTGGCACGCAGGCTGGAGCTTGCACCGAAGGCCTTGGAGGCATGGAGCCAGCCCATCTCGGTCAGCGACGCCGAGTACGTACTTGCAGGGCTCTACGCCCGCCAGGCCTGGGACCTGAGGGACTATCCCCTCGCCGCCAGCCATGCGGCTTCAGCAGCGCAGATAGCCCTGGACGGACGAAACACCAGCGCCTGGTGGAACATGAGCTATATGCAGGCCGAGTGCCTGCTGAAGCACGGCGACCTGCTGGAGTGCAGGGAGCTTGTGGAAAGGCTGCTCGAGCACCCGATGGCCAGGGAATCCGTGGGGCTGGGCGCGCGTGCCCGGCAGATGCTCGCGGTTGTGTGCCAGCGCCAGGGCCAGCTGACGGCTGCCGTGGAGCATGCAACGGAGGCAGTGGCCTTCGCGGAGCAGTTGCCCAGGGGCTCAGTGATCACCATCGGCGCGCTCCGGGCCCTGATCGGTGCATTGGCCGAAAGCGGCCGCCTCAATGAGGCGTGGAAGTACTGCCAGGAATTGCTCGCCCAGGTGGATGAGCACGCGATGTCCCAGCTGGCCGGCGAGGTGGCCTGGGTCATCGGCAATGTGGCGTTTATGCGCCACGACTATGTGGAGGGCGTCAAACACCACGAACGGGCAGCGAAACTGCTGTCACCGGCAAATGACATCGAGCTGTGGGCCCGTTTCAATAAAGCGTCCGCCGCGGTACGGCTGTCCTCCGGAATTGTGGAGCCTGAAACGCTGTCATCCATTGAGCGGGCCGAGCTTGCTTTTTCAATCGTCAGCGGCACCAAGAGTGATGAGCTGGAAGTTGCCTTCATCCGCGCCCGGTGGCTGTACCTGACCGGGGACATCGTTGCCGCCGTCGAGAAGCTCCGGGAAATCCATGCCGAGCGGGACAACCTTGCGAAGCACACCGCCGGGGAAGTGTCTTTGCTGCTGGGGAAGTCCCTTAAGGCCGCGGGCGAGGCAGAAGAAGCCCTGGTGCACCTCGAAGAAGCGCAGAAAGCCTTCAGCGCCGCGGGAGCCGCTGACCGCGTCCAGCAGGCAATGGACGCGGTCCTGGAAATAAAGCTGGCCCAGCGGCGCGCCGCGGCCGCTGCGAAGGCAAGCTAGCCGGCACGCCGTTCGCCGGGAGCCGCTGGGGCTCCGTCAGGCGAAGGTTTTCCCCGTGAGTTTCTCGTACGCCTCAACGTAGCGGCTGCGGGTGCGCTCGATGACCTCGGCCGGCAGGGCCGGCGGAGGGGTGTCCGAGGACCTGTCCCAGCCCGATTCGTCCGATGTGAGCCAATCCCGGACGTACTGCTTGTCAAAGGAAGGCTGCGCACTGCCCGGCTGGTATGTTGCGGCGTCCCAGAACCGTGAGGAATCCGGTGTCAGGACCTCGTCGCCAAGCGTGATCGACCCCGAAACGGCGTCGTAGCCGAATTCCACTTTGGTGTCTGCCAGGATGATGCCACGCTCCCGGGCGATCTTTTCGGCAGTGGAGTAGATCTTCAAGGTGAGCTCGCTCAGTCGTCCAGCGATGTCGTCGCCCACCATGGCCACCACGGCGTCGTAGGTGATGTTCTCGTCGTGCTTCCCCACCTCCGCCTTGGCCGAGGGTGTGAAGATGGCGTGGTCCAGGCGCGAACCGTCCACCAGTCCCTCCGGCAGCGGAATGCTGCACACGGTCCCCGAAGCTTTGTATTCCTCCAGGCCGGAGCCGGTGAGGTAGCCGCGGGCGATGCATTCCACCGGAAACATGTCCAGCTTCTTGCAGATCATGGCCCGGCCCTCCACCGCGGCGGGGACGCCGTCCTCCACGGTGGATCCCAGTACGTGGTGTTCCACGTCCAGCTGGTCAAACCACCACAGGCTCAACTGGGTGAGGATGCGCCCCTTGTCCGGAATCCCGCTGGACAGGACATGGTCAAACGCGCTGATCCGGTCGCTGGCCACCACCAGCACACAGTCCTGGCCGACGCGCTGCAGGATGGACTCGTCCGCCGGCTCGTACAGGTCCCTGACTTTCCCCGAGTAGACATGGGTCCATCCGGGCAGTTCGGGGGCCGTGGTGCTGAAACCGCGGGATGCTGGAACGTTGCTCATGCTAGGCCTTCGTCTCGGTCCTGTGGAGGGATGCACTGGCATTAAAGGGGACCTTCACTTCCCCGCGGGCGGCCTTGCCGCCGATGTCCGTACGGAACTGCGCGCCATCGAGCTGGATCAGTTCCACGCCGTCGTACGCCCTTTCACGCGCCTCCACCAGGTCGCTGCCCAGCGCGACGACGGCGAGCACGCGTCCGCCGGCGGACACCACTTTACCGTCCTCGTCGAAGGAGGTGCCGGCGTGGATGATGTGTACGCCTTCCAGTTCCTCCGCCTTCTTGAGCCCGCGGATTCGGTCCCCGGTGCGCGGAGTGTCCGGGTAGTTTTCGGACGCAATGACGACGGCGACGGCAGTTTCCTTCGCCCACCGCAGCTCTTCTGCCTTGTCGAGTTCGCCCCTGGCGGCCGCCAGCAGCAGGGCACCAAGGGGCGTCTTGAGCCGGGCCAGGACGGCCTGGGTCTCCGGGTCGCCGAAACGGACGTTGAATTCGATGACGCGGGTGCCGCGCGAGGTGAGGGCCAGCCCCACGAACAGTACGCCGACAAACGGGGTGCCGCGGCTGGCCATTTCGTTGACGGTGGGCTGGGCAACGCGGTCGAGAACCTCCTGGACCAGGCCCTCGGGCGCCCATTCCAGCGGAGTGTACGCGCCCATGCCCCCGGTGTTGGGGCCTTCGTCGTTGTCGAAGATCCGCTTGAAGTCCTGTGCCGGGGAAAGTGCCACGGTGTTGTGTCCGTCGCAAAGAACGAACAGGGACACCTCGGGCCCGTCCAGGAACTCCTCGATGACAACCGAGCCGCCGGCTTCGAAGCAGGACTGCGCGTGGGCCAGGGCTTCCTCGCGGTTCGTGGTGACAACCACGCCCTTGCCCGCGGCCAGGCCGTCATCCTTCACCACGTAGGGGGCGCCGAAGGTGTCCAGGGCCGAGGCGGCTTCCTCCGCGTTGGTGGCCACCATGGCCATGGCCGTGGGCACTCCGGCTTCCGCCATGATTTCCTTGGCGAAAGCCTTGGAGGCCTCAAGCTGTGCGGCCGCCTTGCTGGGGCCGAACACGGGGATCCCGGCCTCGCGGACAGCGTCGGACACACCTGCTGCGAGCGGCGCCTCGGGACCCACCACCACCAGGTCCACGGCGAGCTTGGTGGCCAGGGCGGCGACGGCGTCGGGATCGTTGGCGTTGATGCTGTGGGTCGGGACCAGCTTGCTGATGCCGGCGTTGCCGGGAGCTGAGTGGACCTCGGACACGTTGGGATCGGCGAGCAGGGAGCGGACAATGGCGTGTTCGCGGCCTCCGGGGCCGATGACGAGTACCTTCACAGTCTCCAAGGGTACTTCGTGCACCCTGCCCGTTCCTAAGCTGTGTCGGCGGATCAATTCGGCGGTTCTTTCCGGTAGAGGGCCGCCGCGACAATCCGCGGCCCGCGCCGCTCCGAATCCTCATCATGAAGAAGCTGAGGAACTCGCCCAAAGGACCCACTGCCATGGCCGCGCTGGCAGGCGCGGTGGCAGCCGCCGTCGTCCTCGCCGTGGCCGAACTGCTCGGCGCGTTCTTCACCGCCCGCGCCACACCGCTGATCGCCCTGGGATCGACCTTCATCGACTTCACGCCGCCCTGGCTGAAGGACTTCGCCATCGCTACTTTCGGCACCAATGACAAAGCTGCACTGTTCGCGGGCATGGGCCTGACCATTGCCGTGCTGGCATGCGTCCTGGGCGTGGTGGCCTACCGGCGCTGGGCATTGGGCGTGCTGGGGGTCCTGGCCATGGGAGCGGTCATCGTCGCCAGCGTGGTGACCCGGGCAGGCGTCGCGCCGGCTGATGCCCTTCCCTCGGTAGCGGGCACCTTTGCCGGCCTGGCCGCCCTGCGGCTGCTGATGAATCGCATGCCGCGGCAGGCGGCGTGGCCCGAAGCCCCCGCGAAGGCCGCTGAGCCTGACGGACACCCGGGGACCAGCCGTCGGCGGTTCTTCGCGGCAGCGGGGATCACCGCGGCTGCTGCCGGTTTGGCCGCCACCGGAGGCCGGCTGCTGGGCGCGGCCCGCAGCAACATCCTCCAGGCACGGGACGCCCTGAAGCTGCCCGCCCCGGCCAAGGCGGCGCCGGCCGTTCCCGCCGGCGTCCAGTCACCGGTAGCCGGAGTTGCGCCGTGGCTGACGCCCAACGGGGAGTTTTACCGCATTGATACAGCGCTGAGCATCCCCGAAATCGACGTGGACAGCTGGGAGCTCCGGGTCCACGGCCTGGTGGAGGAGGAGGTCCGCCTCACCTTCCAGGACCTGCTCGACGCCGACCTGATCGAGTCCCACGTCACCCTCACCTGCGTGTCCAATCCCGTGGGCGGAAACCTGGCCGGCAACGCGAAATGGCTGGGCCTGCCGCTGCGGGAGGTCCTGAAGCGGGCAAGGCCCAAGGACGGCGCAGACATGGTGCTGTCCACGTCCGTTGACGGCTTCAGCGCCTCCACGCCGCTGGAGGTGCTGCAGGACGACCGGGACGCGATGCTGGCCATCGGCATGAATGGCGAGCCCCTGCCGCTGGAGCACGGCTATCCCGTGCGGATGGTGGTTCCGGGCCTGTACGGCTTTGTCTCCGCCACCAAGTGGGTGGTGGACCTCGAAGTGACCCGGTTCGCCGACAGCAAGGCCTACTGGACCGAGCGAGGCTGGTCCGAACGCGGCCCCATCAAGACCATGGCCCGCGTGGACGTCCCCAAGTCCTTCGCCAAGGTCCCCGCAGGAAGAGTGGCCGTGGGCGGCACCGCCTGGGCCCAGACGCGCGGCATCACCAAAGTGGAAATCCAGGTGGACGACGGCGATTGGGCGGCCGCGGATCTTTCCGCAGAGGCTTCCCTGGTTACCTGGCGCCAGTGGTCCTACCAGTGGGACGCGACCCCCGGCCCGCACTACATCAAAGTCCGTGCCACCGACGGGTCCGGCGAAGTGCAGACGGACCGGCGCGCGGACCCCGTTCCCGACGGCGCGTCCGGCTGGCAGTCCGTGATGGTCACGGTCGAGTAGGGCGGCCTTCCGCCGCATTCCATCAGGCGGCCCCTAGACTGGCACCATGCCGCACAACCCGCATGCCACCTTTACCGTGGACTCCGCAGTGGAACTGGCCGTGATCGAACGGAGCGGTTTTGTGGAGTCGCGGCACATCGGTTCTGCCGTGCTCCTGGCTGCGGACGGGTCCGTGGTTACTGAGCTGGGCGACATCAACACCCCGATTTTCGCCAGGTCCACGCTGAAGCCGTTCCAGGCCCTGGCATCCATGCAGTCCGGCGTCCCGCTGCGGGGCGCGCAGGTGGCGGTGGCCTGTGGCAGCCATACCGGTTCCCTGGACCACATGGATGTCGTGGAAGGAATGCTCAAGGCAGCCGGGGTCCGCGAGGACCAGCTCCAATGCCCGGAGGCCTGGCCCCAGGACGAGACGGCCCGCAACTGGCTGGTGCGGTCAGAGCGGGGAAAATCCAGGCTTGCCTGCAACTGTTCCGGCAAGCACGCGGCCTTCCTCTGGGCATGCACCGAAAACGGCTGGGATACCCACAGCTACCTTGAGCCCAACCACCCGCTGCAGCAGCGGGTGCGCACCGTCATCGAGGAATACACGGGCGAGAAGATCGCCCACCTGGGCATCGATGGCTGCGGCGCTCCGGTGGCGGCAGTTTCCCTCAAGGGACTGGCCAGGGGGTACTCGCTGCTGGCGAAAGCCCCGGGCGACCAGAGCTTCAGCGCCCGGGCTGCCACCATTGCAACGTCCATGCTGGACTACCCCTGGGCGGTCCAGGGACGGGGCGAGGCCAACACACTGGTCATGGACGAGCTGGAGATCATCGCGAAGATCGGTGCGGAAGGCGTCCTGGCCATGGCCACCCCACAGGGTGTTTCCGTAGCCGTGAAGATCCTGGACGGGAACGTCCGTGCCACCTCGCTGGTGGCCTTGACCCTCCTGGCCGCGGCCGGTGCAGTGGAGATTCCCGGGGTTGCCAGCGTGTTGGAAAAAGTGGTTGACCCTGTGCTGGGCGGCGGAAAACCTGTTGGCAAAATTCGGCTGGGTCCCGCAGTGTCGGCGCTGCTGGACTAGGCTCCTGCCGCTCGAAGTTCTCCTTATCGCCAACCCCAACGTGAAGGAAGCCGGATCCATGGCTGTTGCCCGCCGTCGTATCGACCCGGAGGAAGGCGCCGCCGCCCTCGCCGCCTGGCAGGAAGCCGCCGGCCCGTCGTCGGACGTTCCTGTCCCGCGAAGCATCCTGGCCACTGCGGTGCGCTACACGCTTGAGGAGGTCACAGCGCGGGCACCGGGCAATTCCGTGGAGGTGCGGGTGCCGCCGTTCGGCGTCACCCAGTGCGTGGAAGGTCCGCGGCATACGCGCGGCACCCCGCCCAACGTCATAGAGTGCGACGCCGCCACCTGGCTTGCGATGGTTACAGGCCGGTTGGGCTGGGCGGATGCGGTGGCCGCGCACAAGGTTGCTGCCTCCGGACTCCGGGCCGACCTCTCGGCACTGCTCCCGCTGTAGCCGGGCTCAGCCGCGGCCGATGAACGGCATGCCGGCAGCGGTGACCACCACGGACCCCACATTGGCTGTGGGCGGCATGTTGGCCATCATCAGGACGGCACGGGCGGCGTCCTCCACGGGGAAGGTGGGTTCAACCCGCCGGCTGCCGTCAGCCTGGAGCGCCCCGGCACCCACGCCGATGGTGTCCATGATCTCCGTGGCCGTGTTGCCGATGTCGATCTGCCCGCACGTGATCCCGAAGCCCCGCCCGTCCAGCTCGATGCTCTTGGTCAACCCTGTCATGGCATGCTTGGTGACGGCGTAGGCTACCGTTTTGGGCCGTGGCGAGTGCGCGGAGATGGAGCCGTTGTTGATGATCCGCCCGCCCTGCGGATCCTGCGCCTTCATGGCCCTCACAGCGGCTGCGGCGCACAGCATGGAGCCTGTGAGGTTCACTGCCAGGGTGGCGTTCCAGTCCTCCAGCGAGATTTCGTCCACGCTGGCCGCCGGGCCGAACACCCCGGCATTGTTGAACAGAACGTCCACCCGGCCCCACTTTTGGCGGGTGGCCTCGAAAAGATTCTCGACGTCGTGGGGCCGGGTGACGTCACAGGTGACCGGCAGGGCGTTCGGATGGCCGTCCGCCGTCTCGGCAAGCTGTTGTTCCCGCCGCCCGGCGAGGGCGACGGCGTAGCCGTCGGCCAGGAGAAGGCGCGCCACTGCACGGCCAATTCCGGAACCCGCTCCGGTGACGACTGCTACGCGCCCCGGTTGCTGGAACTGGTTCAAAGTCTTCTCCTGTACTGCCGGTCGCTACGCGTCGGTGGACGCTGCAGCCTCGAGAGGTGCCGCGACTCCCGCGCTGTTCAGCGGCCAGCCTATGACGGTCTTGGGCCGGGGCGCAGCGTAGGTCCGCACCTTGGAAGTGGACAGCCGCATGCGGACCAGCGATTCAGCGATGGCCACGGCCGACGCGACACCGTCCACCACGGGCACGCCCGCCCGCTGCCGGATCTGCTCGTCCAGGCCGGCCATGCCGCCGCAGCCGAGGACAATCACTTCGGCCTTGTCCTGCGTGACGGCCTGCATGGCCTGGCTGATGATGGCTTCCACGGCCCGTTCCGGTTCCTCCTCAAGTTCCAGGACCGCCATGCCGCTGGCCCGCACCGAGGCGCACCTGGCATCCAGCCCCGCCAGCTTGAGCCGGTCTTCAATCAGCGGAACGGTACGGTCCAGGGTGGTGACCACGGAGTACTTGTGGCCCAGGAACATCGCCGTGCTGGCTGCGGCTTCGGTGATGTCCACCACCGGGACGTCCAGCAGCTCCTGCAGCCCCTCCCGTCCGTGCTCGCCGTAGCCTGCCTGGACGACGGCGTCGAACGGTTCCGGGTAGGAAGTCACGGCGTCCATCACAGCGATGGCTGCCAGGTAGCTCTCGAAGTTGCCTTCGCAGGAGTCCGCCCCGAACCGCGGCGTGATGCCAACGATCTCCGTGCCCGGTGCCGCGATGCTGCGGGCCTGGGCCGCAATGGAATCCGTCATGGACTGGGTGGTGTTGACGTTCGCAACGAGTATGCGCATCAGGGGATCCTTAGTGTTTGCTGGCGACGGCGATGGCCTCGCCGTCGCGGTCTTCGAGCCGCTGCGAGCGGTCCGCGATGAAGAAGTACACAACGGCTGCGATGCCGGCGGCGAAGAACCAGGCGAACGGTGCTGCCGCCGCCAGCGCCGGGATGAAGGCGATGAGGAGCGCCAGGACGGCGGCCGGCACCATGGCGATGATGGCCCTGGGGTTGACGCCGTTCTTGTAGTAGTAGGCGCCGGCAGCAGATGCGGTGTACAGCTCGGGAACGTTGACCTTGCCGCGGCGGATCAGCCAGTAGTCAGCCATCACGACGCCGAACAGCGGGCCAAGCAGGGCGCCGAGGCCCCCGAGGAAGTACACGATCACCAGCGGGTTGTTGTAGAGGTTCCAGGGCAGGATGACCAGGCCGATGACGGCGCTGACGATGGCAGCCTTGCGGAAGTCCAGGTGTTTGGGGAACAGGTTGGTGAGGGCATAGACCGGAGCCACGAAGTTGGCCATGAGGTTCACCGCGATGGTCAGGATCAGCAGGGCCAGGCATGCCAGGACCAGGAAGAGCGTGTTGGGGATGGTCTGGACGATGTCCGAGGGGCTCTCGATGATGGTGCCGTTGATTTTGAACTGCCCTCCCGCCATCACGACGACGATGGCGCCGAAGACGAGCATGTTGATGGGAATGCCCCAGAAGTTTCCGCTGACCACGGCCTTCTTGGAGACGGCGGACCGGGTGAAGTCGCAGAAGTTCAGGACGAATGTGCCGTAGATGGAGACCCAGAGGGCGCCGCCGGCGAAGATTGTCAGCCACATTTGCGGCCCTTCGAGGGCGTTGTCCGAGGACCAGGCAATGGCGCCGCCCGCTTCCATGAAGATCCAGACGGCGATGGCGGCCATGGTGACCAGGATGATCGGGCCTGCGAAGGCCTCATACTTACGGATCATTTCCATGCCGAAGCTCACGATGACCAGCTGGACAACCCAAAGGATGATGAACGCGATCCATCCCAGGGTGGACAGCCCCAGGATGGAGTCCTTGTCCAGCTCACCGAGGGGCGGGAACACGGCCACGAGCATCACCCGGAAGACCACCGAGGCCAGGTAGGGCTGGATGCCGAACCAGGCCACGGCGACGGCGCCGCGGAGCAGGCTGGCGATTTGGGCGCCGCGGATGCCGAAGCTGATCCTGCTCATCACCGGGAATGGGACGCCGGTTTTGACGCCCATGAATCCGGAGAGGTTCAGGAGGCCGAAGAGCAGGGCGGCTCCGATGCCGAGTGCCAGCAGTATCTGCCAGCCGCCAAGGCCCAGGGCGAAGAGTCCGATGGCAAAGGCGTAGTTTCCGAGGCTGTGGACATCATTGGCCCACAGGGTGAAGATGCTGTAGCCGGACCAGCTGCGGCCGGCACGCTTGGTGGGGGCAAGGTCCGCGTTGTAAAGGGTGGGGCTGATGGCCTGCCCTGATGCTGCGCTGGCTGATTCGCACAGGGCTTCGACACGTTCGGCGGAGTGGGCTGAGGAATCTGACGGCGTTGTCAGGTCAGGAGCCATATCAACGCCCGTCGGGGGAGGGGCCTGCATGGGGAACTCCAGTTCTGGAAAGGTTTCGCTGCGGTGAGCCCTGGCTGGACAGGCCGGTTCTGTTATTCCGTATTGCGAAATCTTGATATTGAATGGTGAAAAAAGGTTATGACGTGGATCACCCGCCGTCAAGGTGCCCAGCGAACGGCGCCAGTCACAAATGCGATCTTCCCGCCGGGCGGCCTTCTTCCCGGAGTGAAGGGGCGGGAGCGTTTGACCGGCCGTGACCGGCTCACTAATCTCGTATAGCAATAATGTTTTCCCACATTATGAAAACAAGTGCCCAGCATTCAAAGATGAAAGAGGCTGCCGTGGCTGCAGGAGAAGATACCTCCCATATCCTCAGCGGGTTGACTAACCAGCTGCCTGATCGTGATCCCGAAGAGACCGCCGAGTGGGTTGAGTCCCTGGATGCATTGATCAGGGAACAGGGCACCGAGCGTGCCCAATTCATCATGCGGAGCCTGCTGCAGCGTGCCGGCGCGCAGAGCGTCGGGGTGCCGATGGTGACCACCACCGATTACGTGAACACCATCCCGATGGACCAGGAAGCGGAATTCCCGGGCAACGAGGAATTCGAGCGCCGTTACCGGGCCTACATGCGCTGGAACGCTGCGGTGATGGTCCACCGGGCCCAGCGGGCGAACATCGGCGTGGGCGGACACATCTCCA
>NZ_JAYESK010000029.1:0-473 GCF_034720455.1 Pseudarthrobacter sp. C1 | reverse complement strand
TGAGCTGGGCCAACAACTCTCACTGGGCATGGACAGCAGCAGCAGTGACGGCCTGGACCTGAACTCCAAGGAGGCCGGCAGCACGAACGCACCCACGCTCATCCTCACGGTGAGCGGCGGCACTGGCGGCCCTGGTGATACGACGGCTCCGACGGTGACGAGTACGTCTCCGGCCGCTGGTGCGACCGGTGTGGCGGTGACGGCGAACGCGACGGGGACGTTCTCGGAGGCGATGGATGCCTCGACGGTCACGTCGAGCACGTTCACGTTGCAGACGGGCACGACGACGGTGCCGGCCGCTGTGACCTACAGCAGCACGGATAGGGTTGCGACGTTGAACCCTGGTGCGGATCTGGCCGCGGGCACGACGTACACGGCGGTCATCAAGGGCGGCTCCGGTGGCGTGAAGGATGTTGCCGGTAACGCGTTGGCGCAGGACAAGACCTGGTCCTTCACCACGGCTGCCGCGGGCG
>NZ_JAYESK010000028.1:0-477 GCF_034720455.1 Pseudarthrobacter sp. C1 | reverse complement strand
GCCGAACTCAAACAATCCGCCACCAAGGCCGGCAAGGGCTCGGGCATGCTCGCCGGCGCAGGCGTGGCCGGGCACTTCGTGCTCGTCTTCCTGTCCCTGGCCCTGATGTTCGCCCTCGGCGCCCTGATGCCCCTGGGCTGGGCCGCCCTGATCGTCGCCGTGGTCTGGGGCATCACCGCCGCGGTCCTGGCCTCGATCGGGCGCAAGGAACTCAAACAGATCAAGGGCCTGCCCCAGACCGGCGAGACCCTGTCCGAAATTCCCCCAACCCTAAAACCAGGTGAGGTAAACCGATGAGCGATAACCCGGACGCAATCCGTTCAGACATAGAAGCCACCCGCGCCCGCCTGGGCACCAACGTTGACGCGGTCGCCGACAAAGTCACCCCGTCCAACATCGTCCACCGCCAAACCGACAAAGTAAAAGACGCGGTCACCGGCGTGAAGGAGAAAATCATGGGCACAGCAGACTCAGCCA
>NZ_JAYESK010000027.1:0-521 GCF_034720455.1 Pseudarthrobacter sp. C1 | reverse complement strand
GGTTCGGAGGGCATTGTCTCGGCGGTCGGGGATGATGACCGGATTTACTCGGCGGACCCCAAGTCCGGCGCGGTGACGGTGACGGCTGTTGACGCCAACGGCGAGGTGACGGCCTCGGAGTCGGAGACCTGGGCCGAGCTGAAGGGTTCGGGGGATCTGCAGATCACGGTGGTGGGGGACAAGCCGGTGCTTTTGGATGCGGCGGCCGGGAAGTTGTTCCTGCCCGGCGGGAAGCGGCTCCAGCTGGAGAATGCGCGGGAGGCGAAGCTGCAGCAGGGCGGCCCTGCCAGCGGTTTCGTGGCCATCGCCACGCGGAAGGCGTTGCTGAAGCAGCCCCTGGACGGATCCGCGGCGAAGACGGTGGCGTTCGACGGCGAGGGCGTGCCGGCTGCCCCGGTCCAGTTGGGCGGGTGTGTGCATGCGGCGTGGTCCGGGGCTAACAAGTATGTGCGGGACTGTGTCAATGATGGTGATGACAAGAACGTTGACGTGCCCAAGGCGAGTGCCTCGCCGTCGTATGT
>NZ_JAYESK010000026.1:0-727 GCF_034720455.1 Pseudarthrobacter sp. C1 | reverse complement strand
TGCTGTAGGTGATCCCGCCCTCGGTCCAGCTGTCATCAGCGACCAGCTTGACGTTCTGCGTACCCGTGGACCCGCTCCCGGCACTACGCAACTGCAGGGTCGCGCTCACCAGGGTCCTGCCCGCATAGGCTGACAGGTCGAATTTCAGGTACGTGACCTCCACCGGGCTGTTGTCCACACCCAGCAGGGTGCTCGTGCCATAGTTCGTCCCGGTCGCCCCGCTCGTCACATAGCTGTCAGCGGTGGCCGTGAGCGTAACCGTTTCCGACGTGCCCCCGCCCGCGGCAGCCGTGGTGAAGGTCCAGGTCTTGTCCTGCGCCAACGCGTTACCGGCAACATCCTTCACGCCACCGGAGCCGCCCTTGATCATCGCCGTGTACGTCGTACCCGCGGCCAGATCCGCGCCAGGGTTCAACGTCGCAACCCTATCCGTGCTGCTGTAGGTCACAGTCGCCGGCACCGTCGTCGTCCCCGTCTGCAACTCGAACGTGCTCGACGTGACCGTCGAGGCATCCATCGCCTCCGAGAACGTCCCCGTCGCGTTCGCCGTCACCGCCACACCGGTCGCACCAGCGGCCGGAGACGTACCCGTCACCGTCGGAGCCGTCGTATCGCCGCCGCCCGCGGCAGCCGTGGTGAAGGACCAGGTCTTGTCCTGCGCCAACGCGTTACCGGCAACATCCTTCACGCCACCGGAGCCGCCCTTGATGACCGCCGTGTACGTCGT
>NZ_JAYESK010000025.1:0-1438 GCF_034720455.1 Pseudarthrobacter sp. C1 | reverse complement strand
GTGAACTGCTCCCCGGAAGTTGGACTGAGAAATTCAGTTCCGACTTCCGGGGAGCAGTTTTATGCATGCACGTAGTTCATTGTCTGAGGCGCAGCGCGAGGCGGCTGTAGCGTTGTTTGAGAAGGGTGTCGGGTATGGGTCGGCGGCCCGGGTGCTGGATGCGCCTCGTGTGCCGGTCAGGGCACTGTATGGGCGGTGGAGGATTCATGGGCAAGGAGTGCTGGTGGGCAGGGCGGTGAGGTCGTACTCGTTTGAGTTCAAACGTGCCCTGGTCGAGCGCTTCCTCGCGGGCGAGTCCGGTCCGGATCTGGCAGTCGAGGCAGGTCTGGCCTCCCGTGAGCTGCTGCAAAAGTGGGTCCGGGCGTACCGGCTCGAAGGCGAGGATGGGTTGCGGCCGAAGCCCAAAGGCCGGCCGCGGAAACCCGATTTCCCGCCGTCTGCGGATTTGTCCGAGCTTGAGCGGTTGCGGCGGGAGAACGAACGGCTGCGCGCTGAGGTGGCGTACCTGGGAAAACTGCGGGCCTTGAGGGAACAGGGACGACGGTAAAGGTTCAAGCCGTCGTTTCCCTCAAGGCTGACTATCCGCTTGGTGTTCTGCTGGACATCGCCGGGCTGGCCAGGTCCACGTTCTTCTATCACCAGCCCCGGCTGCAGGCGCCGGACCCGACAGAGAAACTCAAAGCCGCGGTCACGGAGATCTTCGAAACGAACCATGGCCGGTACGGGCACCGCCGCATCCACAGCGAGCTGGTCAAACAAGGGTGGACGGTCGCGAAGAAGACTGTGCTGAAGCTGATGCAGGAACTCGGGCTGGTCTGCAAGGTCCGGCGCCGGAAGCGCTACAACTCCTACCAAGGCGAACAGGGCGCGGTCGCGCCCAACGTTCTGAACCGCGAGTTCGACGCTGATGCACCGAACCAGAAGTGGGTAACTGATGTGACGGAATTCAGCGTCGGGGACCGGAAGCTCTACCTCTCACCGGTCATGGACCTCTTCGACCGGCAGATCATTTCCTACTCGCTGGGCTCATCCCCGAACCTTGCGCTCACCAACGATTCTCTGCGTGAGGCCCTGACCTGCCTGCAGCCCGGTCAGCAACCGCTGGTGCACTCGGACCAAGGCTTCCAATACCGCCACGCCTCCTGGCGCACCCTGATCGCGGGCGCCGGCGCGGTCCAATCAATGTCCCGCAAGGGAAATTGCTACGACAACGCGGTCATGGAGAACTTCTTCGGCCACCTCAAGTCAGAATTCTTCCACCGCGTCCGGTTCCTCAACACCGACGCCCTGGCAACCGCCGTCGAGGAATACATCCACTGGTACAACACCAAAAGAATCTCAACAAAGCTCAAGGGCCTGAGCCCGGTCCAATACCGTGCCCAGGCCCTCGCAGTTTAGGATCCTATTTGGCCAGTCCAACTTCCGGGGACCAGTTCAG
>NZ_JAYESK010000024.1:0-2286 GCF_034720455.1 Pseudarthrobacter sp. C1 | reverse complement strand
GATTAGTGGCGAACGGGTGAGTAACACGTGAGTAACCTGCCCTTAACTCTGGGATAAGCCTGGGAAACTGGGTCTAATACCGGATATGACTCCTCATCGCATGGTGGGGGGTGGAAAGCTTTTTGTGGTTTTGGATGGACTCGCGGCCTATCAGCTTGTTGGTGAGGTAATGGCTTACCAAGGCGACGACGGGTAGCCGGCCTGAGAGGGTGACCGGCCACACTGGGACTGAGACACGGCCCAGACTCCTACGGGAGGCAGCAGTGGGGAATATTGCACAATGGGCGCAAGCCTGATGCAGCGACGCCGCGTGAGGGATGACGGCCTTCGGGTTGTAAACCTCTTTCAGTAGGGAAGAAGCGAAAGTGACGGTACCTGCAGAAGAAGCGCCGGCTAACTACGTGCCAGCAGCCGCGGTAATACGTAGGGCGCAAGCGTTATCCGGAATTATTGGGCGTAAAGAGCTCGTAGGCGGTTTGTCGCGTCTGCCGTGAAAGTCCGGGGCTCAACTCCGGATCTGCGGTGGGTACGGGCAGACTAGAGTGATGTAGGGGAGACTGGAATTCCTGGTGTAGCGGTGAAATGCGCAGATATCAGGAGGAACACCGATGGCGAAGGCAGGTCTCTGGGCATTAACTGACGCTGAGGAGCGAAAGCATGGGGAGCGAACAGGATTAGATACCCTGGTAGTCCATGCCGTAAACGTTGGGCACTAGGTGTGGGGGACATTCCACGTTTTCCGCGCCGTAGCTAACGCATTAAGTGCCCCGCCTGGGGAGTACGGCCGCAAGGCTAAAACTCAAAGGAATTGACGGGGGCCCGCACAAGCGGCGGAGCATGCGGATTAATTCGATGCAACGCGAAGAACCTTACCAAGGCTTGACATGAACCGGTAATACCTGGAGACAGGTGCCCCGCTTGCGGTCGGTTTACAGGTGGTGCATGGTTGTCGTCAGCTCGTGTCGTGAGATGTTGGGTTAAGTCCCGCAACGAGCGCAACCCTCGTTCTATGTTGCCAGCACGTGATGGTGGGGACTCATAGGAGACTGCCGGGGTCAACTCGGAGGAAGGTGGGGACGACGTCAAATCATCATGCCCCTTATGTCTTGGGCTTCACGCATGCTACAATGGCCGGTACAAAGGGTTGCGATACTGTGAGGTGGAGCTAATCCCAAAAAGCCGGTCTCAGTTCGGATTGGGGTCTGCAACTCGACCCCATGAAGTCGGAGTCGCTAGTAATCGCAGATCAGCAACGCTGCGGTGAATACGTTCCCGGGCCTTGTACACACCGCCCGTCAAGTCACGAAAGTTGGTAACACCCGAAGCCGGTGGCCTNCAGCAACGCTGCGGTGAATACGTTCCCGGGCCTTGTACACACCGCCCGTCAAGTCACGAAAGTTGGTAACACCCGAAGCCGGTGGCCTAACCCCTTGTGGGAGGGAGCTGTCGAAGGTGGGACTGGCGATTGGGACTAAGTCGTAACAAGGTAGCCGTACCGGAAGGTGCGGCTGGATCACCTCCTTTCTAAGGAGCACCTACAGATTGTTCGTGCCGTGTATGCGGTGCGGGGGTTTGTCAGGAGTACAGCCCGTTGCGCAGACGCAAGTTCTGCGGCGGGTGCTCAAGGGTGGAATATCAACGAATAGCGGCTGCCGGTTCTTTCCGGTGCTTAGTACGGTTCCTCTTTGCGGGGGTTCCTGGAAGGGTGCTGGTGGGTGCGGGTGGTTTCGTGTTTGGCACACTGTTGGGTCCTGAGGCAACAGGGCCGTGGTTCCGTCCCGTTTTGCGGGGCGGGGGTTGCGGGTTTGTTTGTTTCTGGTTTCCTGGCTGCACCGATCATGCATGTTGTGTGTGTGGGGTGTGTGGTTTGGGGTTGTTGTTTGAGAACTACATAGTGGACGCGAGCATCTTTTATAAGAAGCAATATCCAAGAATATGAACCTGGATCTGTTGTGCTGTCTTTCGGGATGGTGCAGTGGTTTTCATGGTTCTCTCGAAAATTAGCGTTTTTGATCTTTTGTGGTCAAGTTTTTAAGAGCACACGGTGGATGCCTTGGCATTAGGAGCCGAAGAAGGACGTAGGAATCTGCGATAAGCCTGGGGGAGTCGATAACCGGACTGTGATCCCAGGGTGTCCGAATGGGGAAACCCCGCCGAGCGCGCGAGTGACTCGGTGACCCGCATCTGAACACATAGGGTGCGTGGAGGGAACGCGGGGAAGTGAAACATCTCAGTACCCGCAGGAAGAGAAAACAATAGTGATTCCGTTAGTAGTGGCGAGCGAAC
>NZ_JAYESK010000023.1:0-2552 GCF_034720455.1 Pseudarthrobacter sp. C1 | reverse complement strand
GTCTGATTCTGGTGACGGCGTGCCTTTTGAAGAATGAGCCTGCGAGTTAGTGTTACGTCGCGAGGTTAACCCGTGTGGGGCAGCCGTAGCGAAAGCGAGTCTGAATAGGGCGTTGCAGTGGCGTGATCTAGACCCGAAGCGAAGTGATCTACCCATGGCCAGGTTGAAGCGACGGTAAGACGTCGTGGAGGACCGAACCCACTTCAGTTGAAAATGGAGGGGATGAGCTGTGGGTAGGGGTGAAAGGCCAATCAAACTTCGTGATAGCTGGTTCTCCCCGAAATGCATTTAGGTGCAGCGTTGCGTGTTTCTTGCTGGAGGTAGAGCTACTGGATGGCTAATGGGCCCTACAAGGTTACTGACGTCAGCCAAACTCCGAATGCCGGTAAGTGAGAGCGCAGCAGTGAGACTGTGGGGGATAAGCTTCATAGTCGAGAGGGAAACAGCCCAGACCACCAACTAAGGCCCCTAAGCGTGTGCTAAGTGGGAAAGGATGTGGAGTTGCGAAGACAACCAGGAGGTTGGCTTAGAAGCAGCCATCCTTAAAAGAGTGCGTAATAGCTCACTGGTCAAGTGATTCCGCGCCGACAATGTAGCGGGGCTCAAGTACACCGCCGAAGTTGTGGCATTCAAATATTAGCTAAGCCCTTGTGGTTCAGGCGTTTGGATGGGTAGGGGAGCGTCGTGTGGGCGGTGAAGTCGCGGTGTAAACCAGCGGTGGAGCCTACACGAGTGAGAATGCAGGCATGAGTAGCGAAAGACGGGTGAGAAACCCGTCCGCCGAATGATCAAGGGTTCCAGGGTCAAGCTAATCTGCCCTGGGTAAGTCGGGACCTAAGGCGAGGCCGACAGGCGTAGTCGATGGACAACGGGTTGATATTCCCGTACCGGCGAAAAACCGCCCATGCTGAACAGGGGATACTAACTGCCCGAGACCTGCCTGACACCCCTTGTGGGTGAAGGGTTTTGGTGGAGCGCAGGACCTGATCCTGGGAGGCAAGCGTATTAACAGGTGTGACGCAGGAAGGTAGCCGAGCCGGGCGATGGTTGTCCCGGTCTAAGGATGTAGGGCGAACGGTAGGCAAATCCGCTGTTCATGATGCCTGAGATCTGATGGGACCCCCGTTTGGGGGGATTCGGTGATCCTATGCTGCCGAGAAAAGCATCGACGCGAGGTTTTAGCCGCCCGTACCCCAAACCGACACAGGTGATCAGGTAGAGAATACTAAGGCGATCGAGAGAATTATGGTTAAGGAACTCGGCAAAATGCCCCCGTAACTTCGGGAGAAGGGGGGCCCCAACCTTGAACACCACTTGCTGGTGGGAGGGGATCGGGGCCGCAGAGACCAGGGGGAAGCGACTGTTTACTAAAAACACAGGTCCGTGCGAAGTCGCAAGACGATGTATACGGACTGACTCCTGCCCGGTGCTGGAAGGTTAAGAGGACCGGTTAGCCGCAAGGCGAAGCTGAGAATTTAAGCCCCAGTAAACGGCGGTGGTAACTATAACCATCCTAAGGTAGCGAAATTCCTTGTCGGGTAAGTTCCGACCTGCACGAATGGAGTAACGACTTCCCCGCTGTCTCAACCATAAACTCGGCGAAATTGCAGTACGAGTAAAGATGCTCGTTACGCGCAGCAGGACGGAAAGACCCCGAGACCTTTACTATAGTTTGGTATTGGTGTTCGGAGTGGCTTGTGTAGGATAGGTGGGAGACGTTGAAGCCCGGACGCCAGTTCGGGTGGAGTCATCGTTGAAATACCACTCTGGTCACTTTGGACATCTAACTTCGGCCCGTAATCCGGGTCAGGGACAGTGCCTGATGGGTAGTTTAACTGGGGCGGTTGCCTCCTAAAAAGTAACGGAGGCGCCCAAAGGTTCCCTCAGCCTGGTTGGCAATCAGGTGTCGAGTGTAAGTGCACAAGGGAGCTTGACTGTGAGAGAGACATCTCGAGCAGGGACGAAAGTCGGGACTAGTGATCCGGCGGTACATTGTGGAATGGCCGTCGCTCAACGGATAAAAGGTACCTCGGGGATAACAGGCTGATCTTGCCCAAGAGTCCATATCGACGGCATGGTTTGGCACCTCGATGTCGGCTCGTCGCATCCTGGGGCTGGAGTAGGTCCCAAGGGTTGGGCTGTTCGCCCATTAAAGCGGTACGCGAGCTGGGTTTAGAACGTCGTGAGACAGTTCGGTCCCTATCCGCTGCGCGCGCAGGAAATTTGAGAAGGGCTGTCCTTAGTACGAGAGGACCGGGACGGACGAACCTCTGGTGTGTCAGTTGTACTGCCAAGTGCACCGCTGATTAGCTACGTTCGGATGGGATAACCGCTGAAAGCATCTAAGCGGGAAGCTCGCTTCAAGATGAGATTTCCATACACCTCGTGTGTGAGAGGCCCCCAGCCAGACCACTGGGTTGATAGGCCGGATGTGGAAGCGAGGACTAACGACTCGTGAAGCTGACCGGTACTAATAGGCCGATAACTTACACCACACACCACACCCGTGAAACCGGTTCAAAAGCGGTTCCACACCAGGGTTGGTAAAAAGA
>NZ_JAYESK010000022.1:0-4787 GCF_034720455.1 Pseudarthrobacter sp. C1 | reverse complement strand
TCAACAAACTTGGCACACTATTGAGTTCTCAAACAACAGACACACCCGGCACCACCACCAGCAAAAAACCACCGTGGATCGCTCCGGAGCAACTTTTCAAACTTACCCGGTTTCAAGGAGCTTTGCAAATCGGCGTTTCCGCGATTTTCGTTGCTCCGAACCCGGCCCCGCCCGCGTTTGGCGCGCCAAGTGGCGAACCATTTTCAGGCTGTTTGCTAAGGGGTTTGGCCGCTATTTTTCCGCTTCAGCGGCGGCGACTCAGAAAACAATACACGGCGGGAAGCCGCTCTGCAAATCCTCCCCCTCGGGTGGGGCAGACCCCTGGGAACCCCGGAAATCCGCGGTTTTCAGGGCTCTTTGGCCTTAGCCGGCACCTCTGCGCCGCAACCTCCGGCGGTATGGACTGGCTCACATTTTGCGGCTCCCCTAGCGCACCCTCAGGGTCAGGGAGAAGTCGGCTTGACGGGGCCCAAGCCGATACTGCGGCAGCACGCCGGGACCACAAGCAGCGGTTCCCACCCCCCTGAGCGCATGGTCCAGATAGAGGTAGCTCCGGCCGTCCGCCTTCAAGTCCGGACGGTGCGTTGCAGCGTCGAGGACGTCCTGGCTGTAGGGCCGGACAGTCAGCGCAAAGGGATCACCGGCTATCTCCAGTGCCCGGTCCCCAATCCGCAAAGCAGCGGACCGTACTCCGGACCGGGCGCCGGACTCCTGTGGCCGCACGTAGTCCACGTCCATGTCCGAAAGCGGGAGCGAGAACCAGCCCGTCCGCGCTCCCTGCCCCGTATCCGGGTAGCTCTGGTGGGGGCCCTGGCCGAACCAGCTCACCAGCTCCGTCTCTTCTCCCAGCACAAGTTCCAGCCCTATCCGCGCCCATTCCACGCCGGAGCCTCGATTGGCCCACGCGCCGTCCGGCCGGACCGACGTCCGAAGCCCGACAGCTTCACCGTCGCTCGTCCACGCATAGTCCACAAATACTCCGTACTGTTTGTCCGCAGCACCTACACGCGTCCGGACGGTCAGGACTTCGCCACCGTTCCGCCCGCCGTCGGCAGTGAGGCCGGCAGTGGACCCAGGGGCGGGGCCGGCAGCGCGGTCCGCAGTGATACCCAGCAGCCGGGTGTGGAGCCGGTTGAGGCCGGCATCCTTCCACTGGGCGGCCAGGGGACGCTCGTCGGCACCGCCCCATTCACGGCCGAGGTCGTTGTCCGTGGGGGCCCACCACAGATTCAGCGCGAACTTTTCCACCGGGATGCCGCCTATGGAGGTGGGCATGCCCGTCACCCGGCTGAAGACAACAGGTCCCAGCGTCAGTTCACCGTCCCGGACGTCCACGGCTGCAGCCGGCGCCGGACCGGCCGGAGCGTCAGGCTCCCGGACAGACTGCCCCCAGGCAAGCTCGTGACCCGAGGCAGCCCAGGCCGAATCAGCGGCGAGGACTGCACTGACGGTGAGCACCGCAGGCCGGCCGTCATGTTCCGCAGCGGCGAGGGCGGCGACACTGGCGGGCAGCTCAATGACCGCTTCCGCCCGGGGAGCCACGGGCGGAACGTCCGAAGTGCCGGCGGCGAGGGTCCTGCCGCCGGCTTCCACCGCATAACGGAAGCTGAATGCAGCGGTGTCCGCAAAGTCCTGGCCGTTGCGCACCGTGAAACCGGACCAGTCACCTGCCACCGCTATGCGCAGTGGCTCGATGACCTTCTTGAAGTCCAGCAAGCCGGGCCGGGGTCTGCGGTCCGCATCAACCAGGCCGTCGGTGACGAAATTGCCGTCATGAACTTCCTCGGCGAAGTCCCCGCCGTAGGCGTAGTGCTCGCCACCGTCCGGGGAGGCGACGGTGATGCCGTGTTCCAGCCACTCCCACACGAAGCCGCCCATCAGGCGCGGGTACTTCTCGAAAAGCTCCTGGTACTCGCTCATGCCGCCGGGGCCGTTGCCCATGGCGTGGACATACTCGCAAAGGACAAATGGCATCGCCCTGCGCCGGGCATCCAGCGCGGCATTTTCGATCGCCGGCTCAATCCCCTGCCCGATCAGGGCCGTTTCTGCCTGGCTGGCATACATCCGGGAGTAGACGTCGACATGCGCGGAGGACCAGTCGCCCTCGTAGTGGATGGGGCGGGAAGGGTCCCGGTCCTTGGTCCAGCGGGACATGGCGGCGAGGTTCCTGCCGGTCCCCGCCTCGTTGCCGAGCGACCACATGATCACCGCGGGGTGGTTCTTGTCCCGTTCAACCGTGCGGCGCATGCGGTCCACCAGCGCCGTTTCCCACTGCGGGTCGTCGCTCGGGTTCCGGGCCCAGCCGGCACTCTCAAAGCCATGGGTCTCGAGGTCGCACTCGAGCACAACGTAGAAGCCGAGCTCGTCGGCAAGTGCCAGGAAATCCGGGTGCGGCGGGTAATGGGAGGTGCGGATGGCATTGATGTTGTGCTGCTTCATGAGCCGCAGTTCGGCCTCCATTACGTCCCTGGGAACCACCCGGCCAAGGCGCGGATGGTGTTCGTGGCGGTTGACGCCGCGCAGCAGGATCCGCCGCCCGTTGACCTTGAACTGCGCGTCCTCGATGGCGATGCTGCGGAAGCCGAGCCGCAGCTCCACGGACTCTCCGGGGGTGCTGACTGTGGCCTCATAGAGCCGGGGCACCTCCGCAGACCAGGGTTCGACGGCGGGGATGCGCAGTTCCGCGCCTGCGGGCAGTTCCGCATCCAGTTCGGGAACGCGGACGACGGCGTCAATCGCCTGTCCGCCCCGGGTCACCTCGACCTTGAGGGTGCCTTCGCCGGTGGCGTGATCGTAGCCTGCGTGGACGAAGACGTCGTCGATGCCGGCCTCAGGCCTTGCCTGGAGCGTGACATCCCGGAAGATGCCGGGGAGCCACCACATGTCCTGGTCCTCCACGTAGCTGGCGGCCGAGAACTGCGCCACGCGCACGGCAAGGTTGTTCTGCCCGTGGACCAGGATCCCGGACACATCGAATTCATGGGCCAGCCTGCTGCCGCGCGTAGTACCGAGCTCTCTTCCGTTCAGCCACACGGTTCCCGCGGACTCGATGCCGTCGAACCGCAGCAGGGCGTGGGGGAAGAACTCGGGGCCGGCCTCAAAGACGACTACGTGGTCGCCAATGGGATTGGCGTCCGGCACATGCGGCGGCTCCACGGCGAAGGGAAACTGGACATTGGTGTAGGCGGGGGACCCATGCCCGTGCATCGGCCAACTCGATGGCACGGGCCGGCTCTCGAACCCATCCAGGTGCCTGCCCCACTGCCAGCCGGCTTTCGGCGCGGTCCGGATTCCGGAACTGAGGCGAAACTGCCAGTCCCCGTTCAGCGACAATCGTGGTGCGTCGCTGTGCAGGTAAGCGCGCGGAGGCAACGCGCCATTGCCGGGTTCAACAGATTCCAGGTCCGTGATCCCACCAGCACCAAGATCCAGGCGTCGGGCTGCTGAACCGGGGATGATTTCGGGCGTGCTGTCCGCCATGGCGGCAAGCGAATGGGCTGGCATGGGCTTCCTTGCTTCAGGGAGGCTGCGGCTGTGGTGCGGGGAACCGTGTCTCGCTCGCCGTACGTGAACGTTCACGGCCGCGCTTCAAGCCTAGCCGTTCAGGTCTGCTTTGAGAAGGGTCAGGCCGACTGGCGAAGCACCAGCTGATGCTTGAGGATCAAGGAGGCCTCCGGGCTCCCAGCCTCCACTGCGCCGGACAGCAGGTCTGCCACGAGTCCGACGGCGGCCCGGCCTACTGCACGCAGGTCCAGTGCGAGCGTGGTCAGCTCGGGTGAGACCAGCTCGCCCAGGGGTATGCCGTCCATGCCGATCACTGCACAGTCCCGCGGCACTGCCCTGCCGGCGGCATTGAGGGCTTTAAGCGCTCCCGCCGCCATCAGGTCGTTGAACACCAGGAGCCCGTCGACCGTGCCGTGCTGCTCGAGCAGGAAGCGGACTGCATCCCGTGCCGCCGGGGCGGTGTCCTGCGCCTCGAGGATGATGATGTCAATGCCGGCGTCGGCGGCCGCTGCCGCAACAGCGAGCCCGCGGGTGGTGGCCTGCCCGCCTTCGTCCGAATCGAGGTAGGCGATCTGTCGGCGCTGTGCCGCCAGAAGGTGCTCCAGTGCCATGCGTGCCGCATGGAAGTAGTCAAAGGAGATCCGGCCGGCGGCCTGTCCCGCCGGGTAGTCCAGGACCACCACAGGACGCCGTCCCATCAAGGACTGGGCTTGCTGCGAGCTGGCCCCAAGGTATCCGATCAGGGCATCGACCTGGGGCGCGAGCCGGGCCACGGCATCGAGGCCGCTCCCGCTGCCGTGGCCAAAATCATCCATCACCACGTTCCAGCCCCGCTGCGTGGCTTCCTCCACCACGCTGGAGGCAAAGGCCGGGAAATAAGGGTTGGTGAGGTCCGGAATGGCCAGCCCCAGTGAGGTGCGGGCGCCCTGCACCAGGCCCTTCGCGAACCGGCTAGGGGAATATCCGAGCTCTGTTGCCAGCGCCTTGACACGTTCACGGGTGGCCGCGCTGATGCCGGGCATGTCGTTCATGGCCCGGGTGACTGTCTGCCGGGATACTCCTGCGGCGGCCGCCACGTCCAGGATGGTGGCGCGGCGGACCTGTGGGCCGCTGGAGCTAGAGGTCATGACGGTAAGTCTAGGCGGGCTGTGGGTGGTGTGGTGGTGTGTGGTTTTTAAATGCGGGAGGCCCCAACCTGGTGGTTGGGGCCTCGACCTAATGGTTGTCCGGCGGTGACCTACTCTCCCACACCCTCCCGGGTGCAGTACCATCGGCGCTGTGGG
>NZ_JAYESK010000021.1:0-5453 GCF_034720455.1 Pseudarthrobacter sp. C1 | reverse complement strand
GCGAGCGCAGCTCGCGCCGCGGCACCGAGGTGACGTCCACGCCGTCGAGCGTTATCCGCCCGGCATCCAGCTCGTAGAACCGCATCATCAGGTTCACCAGCGTGGTCTTCCCCGCCCCGGTGGGCCCCACAATCGCCACCGTCTGCCCCGGCTCCGCCACCAAAGACAACGAAGAAATCAGCGGCTTGTCCGGCGAGTACGAGAACGACACGTCCTCGAACACCAGCCGCCCCCGACCAAACACCGGCCCGGCAGAAGGCGCAGGCTCCACAGACTCCTCAGATTCATCCAGCAGCTCGAATACCCGCTCCGCGGACGCCACCCCGGACTGCAGCACATTCGCCATGGACCCCAGCTGCGCCAGCGGCATGGTGAACTGCCGCGAGTACTGGATGAACGCCTGCACATCGCCCAGCTGCATCGCCCCGGACGCAACCTGCAGGCCGCCCACCACGGCAATCCCCACGTACACCAGGTTCCCGATGAACGTTATGATCAGCCCGGAAATGAACTGCGCCCCGAAACTCGCTACTGCCCCAGGAGGGGCAATGACTCGTTCATCTCGCAGCCCACAGTTCAGTCTGATGCCGCAGGTCAGGACGGCATCAAAGGCCTAAACGGGAGGCTTGCCGGTAACCGGTCAGAAACCGTCGTTTTGTTTCCCGATCCCTCGTTCGATCTGAAGGCCTACTTCTGGAAAGCGTCGCTGCCCGCATGAGGCGGGGCGGCGACGTCGTGGGTGGCTGCGCTCTGAACTACGTCTGCGCGGTCGTAGCAGCCGAGCTTCTCGACCGCATAATCGAGCAGGGCCGAGGCTCGTCGCGTGAGGGTCATGTCCTCGGGCCAGATCCCTACGACGTTGGAGAGGGTTACGGGCGGGTCGAATGGGCGGATGGCGACCGGCCGCCCCTCGACGCTCATGGGGAGCACGTTGGGCCGGGACATGAGCAGGCCATACCCCATGCCGCGGCCCACGAGCGCCTCGACGAGGATGATCTGGGTGACCCGGGCCGCGATCCTGGGCTCGAGCCCGCGCGCGGCGAACGCCTCGACTATATTGATGGTGCTCGGGCTCACGTCGTAGAGGATGAGCGGCTCGCCGGCGAGATCGGCGAGATCGACGGTGCTGCCCGCCGCGAGCGGGTGGTCCGGATGCAGGTGGGCCTCGAGCTCGGTCGCGTAGACCTTGCGGTGACGGTAGCCGGCAGGCAGGAACCTTTCGTATGTGATGGCCACGTCGAGGCGTCCCGACTGCAGGGCGGGGAACAGGTCCTCGTTGGTGCCCACCGTGGTCTCGAGGTCCACCCCGGGATGCCTCCGCGGGAAGCCTTCGAGGAGCTCCGGCACCACGCTCGCGGCGAAGCTCGCGTAGCAGCCAAACTTGACACTGCCCCGCAGCTCTTCTCCCCGGCGGTCGCCCTGGACGAGCTCCCGCGTGTCCGCCAGGATCCGGCGCGCCTGCATTGCGAAGTGCTGGCCCGCGGGAGTCAGCGCGAGGCCCCGCGCCTTGCGGCGCACGCAAAGCTGCTCCCCCACAGTCCTCTCGAGCCCCGTGATGGCCTGGGACAGCGCCGACTCTGAGATGTGAAGATGGGCTGCCGCTGCACTGGATGTGGTGAAGTCCGGCAGGGCAGCGAACAGCTCGAGTTGCCGCAGGCTCACATCGGCCATGTCCACCTCATCGTAGATCGGGCTTCTTAAGTACAACAGAACTTTATCTGCAAATCTCTGTGATTTACATGCAGATGTGAGTTCGCTCACCATAGAGGAACAGCATCGTCCGCACACTTCACAAGGACAGCAATGACCTCTTCCAATTCCGTTAGCAATCCCGCCACGCAGCGTCGCGTCGCGTTCGCGACGATCATCGGCACCACGATCGAGTGGTACGACTTCTTCATCTACGCGCTGGGCGCTGGGCTCGTGTTCAGCCAGCTCTTCTTCAAGCCTGCCGGGGAGGAAATCGGGCTCTTGCTCTCCTTCGCTACCGTCGGCATCTCCTTCCTCTTCCGCCCGCTCGGTGCGTTCCTCGCGGGGCACTACGGCGATAGAATCGGCCGCCGTGCCATGCTTGTCATCACGCTCATCCTCATGGGTGTAGCGACGACACTCATCGGCGTCCTGCCCACCTTCGCCCAGATCGGCATCGCGGCGCCGATCCTCCTGCTCCTCCTCCGCATTCTCCAAGGCGTCTCCGCCGGCGGCGAGTGGGGCGGCGCAGTCCTCATGGTCGTCGAGCACGCTCCTGCCGACCGCCGCGGTCGCGCTGGCGCCTTGCCGCAGGTCGGCGTCCCGCTGGGCTTTCTTCTCGCTTCGGGCTTGATGGCCCTCATGACCGGTGTCGTCTCCCCCGGCCAGGCCTTCCTCGAGTGGGGCTGGCGCGTGCCGTTCCTGCTGAGCATCGTGCTCATCGTCGTCGGCTACTTTGTCCGCCGCTCCGTTGAGGAGAGCCCCGTGTTCACCGAGATCGCCGAGCGCGGCCAGCAGACCAAGGCCCCGGTTGTGGTCCTTTTCAAACGTCACTGGCACCTTGTGATCCTTGCCGCGCTTGTGTTCGTGGGCAATAACGCCGTGGGCTACATGACCACCGGCGGCTTCCTCCAGAGCTACGCCACCGGCAAGCTTAAGATAGATACTACGGCGATGCTCATCGCGTCCACGGTCGCCTCGGCGGTGTGGTTCTTCGCGACGCTCATTGCAGGGCGCCTCGCCGATTCGATCGGCCGGCGAAACACCCACCTCATCGGCTTCGCCGTACAGGCACTGATGGCCTTCCCGCTATTCTGGCTCGTCAACACCGCGACGCTACCCGGCCTCTACGCCGGCCTGGTCCTGCTCTCGATCGGCCTCGGCCTCACATACGGGCCTTTGGCAGCCTGGTACGCCGAGATCTTCCCGGCATCCGTTCGTTTCTCTGGAGTGGCCATCCCCTACGCCATTGGGTCAATCCTCGGCGGGGCGTTCGCTCCCACCATCGCCCAAGCACTGCTGCAGGCCACCGGCACCACGACTGCGGTCTCCTGGTATATCCTCGTGGCCACCCTCGTCGGGGCCGCGGCGACGCTGTGCCTGCGCGACCGGCGCGGCATCCCGCTCGGCCCGGACCACGAGGCCGAGCAGGCCAGCGGCGCAACGATGTTCGCCCCCAACGTGGCCCACAGGGAGCTTGCGGCGAAGCCGTAGCACCCCGTACCCCTTCCACCGTGGCGTCCACGGAACTATGCACCATGCCGTCGTGGCCTCTTATGGTCGGCAAATTCAAGGATTACGTAATGCAGTCGAGGAGAACCGATGGTAAATCACACCACCAGAGTCGCGGTCATTGGAGGGGGGCTGGGCGGGCTTACTGCTGCGATTGCCCTCACGCGGATCGCCGGTGCCCACGTCACGGTGTTCGAGCAGGCGAGGGGGCTGGGCGACGTGGGCGCAGGCGTCACTGTCGCTCCGAATGGCCAGCGCGTTCTCGACAAACTCGGTGTCCTTGAACAGGTCAAGCGCGCAGGCGCCACTCCGGACGGCCATGGCGTCTACCAGGACGCCATGGGCAACGTTGTAGCCGAAGCAGCTTGGGAAGACTCAGCAAAGCGGTATCAGAATGTCGGCATGTACAGGCCCGACCTGGTCGACGTTTTGTCTCGAGAGGTCGCGCCCGACACGATCCGTCTCGGCCATCGTCTGACGTCGATTCAGACGCTAGACACAGGCGTCCGCCTCGAATTCGAGAACGGCGTACACGATGAGTTTGATGCAGTGGTGGGCGCGGACGGCATCCACTCGGTGGTGCGGGATTCTCTGATGCAAACCCCCGACCCCGTCTACTCCGGATTTATCGCGTTTCGCGGAGTACTTGACGCGGCCCTCCTTCCCGACGACTGGCCCATGATCAGCCAGGTATGGATGGGGGAGGGAAAGCACTTCATGTGCTACCCGCTGCAGCAGCGCAAGTTGTTCAACTACGTCGGGTTCGTACCCAGTGACAGGCCGCTCAAGGAAACCTGGTCGGCCCCGGGGGACGTGAGCGAACTCGCCGCCGAGTTTGCGGGTGAGAAATGGGACCCGAAGCTTCGCCACTTCATCCAGCTCATCGACCAGACCTTCTGGTGGGGCCTCTACGACCACGAGCCACTCACTAATTGGTCGCGAGGGCGCGTGACGTTGCTTGGGGACGCAGCACACACCATGCTGCCGCACGCGGGCCAGGGAGTGAATCAGGCAATCGAGGACAGCATTACTCTTGCCTTCTTCCTCAGGGAGGCCGAAGACGCCGATGAGATTGCCGAAGCCTTCAAGCGCTACACCGCCGTTCGAATGCAGCGCACGGCGATCCTGCAGAACAGCTCTCGCAGAAGCGGCTCACAGTTCGACGCGCAGAATGAATTTGAGGACATCGAGAAGCGTGATGCTGACTTGCGCGCAGGACGCGATTTTCGCCGAAGTGTGCTCTTCGACTTCGACGCGGTGGCTGCCGCCGAAAAGGCACTCAAACGATTCAGGAGGATCTAGTTCGCATGACATCGATCAGCATCATTGGCACCGGCAAGATGGGCTCAGCAATTGCCGAAGTATCAGCGCGAGCCGGAGCGAGTATCCAAATCATCCGGCGCAGGGCGGGGGCTGGCTCGTCCGCCGAGCGTCCGGATGCGGAATATGGGCTTGTCGGCGATGAACTCACAGGTGACCTCGTCGTCCTCGCAGTTCCGTATGAGGCGTACCCGAACATACTTGAGCACTATCGGGATCGACTCAGCGGCAAGGTGGTCATCGATATCAGCAACCCCATTGATTTCACCACCTACGATGAGTTGCTGGTCCCAGCAGACTCCTCGACTGCGGTTGAACTTTCCAAGGCCCTCCCGGTGGGCGTTACAGTCGTGAAAGCGTTCAACGTCAATCTCGGCGACACGCTCAGCACCGGCACCAATGGCACAACGCCCACGACTGTCCTGTTCGCCGGAGACGATCCAGAGGCGAAAATAGCAGTCGCGGCCCTCCTCGAGGCGGCAGGACTCCGGGCGGTCGACGCTGGCCCTCTTTCGCGTGCGAGGGAACTTGAGGCGATGGGCTTTCTCCAGATCGTATTGGCAGCTATCGGGAAAACACGCTACGAGTCCGGATTCGCACTGCTGCAGTGAGGATTCCCGAGCGGCAGGCCACTCAAACCTCCGCCGCAGGAGCCGCGAACTGCGCCTCGTACAGCCGTGCGTAAGCCCCGCCGGCAGCCAGCAGTGAAGAGTGCGTCCCCTGCTCCACGATCTGGCCGGCCTCCATCACCAGGATGAGGTCGGCGTCGCGGATCGTGGACAGGCGGTGGGCGATGACAAAGGAGGTCCGGTCGGACCGCAGTGCACTCATCGCCTTCTGCACCAGCACCTCGGTCCGGGTATCCACCGAAGACGTCGCCTCATCCAGGATCAGCACAGAGGGCCGCGCCAGGAACGCCCGCGCAATCGTCA
>NZ_JAYESK010000020.1:0-5992 GCF_034720455.1 Pseudarthrobacter sp. C1 | reverse complement strand
GTGTGCATGCGGCGTGGTCCGGGGCTAACAAGTATGTGCGGGACTGTGTCAATGATGGTGATGACAAGAACGTTGACGTGCCCAAGGCGAGTGCCTCGCCGTCGTATGTTTTCCGGGTGAACCGGGACCTGGTGGTCCTGAATGACGTGAACTCCGGGAACGTGTGGCTGGTGAACCAGAACATGCAGCTGGTCAACAACTGGGACGACGTCATCCCGCCCAAGGAAACGTCCGATGACGCGGACAAGGATTCCGCCGACGAAGTCCAGCAGACGGTGCTGCCGGACCGCACCAAGCCCAACAGCGCTCCGGTTGCCAAGCCGGACACTTTCGGGGTCCGGGCCGGCAAGACCGCTGTGCTCCCCGTCCTGGACAACGACACTGATCCGGACGGCGACATCCTCACCGTGCGCGCCCCTGATCAGCTTAAGTCCGGCGTTCTCGCCCCGATTTACGGGTCCACCGGCTTCCAGGTCGCCATCCCTGCCGACAAAGCCGGTTCCGAGACCTTCAAATACTCAGTGGACGATGGCCGGGGCCTCACCGCCTCCTCCGACGTCACGCTCAATATCATCCCGGCAGGGGAGAACTCCGCCCCGCGGCAGAAGCCGAACCGCAACACCACGCTCGTTGTGCAGGCGGGCAAGATCGTCAGCCAGAACGTGCTTCCTGACTGGATGGATCCGGACGGCGACGATCTGTACGTGGTCAGCGCTGCGGGCAGCGATCCCCGCGACCAGGTCAAGGTCCGACCGGACGGCCTGCTGACCTTCCAGGACGCCGGAACGGAGCCCGGCCGCAAGGTGGTCACCCTGACCGTTTCCGACGGCCAGTCCACAACGGAAGGCAAGGTCACGGTAGACGTCCGCGCCCCCGGCGCCCTGCCCCCGATCGCCAACGCGGATCACGTGGTGGCCGTCGCAGGCGTCGACGCGGTGATAGCACCCCTCAAAAACGACTCCGACCCCCAGGGCGGCGCCCTCCGCCTGGCCCAGGTCACCCCGGACGGCAACGCCACAGCAACCCTGCGGGCGGACCAGCAGACCTTTACGTTCAACTCCGCGGCCCAGGGACCGCACTACGTCACTTACCTGGTAACCAACGGGCCGGCCAGCGCCCAGCAGCTGGTCCGGGTGGACGTGGTGTCCGGCGACGGTGACGGCGCCCCCGTCGCGGTGCGCGACACAGCCCTGCTGCCAAGCGGCGGAACTGTGCTGGTGGACGTCCTGGGCAATGACTCGGACCCGTCCGGCGGGGTCCTGGTAGTCCAGTCCGTCACAGCTGCCGACGGGTTGCCGGTCAGCGTTTCAGTGCTGGACCACGCGGTCATCCGGATCACCGACATCCGGGCGCAAGGCCAGCTCAACGTCAAATACACAATCTCGAACGGCTTGGCCTCGGCCAGTGGCGACATCGCAGTGCTGGTGGTGCCCGCCCCGGCCAAGCTCCAGTCCCCCCAGGCGAAACCCGACGAAGTGTCCGTCCGGGTGGGCGACGTGGTGACCATCCCGGTCCTCGCGAACGACTCCGACCCCAACGGCGAGAAACTCACGCTTGAGCCCGAACTGGCGCAGAAGCCCGACGACACCGACGGACGGATGTTCCACGCCGGGGACACGTTGCGTTTTATCGCCGGAGACGTGCCCAAGACCGTCTACGCAATCTACAAAGTCACCAATGAATCCGGCCAGTCGGATTCGCAGCAGGTCACCATCCGCGTCCGCGCCCGGGACGACGAGCGGAACACCCGTCCCGAGCCGAAGAACCTCACCGCCCGCGTGGTGTCTGGAATGGTGGTTCGGATCCCCGTCCCGCTGGACGGCATCGACTCCGACGGCGACTCCGTGCAGCTCATCGGGGTGGACAAAGCCCCCGCCATGGGAACCGCCGTGGCCAGGGACGGCTACCTCGAATTCACCGCCACGGGCACGGCGGCCGGCACCGATACCTTCACCTACCGGGTCAGGGACAGAATCGGCGCCGAGAACACCGGCACGGTCATTGCGGGCATCGCGCCACCCGAGGCCAACAACCAGAGACCCATCGCAGTGGACGATTCCGTGGATGTCCGTCCCGGACGCAAGATCGCCGTTGACGCGCTCAGCAACGACTCCGACCCGGACGGTGACCCGATCGGGCTCGTCAGTAACGCGTTTGAAGCCCGTCCGGAACTCGGTGTCGAAACCGCTGACGGCAGGGTGCTGCTTACTGCGCCCGGCAACGCGGGCAATGAGAACGTCAGCTACAAGATCCAGGATGACAAAAAAGCCCAGGGCAGTGCAGTGATCCGGGTCAGCATCTCTCCCGACGCCACGCTGAAGGCGCCGGTGGCGAAAGACGATGTGATCACCCCCGCCGAGACGCTGGGCAAGTCCGCTGTCGACGTGCCGGTGCTGAAGAACGATTCAGACCCCGACGGCGTGGCCGCCGAACTCAAGGTCAGCCTGCCGGACGGCAACCCGAACGCCCGCGTCGGCGGCGACGGCAACGTTGTGGTCGGCCTTGCCGCGGGGGACCAGCTGGTTCCCTACACTGTCACCGACGTGGACGGCCAGAGCGCCACTGCTGTCATCTGGGTGCCCGGTCAGGGTGAACAGCACCCCAGCCTGGCCAGGACCGACGTTGTGGAAGTGATGGCCGGCAAGGAAATCACCTTCGCCCTGAGCGAATACGTGCGGGTCCGGGAGGGCCGCTCTCCCCACATTACGCAGGCAGACAAGGTCCAGGTCCAGGGCGCTGACACCCAGGGCGTCATCGCCGGAAACGGCGACGCCCTGCGCTATGCGGCGCTCAAAGACTACGTCGGCCCCGGCTCCGTGACGTTCGAAGTGACAGACGGGTCCGGTCCGGAAGATCCGCAGGGCGTGAAATCCACCCTGACCATCATCACCCGGGTCATTCCGGACCCGGCCGCGAACCACGAGCCCACCTTCAGGGGAACCGACCTTGACGTGCCGAAGGCCGAAACTGCTGCCCTTGAACTGGGCACCCTGGCCAGGGACGTGGATGCCGGGGACCAGGAGAAGCTCAAATTTGAGTTTGACGGGACCACGCCGGAGGGCTTCACTGCCTCCCTCGAGGGGCAGACACTCAAGGTCAGTGCTGCAGCAGGCTCGCCCGCCGGCCGGAAGGGAAACATCCCGCTGAAGGTCACCGACGGCCGATCCGAACCGGTCAAGGCCTCGGTAACAGCCACGGTAGTCGCCTCCAACCGGCCCCTTCCCACAGCCGGGGAAGACGTCATCGAAAAGGCCAACGCGGGCCGGGCCGAGACCATCAACGTCCTCGCCAATGATTTCAACCCCTTTGCCGACACCCCGCTGGAAATCGTTTCAGTGGCGGTGGAAACGGGGTCCGCAACAGGGCAGCCGGTGGTCGCCGGGGACTCGCTCACGGTGACTCCCGCAGAGGGATTCAAAGGCGTCATGGTGCTCCGTTACGTCATTTCGGACAAGACCGATGACCCTTCCCGCCATGCTGACGGCCGGGTGCGCATCACCGTCCGGGATAAGCCGGACCCGCCCTCGGCCCCCACCGCCACGGACGTGCGCAGCCGGACGGCTGTGCTCAAATGGGCGCCGCCGTCAGACAACGGCGCCACCATCACCGGCTACACCGTGCGCTCCAACACCGGATTTGAACAACAGTGCGCCACCACCACGTGCACTTTGAGCGGTCTGACCAACGACGTGAAGTACGTCTTCACTGTGACCGCCACCAATGAGGTGGGCGACTCCCAGGCGTCTGCGCAGTCCAACGAGATCCGGCCCGACGAAAAGCCGTCCCCGCCGGAGGCGCCCACGGTCAAAGCCGGCGACAAGAACATGGTGATCGACTGGCCCCCTGCCAGGACCGAGGGTTCGGCCGTCAAGAGCTACAACCTGGAGATCTCGCCACCGCCAGCCAGCGGCATCGCCGTGAAAAACGGGGTCACGGGCCTGACCTACACCTGGCCTGGCCTGACGAACGGCGTCCGCTACAAGGTGCGCGCCCAGGCGGTCAACGAGCTGGGCCCGTCCGACTGGGGCATCTACTCCTCCGAAGACAACCCTGCCGGCGTGCCCGCTGCGCCCGCGGCACCGACCTCCGCCGTGGCGTCTGCTGTGGGGAGCACCAACCAACTGCGCGTGAACTGGACCGAACCCGACACCAACGGTGACGCGATCAGAAACTACTACGTCACCATGAGCGGCGGCGGCGGCGCGCCGCAGACCCAGGCCATCCCGGGCACGGTACGGACGGCCAACTTCACGGCCAACAATTCCGAAGCCGAATACACCTTCACCGTCCAGGCGGAAAACAAGGCCGGCAAGGGCGCCGTCAGTCCCGCTTCGGCACCCCGGCGCGCCACCGGCAAGCTGGGCCAGGTCTCCGGAGTGACGGCCGCCGCGGCAGACACCGGCGGCGCTGGGCGACAGGTGACCATCAACTTCAAGGAACTAACGGCGGCTGAACGCAACGGGTCGGCGTATGGCGAGGTCAGCTACAGCTACAACGCCAGCACCGGGCAAACCGGTCCCATCAGGCCCGGGCAAACAGTGGGTGGCTTCACGAACGGTACGCCCACGTCCATCACGGTGGTGGCCAACTCAAGTGTGGCACCGAGTTCAGACGCCAGCACGGCCGCCACCACCACGCCGCACGGCGCACCCGGCACACCCTCTGCGACAGGGCAGAACGGCGGGCAAAACCAGAAGTCGCTGAGCTTCAGCTGGACCTCGCCGTCCACGGCCACCAACGATGTCGCCTACACGCAGATCAACATTGACGGCCGGGGCTGGGAAAGGGTGGCGGCTTCGGGAAGCCGGACAGTGAACACCGGCGGCTTCGACGAGCCCCACTCGATCCAGGTGCAGACCGTGAATTCCATAGGGAACGGCGGAGGCGTCGCCGAGGCGACCGCCAGGTCCGGGCCGGCCAAGACGGAGTGGGGCAACTCAATCGTTGGCTACCGGACGTGTACTGATGCGCCTGCCTCAGGCCAGACCTCGTGGCGGTCGCCGACGGGCGCGGAACACACCTGCGATGGTGTGGTCAGCGGCTATCCCTGGATCTACGGCTCCGGCCCAACCTTCACCGTCAACTGCTTTATGTGGCGGACCGTCCCCGACGCCCGGGGCACCTACAAGTGGTACCGCATCAGTTCGCATCCTGATGGGCGCTACGTTGGCCGCACCGTCCAGGTCGGCAACACCACCTTGGGTGAGCCTGAGGGACATGGAATCCCGCAATGCTAGAAGTAACGGGCAGCGCCACAGGTGGCACGGCGGGGGAGCGCTCCCCATCGCGG
The DNA here is from genome assembly GCF_034720455.1 of Pseudarthrobacter sp. C1. Lineage (NCBI taxonomy): Bacteria > Bacillati > Actinomycetota > Actinomycetes > Micrococcales > Micrococcaceae > Pseudarthrobacter > Pseudarthrobacter sp. C1. Next base: position 702 of record NZ_JAYESK010000020.1, on the reverse strand, counting down.
CCGCCGTCCTGCTTCGGTAGGCTAACCCGGGAACAGAGAGCCCTATACCGGGTCTTTGGACGGGCTGGCCTGGGGGCCGCCACAAATTTCAGGGGAAAAGTAAAGCTGTGACAACTCTGCTGGGGAAGCTTGGGCTGAAAAGACGCCACAAAAAACTCGTCACGGGCACTGCCTTCAGTGCCGTCGTCGCTGTCCTGGTCACCGGTGCCGTGCTGTATCCGGGGTTCAAGACCACCGAGGTGGAGTTGAACGACGGCGGGGTGTGGGTGGTCTCGAAGTCGAAGAATGCGGTGGGCCGGCTTAACTACCCCTCCCGCGTTCTTGATGGGGCTGTGACGCCCGCTTCGACGACGTTCGACATCCTGCAGGATGCGGGGGATGTGTTCGTCGATGATGAGACCGGGTCAACACTGAACCAGGTGTCGCCGGCGAACATGCGGCTGGGCGGGGATAAGCAGTTGCCGGGATCGGCGGACGTGAGCTTCGGCTCGGAAGTCATCTCCGTGACGGATGCGGCGTCGGGCAAGGTGTGGGCTGTGTCGCCGTCCACGGTCAACGGTTTTGACGAGGAAGCGTCGGAGCCCGTGATGGTCGGTTCGGAGGGCATTGTCTCGGCGGTCGGGGATGATGACCGGATTTACTCGGCGGACCCCAAGTCCGGCGCGGTGACGGTGACGGCTGTTGACGCCAACGGCGAGGTGA
>NZ_JAYESK010000002.1:408575-539503 GCF_034720455.1 Pseudarthrobacter sp. C1 | reverse complement strand
AAAAGAATCTCAACAAAGCTCAAGGGCCTGAGCCCGGTCCAATACCGTGCCCAGGCCCTCGCAGTTTAGGATCCTATTTGGCCAGTCCAACTTCCGGGGACCAGTTCAGAGTGATAGAGCGTTCCGGTTTTTCCCGCATTAAGTGAGAGAGGGTGCCTATTGGGCCTTGCCCAGGAAGTCCTGCAGGCGCTGGACGCCGGTGGCGAGGTCTTCGTCGCCCAGTGCGTACGAAAGGCGCAGGTAGCCGGAGGGGCCGAAGGCCTCACCCGGAACCACTGCCACCTCGACCTCGTCCAGGATCAGCGCGGCCAGCTCAGCGGACGTCTGCGGCGTGGCCGTGCCGGACGCCGTCGGGAATTCCTTCCCCAGCAGCGCGCGGACGTCCGCGTAGACGTAGAAGGCACCTTTCGGCGTCGGGCATTCCACCCCCTCGATGGCGTTCAGGCCAGCAACGATGGCCTTGCGGCGGCGGTCGAACGCCACCTTCATCTCGTCGACGGCGGTCAGTGGGCCGGAAACGGCAGCCAGGGCAGCGATCTGCATGATGTTGGAGACATTGGACGTTGCGTGCGACTGGAGGTTGGTGGCTGCCTTGATGACATCGGCCGGGCCGATCATCCAGCCCACGCGCCAGCCGGTCATGGCGTAGGTCTTCGCGACGCCGTTGAGGATGACGACCTTGTCGCCCAGCTCAGGGGCGGCGGTCGCGATCGAGGTGAAGGGAACGCCGTCGTACGTCAGGTGCTCGTAGATCTCGTCGGTGACCACCCAGAGGCCCTTGGCCGCCGCCCACTTGCCGATCTCGGCCACCTGCTCCGGCGAGTACACCGAGCCCGTGGGGTTGGAGGGCGAGACGAACAGCAGGATCTTCGTTTTGTCCGTGACAGCTGCCTCAAGCTGTTCAACGGTGACGAGGTAGTCCTGCTCCGGGCCGGCGAAGACCTCCACCGGCACGCCGCCTGCGAGCCGGATGGCCTCCGGGTAGGTGGTCCAGAACGGAGTGGGAACAATGACCTCGTCGCCGGGATCCACCAGGGTGGCGAAAGTGTTGTAGACCGCCTGCTTGCCGCCGTTGGTCACCAAAACCTGGGAAGGGTCCACGGCGTAGCCGGAGTCGCGCAGGGTCTTCTCGGCGATGGCCTTCTTCAGTTCGGGCAGCCCGCCGGCGGGGGAGTAGCGGTGGTACTTCGGCTGGCTTGCCGCTTCGATGGCGGCCTGGACGATGTAGTCCGGAGTAGGAAAGTCGGGTTCACCCGCACCGAATCCAATGACCGGCCGGCCTGCAGCCTTCAGCGCCTTCGCCTTGGCATCAACGGCAAGGGTTGCGGATTCGGCAATGGCGGAAATGCGCTGGGAAACGCGGGCGGCAGACATGGCAGGTCCGTTCTTCGCTTGCAGCCTGGCGGCTGGAATGTGGGATTCGACGAGTTCTACTCTATGCTGTTCAGCGGACCCTCCGGGTTGCCCGTCTTGATTTGTGACTGTTCCGGTCAATGTCAGCCAGGGCAGCAGTTGGGGGCCGGAAACGGGCCGGTTCGACGAACGCGAAGTTGTTGCGTAGACTGGTTCACCGGTGTTGAAACACGGATGATGACGTGCGCCCCAGTGCAGCTGGCGGTTCGTCATCGGAGAGTGGAATTCACTCCATAGGGTAGTGGCGCAATTGGTAGCGCAGCGGTCTCCAAAACCGCAGGTTGCAGGTTCGAGTCCTGTCTGCCCTGCGCAAGCTGCCCCGGGCGAAAATCCGGGGCAAGCGCAGCAACCATGGTTCTGATCAGGACCGGGTAATCCAACATTGCAAAGATGAGCGAGGACCAGGTGACCGAAACAGCTGCCAGCAGCTCCAAGGGCCGCCCAGCTAAGAAGGACGCCAAGGCAAACTTCTTCGCTCGCATTGCACTTTTTGTCCGCCAGATCATCGGCGAACTGAAGAAGGTTGTTGCACCAACCCGCAAGGAACTGATTAATTACACACTCGTGGTGCTGGTGTTCGTGGGCATCATGATGGTCATCGTCAGCCTGCTGGACATTGGCTTCGGATCCGCCGTCGGCTGGCTCTTCGGCGGTAAAGGCCCCACGGACAGCTAAGGCTGTACCGTCCGCAGGCTGTGTGTTCCGTCCGGGAATCCGGAGGGAAACACCGGTGTGCGGAATTGAGCCATTTAAATAGGCATGTTAGGCAATGAGGAAGCAGGAGACCAAGTGTCTGAGCAGGAGCTCGAGGTAACCGAGACTGAGCTGGAAGAGTCCGCGGACATCACGGCAGAAGCCGGTGACGAGTCTGAGGTTGAGTCCTCCGCGCCCGAATCCGACGACGCCGATTCCGATGACTTCGACGCAAAGGCTGATGACGAGGCCGGCTCCGAGGAACAGTCCACCGACGCCCTCGCCGCTGCCGCCGCCAAGGCCGAGGTAGACCCCGCAGAAGAGTTCAAGGCCAAGCTGCGCCGCCAGGAAGGTGACTGGTACGTCATCCACTCCTACGCAGGTTACGAAAACCGCGTGAAGGCCAACCTGGAAACCCGCATCCAGACCCTGGACATGGAAGATTACATCTTCGAGATCCAGGTGCCGATGGAAGAAGTCGTTGAGATCAAGAATGCTCAGCGCAAGGTGATCAACCGCGTCCGCATCCCGGGCTATGTGCTGGTCCGCATGGACCTGACCGACGCCTCCTGGGGCGCCGTCCGGCACACCCCCGGCGTGACCGGCTTCGTGGGCAACGCCCACAACCCGGTGCCGCTGCGCCTCGATGAGGTCTTCTCCATGCTTGCCCCCGTCTTCGAGGAAGAGCAGGCCGAGAAGGGCAAGCCGGTCAACAAGCAGAACCAGGCTCCGGTGGACGTCGACTTCGAGGTCGGCGAGTCGGTCATCGTCAAGGAAGGCCCCTTCGAGACCCTTCCCGCCACGATCTCCGAGATCAAGGTCGAATCCCAGACCCTCGTGGTGCTGGTTTCCATCTTCGAGCGCGAAACGCCGGTCACCCTGGCGTTCAACCAGGTCACCAAGATCTGATTATCCAAAGAATTCGTCCCGGCGCTGCCCGCTTAGCAGCACCGGAACGGCCGGCCGCCTCGCCATGGCGGCCAAAAACCTGAGGCACGCTCCTGTGCCCCAGGACGTTATTGAGAGAAGGACCCTACATTGGCTCCCAAGAAGAAGGTCACCGGCCTCATCAAGCTGCAGATCCAGGCAGGTGCCGCTAACCCGGCTCCGCCGATCGGTCCTGCGCTTGGCCAGCACGGTGTCAACATCATGGAATTCTGCAAGGCGTACAACGCTGCGACGGAAGCCCAGCGCGGAAACGTCATCCCCGTGGAAATCACGGTCTACGAGGACCGTTCCTTCACGTTCATCACCAAGACCCCGCCGGCTGCAGAGCTCATCAAGAAGGCTGCAGGCGTCGCCAAGGGTTCAGCTACCCCGCACACCGTCAAGGTTGCCAAGCTGACCCAGGCCCAGGTCAACGAGATTGCTTCCACCAAGATGGAAGACCTCAACGCAACCAGCCTCGAAGGCGCAGCGAAGATCATCGCCGGCACCGCCCGCTCCATGGGTATCACCGTCGAAGGCTAGTCGCTTCCGTCGCCTTGGCGTCGGGCTCGGGAAACCGATCACGACGACGGGCGGCACCGCCGGGACAACCGGCACCACCTACATTGAAATGTTGGGAACCGGGCACGGATAACGAGTCCGCTCACCAACTGTGGCAGGGCCCAGCGCGGTCCGCAGACCACAACTGCACAAGGAGAAACAAGCAGCATGGCAAAGCGCAGCAAAGCATATGAGGCAGCAGCCGCCAAGATCGACGCGGAGAAGTTCTACGCGCCGTTCGAGGCAGTAACGCTCGCCAAGGACACCAACCCGTCCAAGTTCGACGCCACCGTTGAGGTTGCATTCCGCCTCGGCGTCGACCCCCGTAAGGCTGACCAGATGGTCCGCGGCACGGTCAACCTGCCCCACGGCACCGGCAAGACCGCCCGCGTCCTGGTTTTCGCCACGGGTGACAAGGCTGAAGCAGCAATCGCTGCCGGCGCCGACTTCGTTGGTTCCGATGACCTGATCGAAAAGATCGCCGGCGGCTGGACCGACTTCGACGCCGCCGTCGCCACCCCCGACCTCATGGGCAAGGTTGGCCGCCTCGGTAAGGTCCTGGGTCCGCGTAACCTGATGCCGAACCCCAAGACGGGCACCGTGACCCCTGACGTCACCAAGGCCGTCAACGACATCAAGGGTGGAAAGATCGACTTCCGCGTCGACAAGCACTCCAACCTGCACTTCATCATCGGCAAGGTGTCCTTCGACGCCATCAAGCTGGCCGAGAACTACGCAGCAGCACTGGAAGAGGTGCTTCGCCTGAAGCCGTCCGCTTCGAAGGGCCGCTACATCCAGAAGGCCACCGTTGCCACCACGTTCGGTCCCGGCATCTCCGTTGACCCGAACGTCACCAAGGTTCTGACCGAGGCCTAAATCCTCACTTGAACTTCCGCTGCGGACCTGTCCGCAGCAAACACAACCGCCCGGCACCTGCCGGGCGGTTGTGTTTTAAGCTTCCTGTCCCGGACGGGTGTCAGTTTGCCTAAGCTGTAGAAATGGCCGAACCGGAGTTGGATGGCGTCACGGGGACGCCCGATGCCCTCACGATTTCCGCCGTGGACGTCCTCCTGGCACCCGGCAGCGGAGCGGTGGCAAGCGCCGGGAACGCAACTGCCGACTTCACGGTGTGCCATGACATGCGCGTGGCCCACGAACTGGAGCTTTGGGGCAACCTGGACCGCTGCCCCACGCTGGCGGAAGCCCTGGAGTTCTGGCAGGGCAATGAGTACGAGGAGCGGCAGCTTTACCTTGCCAGGCTGGGCCGGGAACCAGTGGGCTTCTGCTCTGTGACGCTCCCGCTCCGCGAGAACACGCACACCGCCGGAATCGACGTCCTCATCTCCCCGGCCCACCGGCGCCGGGGATTGGGACGCATCCTCCGGCAACACGCTGAAACCGTAGCCCGGGAGCGGGGCAGGATGTCCCTGGACGCTTATCACGAGGTCCCGCTGGCGAATGCGGACGGAGCTGTGCTGCTGCCCGCCAAATCCGGTGCGGGCGGCCTGCCGCTCACCGCCCCCGCCGTAGCCTTTGCCCTCGCTTCCGGTTACGAGCTGGAGCAGGTGGAGCGCTCCAGCCGCCTCGGGCTGCCGGTGGCCCCGGAACTGCTGGACCAGTTGGAGGCCGAGGCCTCTTCCCGGGCCGCAGGCTACGGACTTACCGGCTGGGACGATCACTGCCCGGAGGCCCTGGTGGACGCCTACGCCCGGCTTAAGGCCACGATGACCGAGGACGTTCCCATCGCCGGCATGGACTGGGAAGGCGAAGACTGGGATGCCGCCCGCGTGCGCGACGAAGAGCGGACGCTGTCCCGCGGCGGAGTCCAGTCGGCAGTGACGGCGGCCCTCCACCTAAGTACGGGCGAACTGGTTGCCTACACCGTCCTGAACTGGCGGCCCGGGGTTCCTGACACGATCGCCCAGCAGGACACGCTCGTTGCCGGAGGCCACCGCGGCCACCGCCTCGGGCTCCTGGTGAAACTGGCGAACCTTCGGCGCGCCCAGGGCCGGTGGCCGTCCGTGCGGTCAGTGTTGACGTGGAATGCCGTTGAAAACCGACATATGCTGGCCATAAATAATGCCCTTGGATTCAGGCCCGCCGGCTATGAAGGTGAGTGGCAGAAACGGCTGGGATGAAGACGCCAATGGCAAAAGACGTGAAGATCGAACAGCTCTGGATCCCGGACTCACTCGACTCCCCGGACGCCGCAGACTTCCTTGCCGCGGTCGAGGTGGGCCGGAAGGTCCGGATGCAGACCTGGGGGAGCGACGACCTCGCCTACGAGCCGCTGGAAAAGCTCCTGGAATTTGAAGACCCCTATGAGCGGCAGCTCATCCTGGTGGCCAAAGTGGACGGCGAAATCGTGGGCACCGTGGACATCGCCCTGCCCCTCACCGACAACCTGGACCTCGCGGAGTTCACGCTGGACATCCTGCCGGAGTTCCAGCGCCAGGGCGTGGGCAGGCGGCTGCTCCAGGCCGCCGAACAGCTGGCCCGGGCGGAAGGCCGCACCATGATCCTGGTGGACACCAACCATCCGGGTGCGTCCCTTCACGAGTTCGAAAAGGCCCAGCTGGTCCCCGGCTCCGGCCAGGGCTTCGTGCCGCTGGAGAGCCGCGAAGTAGAGTTCGCGCAGAAGACCGGGTACACACTCCAACACATTGAACAGTTCAGTTCCTGCGCACTGCCCCTGGATTCGAAGCTGGTTGCGGACCTGCAGGCCGAAGCGGAGGAGGCCAACAACGGCCGCTACCGGCTGCACCACTGGACGGACCGGTGCCCGGACCAGTGGCTCGAAGCTGTCGCCGTCCTTGAGAACCAGGCGGGGGCCGACGTCGATCCCTCCTTGGAAGCGCCCGTTGAGCAGGACATGGTGTTCGACGGCGGCATCCTCCGGGAAGCGGAAGACGTCGCCATCGCGCAGGGGCGGCGGACGGTGGTCACCGCCGTCGAGCACCTCGCCACAGGTGCCCTTGTGGGCCTGACCACCATCACCGTCCTGGCGCACCGCGCCGACGTTGTCTTCCAGGACGACACACTGGTGCTGCAGGAACACCGCGGAAACAAACTCGGCCTGCTGATCAAGGTGGCAAACATGGAACGGCTCACCGAACAGTTTCCGGATGCCCGGATCATCTACACCTGGAATGCGCCGGAAAACCGGTACCTCCTGACGGTCAATAAGCAGCTGGGATTCCAGACGGCCGGGGTCACGGGCATCTGGCAGAAAGAACTCCCGCAGCTGGGCACAAGCACCAGCTGAGGGCGCGATTTGGCGCAGTGATGGCTCTCCCGTAGACTTGAAGGACCAAAGACCGTCGGTTGTTGGAAATCCACTCTCTCGAACATGGCTCAACTCTGCAGTTGTGCGCGGGAGACGCAGTGGGTTTCTGGACGAAGGACCCTCAACGTAGGGCGGCCGGCGCAGGTGAACGAAGCAACAGCTCCATGGGATATCCGTGTTGAGCCAAGCCCCGTGCATCTGCGCGGGGCGTTTTTAGTTTTAGCTCACCTTGAGCGGGGACCGTCGAATACCGGCACTATCCCCGGAAGGAGGGTTATGGCAACGCCTACCAAGGTTTCAGCAGTAGCTGAGATCACTAACGATTTCAAGGAATCGAACGCCGCTGTCCTGACCGAATACCGCGGGCTCACCGTTGCACAGCTCAAGCAGCTGCGTGTTTCTCTCGGCCAGGACACCAAGTTCGCGGTCGTCAAGAACACCCTGACCGCCATTGCAGCCAAGGAAGCCGGCGTTGAAGCATTCAACGACCAGCTCTCCGGCCCCACTGCAATCGCGTTCATCAAGGGTGACGCAGTTGCCGCTGCCAAGAGCCTGACGGATTTTGCCAAGACCAACAAGCAGCTTGTCATCAAGACCGGCTACTTCGAGGGCAAGGCTCTGAACGCCAGCGAGGTTGCCGCACTGGCAGCACTCGAGTCCCGTGAGCTGCAGCTCGCCAAGGTTGCAGGCGTCCTCAAGGCCCCTGCCGCCGCCGCTGCACGCATCATTGACGCACTGCGCCTCAAGCTTGAAGAAGAGAACGGTGCACCGGCAGCTGCCGAGGCGCCTGCCGCTGAAGAAGCACCTGCCGCAGAAGCTGAAGCCCCGGCTGACGCTCCCGCAGCTGAAGAGAACTAAGTCTCTTCACCCCACCAGACTCCGGTGTGATGCCCGGCCCCGCGCCGCTGAACACCACAACAGGAAGGACGCCTACCATGGCGAAGCTCAGCAACGAAGAGCTCATTGAAGCTTTCAAGGAACTGACCATCATCGAGCTCTCCGAGTTCGTCAAGCTCTTCGAAGAGACCTTCGAAGTTACCGCTGCTGCTGTTGCAGTTGCCGGCCCCGCCGGTGGCGCAGCTGCTGAAGAGGTTGAAGAGAAGACCGACTTCGACGTCGTCCTCGAAGCAGCCGGCGACAAGAAGATCGCAGTGATCAAGGAAGTTCGCGCCATCACTTCCCTGGGCCTCAAGGAAGCAAAGGACCTGGTTGACAGCGCTCCCAAGGCTGTCCTCGAAGGTGCTACCAAGGAAGCTGCCGAGAAGGCCAAGGAGCAGCTCGAGGCTGCAGGCGCCACCGTTACCCTCAAGTAACAACGCCTTTTCCGCGAAAAGCCCCGTCCACGTCATGTGGGCGGGGCTTTTGCGTTCCCAGCCCAACTAGGTAGCGCTAAGTGTCGTTTTGAGGGTTCAAAACGACACTTAGCGCTACCTACTTGGGGCCGCGGTCAGGCCGGGTCGCTGATGTCCGCGACGACGGCACCCAGTGCTGCGGTCAGGGCGTCCGCATCCACGAAGGCGCTGTAGCCGTGGGCGCCTGCGCCCATCGAGATCCTGCGTCCGGTAACGGTGGAGTCCGCATAGACCGGCCAGCTCTTGGTACTGCCCAGCGGCGTGATGGTGCCGCGTTCATAGCCGGTTGCATCCAGGGCCGCGTCCGCGGGCGGCAGCGACAGCTTGTTGACGCCCACCAGGGTCCGCAGCTTCGGCCATGAGATCTGCCGGTCGCCGGGAATCAGCGCAAACAGGAACGAGCCGTCCTTGTGCTTGACCACCAGCGACTTCACGATGTCCGCCGGCGTGATTCCCAGGATCGCCGCCGCTTCCTCGAGGCTTTTGGCGGCGGGCCTTTCGACGATGTCCACTTGCAGGCCGCGGGCGGCGGCGTCGGCCAGGAAGCGTCCATGTCCGACGCCGTCCGCGTCCTTCACAACTTCGTCCGCCATCAGTCGCGGTACAGCAGGAGCGCTTCGCCCTGCCCGCCGCCGCCGCACAGGGACACCGCCGCCTTGCCTGTTCCGCGGCGCTTGAGTTCATGTGCGGCATGCACGGCCAGGCGCGCGCCGGAAGCCCCGATGGGGTGGCCCAGCGCAATGGCCCCGCCGTGGATATTGCACTTCTCAAGCGGGTAGTCCAGGTCCTTGAGCGACTGCACCGCCACCGATCCGAAGGCTTCGTTGATTTCGATGAAGTCGAGGTCAGCAGTGGTCCATCCCGCCCGTGCCAGCGCGTTCCGGATGGCGTTGGAGGGCTGGGAATGCAGTGAGTTGTCCGGTCCTGCCACCTGCCCGGGCTTCCCAACCACAGCGAGGTACTCAAGGCCGTGTTTCTCCGCATAGCCGCGGGAGGCCAGCACCAGGGCGGCGGCCCCGTCGGACAGGGGAGAGGAGTTGCCGGCGGTGATGGTCCCGTCCGTGACAAAGGCGGCGCGCAGGCCGGCAAGGGAATCCACAGACGTGTTGGGCCGAACCCCCTCGTCAGTGGACACCACGATGGGGTCCCCCTTGCGCTGCTTCACGCTGACCGGGACGATCTCGTCGTCGAACGTTCCATTCTTGGCAGCCAGCGCGGCACGCTGGTGGGACTGCGCAGCGACATTGTCCTGGGAGGTCCGGTCGATCCCCAGTGCCAGGTTGCGGGTCTCGGTGGAGAGGCCCATGGACTGGCCGTCGAAGGCGTCGGTCAGGCCATCGTGGGCGGCGGCGTCCCATGCCTGGATCGAGCCGTACGTCCACCCCTGCCTGGAACCGGGCAGCAGGTGCGGGGCCCGGGTCATGGATTCCTGGCCGCCGGCCACCACAACGTCCGCCTCCCCGGCCCGGATCAGGCGGGCGGCGTCAATCACCGCGGTGAGCCCGGACAGGCACACCTTGTTGACGGTCACGGCAGGGACGTCCCAGCCGATGCCGGCGCCAATGGAGCTTTGCCGGGCGGGGTTCTGGCCGGCGCCCGCCTGCAGCACCTGTCCCATGATGACAGCGTCCACGTCAGCGGCGTCCACGCCACTGGCTTCCAGGGCAGCCTTGATGGCGCGGGCGCCGAGCTCCACCGCGGTGAAGCTTGCAAGCTGCCCGTTGAGCCGGCCCTGCGGTGTGCGCGCTGCTGCGAGTATGACAACGTCAGTGTTGTCAGGAGAGTTGCCCATGGTTATCTCTTCCGGTCCGTTTTCGGTGTAGGCCACCAAGGGTACCGTGACCCTGGTCACCTAACTATTCAAACGCCTGTCCCGCCAGGTGCATTCCGCAAAGCAAGTTGCATTCCGGAACGCGGGCGGCGCCTTGGGAAGCCTGTTCAGGAAGCCTCTTCAACGTCGCCAGGGAGCCGGGCGGAAATCCGGTGCTTGCAATCCCGCCGGATGTGGGGTAGACATGTAGGTTATTTTGCCGTATCGTAGATATTTGCGTCTTCCCTGTTTACCTTCAGCCTTCATATAGCGGTGGGCTTTGCCTGGCAGCTGACAATCAACGTGCCGTCAACAACGTCACAGCATGGTCAGCACCGGCCCCGGGTCATATAGCGGAACCGGATTGGTAGCACTGCGGAGCATTCCGCAGGGTGCACAGCGGGGGAGATCTGAAAACGCCTGAAGGTCTGTGGAAGGATCCCTCTTGGTCGCCTCGAGCACCTCTAATAACGAAACCGCTAACACCGCCGACAGCACTGATGGTGCCACTCGCCGGCTCTCATTCGCAAAGATTCACGAACCTCTTGACGTTCCGAATCTGCTTGCCCTCCAGACGGACAGCTTCGACTGGCTGGTCGGAAATGAGCGCTGGCAGGCACGCGTAGCAAAGGCTGTCGAAGAAAACGATCTCAGCGTCGCCACCACGTCCGGCCTGTCGGACATCTTCGAAGAGATCTCCCCGATCGAGGACTTCCAGGGCACCATGTCCCTGAGCTTCTCCGATCCGGAGTTCGCTGACCCCAAGTACACCATGGCCGAGTGCAAGGACCGGGACGCTACGTACTCGGCTCCGCTGTACGTCAAGGCCGAGTTCATGAACAACAACACGGGCGAAATCAAGCAGCAGACCGTGTTCATGGGTGACTTCCCGCTGATGACCGAGAAGGGCACCTTCGTCGTCAACGGCACCGAGCGTGTCGTCGTCTCCCAGCTGGTCCGTTCCCCGGGCGCCTACTTCGAGCGCGCCGCCGACAAGACCAGCGACAAGGACATCTTCACCGCGAAGATCATCCCGTCCCGCGGCGCCTGGTTCGAGCTCGAAATCGACAAGCGCGACCAGGTCGGCGTCCGCCTCGACCGCAAGCGCAAGCAGTCCGTCACGGTCCTGCTGAAGGCCCTCGGCTGGACCGAAGGCCAGATCCTCGAAGAGTTCGGCCAGTACGACTCCATGCGGGCAACCCTGGAGAAGGACGCCACCGAAACCCGCGAAGACGCGTTGCTGGACATCTACCGGAAGCTGCGACCGGGCGAGCCGCCCACCGTCGAGGCTGCCCAGTCCCTGCTGGACAACCTGTACTTCAACTCCAAGCGCTACGATCTGGCCAAGGTTGGCCGCTACAAGATCAACCGCAAGCTTGGCATCGACCGCTCCCTTGGCGACAAGGAAGCTTCGGTCCTGCACGTTGAAGACATCGTTGCCATGATCAAGTTCCTCGTCGCGCTGCACGCCGGCGAGAAGACCATCAAGGGCACCCGTGACGGCCAGGAAGTGGACCTGCGCGTCGAAATCGACGACATCGACCACTTCGGCAACCGCCGCATCCGCGCCGTCGGCGAGCTCATCGAGAACCAGGTCCGCACCGGCCTGTCCCGCATGGAGCGCGTGGTCCGCGAGCGTATGACCACCCAGGACGTCGAGGCCATCACGCCGCAGACCCTGATCAACATCCGCCCCGTGGTCGCCGCGATCAAGGAGTTCTTCGGAACCTCCCAGCTCTCGCAGTTCATGGACCAGAACAACCCGCTCTCGGGCCTGACCCACAAGCGCCGCCTGTCCGCGCTTGGCCCCGGCGGTCTGTCCCGTGACCGTGCCGGCATGGAAGTCCGTGACGTGCACCCGTCCCACTACGGACGTATGTGCCCCATCGAAACTCCTGAAGGCCCGAACATTGGCCTGATCGGTTCGCTGGCTTCCTACGGACGCATCAACCCGTTCGGCTTCATCGAGACCCCGTACCGCCTGGTCAAGGACGGCGTCGTTTCCGACGACGTCCAGTACCTGACCGCCGACGACGAGGCCGAGGTGCTGATCGCCCAGGCCAACGCGCCGCTGGACGAGAACAAGAAGTTCGCCGAAGACACCGTCCTGGTCCGTGCCCGCGGTGGTGGAGGCGAGCCTGTCCTCGTCCCCGCCGCCGACGTCGAGTTCATGGACGTTTCCCCGCGCCAGATGGTGTCCGTGGCTACCGCCCTGATCCCGTTCCTCGAGCATGACGATGCCAACCGTGCACTCATGGGTGCCAACATGCAGCGCCAGGCCGTGCCGCTGGTCCGTTCCGAGGCCCCCTTCGTGGGCACCGGCATGGAACGCGCCGCAGCCGTCGACGCCGGTGACGTTGTCATCGCGAAGAAGGCCGGCGTGGTCACCGAGGTTTCCGCCGAGCTCGTCATCATGCTCAACGACGACGGCACCGAGACCAACTACCGCATCAACAAGTTCGCCCGCTCCAACCAGGGCAACTGCTACAACCACCGTGTCCTGGTGAACGAAGGCCAGCGCCTGGAAGTTGGCGGCATCATCGCCGACGGCCCGGCAACGGACCAGGGCGAGCTCGCCCTCGGCAAGAACCTGCTCGTGGCATTCATGTCATGGGAAGGCCACAACTTCGAGGACGCCATCATCCTCTCGCAGCGCATTGTTGCCGAGGACGTCCTTTCCTCCATCCACATCGAGGAGCACGAGATCGATGCCCGCGACACCAAGCTTGGTGCCGAGGAAATCACCCGTGACATCCCCAACGTGTCCGAGGAAGTCCTGGCGGGCCTGGACGAGCGCGGCATCATCCACATCGGTGCCGAGGTTGAAGCAGGGGACATCCTGGTCGGAAAGGTCACCCCGAAGGGTGAAACCGAACTGACCCCGGAAGAGCGCCTGCTGCGCGCCATCTTTGGTGAGAAGTCGCGCGAAGTCCGCGACACCTCCCTGAAGGTTCCCCACGGCGAGTCCGGCACCGTCATCGGCGTTCGCGTCTTCGACCGCGACAACGACGACGAGCTGCCCCCGGGCGTGAACCAGCTGGTCCGCGTCTATGTCGCTGCCAAGCGCAAGATCACCGACGGCGACAAGCTCGCCGGCCGCCACGGCAACAAGGGTGTCATCTCCAAGATCCTCCCCGTTGAGGACATGCCCTTCCTTGCCGACGGCACCCCCGTTGATATCGTCCTGAACCCGCTGGGTGTTCCGGGCCGTATGAACGTCGGCCAGGTGCTCGAAACGCACCTCGGCTGGGTTGCCAAGACCGGTTGGAAGATCGAAGGCGAGCCTGAGTGGGTCAAGCAGCTGCCGAACCTGCCGCGCGAGAGTGGCCAGACCACTGTTGCAACGCCGGTGTTCGACGGCGCCCGCGAAGAGGAAATCACGGGCCTGCTGGACTCCACCAACGTGACGCGTGACGGCGAACGCCTGATCAACTCCTCCGGCAAGACCCGCCTGTTCGACGGCCGCTCCGGCGAGCCGTTCCCGGATCCGATCTCGGTCGGCTACATGTACATCCTGAAGCTCCACCACCTGGTGGACGACAAGATCCACGCGCGCTCCACCGGCCCGTACTCCATGATCACGCAGCAGCCGCTGGGTGGTAAGGCACAGTTCGGTGGCCAGCGCTTCGGTGAAATGGAAGTGTGGGCGCTCGAAGCTTACGGCGCCGCCTACACGCTCCAGGAGCTTCTCACGATCAAGTCTGACGACATCCATGGTCGCGTGAAGGTCTACGAAGCCATCGTCAAGGGCGAGAACATCCCCGAGCCGGGTGTTCCCGAGTCCTTCAAGGTCTTGATCAAGGAAATGCAGTCGCTGTGCCTGAACGTGGAAGTCCTCTCCACGGACGGAACCACAATTGAAATGCGTGACTCTGATGACGCAGTCTTCACGGCTGCGGAGGAACTGGGTATCGATCTGTCCCGTGCAGAGCCCAGTTCCGTAGAAGAGGTTTAGCAGGCGGGCGTACCGGGAAAGCAGCGCGCCACCCGCGCTGCCTTTTCCGGTACCTCACCTCCCTCTTTCCGTAACCCAAGACTTCAGAATTTAGAGAACAAGAGAGAACAGGGACCATATGTCCAGCGAATCCTCCTTCGGCCTCATGCAGATCGGCCTCGCCACCGCGGAAGACATCCGCGGCTGGTCTTACGGCGAGGTTAAGAAGCCGGAAACCATCAACTACCGCACGCTCAAGCCCGAGAAGGACGGCCTCTTCTGCGAGAAGATCTTCGGCCCCTCCCGGGACTGGGAATGCTACTGCGGTAAGTACAAGCGCGTGCGCTTCAAGGGCATCATCTGTGAGCGGTGTGGCGTTGAAGTCACCCGCGCAAAGGTCCGCCGCGAACGCATGGGCCACATCGAGCTGGCCGCCCCGGTCACGCACATCTGGTACTTCAAGGGTGTTCCCTCACGCCTGGGCTACCTCCTTGACCTGGCGCCGAAGGACCTCGAAAAGGTCATCTACTTCGCTGCCTACATGATCACCAGCGTTGATGAAGCCGCCCGCCACGAGGAACTGCCCAACCTGCAGGTTGAGCACGACATCGAGAAGAAGCAGCTCATCGACAACCGCGACTCCGACATCGCGGCGATCGCCCGCGACCTCGAAGGCGAAATCGCCCGCCTCGAAGGCGAAGGCGCGAAGGCTGCCGACAAGAAGAAGGCCCGCGACTCCGCCGACCGCCAGATGGCCAACGTGCGCAAGCGTGCCGACGCCGACATCGAGCGCCTCGAGCAGGTCTGGGACCGCTTCAAGAACCTGAAGGTCGCTGACCTTGAGGGTGACGAAGGCCTGTACCGCGAGCTGCGCGACCGCTACGGCATGTACTTCGAAGGCTCCATGGGTGCCGAAGCCATCAAGAAGCGTCTTGAGAGCTTCGACATGCAGGCTGAATCTGACCTGCTGCGCGACATCATCGCCAACGGCAAGGGCCAGCGCAAGACCCGCGCCCTGAAGCGCCTGAAGGTGGTCAACGCGTTCCTGACCACCAACAACAGCCCGCTTGGCATGGTCCTCGACGCCGTTCCGGTGATCCCGCCGGAACTGCGCCCCATGGTCCAGCTGGACGGTGGCCGCTTCGCGACCTCCGACCTCAACGACCTGTACCGCCGCGTGATCAACCGCAACAACCGCCTCAAGCGCCTGCTTGACCTGGGTGCTCCGGAGATCATCGTCAACAACGAGAAGCGCATGCTTCAGGAAGCTGTTGACAGCCTCTTCGACAACGGCCGCCGCGGCCGTCCGGTCACCGGACCGGGCAACCGTCCGCTGAAGTCCCTGAGCGACATGCTCAAGGGCAAGCAGGGCCGTTTCCGCCAGAACCTCCTGGGCAAGCGCGTCGACTACTCGGGCCGTTCGGTCATCGTCGTCGGCCCGCAGCTGAAGCTGCACCAGTGCGGCCTGCCCAAGCAGATGGCGCTGGAGCTCTTCAAGCCGTTCGTGATGAAGCGCCTGGTTGACCTCAACCACGCCCAGAACATCAAGTCGGCCAAGCGAATGGTTGAGCGTTACCGCCCGCAGGTCTGGGACGTGCTGGAAGAGATCATCACCGAACACCCGGTGCTGCTCAACCGTGCACCTACCCTGCACCGCCTCGGCATCCAGGCCTTCGAACCGCAGCTTGTTGAAGGCAAGGCAATCCAGCTCCACCCGCTGGTTTGTGGCGCCTTCAACGCCGACTTCGACGGCGACCAGATGGCAGTCCACCTGCCGCTGAGCCCCGAAGCCCAGGCTGAAGCCCGCATCCTGATGCTGTCCTCCAACAACATCCTGAAGCCCTCTGACGGACGCCCGGTCACCCTGCCGTCGCAGGATATGATCATCGGCCTCTACCACCTGACCACCAAGCGGAAGGGTTCGGCCGGTGAAGGCCGCATCTTCGGCTCGGTCGCAGAGGCCATCATGGCGTTCGACGCCCGCGAGCTGCACCTTAACTCGCAGGTCAAGATCCGCCTCGAAGGCTTCGTGCCGTACGCAGGCTGGGAAGCTCCGGAGGGCTGGGAGCCGGGTCAGCCGGCACTCGTCCAGACCTCCCTGGGCCAGGTTCTCTTCAACGAGACGCTGCCCGAGGACTACCCGTGGGTCGAGGCTGTTGCCGACAAGGGCGAACTGTCCCGCATCGTCAACGACCTCGCCGAGCGCTACCCGAAGGTCGTCACCGCGGCAACGCTGGACAACCTCAAGGATGCCGGTTTCTACTGGGCCACCCGCTCGGGCGTTACCGTCGCCATCTCGGACATCGAGGTTCCGGCCGCAAAGCCTGCGATCCTCGCCGGTTACGAGGAACGCGCCGCCAAGATCCAGGGCCAGTACGACAAGGGCCTGATTGACGACGACGAGCGTCGCCAGGAACTGATCGAAATCTGGAACAAGGCAACCAACGAGATCGCCCAGGCAATGCGCGACAGCCTGTCACCGATGAACACCATCAACCGCATGGTGTCCTCCGGTGCACGTGGTAACTGGATGCAGGTCCGCCAGATCGCGGGTATCCGTGGCCTGGTGGCCAACCCTAAGGGTGAAATCATCCCGCGCCCCATCAAGTCCTCCTACCGCGAGGGCCTGTCGGTGCTGGAGTACTTCATCGCCACGCACGGTGCCCGTAAGGGCCTGGCTGACACCGCTCTGCGTACCGCAAACTCGGGTTACCTGACCCGTCGCCTTGTGGACGTGTCCCAGGACGTCATCGTCCGCGAAGAAGACTGCGGCACCGAGCGTGGCCTGGTCACGCCCATCGCCGTCGCCGATTCCAACGGCGAGCTGGTCCTGGACGAGAACGTCGAGAACAGTGCCTACGCACGTACCCTCGCCGTCGACGTCGTGGATTCCGAGGGCAAGGTCCTTGCGGCGGCCGGCACCGACTGCGGCGACGTGGTCATCGACGAGCTGTTCAAGGCAGGCATCACCGAGGTCAAGGTCCGCTCCGTACTCACCTGTGAGTCCAGCGTCGGAACCTGTGCCCTGTGCTACGGCCGTTCACTGGCAACCGGCAAGACCGTGGACATCGGCGAGGCCGTGGGCATCATCGCCGCACAGTCCATCGGTGAGCCCGGTACCCAGCTGACCATGCGTACGTTCCACACCGGTGGTGCAGTCTCCGCCAGCGGCGGCGACGACATCACCCAGGGTCTGCCCCGTATCCAGGAGCTCTTCGAAGCCCGTACTCCGAAGGGTGTTGCACCGATTGCCGAAGCAGCCGGCCGCATCACCATCGAAGAGTCCGAGCGCCAGATGCGCCTGGTCATCACCCCCGATGACGGAACCGAAGAGATCGCCTACCCGGTCCTGCGCCGTTCACGCCTGCTGATCGAGGATGGCGACCACGTCACCGTCGGCCAGAAGCTAATCAACGGACCGGTGGATCCCAAGCAGGTCCTGCGCATCATGGGTCCGCGTGCGGCACAGAAGTTCCTGGTGGACGAGGTCCAGGGCGTGTACCGCAGCCAGGGCATCGGTATCCACGACAAGCACGTCGAGGTTATCGTCCGCCAGATGCTGCGCCGCGTCACGGTCATCGAGTCCGGCGAGTCGGACCTGCTGCCCGGCGAGCTCGCCGAGCGCAGCCGCTTCGAAGATGCCAACCGCCGCGTTGTGTCCGAGGGCAAGACTCCGGCATCCGGACGTCCTGAGCTCATGGGCATCACCAAGGCGTCGCTGGCCACCGAGTCCTGGCTGTCCGCAGCTTCCTTCCAGGAGACCACCCGCGTCCTGACGCAGGCGGCCATGGAAGGAAAGAGCGATCCGCTGCTGGGCCTCAAGGAGAACGTCATCATCGGTAAGCTGATCCCGGCCGGCACGGGCCTCCCGCGCTACACCGAGGTCACCGTGGAGCCCACTGAGGAAGCAAAGGCCAACCTGTTCACCGGCCCCAGCGCCTTCAGTGACTTCTCGTACGACACCCTGGGCGGGGATGGAGCTCCCGAGTTCCACGCCATCCCGCTGGATGACTACGACCTGGGCAACGACTTCCGCTAAAGCGGCAGTCCCGCTGATTGATGGAAGGCCCCGTCCCCGCACCGCGGGGACGGGGCCTTCCCGTTGGGGCGGCATGGCCCTGATTAAGGGGTACGGGCCGTCCATGCTAGACTTGTTACCAATTGTTATTGTGGCAGTGGATGAGTGCGCCGGTACCAGCTGAAAGGCTGAACCAGAGCGACGTTTCCGGTTTGCAGGGTTCTTGTGCAACGTATGCCACATTTTTGCATGCCTAGGGGCCATTGAAGACGTAAGTCAGTTCCTATGGATGCGATCCGACTATTAAGGCTTCGCCTTCGCCGCCATGGAGAACTTCTTCAAGGCCCGGGCGGCGGGGCAACGCAAAGGAGAGTGGCCGGAAGCGGCCACTCCGGATAAAACGGAGAACACGAGAGTGCCTACGATTAACCAGCTGGTCCGCAAGGGCCGCACGCCTAAGGTCTCAAAGACCAAGGCTCCCGCGCTTAAGGGCAGCCCCATGCGCCGCGGTGTCTGCACCCGCGTCTACACCACCACCCCGAAGAAGCCGAACTCGGCTCTGCGTAAGGTGGCACGTGTGCGCCTCAACGGCGGCGTGGAAGTTACCGCTTACATCCCCGGTGTTGGCCACAACCTGCAGGAGCACTCCATTGTGCTCGTTCGCGGTGGTCGTGTGAAGGACCTTCCGGGTGTCCGCTACAAGATCGTCCGTGGTGCCCTCGATACCCAGGGTGTCAAGAACCGTAAGCAGGCACGCAGCCGCTACGGCGCAAAGATGGAGAAGAAGTAATATGCCTCGCAAGGGTCCGGCCCCCAAGCGGCCGCTCGTACTAGATCCCGTTTACGGCTCCCCGCTGGTCACCCAGCTCATCAACAAGGTGCTCGTTGACGGCAAGAAGTCCACTGCAGAGCGCATCGTCTACGGTGCCCTCGAAGGCGCCCGTGCCAAGTCCGGCGGCGACCCCGTAGCAGCCCTCAAGAAGGCCATGGACAACGTCAAGCCTTCCCTCGAGGTCCGCTCCCGCCGTGTTGGTGGCGCAACCTACCAGGTTCCGGTCGAGGTCAAGCCGGGCCGCTCCACCGCCCTCGCCCTGCGTTGGCTGGTTGGCTACTCCAAGGCCCGCCGCGAAAAGACGATGACCGAGCGCCTCCAGAACGAAATCCTGGATGCATCCAACGGTCTCGGTGCCGCTGTGAAGCGTCGCGAAGACACCCACAAGATGGCCGAGTCCAACAAGGCCTTCGCACACTACCGCTGGTAATACTCCCGGGCGCCGCCGGCTCAACCGAGCCGGCGGCGAACGCGTAGTCAATCCCAAAAGGAGACCCCGTGGCACAGGACGTGCTTACCGACCTTAGTAAGGTCCGCAACATCGGCATCATGGCCCACATTGATGCCGGCAAGACCACCACCACCGAGCGCATCCTGTTCTACACGGGTGTGAACCACAAGATCGGCGAAACGCACGACGGCGCGTCGACCACTGACTGGATGGAACAGGAAAAGGAACGCGGCATCACCATCACGTCTGCCGCCGTGACCTGCTTCTGGGAAAACAACCAGATCAACATCATCGACACCCCCGGCCACGTTGACTTCACCGTAGAGGTTGAGCGCTCCCTGCGCGTCCTCGACGGTGCCGTTGCCGTCTTCGATGGCAAGGAAGGCGTTGAGCCCCAGTCTGAGACCGTTTGGCGTCAGGCTGACAAGTACAACGTTCCCCGCATCTGCTTCGTCAACAAGATGGACAAGCTCGGTGCCGACTTCTACTTCACCGTAGACACCATCATCAGCCGCCTCGGCGCCAAGCCGCTGGTCATGCAGCTGCCGATCGGTGCAGAGAACGACTTCATCGGCGTTGTGGACCTGCTCTACATGCGCGCCCTCGTGTGGCCCGGCGATGCCAAGGGCGACGTGACCATGGGTGCCAAGTACGAAATCCGCGAGATCCCGGCCGACCTCCAGGCAAAGGCTGACGAGTACCGCGCGAACCTCGTTGAGACCGTCGCCGAGTCCTCCGAAGAACTCATGGAGAAGTACCTTGAGGGCGAAGAGATCTCGATCGATGAGCTCAAGGCCGGCATCCGCAAGATGACGATCAACTCCGAGCTGTACCCGATCTTCTGCGGTTCCGCATTCAAGAACCGTGGCGTCCAGCCCATGCTCGATGCAGTCGTGGACTACCTGCCGAACCCGCTCGACGTCCCCCCGATGATCGGCCACGATCCTCGCGACGAAGAGAAGGAACTGACCCGCAAGCCTTCCTCCGAAGAGCCGTTCTCCGCTCTCGCGTTCAAGATTGCGGCCCACCCGTTCTTCGGCCAGCTGACCTTCATCCGCGTGTACTCCGGTCACGTGGAAGCAGGCGCGCAGGTGGTTAACTCCACCAAGGGCAAGAAAGAGCGCATCGGCAAGCTGTTCCAGATGCACGCCAACAAGGAAATGCCCGTTGAGGGCGCTACCGCCGGCCACATCTACGCAGCCATTGGCCTGAAGGACACCACCACGGGCGACACCCTGTGTGACTCCGCGAACCAGATCGTCCTCGAGTCCATGAGCTTCCCGGAGCCCGTGATCTCGGTTGCCATCGAGCCGAACACCAAGGGTGACCAGGAGAAGCTCTCCACGGCCATCCAGAAGCTCTCCGCTGAGGACCCCACCTTCCAGGTGTCCCTCAACGAAGACACCGGCCAGACCATCATCGCCGGCATGGGCGAGCTCCACCTGGACATCCTGGTGGACCGCATGCGCCGCGAGTTCAAGGTCGAAGCCAACGTGGGCAAGCCGCAGGTCGCCTACCGCGAAACCATCAAGCGTGCTGTGGAGCGTCACGACTACACGCACAAGAAGCAGACCGGTGGTTCGGGCCAGTTCGCAAAGATCCAGATTGCGATCGAGCCGCTGGACACTGCCGAGGGCGAGCTGTACGAGTTCGAGAACAAGGTCACCGGTGGCCGCGTTCCCCGCGAGTACATCCCGTCGGTTGACGCTGGTATCCAGGATGCGCTGAACGACGGCGTCCTGGCCGGCTACCCGGTTGTTGGCATCAAGGCAACGCTGATTGACGGCGCCTACCACGATGTCGACTCCTCGGAAATGGCGTTCAAGATCGCCGGCCGTATGGCTTTCAAGGAAGCTGCACGCAAGGCGAACCCTGTCCTGCTCGAACCGCTGATGGATGTCGAGGTCCGCACCCCTGAGGAATACATGGGTGAAGTTATTGGTGACCTCAACTCCCGCCGTGGCCAGATGCAGTCCATGGAAGATGCACAGGGCGTCAAGGTCATCCGTGCGCACGTCCCGCTGTCCGGCATGTTCGGCTACATCGGTGACCTGCGCTCCAAGACCCAGGGCCGTGCTGTGTACTCCATGACGTTCAACAGCTACGCCGAGGTCCCGAAGGCTGTTGCCGACGAGATCATCCAGAAGAGCCGCGGCGAATAGTCCCCCCGGGACTTTTCTAAGCGAACAACCTCGGGTGCGCCTGCCGGAAGCGGTCAGCGCAGCCGGTGCAGGTGGCCGGGCCGGTCGGATTCATCCGGTCAAGCCGGGTCCCGGCCATCTGCACGAACAGGCTCAAGGCACTAGTATTAGTTCCTGAATCTGCAATTTCACCAATCCAAAGCCCCCCAAGTAGACTTACCTGAGTTTCCGCCGCGACAAGCGCGGCTGAAGGGTACGTCATTTGAAAACGTTCTAGGAGGAACCTGTGGCAAAGGCAAAGTTCGAGCGGACTAAGCCGCACGTTAACATCGGCACCATTGGTCACGTTGACCACGGTAAGACGACGTTGACGGCCGCCATTTCCAAGGTGCTGTACGACAAGTACCCGGATCTCAACGAGAAGCGCGACTTCGCGTCGATCGACTCTGCTCCCGAAGAGCGTCAGCGCGGTATTACCATCAACATCTCCCACGTGGAGTACCAGACCGAGAAGCGCCACTACGCACACGTAGACGCTCCCGGTCACGCTGACTACATCAAGAACATGATCACCGGTGCTGCCCAGATGGACGGCGCAATCCTCGTGGTTGCTGCTACCGATGGCCCCATGGCTCAGACCCGCGAGCACGTTCTGCTCGCCCGCCAGGTTGGTGTTCCCTACCTGCTGGTCGCCCTGAACAAGGCTGACATGGTTGACGATGAGGAACTGCTGGACCTCGTTGAAATGGAAGTTCGTGAGCTCCTCAGCTCGCAGGGCTTCGATGGCGACGAAGCACCGGTTGTCCGCGTTTCAGGCCTCAAGGCCCTGGAAGGCGACCCCGAGTGGGTCAAGTCCGTTGAGGACCTGATGGCTGCTGTGGACGAGTCCGTTCCGGACCCCATCCGCGACCGCGACAAGCCCTTCCTGATGCCGATCGAGGACGTCTTCACCATCACCGGCCGTGGCACCGTTGTTACGGGCCGCGCCGAGCGTGGAACCCTCGCCATCAACTCCGAGGTCGAGATCGTCGGCATCCGTCCGGTCCAGAAGACCACGGTTACCGGTATCGAGATGTTCCACAAGCAGCTCGACGAAGCATGGGCCGGCGAGAACTGTGGCCTCCTGCTCCGCGGTCTGAAGCGCGACGATGTCGAGCGTGGCCAGGTTGTCGTCAAGCCGGGTTCCATCACCCCGCACACCGACTTCGAGGCTAACGTCTACATCCTCTCCAAGGACGAAGGCGGGCGTCACAACCCGTTCTACTCCAACTACCGCCCGCAGTTCTACTTCCGTACCACGGACGTAACCGGCGTTATCACCCTGCCCGAGGGCACGGAAATGGTTATGCCCGGCGACAACACTGAGATGACCGTTGCGCTCATCCAGCCGATCGCAATGGAAGAGGGCCTCGGCTTCGCAATCCGCGAAGGCGGCCGCACCGTTGGTTCAGGACGCGTTACCAAGATCATCAAGTAATTCTTGTTGAACTGAAGAACAGCCCCGCTGCTACTGCAGCGGGGCTGTTCTTTTCGGTTAACGCGGCCCTGATACTGTTGCTGGACCGAAAGGAGTTCACCATGGGCTGGCTAATTTTCCTGATCATCGCGATTGCCGTCGTGGCCGGTGTGTTTTGGGCCAGGCGGTATTTCCGCCACGAGATCGACCGCGCGAAGCGCATCAACAGGGCTAACAAGGAGCTGTAGCTGCTCACGGCGCCCCCGCCGGGAGCACAAACTAGGCCTTGCCCGCTTTCCTTGCGCGGCTGAGTTCCTGGTACCAGTAGAAGGACTGTTTCGGGGTGCGCGCCTGGGTGTCAAAGTCCACATGGACCAGTCCGAAGCGTTGTGAATATCCGGCCGCCCACTCGAAGTTGTCCATGAGGGTCCACACGTAGTAGCCCCGGAGGTCCACGCCGGAAGCGATCCCGCCCGGAGCGGTGGCATCAAGGGCTGCCCCAAGGTGCGTGGCCAGGTAGCGCACCCGCTCCTCGTCCTGCCATGTTCCGGACACGGTCTCGGGCTCAGGGAAGCTGGCGCCGCCCTCGGTGATGAACACCGGCGGCAGTACTTCGCCGTACCGGTCGTGGAGCTCTTTCAGCAGGACACCCAGATGATCCGGGGCCACAGGCCAACCAAACCCGGTGCTGTCGTATTCCGGGTAGCCCACCTCGTGGAAGGGCAGTCGCGCCACCGCTTTGTGGACATCTGCCGGGATTGATGCTGCGCCGCGTCCCAGGGCCACCTTCACGGGGAAGTAGTAATTCAGGCCGTAGAAGTCCAGTGGCTGGTGGATGGTCCGCAGATCGGCGTCGGAGATCCTGCCGATGGAGCGCAGCCATGGCTTGGCATACAGGGGAAGCTTCGGGTAGCGGCCCAGCAGCACGGGATCTGCGTAGATCCGGTTCATCAGCAGGTCATAGAGGTGGGCTACGAGCCGGTCACCTATCTTGCCGCTGGCGGGCCGCACGGGCGCGTGCAGGTTGGTCACCCCGATGCCTCCGGTTACGCCGGCTGCCCGCAGTGCCTGCGCACCAAGGCCGTGGGCCAGCAGTTGGTGGTGAATGGACGGGAGTGCGTCGAACATGAGCGCATGGCCGGGGGCATGCACGCCCAGGGCATAGCCGTTCAGGGTCACCGAGACGGGTTCGTTCAAGGTGACCCACTGCGCCACACGGTCCCCGAAGCGTTCGCCCGCGGCACTGGCATATTCGCCGAAGCGCTCGGCTGTCTCCCGGTTCATCCAACCGCCGCGGTGTTCCAGCGGCAGCGGGGTATCCCAGTGGTAGAGCGTAGCCATCGGGCTGACCCCGGCCGCAAGCAGCTGATCCAGAAGCCGGTCGTAGAAGTCCAGGCCTTCTTTGTTGAAACCGCCGCGCCCTTCGGGTTGGATCCTCGGCCAGGACAGTGAGAAGCGGTAGGAGTCCACCCCAAGGTCCTTCAGCAGGGCCACGTCCTCCGGCAGCCTGTTGTAGTGGTCGCACGCCACGGCGGGGGAGTGGCCGTCCACGATGGCGCCCGGCTTCTCGGCGAAGGCGTCCCAGCCGGAGGGCCCCCGCCCGCCGTCGGCCAATGCTCCTTCAATCTGGAAGGCAGCAGCGGCTACCCCCAAAGTGAACGACGCCGGCATCCGGCTGGCGAGTTCGGTCGCCGAGTCTGTGCTTTCCAGGGTCATGCCCCTATCATCCATTCGGTTGGGACGAGGGGCAATGGCCCCGGAAGAAGCACCCGCAGCCGGGCGTGAGCGGCGCCGATTCGCTTCTGCCGCCAAATTCCGGCATACTAGATGAGTTGTTCAAGCGCTTCTTCGCGTCCCGATCCGGATAATGCCGGATGCCAGGGTCCAAGTGGAAGACCAAACATAACCCACTCCCCATGGAATAGCGGATTTGTATGCGTGCACAGCGCGACACGCCCGACCGCGGGGGTCGGTTGCGCCGGCAAGGTGAGGAACCCGGATTCATCCGGATTCAGCTTGTGCGGCGGGTGGTAGTTACGACTTCAAATGCTTCGGCAGCCATACAACGAGAAATGAACAGGGCAGCCCTAACCAGGGGAAGCACAGACTGAAAGAGAGTCAGGCGACATGGCGGGACAAAAAATCCGCATCCGGCTGAAGTCATACGACCACGAGGTCATTGACGTTTCAGCACGGAAGATCGTTGAGACGGTCACGCGCGCAGGCGCAACGGTAGTGGGCCCCGTGCCGCTGCCTACGGAGAAGAACGTTTACTGCGTGATCCGCTCTCCGCACAAGTACAAGGACAGCCGCGAGCACTTCGAAATGCGCACGCACAAGCGTCTTATCGACATCATCGATCCCACGCCGAAGGCTGTTGACTCGCTCATGCGTCTCGACCTGCCGGCTGACGTGAACATCGAAATCAAGCTGTAGGGAGGTGCTGAGAGACTATGACCGCAACCCGTAACGTAAAGGGCCTGCTGGGCACGAAGCTCGGCATGACCCAGGTCTGGGACGAGAACAACAAGCTCATCCCCGTCACTGTGGTCCAGGCAGATTCGAACGTCATCACCCAGCTGCGCAACGCAGAAGCTGATGGCTACGTCGCCGTTCAGATCGGCTACGGCCAGATCGATCCCCGCAAGGTCACCAAGCCGCTGGCTGGTCACTTTGAAAAGGCGGGCGTCACGCCTCGCCGCCACGTCGTCGAACTCCGTACCGCAGATGCTGCTGAGTACGAGCTGGGCCAGGAGCTCTCCGTAGAGGTCTTCGAAGCCGGCCAGAAGATCGACGTCATCGGCACCACCAAGGGTAAGGGCTTCGCCGGTGTTATGAAGCGTCACGGCTTCCACGGCGTTGGAGCTTCCCACGGTGCCCACAAGAACCACCGTAAGCCCGGTTCAATCGGTGGCGCATCCACCCCGAGCCGCGTCTTCAAGGGCATGAAAATGGCCGGCCGCATGGGCGCCGTTCGTCACACCACGCTGAACCTCACGGTCCACGCGGTTGACGTCGAGAAGTCGCTGCTCCTTATCAAGGGTGCCGTTCCCGGCGCCCGCGGCCAGGTCGTCCTCGTACGCACCGCCGTGAAGGGAGCCTAGTCCAATGGCTAACACTGTCCAGGTTGACCTGCCTGCAGAGATCTTCGACGTCCAGACCAACGTGCCGTTGCTGCACCAGGTTGTCGTTGCCCAGCTCGCTGCTGCTCGCCAGGGTACCCACAAGACCAAGACCCGCGCTGAAGTTTCCGGTGCAGGACGTAAGCCGTTCAAGCAGAAGGGCACCGGCCGCGCCCGTCAGGGTTCAATCCGTGCTCCTCACATGACCGGCGGTGGCGTTGTCCACGGTCCCACCCCGCGTGACTACAGCCAGCGCACCCCCAAGAAGATGATTGCTGCTGCACTGCGCGGCGCACTGTCTGACCGGGCACGCAACGGGCGCATCCACGTTGTCGCCGAGCTGGTAGAAGGCTCCAAGCCTTCCGCCAAGGCTGCACTTGCAGCGCTGCGCGGCGTCTCCGACCGCAAGAACCTGCTGGTCGTCATCGAGCGCGCCAACGATGTTGCAGCACTGTCCGTGCGCAACCTCGCCGGTGTTCACGTTCTGTACGCAGACCAGCTGAACACCTACGACGTTCTCGTGTCTGATGACGTTGTCTTCACCAAGGCTGCCTACGACGCATTCGTTGCCGGCAAGGCAGTGGCAAAGAATGAGGAGGATGCCAAGTGAGTGCAGCCACCATCAAGGATCCGCGCGACGTCGTGCTTGCACCCGTCGTGTCGGAAAAGAGCTACGGCCTGATCGACGAGGGCAAGTACACCTTCCTGGTGGACCCCCGTTCGAACAAGACCGAGATCAAGCTGGCCGTGGAGAAAATCTTCTCCGTCAAGGTCGACTCGATCAACACCATCAACCGTGCCGGTAAGCGCAAGCGCACCAAATTCGGATGGGGTACCCGCAAGAACACCAAGCGTGCGATTGTCACCCTCAAAGAAGGCACCATCGACATCTTCGGCGGTCCGCTCTCGTAGCGGAGACCACTTTAACGAGGAAATAAATTATGGGAATCCGTAAATACAAGCCGACTACCCCGGGCCGTCGTGGCTCGAGCGTAGCGGACTTCACCGAAATCACGCGGTCGACTCCGGAAAAGTCGTTGGTACGTCCGCTGCCCAAAAAGGGCGGCCGTAACAACACCGGTAAGATCACCACCCGTCACAAGGGTGGCGGACACAAGCGCCAGTACCGTCTGATCGACTTCCGTCGTCACGACAAGGACGGCGTGGACGCCCGCGTTGCTGAAATTGAGTACGATCCGAACCGTACGGCTCGCATCGCCCTCCTGCACTACGTTGATGGCACCAAGCGTTACATCATCGCCCCGAACAAGCTGTCCCAGGGTGACTTCGTAGAGGCCGGCGCCAACGCTGACATCAAGCCTGGCAACAACCTGCCCCTGCGCAACATCCCCGTGGGTACCGTTATCCACGCAGTTGAACTGCGTCCGGGTGGCGGCGCCAAGATGGGCCGCTCCGCCGGTGCATCCATCCAGCTTGTTGCCAAGGAAGGCCGTTTCGCCCAGCTGCGTCTGCCTTCCGGCGAAATCCGCAACGTTGACGTGCGCTGCCGCGCAACCGTCGGCGAGGTCGGCAACGCCGAGCAGTCGAACATCAACTGGGGCAAGGCCGGCCGCATGCGCTGGAAGGGCGTCCGCCCGACCGTCCGTGGTGTCGCCATGAACCCGGTTGACCACCCGCACGGTGGTGGTGAGGGTAAGACGTCCGGTGGACGTAACCCCGTCAACCCCAACGGTCAGCGGGAAGGCCGCACCCGCCGCCCCAACAAAGAGAGCGACAAGCTTATTGTTCGTCGCCGTCGTACTGGCAAGAACAAGCGATAGGAGCCTGGACACATGCCACGCAGCCTGAAAAAAGGTCCTTTCGTCGACCAGCACCTCTTTGTGAAGGTAGCCAGGGAAAACGAAAAGGGCACCAAGAACGTCATCAAGACCTGGTCCCGCCGTTCGATGATCATCCCCGACATGCTCGGACACACGATCGCCGTACACGACGGACGCAAGCACATTCCGGTGTTTGTCACTGAGTCGATGGTCGGGCACAAGCTCGGCGAATTCGCTCCCACGCGGACATTCCGCGGCCATGTCAAGGACGACCGTAAGGGCAAGCGCCGCTAGGCGCCTGCACTTACGTCAAAGACGAGAGAAGGAAAGCAATGGAAGCCAAGGCAATTGCGCGCCACATCCGCGTAACGCCTATGAAGGCCCGGCGCGTCGTCAACCTTGTTCGTGGATTGCAAGCGAATGAGGCTCTGGCAATTCTGAAGTTTGCCCCCCAGGCAGCTTCGGAGCCGGTATTCAAGGTAGTACAGTCGGCAATCTCCAACGCCCGGGTCCTCGCGGACCGCGACGGCGTGGCGTTTGACGAAGGTGACCTCATCATCAGCGAAGCGTTTGTTGATGAAGGCCCGACCATGAAGCGGTTCCAGCCGCGTGCCCAGGGTCGTGCATTTCAGATCAAGAAGCGCACCAGCCACATCACCGTGGTAGTCGCTACCCCGGAGAAAGAGGAGGCTCGCTAAGTGGGACAGAAAGTAAACCCGCACGGGTTCCGACTCGGCATCACCACCGATCACGTATCGCACTGGTTCGCTGACAGCACCAAGGCCGGCCAGCGGTACAAGGACTTCGTTCGCGAAGACATCCGCATCCGCCAGCTCATGTCCACGGGCATGGAGCGCGCCGGTATCGCCAAGGTTGAGATCGAGCGCACCCGTGACCGCGTCCGCGTGGACATCCACACGGCCCGTCCCGGCATCGTCATCGGTCGCCGTGGAGCAGAAGCAGACCGCATCCGCGGCGAGCTCGAAAAGCTCACCGGCAAGCAGGTCCAGCTGAACATCCTCGAGGTCAAGAACCCCGAGATGGAAGCCCAGCTTGTTGCCCAGGGCGTTGCTGAGCAGCTGACTTCACGTGTGGCGTTCCGCCGCGCAATGAAGAAGGCCATGCAGTCTGCGCAGCGTGCAGGTGCCAAGGGCATCCGTATCGCCTGCTCCGGTCGACTGGGTGGCGCTGAAATGTCCCGCTCGGAGTTCTACCGCGAAGGCCGTGTGCCCCTGCACACCCTCCGCGCGAACATCGACTACGGCTTCTACGAAGCCAAGACCACCTTCGGCCGCATCGGCGTGAAGGTCTGGATCTACAAGGGTGACGTCACCGCCAAGGAACTGGCCCAGCAGGCCGCTTCCGCCCCGTCCCGTGGCCGCGGTGCCAGCGACCGTCCGGGCCGCCCGGGTGGCGCTGACCGTGGCGACCGCCGCCGTCGCAACGACCGCCCGGCCGCTGACGCAGCTCCTGCTGCCGAGGCTCCGGCAGCTGAGGCAGCTGCTGCCGCACCGGCACAGGCTGTAGAAGGAGGACAGGCTTAAATGCTTATCCCACGTCGAGTCAAGCACCGTAAGCAGCACCACCCGGGTCGTTCCGGCGCTGCTACGGGCGGCACCAAGGTCTCCTTCGGTGAGTACGGCATCCAGGCCCTGAGCCCGGCATACGTCACCAACCGTCAGATCGAGTCTGCCCGTATCGCGATGACCCGCCACATCAAGCGTGGCGGTAAGGTCTGGATCAACATCTACCCGGACCGTCCCCTGACCAAGAAGCCTGCCGAAACCCGCATGGGTTCCGGTAAGGGTTCACCGGAATGGTGGGTCGCAAACGTCAAGCCGGGCCGGGTTCTCTTCGAGATCTCCGGTGTCGAGGAATCGGTAGCCCGCGAGGCACTGCGCCTGGCAATCCACAAGCTCCCGTTGAAGGCACGCATTCTGCGTCGCGAAGGTGGTGAATAGAAATGGCAGTAGGATCCAAGGATCTGGCTCCCGCACAGCTGGACGGTTTCGACAACGAGCGTCTCGTTGAAGAACTCCGCAAGGCCAAGGAAGAGCTGTTCAACCTGCGTTTCCAGTCCGCCACCGGACAGCTGGAGAACCACGGTCGTCTGCGCGCGGTAAAGAAGGACATCGCCCGCATCTACACCGTTCTCCGTGAGCGCGAGCTGGGCATTCGTGCCGAGGTTGCCGCACCGGTTGTGGAAGCCAAGGAAGAGAAGAAGTCCAAGAAGGCCGCAACCAAGAAGGCCGAGCCGGCTGAAACGGTTGAGACCGAGGAGGATGCCAAGTGAGTGAAAAGGACGAGAACGTGACGGAAACTGCTACCGCAGCCACGGCTGAGCAGCGCGGTTACCGCAAGACGCGTCGCGGCTACGTGGTCTCTGACAAGATGGAAAAGACCATCGTTGTCCAGGTTGAAGACCGTGTGAAGCACGCCCTGTACGGCAAGGTCATCCGCCGTACCTCCAAGGTCAAGGCTCACGACGAGAACAACACCGCCGGCATCGGCGACCTCGTTGTTATCGCCGAGACCCGCCCGCTGTCCGCCACCAAGAACTGGCGGCTCGTGGAAATCCTCGAGAAGGCCAAGTAGCACCTGCTGCTTCGGTAACCGGAAACCCCTGCTCCCCTGGGAGCGGGGGTTTCCGCTTTAACGGCGTGCACGCGTGGTGACCGCACGACGGCGGCGCTGCGGCTTCGCGGGGGAGTGGCACGCAAGGTGCGCCGAAAGAATTCTGCGCATGGCGCCGTCGTGCCCCCCGACGCTCTCTCACTTAACGTCGGTTTTTGGCCGATGCTCTCTCACTTTCCTGAGGACAGTGAGAGAGCGATGACCGAAAAGGCGCATTAAGTGAGAGAGCGTCCGACGGCGGGGAGCGGCGCCGGGGGTGGGCCGTCAGGCTGCGGTGCGTAACGGCGTCGTCCGCCTTGCGGGGGAGCGCCGGCGGTGATATGGGGACTGGCCGGAACTGTGCTAAGATTTTGAGTTTGTATGGCGCCTTTCGTGCGCCGTCATCAACCTCGTAAACAAGCGTGCCACGGCATAGTGCCCCCTTGCGCCCAGGAGCAGTCCTGGACCGGATGGGAGCAACTGCTTCTGGCACGGGAGTTTAGGCCTGGTCTGGCAAAATCCAGGCAGGTCAAGAGACACCCCGATCAACCGTTCCGCAAGGCTCATTCCGTAGGAAGATTTTCGGTCTGAGAACCGGCGCGACGCAAGGAGTAAATAGTGATTCAGCAGGAGTCGCGACTCAAGGTCGCCGACAACACGGGTGCTAAGGAAATCCTTACCATTCGCGTTCTCGGTGGATCTGGCCGTCGCTACGCAGGCATCGGTGACGTCATTGTCGCCACCGTCAAGGATGCAATCCCGGGCGGCAACGTAAAGAAGGGCGATGTTGTCAAGGCAGTCATCGTCCGTACCAAGAAGGAACGCCGCCGTGCGGATGGTTCCTACATCAAGTTTGACGAGAACGCAGCTGTGATCCTGAAGGGCGACGGTGACCCCCGCGGTACCCGTATCTTCGGACCGGTTGGTCGTGAACTCCGTGACAAGAAGTTCATGAAGATCGTTTCTCTGGCTCCGGAGGTGCTCTAGTCCATGGCTTCTAAGATCAAGAAGGGTGACCTCGTTCAGGTCATCACTGGCGCCAAGGCTGAGCGCGGCGGCGACCGCGGCAAGCAGGGCAAGGTCCTGCGTGTTTTCACCGACACCAACCGCGTGTTGGTTGAAGGCGTTAACCGCGTAACCAAGCACACCAAGGTCGGTCAGTCGCAGCGCGGCACCAAGACCGGTGGCATCGAGGTTGTTGAAGCCCCGATCCACATCTCCAACGTGGCTCTGGTTGACCCGTCCACCAAGAAGCCCACCCGCGTCGGCTTCCGCACTGAGACCGTTGAGCGTAACGGCAAGCAGCGCGAAGTCCGCATCCGCGTGGCCAAGAGCTCAGGGAAGGACATCTAATGACTGAGACTCTCGAGACTCCGGCAACGAAGATCGTTCCTCGTCTGAAGACCAAGTACGCCGAATCCATCAAGAGCACGCTCATTGAGGAATTCAAGTACGAGAACGTCAACCAGGTTCCCCGCCTCGTGAAGGTCGTTGTGAACATGGGTGTTGGAGATGCCGCCAAGGACTCCAAGCTGATCGACGGCGCTGTCCGCGACCTCACCCAGATCACCGGCCAGAAGCCGCAGGTAACCAAGGCCCGCAAGTCGATCGCACAGTTCAAGCTGCGCGAAGGCATGCCCATCGGTGCGCACGCTACCCTGCGTGGCGACCGCATGTGGGAATTCCTGGATCGTCTTGTCACCCTGGCACTGCCCCGTATCCGCGACTTCCGCGGACTGAGCGGCAAGCAGTTCGATGGCAACGGCAACTACACCTTCGGTCTGACCGAGCAGGTTATGTTCCACGAAATCGACCAGGACAAGATCGACCGCGTCCGCGGTATGGACATCACGGTTGTTACCACTGCCAAGACCGATGACGAAGGCCGTGCGCTGCTCAAGGCGCTTGGTTTCCCGTTCAAGGCCGAAGACTAATCTAACTACGTAAAAGGTCCGGCGGCACGGCCCTGACTCCGGTCAGGGAAGCTGCGCCGCGGAAACCGTTACGAGGAAGGGCAAGAGCCCACCATGACAATGACAGATCCTGTCGCAGACATGCTTACACGTCTGCGCAATGCAAACTCGGCATACCACGACACCGTGACCATGCCGTACAGCAAGCTCAAGGCACGCGTCGCCGACATCCTCAAGGCCGAAGGTTTCATCGCCGGCTGGAAGGAAGAGGACGCTGAGGTTGGCAAGAAGCTGACCATCGAGCTCAAGTTCGGACCGAACCGCGAGCGTTCAATCGCTGGTGTTCGCCGTATCTCCAAGCCGGGCCTGCGTGTTTACGCAAAGTCCACCAACCTGCCGCACGTGCTCGGTGGCCTGGGTGTCGCAATCCTGTCCACCTCTTCCGGCCTCCTGACTGACAAGCAGGCCGGCAAGAAGGGCGTGGGCGGCGAAGTCCTCGCGTACGTCTGGTAACGGGAAAGGAAGAGAATAATGTCACGTATTGGACGTCTCCCCATCACCGTTCCTGCCGGCGTTGAGGTCAAGGTTGACGGCTCTGTCGTCAGCGTCAAGGGATCCAAAGGCGAGCTGAACCACACTGTGGCCAGCCCGATCGAGGTCACCCTGGATGCAGACACCCTGACTGTCGCCCGCCCGAACGACGAGCGCGCCTCCCGTTCACTCCACGGCCTGACCCGCACCCTGATCTCCAACATGATCGAGGGCGTCACCAAGGGCTACGAGAAGAAGCTTGAAATCGTCGGTACCGGTTACCGCGTTCAGGCCAAGGGATCTGACCTTGAGTTCGCTCTCGGTTTCAGCCACCCGGTCAATGTCTCCGCACCGGAGGGCATCACCTTTGCAGTTGAGACCCCGACCAAGCTCTCTGTTTCAGGTATCAACAAGCAGCAGGTCGGCGAGGTTGCTGCCAACATTCGCAAGCTGCGGAAGCCGGACCCCTACAAGGGCAAGGGCATCCGTTACGCCGGCGAAGTCATCCGCCGCAAGGTCGGAAAGGCTGGTAAGTAACCATGGCCATCTCAATTAACAAGAAGCGTACGAACAAGAGCAAGTCTGCTTCGCGCAGCCGCCGCCAGCTTCGTATCCGTAAGCGCATCTCCGGTACGGCTGTACGTCCGCGTCTGGTCGTCAACCGTTCCGCACGCCACGTATTCGTCCAGGTTGTCGATGACACCAAGGGCCAGACCGTAGCGAGCGCCTCCACTCTGGAAGCCGACCTTCGTGCATTCGACGGCGACAAGACTGCCAAGGCCAAGCGCGTTGGCGAACTCGTCGCAGAGCGTGCCAAGGCTGCCGGTATCGAAGCTGTTGTCTTCGACCGCGGTGGTAACAAGTACCACGGCCGGATCGCCGCCGTCGCTGACGGTGCACGTGAAGGTGGGCTGTCACTGTGACGGAAGCAAACAAGGAAAAGGACACTGTGTCTGCAGATCAGAAGGCTACTGAAGCCGTAGCTGCCACTGAGACCACTGCCCCCGCAGCTGCCGATGACCGCCGTGGTGGCGCTCGTCGCGGCGAGCGTGGCGACCGTGGCCAGGGCCGCGGCGACCGTGGTGGCCGTGGCGGCCGCGATGGCGGCCGTGAAGCCGAGAAGAGCCAGTTCGTAGAGCGCGTCGTCACCATCAACCGCGTTTCCAAGGTGGTCAAGGGTGGTCGTCGCTTCAGCTTCACCGCCCTGGTCGTCGTCGGTGACGGCAACGGTATGGTCGGCGTTGGCTACGGCAAGGCTAAGGAAGTTCCTGCCGCAATCGCAAAGGGCGTAGAAGAAGCTAAGAAGTCCTTCTTCCGCGTTCCCCGCGTTGGCAGCACCATCCCGCACCGCGTTCAGGGTGAGGCTGCCGCAGGCGTCGTAATGCTGCGACCGGCCTCCGCCGGTACCGGTGTTATCGCCGGTGGCCCGGTCCGTGCAGTACTGGAGTGCGTGGGCATCCACGACATCCTCTCCAAGTCGCTCGGTTCCTCCAACGCCATCAACATCGTTCACGCGACTGTTGACGCCCTGAAGCGCCTCGAAGAGCCGGCAGCAGTGGCAGCACGCCGCGGCCTGCCCCTCGACGAGATCGCTCCGCCGGCACTGGTGAAGGCCCTTCTGAACATGAAGGCAGGTGCCTAGTCATGGCTAAGAACCTGATTCCCTCCGACGCGCAGTTGGAGATCACTCAGATCAAGTCCGCCATTGGCGGCAAGCAGAACCAGCGCGACACCCTGCGGTCCCTCGGCCTGAAGCGGATCGGACAGACTGTTGTCCGCACCGCCGATGCCGTGACCGTTGGAATGCTCAACACGGTTCCGCACCTGGTAAAGGTAGAGGAGGCGAAGTAAATGGCAGAGAACACTGCTGATAAGGCACAGGCTGCTGAGAAGCAGAACGCCCTGAAGGTTCACCACCTGCGTCCCGCCCCGGGTGCCAAGACCGCCAAGACCCGTGTTGGTCGTGGTGAAGCATCCAAGGGTAAGACCGCTGGCCGTGGCACGAAGGGTACTGCAGCCCGCTACCAGATCAAGGCTGGCTTTGCCGGCGGCCAGTTGCCGCTGCACATGCGCCTGCCCAAGCTGCGCGGCTTCAAGAACCCGTTCCGGGTCGAGTACCAGGTTGTAAACCTGGACAAGCTCAACGAGCTGTTCCCCGAAGGTGGCGCAGTCACCGTGGAGAACCTGGTCGAAAAGGGTGCCGTTCGCAAGAACCAGCCCGTCAAGGTGCTGGGCACCGGCGACATCACCGTCAAGGTTGACGTCACCGCCCACGCATTCTCGGCCAGCGCCGCTGAAAAGATTGCCGCAGCAGGCGGAAGCACCACCGCTCTCTAGAGCCGGTGGGTGCCAAGCCCGTTGTTGAACTCCCGGTCCCGGGGCTACGGCCCCGGGACCGGGAGTTTTTTCCATCCGCCCGGCGTTTTTTCGCCGCCATCCGGCGCAGCGCCGCTTCCGCGGATTGTTCGCAGGGCGCATACACCCGTTAGACTCGGTTGTTGGGATTCATCGATCCCCATCACACCACTCTTATAGACACCACAGGAGGACGCTTGCTTAGCGCATTTGGCCGGGCCTTTCGCACGCCTGATCTGCGACGCAAGTTGTTGTTCACGCTGGGAATCATCACCATCTTCCGCTTGGGTGCCTTCATTCCCTCGCCTGGTGTGAACTACCAGAACGTGCAGCAATGCTTGCAGGGCGGTCAGACGGCAGGCGGGCTGTACCAGCTCGTGAACCTGTTCAGCGGCGGAGCCCTGCTGCAGGTGTCCATCTTCGCCCTGGGTATCATGCCGTACATCACGGCAAGCATCATCGTCCAGTTGCTCCGGGTGGTCATTCCCCGGTTCCAGGAACTGTACGAGGAAGGCGCGTCCGGCCAGTCGAAACTGACCCAGTACACGCGCTACCTCACCATCGCACTGGGCCTGCTCAACGCCACCACCCTGGTGTCGCTGGCGCGTTCCGGCCAGCTGCTGCCCGGATGCAACCTGCAGATCATTCCCGACAGCAGCGTGATCACCACCATCCTGATCATCATCACCCTGACGGCCGGCACCGGCCTGATCATGTGGATGGGCGAACTCGTGACCGAGAAGGGCGTGGGCAACGGCATGTCGCTGCTGATCTTTACGTCCATTGCTGCCACCTTCCCCACCTCCCTGGGCGCCATCTGGACCTCGCAGGGTCCCGGCACCTTCTTTATCGTCCTTGCCGTGGGCCTGCTCACCGTGGCCCTGGTGGTCTTCGTTGAGCAATCGCAGCGCCGCGTTCCTGTTCAGTACGCGAAGCGGATGATCGGCCGCCGGACCGTGGGCGGCACCAGCACCTACATCCCCATCAAGGTCAACATGGCCGGTGTCATCCCGGTGATCTTCGCGTCCTCCATGCTGTACCTGCCGGGCCTGGTTGCGCAGTTCAACCAGCCCAAGCAGGGCGAGCAGCTCCAGCCGTGGGTTGAATGGATCAACAACAACCTGACACGCGGGGACCACCCGATCTACATGGTGCTGTACTTCGCCATGATCGTGTTCTTTACCTACTTCTATGTCGCGATCACCTTCAACCCTGAAGAGGTCTCGGACAACATGAAGAAGTACGGCGGCTTTATCCCGGGTATCCGCGCGGGTAAGCCGACCGCTGACTATCTGCAGTACGTGCTCTCCAGGATCACCCTGCCAGGAGCCATGTACCTGGGCTTCGTGGCGCTGATTCCGCTGGTTGCACTGGTACTGATCAACGCGAACCAGAACTTCCCGTTCGGTGGCACCTCGATCCTGATCATGGTGGGCGTGGGTCTGGAGACCGTCAAGCAGATTGACGCACAGCTACAACAACGTCACTACGAAGGGCTTTTGCGATGACGAGAATGCTGATTATTGGGCCTCCGGGCTCCGGAAAAGGAACGCAGGCGGAACGGATTTCAGAACGCCTCGGCGTTGTGGCCATCTCCACCGGCGACATCTTCCGTGCAAACGTGAAGGGCGAAACGCCGCTTGGCATCGAGGCCAAGAAGTACATGGACAACGGCGACTTCGTTCCGGACAGCGTGACCAACAAGATGGTGCGGGACCGGCTCAGCGAGTCCGACGTCGAAAACGGCTTCCTGCTGGACGGCTACCCCCGCACCACCGCCCAGGTGGACTACCTGGACGAGATCCTCGCCAAGGGTGAGGAAAAGCTCGACGTCGTCCTGCAGCTGACTGCCGACGATGAGGAACTGGTGCACCGGCTGCTCGGCCGGGCCAAGGAAACGGGCCGGAGCGACGACAACGAAGCCGTCATCCGCCACCGCCTTGACCTGTACCACGAGCAGACCGAAGCCGTGGTGGCCAAGTACGCCGAGCGCGGCATCCTCACCCAGGTGGACGGCATCGGCCCCATCGACGAGGTCACCGACCGCGTGATGCAGGCCATCAAGGCAGCGCAGGCAGCCTGATCCAGGCGGCAGTTATCCGAGGCTCCTCCCGTCATCCGGGAGGAGCCTCAGCCATTTGAAAGAAGGAACACCATGGCCTTTGGCCAGCCCCGCATCGAATACAAGACCAATGCCCAGATGCGCATCATGCACGAGGCAGGCCTGGTCCTGAGCCGCGCGCTTGACGCTGCCGTTGCCGCGGCCGTGCCCGGAGTGACCACCAAGCACCTGGACGACGTCTTCGCCGCCGTGCTGAACGAGGCCGGCGCAAAGTCGAACTTCCTCGGCTACCACGGCTTTCCGGCCACCATCTGCACCTCAGTCAACGAGGAAGTGGTGCACGGCATCCCCGGCAGCCGCGTGCTCAAGGACGGGGACATCATCTCGATCGACGGCGGCGCAATCGTGAACGGCTGGCACTCCGACTCCGCCAGGACCGTCATCGTGGGCACCGCCGATCCGGAGGACCAGCGCCTGTCTGACGTGACCAATGCAGCCATGTGGCGCGGAATCGCGGCACTGGCCACCGGCAAGCATGTGGGTGACATCGGGGCCGCCATCGACGACTACGTTTCCGCAGTCCCCGGCAAGCCGTTGGGGATCCTCGAAGATTACGTAGGCCACGGCATCGGCTCGGAAATGCACATGGCCCCGGATGTGCTGAACTACCGCACCAGCCACCGTGGACCCAAGATCCGGCCCGGCCTCTGCCTCGCGATCGAGCCCATGCTGGTGCGCGGCGGCATCGACACCGCTGTCCTTGAGGACGACTGGACCGTGGTGACCACGGACGGCCAGCGCTCCTGCCAGTGGGAGCACTCAGTGGCTGTCCATGAGAAGGGCATCTGGGTGCTGTCAGCGCCCGACGGCGGCGCGGAGCACCTGGTGCCCCTCGGGGTCACCCCGGTGCCGGTCCCGTAGCCCCGCGGCCTTCCTGCCCAGGCAGAAGCGCCGGCTGCCGTTGTGATTCCACAACGTCAGCCGGCGCTTCGTCCTTAAGGAGAAACTCAACCGAGCTTCGGCTTGACGTCCTTTTCGTAGATGCCCTCCAGCGTCTTCTTCAGGCTGGTCATGGTGGACTTGACGTCCGCCTGCTGGGTAAGGATCGCTGCGGCCGCCTTGGCCAGTTCCTGGTCAGCACCCGGGAGGAACACGCGGGCATTGTCCTGGACCCGCGTAACAGCCAGCTGGTCCACGGCAGTCTGGATCTGCGGCGTCCGGGCCAGGACCGCCTTCATGTCCGCCGACTCGCGGGTGGGCATGTAGCCGGTGGCAGCCGAGAAGGCTGCGCTGTTTTCCGGCTCGGTCATGAACTTGATGAACGTGCCGGCTGCCAGCTGCTCTTCCTTGGTGATGCCGCTGGGGATGCCCAGCCCTGCGCCGCCGGTGGGGCAGACGTTGGTCTCGGCCTTCGGTCCGCCGGGAAGGAAGCCCACACCCACATTGAACGGCGCGGACTTCAGCACGCCAAGGAGGGATCCGGTGGAGGAGATCGTGGACGAGGTCAGCCCGGCGGAGAAGTCGTCCGCAGCTTCCTTGGAGGAGACGCCGGCCCATCCGTTCTTGTAGATGGAGTCCTGGGCCCACTGCAGCGCTTCGATGGATTCAGGCGAATCGCAGGTGAT
This sequence comes from Pseudarthrobacter sp. C1, assembly GCF_034720455.1. Taxonomy (NCBI): domain Bacteria; kingdom Bacillati; phylum Actinomycetota; class Actinomycetes; order Micrococcales; family Micrococcaceae; genus Pseudarthrobacter; species Pseudarthrobacter sp. C1. The sequence goes on along the minus strand of NZ_JAYESK010000002.1, from coordinate 500,627 downwards.
CTCCCATTCCTTGGACCAGGAGCCACCCCAGCCCCAGAGGTTGTTTTGCAGGGTCCACCCCGCGTAGCCCGCCAGCGCAGGATAGATGTAGGCGTACTGCGCGCCTGAGCTGGCCTTCAGCTTGGGCGCCCACTCGCCGAACTCCTGCCAGGTTTTGGGTGCCCGGTCCGGCAGCCCGGCCGCCTTGAAGTGGTCCTTGTTGTAATAGAACAGGGGAGTTGAACGCCCGTAGGGGAGCGCCCATTGCTTGTCGTTGTACTTGTAGTCGTCCACGAGTGACTTCCGGAAATCGTCCAGCTTGATGTCCAGCTGCTTGACGAGGGCGTCCACCGGGATGATGCTGCCGTTGGTGAAGTAGCGGAACCACCAGACATCGGAGAGGACCACGACGCCCGGGAGGCCGGATTTTGCCGCCTGCGAGGTCTGGAACTTCTGCGCGATTTCCTCGTAGTTCGCGCCGGCTGTGACCAGGTTGACCCGGATGTCCGGGAACTTGGCGTGGAACTTCTCAATAATGGCCTTTTCGACGTCCTGCGACTTACCGGGGTGGTTGGACCAGAAGTCGATTTTCGCGGCCGGTTTCACTCCACTGAAGTCGAGTTCCGCGGCTTCGCTGGCCTTGGGCGTGCCGCTCGTGGACGGGCCGCCGCAGGCTGCCAGGGCAGCGGCCGACGCCGTGACCCCGGCGAGTCCCAGGAAGTGCCTCCGATCGAGGTGCTGTGTCATGTGCAGGTCCTTTCATTGGGTGCCGCATTGAGGAGTGGGGTGCTTCTTCTGTGACGAACGACGGCGGCACGGGCTTACCCGGTGACGCTGCCCTGGGTGAGCCCGGCGACGATGTAACGCTGGAGGGTTGCGAAAACGATAAGGATGGGGACGATGACCAGGACGGCGCCGGCCATGAGGATGCCCCATCCGGAGGCGTTGCCCTCGGAGTTCTGGAGCAGTGTCAGGCCCACCGGCAGGGTCATGGTGTCGGGACGGTCCGTGATGATCAGCGGCCAGATGTACTCGTTCCACTCGCTGACAATGGTCACGAGTGCCACCGTGGCGATGGAGGGAACGGAGACCGGCACCACGATCCGCCAGAGGCGGCGCCAGTGGCCGGCGCCATCGATTTCCGCCGACTCAAGGATGGAGGCGGGCAGTGTGAGGAAGTGCTGGCGCAGGAGGAAGGTTCCGAAGGCGGTTCCGAGGCCCGGGAGGATGATGCCCCACAGGGTGTTCTTTCCGCCCATTCCCGAGATCAGGATGTAGTTGGGCAGGATGGACACCTGGGGCGGCACCATAAGGGCCACCAGGATCAGGACGAAAATCGCGTTCTTGAACGGGAAGCGCACGAAGACCAGGGCGTAGGCCGTCAGGATGGCAAGGATGACTTTCACGCTGGCGCCCGTCACCGTGACGATGGTGCTGTTCAGGAAGAACTGGCCGAAGGGCACAGTGGTCATCGCGATCTGGTAGTTCTGCAGATTGAGGCTTTCCGGCAGGATCTTCAGGTCCATGGTGATGATCTCACCAGGCTGCTTGAATGAGCTGAGCACCATCCAGAGCAGCGGCAGGAAGACCACCAGGGTTGCCAGGACCAGCGGGACGTAGCCGCCGAGGACGGCTTGCGCCAGGTTGCGCCGCGAGAAGGGCCGATCGCGGGGAAGAAGTGGTTCGGCTTCCTGCGTTGCCGGGACGGTGGGGTCCGGGTTGACCGGTGACAGGGAGCTCACGAGTAGTGCACCTTCCGCTCCACGAAACGCAGTTGGAACACGGTGATCACCAGGAGGATCGCGAACAGGACCACCGAGATGGCCGCCGAATAGCCTGCGCGGTTGAAGGCACCAAACGCCTGGAGGTACGCCTCGTAGATCAGGGTGCTGGTACCGGTTCCCAACGGGGTCATGATGCGGATCAGGTCGAAGGCCTGCAGCGAGGACAGCATGGTGGTGATCAGCAGGAAGAACGTGGTGGGGGACAGGAGCGGCAACGACATGCTGATGAACCGCCGGAACCCGTTCGCGCCATCCAGGGACGCCGCCTCCATGACATCCTGTGGCAGGGACTGCAGCCCGGCCAGGTAGACCACCGCGCAGTACCCCAGGTTCTTCCAGACGTAGACGAGGATGACCATGACCAGGGAAAGCTGCGGGTCATTGATCCACTGCGGGCTCTGCTGGCCGATGCCACGGAGCAGCCAGGCCAGGACGCCGTAGCCGGGATCGAAAATGAAGAGCCACACCAGGCCCACGCCCACGCCGGACAGGACGTAGGGAGCGAATACCGCTGAACGGGCGAAGGTGGTTCCCGGGACTTTCGCATTCAGCGCCAGGGCGATGAGCAGCCCCAGGATCATGGATCCGCCCACCGTGACTGCAGTGAAGATCGCCGTGGTGCCCAGTACCTTGGAGGCGTCGTCGCTGGTGAAGAAGGTGACGTAGTTATTGATGCCCACCACCGTGGCTGAGGGCGACCCCAGGGTCCAGTCCAGCGTGGAGTAGTAGATGTTGCTGACCAACGGCCTGTATGTGAAGACGGCGATCAGCACCAGGTTGGGCAAAGCGAGGGCAAGGAACACGAAGAAGTCACGCCGGGTTCGCTGCGTCCAGCGCCGGCGTCCAGGGGCGGCGGCGGGTCCGGGCTTCGTGGGATCGGTGGACGGATGGGGTGCGAGTTGACGGGTCATGCGGTCTCTCACGGGATTCGTGCCTGCTCGTGGCCGGCCGTGGTCGGGGGAGTCTAGCCATTACTTCACCACAAAGTCAGTAGGCGGAAAGCTACGAATGCCCTCGTGAGGGGGACTGTTATACGAGGCTTCATTGCCTGTTAACGCTGTGCTGCCTGCAGTCTTGCACAAACTTTGTTTGAAAGTCAGGGACCCGCCGTATTCATCAGTTTGCTGGTCAAAAGGGCAGAATGGATGCCATGGGAGCGATCACCGATGTCCCCGGGATCCGGGTTGGCCACGCGCAAAAGTCCGACGACGGCTGGCTGACCGGGGTGACGGTGGTCCTCCCGCCGCCGGGCACGGTGGGTTCGGTGGATGTCCAGGGAGGCGGACCGGCCACCCATGAGACGGACGCCCTGGACCCCACCACCCTGGTCAGCGCCGTCGACGCCGTGGTCCTCACCGGCGGCAGCGCGTACGGCCTAGCCTCCGCCGCCGGCGCCCAGCGCTGGTGCGAGGAGAACGGCCGCGGGTTCCCGGTGCCCGGGGGAGTAGTCCCTATCGTGCCGGCCGCCGCGATCTTCGACCTGGGCAGGGGCGGGGACTTCTCCGCACGTCCGACGGCGGACATGGGCTACGCGGCAACAGCCGCCGCTGCGTCGCAAACGGAAGGGCACGACGTCGGGCGCGGCAACGTGGGTGCCGGCACCGGGGCCCTCATCGGCAGGGGACAGTTCAAAGGCGGCGCAGGCACGGCCTCCATCACGCTGGACAACGGCATAGTTGTCGGCGCCCTTGCCATCGTCAATGCGTTGGGACTCCCCTTTGGGTTCGAAAAGCCCAATCGCCATGATGCAGACGCCCCGCTGAACACCACCCTCGTTGTTGTCGCCACCAATGCGGTGCTCGATGTTGCCGAGTGCAAGCGAACTGCTTCGGCGGCGCACGCCGGGATAGCAAGGGCCCTGAATCCAAGCCACACCCTGGCTGACGGGGACACTGTATTTTGCCTGGCCACCCAGGCTGCGGCACTCGATCGTTCGGACGAAGCTGCCCGGCGGCTCAGCCTCATCACCCTGCAGAGTGCGGCAGCCGACGTCGTACGTTTGGCCATCCTCGACGGCGTAGCCAGTGCCCGGGCCGTGAGCACTCCGGCGGGGGAATATGGTGCGTACGGCGGCGGGATGCGCTAGCATGGCTGGATTTAACTTTCGCTGCAAAGTGGCGTAGTGTTGTTTGTTGGTTGTCTGGACTGCCACGCCCTTTTGGGTCTGGAGCCGGCAATCGATCCAACCAAAACGTTCGTGGCCATGCCCGGTGCAATCCGGCAGGGCTGCGGCAACAACAGTTAGCGGAGGGTATGGCCAAGAAGGACGGGGTCATTGAGATCGAAGGCGTTGTGACCGAGGCGCTGCCTAACGCGATGTTTCGCGTTGAGCTCACCAACAAGCACATCGTTCTGGCACACATCTCTGGAAAGATGCGTCAGCACTACATCCGAATCCTCCCAGAGGACCGCGTAGTGGTGGAGCTGAGCCCGTACGACCTCACCCGTGGTCGTATCGTCTACCGCTACAAGTAAATTGCTGGGCGGCTTCAGCGCGAGCTGAGCGCCGCTCCAGTTGACCAACTGTTACACGCAAAGGAATGCCATGAAGGTCAAGCCGAGCGTCAAGCAGATCTGCGAAAAGTGCAAAGTGATCCGCCGTAATGGCCGGGTCATGGTGATCTGCGAGAACCCGCGCCACAAGCAGCGCCAGGGCTAATTTCCCTTCATCGGGAAATCCTGGGTTGCTAACCCACGCAAGTAAATAAAAGGCAGCACAAGCTGATCTGGAACATTGAGCTCGAAAGAGTCCGGACAGCTAACCCCCGGTCGGAGGCTGGGGCCGCACAGAACGTGCGGGTGTACTGCCTAGGACCTCCGGTTTATCAAGGAGTACTGCCACTATGGCTCGTCTCGCTGGCGTAGACATTCCCCGCGAAAAGCGGCTGGAAATTGCGCTTACTTACATCTACGGCGTGGGCAAGACCCGTGCACACGAAACCCTGGCTGCCACGGGCATCAGCGCTGACGTTCGCGTCAAGGACCTGACTGACGCCCAGCTGGTTGAGCTGCGTGACTACATTGAAGGCAACTACAAGGTTGAGGGTGACCTTCGCCGCGAAGTAGCAGCAGATATCCGCCGCAAGGTTGAAATCGGCAGCTACGAAGGCCTGCGCCACCGCAAGGGCCTGCCCGTACGCGGACAGCGTACGAAGACCAACGCACGTACCCGCAAGGGCCCGAAGCGTACCGTCGCCGGCAAGAAGAAGGCCCGTTAAAATCCCCGCCGGGACTAACGGACTTTCCCCCGATAACTTTCTGTAGGAGAAAAAATGCCCCCGAAGACTCGTGGCGCGGTTCGCAAGCCGCGTAAGAAGGACAAGAAGAATATCGCGCTGGGCCAGGCGCACATCAAGAGCACTTTTAACAACACCATCGTTTCCATCACGGACCCGAACGGCGCTGTTATCTCTTGGGCTTCCTCAGGTGAGGTTGGCTTCAAGGGCTCGCGTAAGTCCACCCCGTTCGCAGCCCAGATGGCCGCCGAAGCTGCTGCCAAGCGTGCGCAGGAGCACGGCATGCGCAAGGTAGACGTTTTCGTCAAGGGCCCGGGCTCCGGACGCGAGACCGCGATCCGTTCGCTCCAGGCCGCCGGCCTCGAGGTTGGCTCCATCCAGGACGTCACCCCCGCTGCGCACAACGGCTGCCGCCCGCCGAAGCGCCGCCGCGTCTAAGGCTTTTCCGCCGTTTGAGCTTGCCCGGACCGTCGACGGTCCGGGCAAGCCCAGCGCGTTAAGTCTTCAGACCGAATTTCCACCACCTGTGTTGCGTCATATAGCGGATGCTCGCCGAAAGGAAACCTAAGTGCTCATTGCACAGCGCCCCACCCTCTCCGAAGAGGTAGTCTCCGAAAACCGTTCGCGTTTCATCATTGAACCGCTGGAACCGGGCTTCGGCTACACCCTCGGAAACTCCCTCCGCCGTACCCTGCTCTCCTCCATCCCCGGTGCTGCCGTAACCAGCATCCGGATCGATGGCGTGCTGCACGAGTTCACCACGGTTCCGGGTGTCAAGGAAGATGTCACTGAGATCATCCTGAACATCAAGAGCCTCTCGGTCTCCTCCGAGCACGATGAGCCGGTTGTTGCATACCTGCGCAAGCAGGGCCCCGGAGTCGTCACCGCCGCGGACATCGCTCCGCCGGCCGGCGTCGAATTCCACAACCCGGATCTGCACATCGCCACGCTGAACTCGAAGGGCAAGTTCGAACTCGAACTGACCATCGAGCGCGGCCGCGGCTACGTTTCGGCAGCTCAGAACAAGTCCGGCGATGCAGAGATCGGCCGCATCCCGGTCGACTCCATCTACTCGCCGGTGCTGAAGGTTACTTTCCGCGTGGAAGCAACCCGTGTTGAGCAGCGCACCGACTTCGACAAGCTGATTGTCGACGTCGAGACCAAGCAGGCCATCGCCCCGCGCGATGCTGTTGCTTCCGCAGGCACCACCCTGGTGGAGCTCTTCGGTCTGGCACGTGAGCTGAACACCGCAGCTGAAGGTATCGAGATCGGCCCGTCGCCCACCGACGCTGCCCTGGCAGCCGACATGGCACTGCCGATCGAGGATCTGGACCTCACCGTCCGTTCCTACAACTGCCTCAAGCGTGAGGGCATCCACACCGTGGGTGAACTCGTTGCCCGCTCCGAGGCTGACCTGATGGACATCCGCAACTTCGGTGCCAAGTCCATTGACGAGGTCAAGGCAAAGCTGGTTGAACTGGGCCTGTCCCTCAAGGACTCGCCTCCCGGTTTTGACCTCGCAGCACGCGCCGCAGCAATCGAAGAGGACGACGCCGCCTTCGGCGACGACGAACTCTAAACCAGACCTTGGCCGGCGGGCAGGCACCACGGTGTGCAGCGCCCACGGCTTCCATTTGAGGAGAAACAATTATGCCTACCCCCACTAAGGGTCCGCGCCTCGGAGGCGGCCCGGCTCACGAGCGCCTCATGCTCGCGAACCTGGCAGCATCCCTGTTCGAGCACAAGCGGATCACCACCACGGTGACCAAGGCCAAGCGCCTGAAGCCGTACGCAGAGCGCCTGGTCACCTTCGCCAAGCGTGGCGACCTCGCTTCCCGCCGCCGGGTCCTCGGCCTGATCAGCAACAAGGGCGTCGTCCACGAGCTGTTCACCGACATCGCCCAGGCTGTGGAGAACCGCGACGGCGGCTACACCCGCATCACCAAGATCGGCAACCGCAAGGGCGACAACGCTCCCATGGCTGTCATCGAGCTCGTCCTCGAGCCGGTTTCCGCCAAGCAGGCTGTTGTAGCCGAGGCTACCTCCGCTGCGAAGCGCGACGCTGACAAGAAGGAAGCCGCTGCTGCACCCGTTGCAGAAGAGGCTCCCGAGGCAGAGGCTGTTGAAGCCGACGCTGCTGAGGCTCCGGCTGAAGAGGCTGCAACCGAAGAGGCTCCGGCCGCTGAGGAAGCCCCCGAGGCTCCCGCAGCCGAGGAAAAGGACGCGAAGTAATTCGCTGACTTCCTTCGCATAGACTTGAGTCTATGAACGACCAAAAACCCGCGGCCCCCGTATTGGGGGGCGGCGGGTTTTTGCGTGTCCGGCTTGATTTGTCGTACGACGGCGGCCCTTTCAGCGGGTGGGCACTGCAGCCTGGCCTCCGCACCGTCCAGGGGGTCCTCGAGGAGGCCCTGCACCTGCTGGTACGGCGGCCGGTCCGCGTCACCGTTGCGGGCCGGACGGACGCGGGAGTGCACGCACGCGGCCAGGTTGTCCACCTGGACCTCACGGAAGCCGAGTGGCGGGGACTGCCGCGCGGGCACGAACTGGATCCCGCCGTCGCCATGCTCCGCAGGATCCGCGGCGCCCTGAGCCGGGTGCTCGGGGACCTCACCGGCGCCGTGGAGGTGCACAGGATTACCCTGGCACCCGAAGGCTTTGACGCCCGTTTCTCGGCCCTGTGGCGGCGCTACAGCTACCGCATCGCGGACGGTCCCGCCCTGTGGGACCCGCTGGGCCGGTACTCCACCCTGTGGCATAAGAACCCGCTGGACGTGGACCTGCTCAACGAGGGTGCCTCCAAGCTCCTGGGGCTACAGAACTTCCTGTCCTTCTGCAAGCCGCGGGAGGGTGCAACCACTATCCGCGAGCTCCAGCGCTTCGAGTTCACGCGGGCCGAAGACGGCGTCATCGTGGCCACCGTCCAGGCCGACGCTTTTTGCCACAACATGGTGCGCGCCCTGGTCGGCTCTGCCCTGTACGTGGGGGAGGGCGTTGAGGAACCGGGCTGGCTGCACGAGCGCCTGCTGGCCAGGAAGCGGGACGCCAAGTCCGTGCTCGCCGCGCCGCACCCGCTGGTGCTGGAGGAAGTGGCCTACCCGTCCGACGACGAGCTGCTGGCCCGTGCGGAACTGACAAGGGCGCTCCGGGAGCACTGAACCCATCGGTTGCTCCGTAGATGCCGTTTTGAGCCGTCAAAACGGCATCTACGGAGCAATCGATTCCCTAGAACGACGGCGGGGGCCCGTCCGCCGGTAGTGTCAGCGTGAACGTGCTGCCCTTGCCCTGGCCGCTCTCACAGGTGATGCTGCCGCCGTGGCCCTCCACGATCATCTTGGTAATGGACAGGCCAAGCCCGGCGCCGGCTATGGCCGCTTTCCGTGCAGATTCCGTCCGGAAGAAGCGCTTGAAGACCCTCGCGGTGTCTTCCCGGCTCATCCCCATTCCAGTGTCGCTGACGCTGAGCCGGACCCACTCCTCACTGAAGCTGGCGCTGACGCTGACCGTCCCGCCGTCGGGGGAGTACTTGATGGCGTTGGAGACGAGGTTGTCCAGCGCCTGGCCGATGCGCAGCGGGTCGGCGTAGGCCCAGAGAGGCGAGGGAACGTCGGCCCTGAGCTGGATATGGGCCCGCTCGGCCTGGGCCTGTGCGGAGCCCAGGCTGGTTTCCACCAGGCTGGCCAGGTCTGTCCGCTTGGGGTGCACGTTCAGGGCCGTGGAGGCGGTGGCCGTCAGGTCGGACACCAGGGCAACCAGCCGTTCCGCGTTCCGCTGGACCACCAGCAGGCGCTGGGCCACCTGTGGCGGCAGTTCAGCGCCGGCGTCATCCAGGACAAGGTCGATGTTTCCGATGATGGAATTCAGGGGCGACTTGAACTCGTGGGAGACGTTCGTGACGAGTTCCTGGTTGGCGGCGAGTGCTTCCACCCAGCCGGTGACATCGCTGTAGACCACCACCGCACCGTTGAAGCTGCCGTCCTCGCTGACCAGGGGCCGGGCGGCCGTGGACACGGCGCGCTGTTCTGCTCCCTCACCGGCCCACACCAGGTAGTCAGCGAAGGACTCACCTGCGATGGCCCGGCTGATGGGACGCTTTTCCGGCGGCAGCAGGGTCCGCCTGTCCTGGCCGAAGATCAGCTGGTGGCCCTGCCCCGGGGCGGCATCGTCAGCGCCGGTGGCCCGGCGGAAGTTCCGCTGCCGGTCGTTGGAGACGAGGAAGCGGCCGGAACGGTCGACGGCGGCAATTCCGACGTCGGTGGCGTCCAGGACCGTCTGGAGCAGCTTTTCCCGTTCCCGGCTTTCGCGCAGCAGTGTCCGGAGCTCCCTGTCCTTCTCCGCGAGTTCACGCTGCTGGAGACGGACGTGGATACTGGCAAACCGGATGGCGAGCGATACCGAGAGCATCATGAGGGGAAAGAGGACAACGGTGGTGATGTCCGTGGCGTTCAGGTTGGGGAAACGTCCCGCAATTGGGGGAATCATGATGAACATTGGGCCAACAAAGCTCAGCACCAGGCTGGTGCGTGTGAGCATTCCTGAGGCGGAAAGCCAGATCACCGGAAAGACCACCAGGACAGCGAGCCCAGGCAGGAGCGGGGCGGCGCCGTTGCGCAGAAACCCGATGGCCGCGAAGTCCAGGACGGGGACAAACAGATAGGACCGGTGGCCCAGGCGCTCCCACGGCACCAGGAAACAGCCCAGGAAGAGGATCCCATGGAGCAGGATTCCGGCCATATAGAGCGGACTGTGCAGCAATGCTGGCCATGCAAAGGGCGTAGCCGCCGCAAGGCCGGCAACAATCAGCGTCAGCGGAAGCTGGCACAGCACCACCTGGGCCCGGGGTCCGAGACCGCGGAAGAACCGTATAGGTCCACGCTGGAACAAGTGCTCAGCCATGATCGACCACCGTTTCTGGAACTGTCCCGAAGATGGAGCATTCACAGCTGTAATGCATTTCCGCGCGGGTCACCGCGGCCCATCCTTTCGGCTCGTAATCCACATGTCTTGTCATGATAATTGACTTTCCGAAATGAATGGGGAAGTAGATGTGGTCAGTAGAGGTTACGAGTAGCGTATAAATGGTTGGAGCGGATATGGCATTGGCGCTGGGCTGATGGGGGGCCATGTCCGCCTGGCATGGGGATATCAATGGACGAACTTGGCGTGGCTGTGGTAATTGAAGACGATGCCGACGTGCGCAACCTTTTAGAAGGAGTGTTGACGCAGGCAGGGTTTGAAGTGCATACAGCGGCAGACGGACGGGCCGGCGTGGAAGTGGTCCGCGACAAGCAGGCAAATGTTGTGACGCTGGATATCGGGCTTCCCGATATTGACGGTTTTGAAGTTCTGCGGCGGATCCGACATTTCAGTAACGCCTACGTGGTGATGCTGACCGGCAGGACAGAGGAGCCGGACCTGCTGTCCGCACTCAATGCGGGTGCGGACGACTACATCGCCAAGCCTTTCCGGCCCAGGGAACTGCGGGCCCGCGTAGCAGCCATGATGCGCAGGCCTCGGCACGAAATCCAAGGGCAGAAGTCCGCCGGGTCCGCCTGGGGAGCACCTCCCGCGCCGGCCGCCGTCCCGCGGACCCACGACTCCGCCGTCCTGCACCACAATGGACTTACCTTGAACCACCGCACCCGTACGGTGGAGATCAAAGGTCAACCGCTGGGGCTCACCCGCAGCGAGTTCGATTTACTGCATGTGCTGCTGCGCGGCGGCGGTGCAGTGTGCACCCGGGCTGACCTGGTCCGGGCCGTGCGCGGCGAGTTCTATGACCATGACACGTACATCAGCGAGGCGGACGAACGCGCCGTCGAAGTCCACGTGGGCAACCTGCGCCGCAAGCTCAAGGAGGACCAGGTGTCCCCGCGCTGGCTGCAGACAGTCCGCGGCGTGGGCTACCGACTGGCGCCCAGCAGGCCCCCCGAGGGTTAGGTTGGACTCAGTCGTTTTCCAGGATGTAGTTGGCCTGGAGCTCGGACACCGTTTGCCCGCCGTCCTCAGCCACCCGCACCATCAGCACCTGGCCCCGGCGGAAGTCACCCCTGCGGATCACCGCTTCCAGCAGTTCGGCAAGTTTGGCCAGCCGGAGCCCGCCCACCATGGCTGACGTGATCTTCAGGCTGATCACGGCGTCCAGGGCCGAGGCCCTGTCCTGGTTCTCCACGGCTGCAGCCAGCCGTGTGTAGCGCTCGTCCCACATGGCAGCGTAGTCGCGGGCGAAGCGCCGGGCCAGGCCGGAGCCGGCGAGCTCGTCTTCGAGCTCTTCGAGGACAGCTGCGTCAACGAGCGGCAAGAGCTCGACCGCTTCTGGTGAGAGTGGGGTTCCTGCGGCCGAAGCGACCCCGGACGGCAGGGAGCCCGCAGCGGCGGCCTCGCTGCCGGAACCGGGATCTTGACTGTGCATTGTTCAAGGCTACTTCCTGTAATTCTTCCGTTGTCCTATTTCGGGTGATCCTGTGGAAACCTTGAGCGGATCCTTTGAGACGGGGGGTCGTGGCGCCCTACTGACCGCTGAAGGTCATCACGGTATTGATGACGGCCGGTCCAAGAATGGCGATGAACAGGACCGGGAAAATGAAGAAGAGCAGCGGGAACAGGATCATCACGGGAAGCTTCATCGCCTTTTCCTCCGCACGCTGGCGCCGCTTTACGCGCATCACCTTTGCCTGGACCCGGAGCACCCGGCTGATCGCGATGCCGTAGGTGTCCGCCTGGACCACGGCCTGCACAAAACTGCGCAGCTCCGGGATGCTGGTCCTCTCCGCCAGGGCGAGGTAGGACTCGCGGCGGCTGCGGCCCACCTGCATGTCCTGCAGCGTGCGGACCAGTTCCTCGGCCAGCGGGCCCTTGCCATTTTCGCCGGCGCGGGCCATAGCCCCTTCAAAACCCAGCCCGGCCTCCACAGAGATCAGCATCTGGTCCAGCGTGTTGGCCAGTTCCAGCTGCATGGCTTTCTGGCGTTCCTGGCCCTTGCTGTACAACAGGAGGTCAGGGATGAAGTAGCCCAGGAACAATACGAAGAGTCCGGCAAGTTTCATGATGGGTGTGGTGCCAATGGCAGCGAGATAGAGCCCGAAGAAGGCCCCGGCTATACCGAGGGCAATCTTGCCGGCAAGAACTTTTTCCAGCGGCATGGAAACGGGCCGGCCCGCGAGCGACAGCAAGCGGTCCAGTTTCCGTACGTAGGGAGGCGGTGTCAGGCGGTAACCGAACCCTGCCAGTAGGCCGGATGATTTATTCTCAGCGGCTTCAGGAACGATCCGTCCGCGGTTGAGGATGGCCACCGTGGCCATTCGGCCCCTGCGGTCTACGGAGAGAACGGACCAGGCCAGGTAGCCGACAGGCATGGAGACCAGTATCAGCGAAAACAACACCATGGGACTCATCGGGACCTCAGAACTTCAGATCGATGATTTTGCGCATCCACAGGCTGCCGATCGTCATGAGCACTGCAGATGCTCCGATCATGATCCAGCCGAGCGGATGGGAGAACATCGAGTTCATATAGGAGGGGTTTACGGACATCAGCATCAACACAATGCCAAACGGCATCGCGATAAGGATGTAGGCGGAGAACTTTCCCTCTGCTGCAAGGGACTTGATGTGACCCTTGATCTCGGCGCGCTCGCGGATGGTTTCGCCGACCTGGTCCAGCACTTCCGCTAGGTTGCCACCCACCTCCCTGTTGATTTGGATAGCCTGGGCAATCCACACGAAGTCCTCGTTGCGCATACGCTCCGATGTATCAATAAGGGAGGCCAGCAGATCGCGGCCCAGGCTTGTCTCGGTGATGACCCTTCGCATCTCCTCGGACGTGGGGCTCTGTGATTCCGCTGCCGCTGCATCAATGGCGCGGAGGATGCTGTGTCCCGCACGCAGGCCTCCGGAGAGAAGCTGAAGGGTGTCGCCAAGCTGGCTGTCGAACTTCGTCCGCCGCTTGCCTGCCAGGAATCCCAGTACACGGTGGCCAATAAAAGGCGCCAGGATAAACAGCAGGACGGAGATCGCAGGTACGCCGATCACCAGCCCCACTAATACTCCGACGACGGCGCCAGCGATGACCAGCACCATGTACTCGGCCTGGCTGAAACGGACGCCGGCGTTTTCAAGAGCGTCGCGGTTGTAGAGCCGGACATTTCGGGTTGCCAGGAACCGGTCCAGGGCACCAACCGTCATGTCGGCCAGACGGGTAAGGTTCGACGGCGGATCAGCCTGGAAGGGCCGGCGCCTTTCGAGCGCGATGTCAGGAGTCCGAGGCAGCACCAGCGCCACGCCCACCATGATGGGGGCGAGGAACAGCAGGGTAGCTCCGATGATGATCAACATGCGGTCCTATCCCTTTCCGGTGCCAGTTGGGTTTGCACCAGCAGGAGCCGCACCTGCCGGGGTGGCGAAAACGGATGGCGATACGTGGATGCCGAGGTCCTCGAAACGGTCGATGAAGCGTGGCCGGATGCCGGTGGCCACGGGCTTGCCGAGGAAGCGGCCGTGCTGGTCGACGCCGGCGGAGTAATCGAACACAAATGCATCCTGCAGGGTCACGATGTCTCCTTCCATGCCCTGGACCTCGGTCACGTGGGTGATGCGGCGCGAGCCGTCCCGGAGACGTGAGATCTGGACAATCAGGTTCACCGCGGAGGCGATTTGTTCGCGGATGGCGCGCAGCGGAAGGTCCATGCCTGCCATGAGGACGAGGGTCTCCAGGCGCGCTACGGCATCGCGGGGCGAGTTGGAGTGCACGGTGGAAAGTGAACCGTCGTGGCCGGTGTTCATTGCCTGAAGCATGTCCAATGACTCGCCGCCGCGGACCTCGCCCACCACGATGCGGTCAGGGCGCATACGCAGGGAGTTCCGGAGCAGTTCGCGGATGGTGACTTCACCCTTGCCCTCGGTGTTCGGGGGACGACTTTCCAGCCGGACGACGTGGTCCTGCTGGATCTGAAGTTCCACCGCGTCCTCAATGGTGACGATGCGCTCATCCGCGGGCAGGAAGGAGGACAGCACATTAAGCAGTGTGGTTTTGCCGGTTCCCGTACCGCCGGACACGATGATGTTGAGTTTGGCCTTGACACAGGCGTTAAGTAGCTCCGCCATCTCCGGAGTCAAGGTGCCGAAATCGATCAGGTTGCGGACGGTCAGCGGCGTCTTGCTGAATTTACGGATGGTCAACGACGAGCCACCCACCGCCAGGGGCGGAATGACGGCGTTGACACGCGAACCGTCCTCGAGGCGCGCATCCACCAAGGGAGAGGACTCGTCGATTCGGCGGCCCACCTTGGACACAATGCGTTCAATAACCTTGCGAAGGTGCTCTTCGGAACTGAAGCGGGTGTCCGCGAGCGTGAGGTGACCCTTCCGTTCGACGTAGATCTGGTCCATGCGGTTGACCATGATTTCCGTAACCGCTGGATCATCGAGCAACCGCTGAAGCGGGCCATAGCCCAAAACGTCATCGGCCACGTCCTGGACCAATCGAGTCCGCTCCTCAGGCGACAGTGGCACCTGCTCAGCGTCGATGATCCGCGTAAGCTCGTCGCGTGCCGAAGACTTCAATTCTTGTTCCGTTATGGCGGAGTCATTGAACCGGGCGCCCATATGTTCGAACAAGGCCGTCGCGGCCCGTTGCTTAAGTGCTGCGAAGACGTCGACGGATTGCTGAAGTTTCGGCTTCGGCTCATCAAAGAGTGCTGTGGGTACGACGATGTCGGCGGCAGCCGGTGCCGCCGACGTCCGCTTTTCTCGGGACTGTTCCAGCCACTGCACCCGTTGGGCGGGAACCTCGGGACGCGGAACGTCGCGCGTGGGAGCTGAGGCTTTGGCGGAGGATGGCTTGGCAGACGGCTGGGATTTCGCCTGTGCGGCGTTGATGCGCTCTGAAAGTTTCATCTAGACCACTACCCTTCGATGCAGTTTGCGCTGGGATTTTGCCCGCCACGCGGGGTTGAATCGCTCCACGAGATGGTTAAGGCCCTTGACGGCCGGGTCTTTTACCGGCTCCTGGAGCACCGGGATTCCCCGGTTTGTGGACAGGGCAACCGCACGGGATCGCGGGATGCTCACGTCAATGGGCGCCCCGATGGTTGATTCCAGGTCCTGGACGGTGAGGCCGGTCTTGGAGTCGGCCATGTTCAGCACCACATGGCGGGTATCGGGGCTGATGTCCAGCTGGCGCAGGATATCCAATCCGGAACGAAGGCCGCGCACGCTCGGGATATCCATGCCGCTGACCCAGACCACATCGGTGCACTTTTCCATGGCTGCCAACCCAATCTCGGGCAGCCCCGGCGCGGTGTCCACCACCACGTACTGGAACTGCTGTGACAGCTGTTCGATGAGCCGGCCGATCTGGTCCGGCGTGATCTCGTCCGCGTCGACCGGGGTCGGGGGAGCGCAAAGGGCATAGATGCTGCTTGGATGCACCGTGAGGAAAGCCTTGAGGACCAGGGAATCCTGGCTGGCGGCCGGAGACACAGCGTCCGTCACTGTGTGCTCCGGGTCCAGGTAGAGCCCTGAAGCGACATCCCCGAACTGGAGGTCGAGGTCCACAATGACAACGCTCATGGGGGCGATCTTCCCCAGCCCAATGGCAATATTGGTGGCTATGGTGGTTTTGCCCACGCCGCCTTTGGGCGAGAAAACACCGATCACCAGTCCCTTGTTGCTCTCGGCCGCCTGCTGGGGTGCGAGTGTCCGGTGGCGGCTGGCGAAGGACTGGCTGGCACGTTCCAGCAGGACGCGCAGCTGGGCGGCGTCTGCATCGGGGGATGCGATGTCCTTGATGCCTGCCCGCATGGCCTGCAGCAGGAAATCGGGCCCAGGAGAAGCCGCCATAACGACGCTGAGCTCCGGGAAACTGACGTTCAAAACGGTGGCGAACAGAAGTGCTTCGTCCAAGGGAACCTCGGGACCCAAAATCAGGACCTCAGGCTGTTCCTGGTCCAGGCTCGCGAAAAGCTGGTGCGGGTCAGCGGGCAGCAGGCTGGTGAAGAACGTCTGCACTCCACCGTGTAGGCCACCTGCAACGGCTTGCCGTAATCGGGCGTCGAAGTCGGTGTCAGGGGTGATAAGGACGAAGCGGCTCACTTGTACAGGTCCTGCCGGGTCATGACGCGCGGCCCGCTGTCCTGGGCGTCGACTGGTTCGCGGCTGAGCCAGAGGGAAGCGTACTCCGCGGCGAAAACGATCTTGTTTGAGTTCACATCGTTGACGGCCACCGTGACCATCAGCATGCCCGTGGGCAGGTTGACGTCCTGAGGGTCCGGCTGGGCGGGATCGGTTGCGGCGGCGGAAGGCTTTGCCGCCGATGCTTCCGGCGCGCGCTGGACTGCCGTCACCAGGGCCTTGTGGATCGCGAGCTGGACAGTTTCCTTGTCCGGCTTCGCCTCGAGGCCGCCGTTGGGCAGGGAGATGAAGATGCCCACAGTGTCGCCGGGAGCCAGGCGCCCGCCCACAACGCGCTGGGGCTCAAGCTGGAACGAGACTTCCTGCAGCCCTGCCGGCACGGGTACGGAGCCGGAGGTCTTCAGTTCCTCGGGGGATACCAGCCGCTCTGCAACGAGCTGCTCGCCGGGGACAAGGTCCGCGGAAGTGACCTTACCCGCCGATCCATCCAAGGTATTCAGGGCGGTTTTTGCGACGGCGGTGCCAGGCAACTGCTGAAGCGCCACGGAGGCCTTCAAAGTTTCGACGGAGGAGCCGGCGGGCACCGCTTTGTTGACCACGAGGACGCCCACAGGGTCGAGGTTGGCGACGGCCCGCTGGTCTGCACCCTGGGCGTAGGTCACCACAATGACCGCACCGACGATGGCAAGCAGAACCGCCACCACACCGGCCAACAAACGAGACTTCACTGAATGCTCCTGGATATTTCAAAGATCATGGGCGGGGCGTGCTCGGATTAACGGAGTTCGACGACGGTTGCACCATCAGGGTTGACGTCACCCAAGGTGTAGCCCTTCGCGAGGGAGACGTATTGGACGAAGCTTCCGATAATTCCCCGGCAGGGCTCCCGGCACTCCAACGCGGCCGGAACGTCCGGTGCTCGGTTGCGGAAAGTATATGGAAGCCCGGTGTTGCCAACTTTCCACCCGGCAACTTTGAACGCGGCGAAGGTGGTCAGCCCGTAGACCGCGCCGGTACCGGTGCCAGTGACGGAGTTGAAGACAGGCAACAGGACTATCACGTCTTTGCCGGCGTTCATATCAGCCGCCCAACCGTTGAGGAGGGCCTCGCAATTGGGCGGAGCGTTATTGCCTGTATCACCGCCGGCGGTGCTGAGGGCGATATCGATCAAAGCACCGCACTGACCCGGGTCCTGTTTGAGGCCGCCAAAGCCGCCTTCCACCGCAGCACCCGAGGGCCCATAATTACAGTCCGCATTTGCGTTCTTTCCATGCAGCTGCAAGAGCTGCATCACTCCTGCCTTGCCCCGGACCTGACAGATGGAGACGGTGATTGGAAAGACGGTCGGTCCCTTTGCTGGGCTGCCCCAACCGACTGTGGACGGGGCGTTGACCTCGGCGGAGTTGAAGCCGAGTGCACGGGCAAGGAAAAGGGACACTTCGTTCGGGGTGTGGCCGGCTTCCTGAGAACCAACGGTGGCCGTCACCGTACGGGTGGTCTTGTTGAGCACTATCGACTTGATATTGCTCAGGCCGTCATTCGCATTGCGGTTCGCGAGGCTCTTTGCCAGAGAGGAGGTGTTCGAGCAGTCGACGTCGCCGGCGTTCTTCGCGCACTTTTGGGCCACGGACAAGGCAGCTGCGTCTGCTCCATTCCGGAGTTGAGCGCGTTCTGAATACATCATGGCCACGTCCACGGCCATGGCGCCGAAGCCCAAAAGAACCACCAGCGTAATGGCGACGATCACGCTCACGGCGCCGCGTTCGCCGTCGTTATTCTTCGTCGTTGGTGCTAGCCGCCGCATAGCATGGCTCCCTTGCCGGTCAAGGTGAACGGTCCTGCTATTCCGGTCAGCGTGGATAGGGAATAGGTGATGGTAATGGTGGCCTGGGGGCTGGTCCCGGTGCTGACCGTTGAGGGGCATGGCGTCCCAAAGACTATGTTGGCGTCCTGTAACCCGGGCTTTAGAGAAACAGCTGTGGTCTTTGCTGCTGACTTGGCTGTCGTTTGGTTGCCGGTGATCGCCATCACCCGCACCCCTTCACGGGCAGCGGCTGAAAGTGAAGCTTGGGCGTTGTAGGCACGGCTGAATTCCACAATGCCCAAAAGCAGCATGACCAGGACGGGGGCTACGATCGCAAACTCGACCGCAACGGCTCCGCGCTCGGACGCCCTGGACATGGGTGATGCCTTTCGGAGTGATCTTGCGAGGAAAACGGAGTGGGGGGGGGGGGTTTGGCGCCCCCGCCACTGCGCGGATGGTGAGAGCGATATGAATCGCTGCGCTTGGTATTACGGGCCGCAGGTACCGGCTCCGGCTGTTGCGCCGGCCGTGTAGGTCCCGCCGCTGATCGAGCACTGGACCTCGGTGAACATATCGTCCAACGTGCCGCCCAGAAGGGTGACGGCGACAATGATGACAACTGCAATGAGGCCGACCATGATGCCGTACTCGACGGCAGTAGCGCCCTTTTCGTTGGTGTGGAGGCGGGTCATGATGTTGGTGTAGAGAGAAAGCATTTGAGACTCCTGAGCGAGTGGGGGAAGCTGGTCCTGCACCAGCTCTGAAATCAAGTTAGCAACGGACGGTAGCCCTGCGGCCGGATCTTGGAGCATCCTGCGCGAAGGCTTTACGCAGTGTATTTTTCTTGCGCTTATCCTTGGTTTTCGCTGCGCTAACGCTGGGTTTGGAGTTGCCCGGGCACACAAACGGACCCCCTCGGTTCTGGGTGCCGAGGGGGTCCGGTCTATAGGGCGCCAAGGCGGCGCGGTACTTTCATCCGGTGAGCTAAGGGATGCCTAAGGCTGCGCTTAGAGACGCAGTAAGGCTTTGATAGTGAAGATTCAAGGCGTGACCGAAAGCCATGACTCCAAGGACCAGCGCCAAAGCCAGGAACGAAACCAAAATCCCGTATTCCGTGGCGGTGGCGCCACGTTGGTCCTCAAGAAGGGTCTTGAGCGCCCCTGGAAGCCGAACGGGGCTTCTGCTGATATGGCGATGCATGACTTCCCCTAGGAGAACACCGAGATGATTTGAAGCACGGCCGGCCCCAGCAGGACGATGAAGAGCGTAGGCAGGATGAAGAAGATGAGAGGAAAGAGCATCTTGACCGGCATCTTCATTGCGTGTTCTTCCGCGAGCTGCCGGCGCTTGATTCTCATGTCCTTCGCTTGCGCCTTGAGGACGCCTGCGATGGCAATGCCGTACGTGTCGGCCTGCACGACGGCCCGTACGAAAGTACGGACGGACGGAACATCGACTCGTTCCGAAAGCGCCAAATAAGCTTCCTTACGGGAGCGTCCCACCTGGATGTCCTGCAGGGTCCTGATCAGCTCGTCGGCCAATGGGCCCCGGCCGTTCTCGCCCGCCCGGCCCATGGCAGATTCAAAACCCAGCCCTGCCTGGACGGAGATCAGCATCTGATCCAAGGCGTTGGGGAGTTCAAGACGGATCTCCTCCCGCCGC
Source organism: Pseudarthrobacter sp. C1 (assembly GCF_034720455.1). Classification (NCBI taxonomy): domain Bacteria; kingdom Bacillati; phylum Actinomycetota; class Actinomycetes; order Micrococcales; family Micrococcaceae; genus Pseudarthrobacter; species Pseudarthrobacter sp. C1. The sequence goes on along the minus strand of NZ_JAYESK010000002.1, from coordinate 481,032 downwards.
TTTTGGGCCCGGTTTCGGATAAGAAGGTCGGGAACGAAGTAGGCCAGCGCAACCATGACCACAGCGATGGCGAACCTGCCGGCCGAGGGTGCGCCCAGGAAAACCAGGAGGCCAAGAAGCGCACCAGCGAAAGCGAGCAGTGGCTTCACCATGAGAATCCGGGTCAGCGGCCACTGCTTCGGCCGACCTGCACCAGCCAGCTGCTTGTCCAGCCAGGCTTCGTAGCTCTTGGGCGTAATGCGCTTTGACAGATCCGTGACCTGCTGGCTGATGTTGAGGGACTGCACGGCTTGACTTGGGCGGCCGCCAAGGTTGGCCTTGATTCGACGCAATCCTGCACGATCTCCCGTGAAGGACAGCCAGACCATGCCGGAGATAGGAACGATAATTGCCAAGATTGCTGCTAGAGCGATGGGTTGCATGTCGTGTCCCCTAGTACTTTGGCTTGATGATGCGGCTGAGCCAAAACCCGCCGAGAGAGAGGAGTGCGATCGCGGCGGCCAACATGACAAATCCAATGAAGGTCGTCGTGAACACCCGCGCGTAGGTCGGGTTGAACGTCACCAATCCGATGAACATCAGGATGGGCAAGGCCATGAGAACCAAGGCGGAGATTCGTCCTTCCGCGCTGAGAGCCCTTACCTGGCCTTTCACCTGGTTCCGGTCACGGATGGTGTCACCCACGTGGTCCAATACTTCCGCCAGGTCACCACCCACTTCGCGGTGAATTTCTATGGCTTGGGCAATCCAATAGAAGTCCTCGCTGGCCGTCCTGCGTGAAACATCTGCCATGGACTCGCCCAGGTCCCGGCCGATCCTGGTTTCGTTGACGATGCGGCTAAGCTCCTCGGCCATTGGACCATCGTTTTCCTGGGCGGCTGCATCGATGGCACGGAGCAGGCTGTGGCCTGCACGAAGACCTCCCGAGAACATTTGAAGCGTGTCCGGTACTTGGGAGTCGAACGTCTTTCGACGCCGGGAAATAAGCAAGTTGAGGGCAACGTACAGGAGGACTGGGGCCATGATGAAGGCGAGGATGCTGATGCCGAGACCGCCGAGGAAGAAGCCAGCCACCGTTGCCGCAAGAGTGATGGCTCCCGCCATCAGGAGGTAGTCTCCCGGCTCCTTATTGAGGCCTGCCTGCTCAAGCTTTTCCCTGTTGAAGAGGCCGGTGGGTCGCTTCTTAAGACTGCGGTTCAGGACCCCGACGGCCTGGTTGGTCAGGCGGGACAGGCTCGAAGAGTGCTGGGCAATGTCCGGACGTCTCCGCGAGAGGGGGACGGCGGAGCCTCTCCACACAACCGTGAATACCAAGGCCAGTGCAGCATAGACCAGGAACAGTCCGGCCATGAACATCGCGACAGGAGTGTCGACTGCCATTGTCATCGACCCCTGATCGGGTCGGCCCCAAAGATGTGGGGTGAAACGTGGATCCCGAGCTCAATAAACCGGTCAGTGAACCGTGGGCGAACGCCTGTAGGAATGGGCTTCCCGAGGAAGCGTCCGCTTGCATCTACCCCGGCCGAGTAGTCAAAGACGAAGGCATCCTGAAGGGTTACGATATCCCCCTCCATCCCTTGAACCTCGGTGATGTGAGTGACTCTCCGGGTTCCGTCGCGGAGCCTGGAAATGTGGACGATGAGGTTCACGGCGGAAGCTACTTGTTCCCTTACTGCTCGGAGCGGCAGATCCATGCCGGCCATCAGAACCAAAGTCTCCAGGCGGGCGATTGCGTCCCTGGGTGAGTTCGCGTGGACCGTTGAGAGGGAACCGTCGTGCCCGGTGTTCATGGCCTGCAACATATCGAGACATTCGCCGCCGCGGACTTCGCCTACAACGATTCGGTCAGGCCGCATGCGCAGCGAGTTCCTGACAAGGTCCCGGATGGCAACCTCGCCCTTGCCCTCGATGTTTGCGGGCCGGCTCTCCAACCTCACTACATGGTCCTGCTGCAGTTGGAGCTCTACCGCGTCCTCAATAGTAACGATCCTGTCCGAAGCCGGGATGAAGGACGACAGTGCGTTGAGCAAAGTGGTTTTGCCTGTACCCGTACCGCCGGAAACGATGATGTTCATTCGTGCCAGTACGCAGGCCTGGAGAAGTTCTGCCATCTCAGGGGACAGGCTGCCAAAACCAATCAGCTTCTGTACGGTGAGCGCATCACCTCCAAACTTTCGGATGGTCAGTGCCGGTCCGTTGACCGCCAGCGGCGGGATGATTGCGTTGACGCGGGAGCCGTCAGCCAAACGTGCGTCCACCAGGGGAGAGGACTCGTCAATACGGCGGCCAACCTTGGAGACGATACGTTCGATGACGCGACGCAATGCGTCGTCGGAAGCGAACTTGGTATCCGTGAGTGTCAGTTTGCCGGCGCGCTCCACGTAGACCTGGTCAAACCGGTTCACCATGACTTCGGTGACCGACGGATCATCCAGGAATCGCTGGATGGGCCCGTGGCCAAGGACGTCGTCGATGATTTCCCGAATCAACCGCTGCCGTTCAGCGGATGTGAGGGGGACCTGCTCCTCGTCGACGACGATTTTCAGCTCGTCTTTGACATATTGATGGAGCTCTGCCTCCTCAAGCGACGAGTCAGTGATGCGCGCGCCCAGGCGCTCGTAAAGCGCTTGGCTAGCACGTTCCTTCAGGGCGCTGAGAGCGCCGCTGGCCACGGCGGCTGTGGGTGCCAACTCAACGACCTCGGCTATTTCCGCTGATTTCGCCTCATGGATCCGCCCGAGAGTGGCCGGTTCAAGAGGGCCCATCGCTGGCACGAAGACGTTTTGCGGCTCGACTTCCGCTACTGGCGCGGTTGACTCAGTACCGCGTACCTTTTCAAGCCTGCGTGAGAGGTTCACTGGACAACCGCCCTTCTATGCAACTTCTTGTGTGGTCTTTCTTCCCAATTGGGCTTGAAACGCTCTACCAGCTGCCGGAGCCCCCTTGTTGCGGGGTCCCTGGTGCCGTCCTGGAGCAGCGGTATGCCTTTGTTGGTTGAGAACGGCAAGGTCCTTGAACGGGGGAGTACGACATCCACCGGCGCACCGATAGTTGCTTCGACGTCCTGAAGGGTCAGTCCGCTTCTGCGGTCAGCCATGTTGAGCACCACGTGCCGCCGTTCCGGCAGAAGGTTCAACTCCGCAAGAATCTGGTTGCCGGTGCGAAGGCCGCGGATGCTTGGAACGTCCATTCCGCAGATCCATACGGCGTCGGAGGCCATGTCAAGCGTGGCCAGAACGTGCTCGCCGAGCCCAGGTGCAGTGTCAACCACAACGTACTGGAATTCCTGGCGGAGCTGTGAGAGGAGATGACTGACGTTTTCTCCACTAATCCTGTCCATTTCGACGGGGTTTTTTGGCGCGCACAGTGCATAGATTCCGCCTGGATGAACTGTCAGGTATGTCTTGAGAACCATGGAATCCTGGCTGGCCGCGCCCACAACAGCATCCGTGATGGTGTGCTCAGGTTCCAGCATCAGCCCGCTCGCAACGTCGCCAAACTGGAGGTCGAGGTCGACGATGACCACACCCATTGGTGCAATCTTCCCCAGCCCTATGGCGATGTTCGTTGCAACGGTTGTCTTGCCGACGCCGCCCTTCGGTGAGATGACAGCGATGATGCGTCCGCCGGCGGCATGCTCGTGGTGCTCGGAGCTGCTTGGCGCCAAACCGCGCCGGCGACCTGCTGATGCCAGGCTGGCACGTTCCACAATGATCCGTATATGGTCCACGTCCGCTGCTGGATCCAAAAGATCGCGGATTCCGGCGCGCATCGCTTGGATTGCCACGTCCGAGGACTCACCGGCCACCAGGATCATGCTGATCTCCGGATACTGCAGGTCCATGACGGCGGCGAACTTCAGAGCGTCGTCCGCAGGAAGGCCCGGACCGAGGACGAATACCTCGGGTGGTTCCCCCAGCAGCTGCCTGAGGACCTCTTCAGGGCCCTGCGGGAGGTAATCGGCTTGGAAGTACTGGAGGGAGCCGGGCATGCCGACTGTTGCCATACGAACCCGGCGTTCAAAATCCGTATTGGGTGTGATCAGTACGAAGCGGCTCATCGGAATACCTTCGTCTTATCCACAACACCGTTGTTGCCCTCGGTGGCTTCGCTGGGTTCCTTGGAGAGGTAGATCCTTCCGAATTCGGCAGCGTATACGAGCCGTTCGGCTTCTACGGAGTTGCGGGCAACCGTGATGAGGTAGGTGCCGTCGCTCTGGTTTTCTCCGGAACTCAGCTTGCCGTCAGACTGCCCTTCCTTCGCTGCGTCCGGCTGGGCGGGGCTGCCGTTGCTGAACTGGGTGGCGGTTACGAGGACCTTGTGGAATGTCAGCTGCGTGCCGGCGGACTGAGTGGCGTTCGCGCCTTCTCCGGTTGAGTCCGTCAGGGAGACGAAGATGCCCACGGTGTCACCGGCGGTTATTTTTCCGCCCACAACACGTTCAATAGGAAGTTTGAGCGAGATCTCCTGCATGCCATCGGGGACCGCAACCCTGGAAGGACCAAGGAACGAGTTGGCTTCGACCAGACGGCTGGCGAGCAACTGTTCACCAGGAACGAGCGACACCGCGGTGACTTTGGCTCCTTCATCAGCAAGGTCAGTGACTGTGTCACTCGTCAGCGCGGACTTTGGCAGCGGCTTTTTTACCACCAGCCCGCCTATTTCGCTGACCGGTGTTCCCGCTGGAATGGGTGCCTGGACCACAAGTACCTCGGTGGTTTCGGTTCCTGCCATTGCGCGCGCGTCGGCACTTTGTACATAGGTGATCAGAAGGACTGTGCCGGCTATCGCAATAACCAACGCGGCGATGCCTCCCAGTAGGCGTGCTTTCACTTTCTTCCCCTTTGATGATGCTTACTTGATCAGCCCCAGGACAACGACGTTGCCCGTGGGTGTGGTTGTTCCTCCGGTGAAGAGGTTGGGATCTGCGGAGTAACCGACGAAGGTGCCGTAAAGGCCTTTCTCGCTTCCGCTGAACACTGGGGTCGGGTCATATTTGGCCTGACCGGACAAGTTCCAGGCCTGGATTTTGAAGCCGGCCCATTTTTCGATGAAGTACTGGACGGAACTGCCGTTGCAGGTGCCGAACTGCGCAGCGGGCATTCCATCGCAGGTGTATTTGTAGACGGGCAGTGCCACTGTGGACCCCGCCAGCGAAGGGTTCAGAGAGGGGTTGAAGAGGTCAATGCATCCATTAGGGACTGCGGCTCCTGCGCTTGTTTTGCTCCATTGGCCGATTTCCGCTGTGACATTGCATCCTGTCGAGCCATCGGGATTAAGCCATGCGAAACCACCAGGAATGATCTGGTTCGACGGGTTGAGGCCATTGCAGTCCTGCGCCCCGCCCTGGATCAGAATTTTGTGAGGAAGCCCGTCATCCTTGAACTCGCAGGGGGCAAATGTCAGGGGGAGGACCGTGATTCCCTTAGTTGGGTACAACCATTTAGCCGTGGCCGTTGCTCCTACCGTGGCTGCCGGGGCGTTTAAGGCGCTGGCAAACATCTTGGTGAGGAAGCCTGCGTTCGTGGTCCCGTCCTTCGTGGATGTGGTGACAGTCACCTCCCCTGGGACAGAAAGGTCCACGCTCTGAACCGTGGACTTGTTGTCGTTGGAGTTGCTGTCGGCAAGGGCCTCGGCCACCGCATTTGCGTCCGCTTGCGTGCAGCCCCCGGCTTCGGAACAGATGTCCACACCAGCAAGGGCGCCGGCATCCGCTGCGTTTTGCAGTTGGGCGCGTTCGGCGTAAATCTGCCCCGTATCGACGGCCAAGGCGCCGGCGCCGATGAGGACGATCATCATGACCGCCACCATGACCCCGGCAGCTCCCCTCTCGTGATCCTTGTGGTCCTTGACTATCCGTTGCATCTCATCGCTCCTACGCCGGTAAGCGTTACTGAGCTGCCAAAAAGCCCCGTTAGCGTTGCAGCCGGGTAAGTGATGGTCACCTTGGCTGTAGCGTTGGGCGCGCAGGATGCGGGGCTGAACGAATACGCGAACGCTGCCGAGTTGACTCCGGGGGCACCAGCGACCGCCGCTGCTTTGGCGTCCGTTTGACTGTTCTTAACCGCCATCCCACGGGCAGCTTCACGCGCAGCCTGGGTGACAGATATTTGGGCGTTGTAGGCGTTGGCAAACTCCACGATGCCGACAACGAGCGCCAGCAACACGGGAGCGACTAAAGCAAACTCCACCGCGATGGCGCCACGGCTCTTGTTTTCCGTGTCTTTCACGAAGATCTTCTTCAACGGATCCCCCGAGGATGGTTGGATTTTTGAATGTGCCGCGCGGTTCGACGCGCGGCACATTCAAGAGGGTTTCGACTACCAGGTGCCGACGGTGGAGCCCAGGCTGGAGAACCAGTTGTTCAAGGCCGTTCCGAAGGCGGTGACGCCGATGATGATGAGGAGCGCGATAAACGCAACGAGCAGCGAATACTCTGTTGCGGTAGCGCCCTTTTCCGAAGAGATCCGCTCCTTGACGCCAGCTACGAAGGCAAGCACGGAGACCATGAGTGAAGTCATTTCAGGTCCTTACCAGGTGCCGACGCGGGAGCCGAGGGTGGAGAACCAGTTGTTCAGCGCGGTTCCGAAGGCGGTGACGCCAATGATGATGAGGAGGGCGATAAAGGCGACGAGGAGGGAGTACTCTGTCGCGGTGGCGCCCTTCTCAGAAGAGAAACGATCCTTGACGCCGGCAACGAATGCCATCATCGAGACCATAAGTGAAGTCATTGTAATTTCCTTTAATTCGGTGAAATAGGGTGTATTTGATTTCAACGAATTTCCAGCTGCCCCCATAATTCTTTAGCGGCTGGACTTCGCTAAGAAAAGATTGTCAGTGAGGGGGAAGGGCAACAATGCGTAGTTGTACTCGAATTTTTTTCCAGGCCGGATGTGGCCGTACTCAGATGGAGGTCGCTGTACTCAGAAGCCGGCCGTTTGCCGACGTCGACTACTTGGGGGACCCCGTGCCTCGGCGGAGTGGGACGGGCAATGAAGCCCGAATCTAACTAGATGACGAAAAGTGCGACGACGGTGGTCGCGAGCAGCATGGATGGACCGTGCGCCACTTCTGCCCCGGTAATCCGGCGGTTTCTGCCGGCGGCCAGCGCCGAGACCAGTCCGTTGATAATGAAGCCCAGGAGCCCCCCGTAGAGAAGCTGGGTCCAGCCTAGGTACCCGAGGTAGAGGCCTATGGGGGCAGCGAGCTTAACGTCGCCCATCCCGATGCCCGCGGGTGAAATCAGCGCCAGAATCAGGTACGCGAAGAACAAAATCAAGCCGCCAGCAAGTGCTCGCCCGAGTGCACCAGCTTGATTATCGAATAGGGCCGGCAGCATTAACAGGAGGAGGCCGCCAATAAGAAGCGTTAAGACAAGTGGGTTGGGCAGCAGGTGCCGGGCTACGTCAATTCGCCCCAGCTGCGTACCCATAACCGCCAAGAATAGAAAAGCGGGCAGGCTTAAGGTAATTCCCAAGCGAAGGGAAAAGGCCGCGCACGCTGCGAAGGTAATTGCCGCCGTCGTAATTTGGACAGGGATGCTGGGGCGGATTCCTGCCCTGGGCAGGAAGCGGGCGATGGCAACCTCCGCGGCAGGGGAGAGGATGCCGCCAAGCACGCCGGCTCCGACGACGAAAAGCCACACAGCGGACCCATCGTTGACCCAAGAATGCACTGTGTCCCCCTGCGAACATCGATCCGGCTCGGCACGCACCAGCGTCCGGCTACCCCATTTTGACCCTGAACCCCTTAACGCGCTAATCTTGGTAGTCGTTGTGCGTGTCCTATTCCGATGGTGCGTGCCCGCTTGAGAATCCGGTTGCAGGATGACTACTCAACGTGCACATTCGGAAGCAAAGGATGACTGGTTACATAGAGCCCTCACCTCTGTTCCGGTAGCGCGCAGATAGTAGGTGCACGAGCTAGTGACACCTAAACAAGAACGCCAGAACAAGAACGAGGCAAACACCGTGCGTACGTACACCCCGAAGCCCGGCGATATCAACCGCCAGTGGCACGTCATTGACGCCACAGACGTTGTCCTTGGTCGTCTCGCGAGCCAGACCGCAATCCTGCTGCGCGGCAAGCACAAGGCCACCTTTGCGTCCCACATGGACATGGGCGACTTCGTCATCATCATCAACGCTGAGAAGGTCGCCCTGACCGGCGCCAAGCTGGAGCAGAAGCGCGCATACCGCCACTCCGGCTACCCGGGCGGCCTGACCTCCGTCAACTACGCGGAACTCCTGGAGTCCAACCCGGTCCGCGCCGTGGAGAAGGCCATCAAGGGCATGCTCCCCAAGAACTCCCTCGCTGCCCAGCAGCTCGGCAAGCTGAAGGTGTACCGCGGTGCTGAGCACCCGCACGCCGCCCAGCAGCCCAAGACTTTCGAAATCACCCAGGTCGCCCAGTAGTCCTGGCCACCAAACAACTTATCTATACAAGGAGAATCGTGGCTCAGAACGAAGAGACCACCGAAGCCGTTGAGGCTGAGGAAACCCTGACCAGCTACACCTCTGAAAGCTCAGCAGCCGACGCTGCTGCGCCGAAGAAGGAGCGCCCGGCACTGACCGTCGCCGGCGCAGCTGTTGGCCGCCGCAAGGAAGCTGTTGCACGCGTTCGCGTTGTCCCCGGCTCCGGCAAGTGGACCATCAACGGCCGTGCGCTGGACAACTACTTCCCGAACAAGCTGCACCAGCAGGACGTCAACGAGCCCTTCAAGATCCTTGATCTCGAAGGCGCCTACGACGTCATCGCCCGCATCCACGGCGGCGGCATCTCCGGCCAGGCCGGCGCCCTGCGCCTCGGCATCGCCCGTTCCCTGAACGAGATCGACGTCGAGAACAACCGCGCCACCCTGAAGAAGGCCGGTTACCTCTCCCGTGACGCCCGCGTCATCGAGCGTAAGAAGGCCGGTCTCAAGAAGGCCCGCAAGGCCCAGCAGTACTCCAAGCGCTAAATCCGCCTGCACAGAAGCCCGTCCCGCCTTTGGCGGGGCGGGCTTCTTCGTGCAATTGGACGGCAGGTGGGATGGTAGGCGCCGACAGGCTAGTCCCGGGTCAGGCGATAAACCGTGAATCCTTCTATTACTTCTGGGTCAAATGCGCCCTGCACCCACTCATGGATGGCCAATAGTTCTGCACTGTTGCCTGGGACCTTGAGCTGCTCAGGTTGAACTACCAAGTAGCAGAGCCGACCTCCAGCTACCCAATCTTGGAATTGTTCCAAGGTAGGACTTGGGTCGGTAGCGGCGAACCCACCCAACGGCATGATCGGACGGTTTGTCTCGAGTTGGAAGCGGGCTGCAGTTTGGCCCGGATAGGTCGCCGCAGCCCACGTACATGAAGAATTGGAGCTTTCAAGCACGGGTTTAAGGGACGACCCGGGCGCATTTCCGATGGCGAGTCCTGTTGCCCATGCCGGATCCAATGACTTGGCCCCTGCCATAAACCGACTCAGCGTATTTGGGTTGGAGGAGATGCCCCCGGACAACGGATTTGAGCCAGTTTGGGGAGAACCCACTGTGATCACGGAGCAAAATATGGGCCCGACCATAAGGGTGCATAACACCAACCATGAGGCCGCAGGGATGACCCATTTTGCCGGCGGCGGGATCAGCACCAGGACACTCGCAGATAGGCCAATATAGAGCAATAGTTGGCCAATCCACTGCGGATAGGCATCGCTTATTTGCCACATGGCATGGGAGAAGACGGCGCTGATCAGCATGCCTAAGAAAACAAAAAGACGGCTCCATAGCGTTCTCCCGCTCCCAAGCACGAGTTCCATGCCCAAGCCAAGGCATAGTGCCAAAGGCGCGGCCAGGGACGCGGTGTAGTAGGAGTGAAAACTGCTTCCCATAAAGCTGAGTACCAAGTAGGTGAGCAAAAGCCAGGATGCTGCGGCTACAGCAAATACTGATTTTTCCCTCGTGTATTTCTTTTTCACAACGCAAGTGAGAACTGCCAAACTTGACAGCAGCGCCGGTAGCAAAAGCCAGCCAATCTCCTGCCCATAGTTTCCGTTGAAGAGCCGGAAGAATCCGGAGTCTGTCTCTACTGTTCTCATGCTTTCCGGCAGGAGAGCTGACCATGGATCATTTTCGCGTTTTAGAACACGATCGACGCCGTTATAGCCCAACGTCAGTTCGACCATGCTGTTGCTCGAGGAACCGCCTATGTAGGGGCGGCGTCTTGGATCAACTATGTCCACTATCAGTGGCCACGCAAGCGACCCGGAGATGAGCATTAGTCCTGCGGCGACAAGCGACAAGAGGCGCGCACGCCAAATCACAATCGAAAAGACACAGAAGACCAGGACGATCGAGGGAAGCACCAGGAAAGCTTGCAGTTGTTTCGCCATGAACCCGAGGGAGAGAAATCCTGCACTGAGATATAAGTGGCGGCCCTGGCATGATTCGGTCGCTTTGATGCCCGCATGGAGTGCGCAGAGCATCAGAAGAACCATAAGAGGGTCAGGATTGTTGTAGCGGGCGAGCAGCAAGGTGATGGGTGTCGCGGCAAAGACAGCAGTCGAGAGTAGGGCGACTGTCGCAGGGAGGTGACGGCGCGTCATTGTGTAAAGGAGCGCGGCACTGCCAAGCGTCAGTGCCGCTTGTGGGAGCAGCATAGCCCAGGTATTCAGCCCGAAAAGGCGGACAGAGAGTCCCATGATCCAAAGGCTCAAGGGAGGCTTGTCCACTGTTATGGAATTGCCCCAGTCGGCGGAACCAAACAAGAATGCAGAGGGATCATGAAGACCGGACTGGACTGCTGCCGAATAGTACGCATTTGCCCAGCCGTTTGCTCCAAGGGCCCAGGAATACGAGATAGCGGCAAGTGACAGAATCCCGGCCAGACAGTATTTTTCCCATCGCCCGCGGGCGACTACGCCCTGTTTTGGCCGGAAGGCCTCCCTACTGCCTAAGATCGTAGATCGTGACTCCATCGATAACCTCCCCCTTGAAATTGGAATGAACCCAGTCGGTTATGGCCCTGGCGTCGCTTCCTAGCGGTACTTCATCAAGGATTGGCTGTTGCCAAATGAAGTAGGTGATCTTTCCTTCCTGCACGAACGCTTTAAATTGGTCGATCGTTGGTGCGGGGTCGTTGCCCAGCCAGCCTCCCAGGGCAATAACGGGCCGTTCGGACGCGAGCTGATATTGTGCTGCGTTCTGCGCGGTATATGTTGCGGCGGCCCATGTCGACGGCGAAGAATCGCGAAGAAGCGACGTGATTTCGTGAGACGGCTCAACACCGAATCCCAGATGTCTAGCAAGCGGCGGGTCACCTCGGCGGGCGGCGTCCAAGTGGGCCGATAGGGAGCCCAAATTGTTCCCGACTGGTCCTGAAAGGGGATTAGTTCCGGAGTGTGGTTTGGATAGCGTTATCACGTCTGTCGCGAGTGGGCCGAGCACCAAGGCCATAGATACCATCGCCAAGGCAAGAAGCTCTAAGTATCGTGGCCGGAGGAACAGCCACCCCACCACAGCCAGGAGCGTTACGCCAAGCAGAACAGCGGGCCAGGCCCCCCAAGCATCGCTGTATTGGAAAATACGAATTGCCATGTACCCGGTCCCGGCAAGGAGGACCGCCCCTAAGCACCGGGGCACAATCCGCTGCCGTTGGCTCCACAGCAACTGCGTTCCCAACGCAACAACTACAGCCATCGGCGCCGCGAGTGAAAATACGTAGTAGGTGTGTGTCATGGTGCCCATGAAACTCAACACCACGTAGGCGGTGAGGAGCCAAAGCACGGCACAGGTGATCAATGCTTTCGCGGTCCGGCTTCCGCCAGCCTGCTGCCAAAGCAGTATCAAAGCCAGCGAGCACGTCGCCGCGGCAAAGAGGAGCCACGCCCCCTCAGGAGCAAAGTTTGCGTTAAACAGGCGGCTTAGCCCGCCGTCGTACTCTGGGGCAGGTCCCGGAGCTGCGGGCGCTGTTTGAGGATCAGCGCTGAAACGCAAGAATCGTGCGAGGCCGTTGTAGTCGAGGGTGAGTTCGAGGATGCTGTTGGTTGCGGATCCGCCGACGTAAGGTCGGTTGGCGGCGGGTGTGAGCTCGACTATCGTCATCCACCAGCCGCCGCTGATGACCAGTGCGGCGAGCGAAGCGAGGAGCCGGAGGAACCGGGATGCCATGGTTCCCGCGCCGAAGAGCAGGACGGCGAGAATGAGGGCGGGGATGGGTAGGAAGGCTTGGATCTGCTTGGCCATGAAGCCCAGTCCGAGTGAAGTGCCGGCGAGCAGGTACCAGGTCCAGCGGTTGTCTTCGGTGGCCCGCATGACGAAGTAGACCGCTGCGACGGTCAGCAGACCCATAAGCGGTTCGGGGTTGTTGTACCGGGACATGAGGACAACGACGGGAGTGGTCGCGTAGATCAGGCCGCCGAGGAGGGCGGGTGCGGCGGAGTGGCTGCGGCGGATGATTTTGTAGATCAGCCACGTGGTGGCGACGCCCATAAGTGCTTGGGGTACGAGCAGGGCCCAGGAGTTCAGTCCGAAGAGTCGGACTGAGAGGGACATGATCCAGATGCTCAGGGGCGGCTTGTCTACGGTGATGAGGTTGCCGGCGTCGAGGGAGCCATAGAAGAAGGCTTTCCAGTCCTGGGAGCCGGCTTGTGCTGCGGCGGAGTAGTACGGGTTGGCCCATCCGTTCCTGTCCAGTCCCCAGAGGAATGTTGCTGCTGTGGCGGTGAGGAGGGCGGCAAGCCCGATGTACTCCCACGGCAGTGGCGTGCGGACGCCACGGACCGTTGAAGGAGCCGCGGCACGGCTGGCCTCGGCCACACTCACCGGACAGGTTCCCCGGCAGGACGCAGTCCACGTACGGCCGCCTGTTCTCCTTGCCGCACCCTAAACACCCAGAGCCTCAAGAGGATAAACCTCAGCAGAGTGGCGAAGATATTAGCCGCCGTCAGGGTCAGCAGTTCCAGATTCGGTGCTGCATCTGGGTTTACGGCGTGCAGAACCAGCAGGGATGACGACGTGATTGTCCAGGCCAGCAGGAACACCATCAAACCCTGGAACTGCTGGGTGAACAGCTTCGCCGGTCCGCTGATGCCGAACGTGAACCGGCGGTTGGCCGCCGTGTTGCCCACGGCCGTCATAAGCAGGGACAAGAAGTTTGCTTCCTGCGCCCCAAAGGGACCCTGCAGAACCAGGTAAAGCAACGCGAAGGCCAAGGTTGACACCGCGCCAACCATGCCGAAGCGAAGGACCTGGCCGAAGAAGCTTGGTCGGCTCTCCGGAACAATGGGACGGCGCCCCAGTTCGGCGTATATCGCTTGGACGGGAATTACCCCTTTTACCAGGGAGCCTGCCACGCGCACCATGCCCCTCAGATCATCCAGGGCGGTCTGCTTGATATCCACCCGGCTGTCGGGGTCGTCCACCCAGTCAACAGGGATTTCGTGAATCCGGAGACCAGAACGCTCCGCAATTATCAGGAGCTCGGTGTCGAAGAACCAGCCGTTGTCCTCCACATGCGGCAGGAGGCGCTTGGCTACGTCAGCACGAATGGCCTTGAATCCACACTGCGCATCCGAAAAGCGCACCTGCATTGTCCGGCGCAGCAGAAGATTGTAGGACCTGGATATGAATTCACGCTTGGGTCCCCGGCTTACCCGGGAGCTTTGCCCCAGCCGGGTGCCAATGGAAATGTCCGAATGCCCCGACAGCAAGGGAGCAACCAAAGGGGGCAAGGCCGCAAGATCGGTGGACAAGTCTACGTCCAGGTACGCTAAGACCTTTGCTTCAGATGCGCCCCACGCATCCCTGAGGGCGTAGCCGCGTCCCTTGACTTCAAGGCGTCGGTATTCAACGTTCGGCATGTGCTCGCTGAGCCGAGCGGCAATCACCGGAGTCCGATCGGTGCTTGCATTGTCGGCGATCGTGATTTTCCACGCCGACGGCATTTCGTGCGTCAGATATTCGGCGAGCCTCGTGATGCTGCTTTCGAGTACCGCTTCTTCGTTGAAGACCGGTACAACAATTTCGAGCGCCAAGCCCCCATAGCTAGGTGTCATGCATGGATCGTAGGGGCGACGAAATGGCCGTGGCGAGGCTTTTGGGCAAAGACAGGTACCGGCCAAATAAACCAAGTAGTCCCAGTAATTGGCCCTGATGGCACCTAGGTACTTGGCCTCCCGCCAACAAGTAGAAACGTCGCGCGAGTCCGTCCAACGCGCCCCGGCCCGAACCCATCCTCTAGACTTGACCGGTGTCTAGATTATTTGGAACTGATGGTGTCCGGGGACTGGCGAACGGCCTGTTGACTGCTGAGCTGGCGCTGCAGCTGGCCCAGGCGGCCGCCGTCGTGCTCGGCCACGACCGCAACTCCAACGGGACGCGGCCGCGCGCCGTGGTGGCGCGTGACCCGCGGGCCAGCGGCGAGTTCATCGCCGCTGCCGTGGAAGCCGGGCTCTCAAGCTCAGGCGTGGACGTCTACGACGCCGGCGTCCTCCCCACGCCCGCGGCGGCCTACCTGGTCGCTGACCTGGACGCAGATTTCGGCGTGATGATCTCTGCCTCCCACAACCCCGCACCGGACAACGGCATCAAGTTCTTCGCCCGCGGCGGCCAGAAACTGCCGGACGACGTTGAGAATGCCATCGAGGCGCAGATGTCCAAGGAAGCGGTGCGGCCCACCGGCGCTGATGTGGGCCGGATCCAACGCTTCTCCGACGCCGAGGACCGCTACATCGTCCACCTCCTGCGCACGCTGCCGCACACCCTCGAGGGCATCAAAGTGGTCCTGGACTGCGCGCACGGCGCCGCCAGCGGCTGCTCACCCCAGGTCTTCAAGGACGCCGGCGCGGACGTCGTCGTCATCGGTGCCGAGCCCGACGGTCACAACATCAACGACGGCGTCGGCTCCACGCATCTTGGCCCGCTCAAGGAAGCGGTGGTCAAATACCAGGCCGACCTCGGTATTGCCCACGACGGCGACGCCGACCGCTGCCTCGCGGTGGACCACGAGGGCAACGAGGTGGACGGCGACCAGATCATGGCCATCCTCGCTGTTGCCCTGAAAAAGTCCGGCAAACTCAAGGACGACGTCCTCGTGGCCACGGTCATGAGCAACCTCGGCCTCAAGATCGCGCTCCGCAACGCGGGCATCAACATCCGCGAAACCGCCGTGGGGGACCGCTACGTCCTGGAGGAAATGCGCGACGGCGGGTTCAACCTGGGCGGGGAACAGTCCGGGCACGTAATCTTCGCCGACCATGCCACCACGGGCGACGGCGTCCTGACCGGCCTGCAGTTGGCTGCCCAGATCGCCCTGACCGGAAAGCCGCTCAAGGAACTGGCCACCGTGATGACCAAGCTTCCCCAGGTGCTCATCAACGTCAAGGGCGTTGACCGCACACGGGTGGGCAGGAACGAAGTCCTGGCCCAGGCCGTGGCGGCGGCAGAGGCCGCCCTCGGCGAGACTGGCCGCGTCCTGCTCCGCCCCTCCGGCACCGAGCCCGTCGTGCGCGTGATGGTGGAGGCAGCCGACGAAGATACAGCCCAGTCCATCGCCGAACACCTGGCCCAGGTGGTGCGCACCGAGCTCGCCCTGGAACTGGTCAGCGAGTAACAAACCGACATAACAAGAAGTGGCCCGTTTCCAAAAGGAAACGGGCCACTTTCGTCTGGAATGTGGCTAGGAAGAGCGGGTTTTGAGGGCGTCCCGGATTTCGGTAAGCAACGCGATCTGCGGGTCTTCCGCGGACTCCTTTTTAACGTCCTGGCCGATCCCCAGCCTGCGGTTGCGGCGTTCCACCATGAGGTTCATGGGCATCACCACCACGAAGTAGATGGCGGCCGAGATCAACAGGAAATTGACGATGGCCGTCAGCAGGACGCCAAACTCGATGGCGTTGCCGTTGAAGTCAATCTTGGCGAAGCTGTCAAAGTTGGGTGAACCGGTCAGCCCGGCGATGAACGGCATGAGCACCTTGTTCACCAAAGCAGTCACCACCGCGCCGAAGGCGGTGCCGATAACCACGGCGACGGCAAGGTCAACGACGTTGCCCTTCATGATGAAGTTCTTGAATCCAGTCAGCATAGGAACCAAACTAGCGCAGTTGCCTTACGGGTAGCCCGGCGCCGCCTCCACGCCGAAGTACTCCTCGAGCGTGAAAATCCCGCGCGCAATCATGTCCGTGGCCGCCTCCACGCCGATATACCGCAGGTGCCACGGCTCGTAGTAGTACCCCGTGACGGCGTGGAACATCCACGGGTACCGCACCACGAAGCCGAACCGGTGCCCGTTCGCCTTGGCCCACACGGCGGCGGGCTGGTCCGCAAAGCACGGCTGGAAACTGCACGCGCCCCCGCCGTCGGCGATGTCGAACGCCCAGCCCGTCTGGTGCTCCGAGTAGCCCGGGCGCGCACTGGCCGTGTCCGCGTCGGCCTGCCCCCGCGCAGAGACGTAGTTGTTGTAGGTCCCCACCTGCGTGCCGTACGAGCGGTACCCGCTGGCCAGGACCATCGCCACGCCGTCCCGCCCGGCAGCGGCGAACATCGCCTCCGCAGCCGCCGCCGTCGTGCTGTTCAGCAGCGCAGCTTCGCCGGACGCGGTCATTGCGACGGCGGGCGGCACCAAATCAGCCGGGACGTAGTCGGCCGGGACCAGGGGGCGGTGCTTGTTGACCACCAGCCAGGGACTCGCGGGGTCTGTGAGCGAGAACTGCCGCGGCAGGGCTGCGGAGGGCGACGGCGCGGGGGACGGGGCGGCAGGTGCGGCAACCTCGGTGGGGGGCGCCGCCGTCGTGCTTTCCGGGGCGGGCGCGGGTGCACTGCCCGTGGAGGAGGTGGGGGAGGCGGACGACGGCGCCACCGCCGCGGGTGCCTCCGGCGTGCACGCTGCCAGAACAATCAGTCCGGCGCCGGCTGCGAGGAAGCGGGTGAAGCTGCGCCGGCTGGGTGCCTCAGCCGGGGGGACAGCCGCACCGGGGGAGCAGTCGTGGCACACCTGTGTTAAACCTTCCGGAGCAGCATACGGCGGATCGAGTGGTCCGCCTCCTTCGTCAGCACCAGCTGGGCACGGCCCCGGGTGGGAAGGACGTTTTCCTCCAGGTTGGGTTCGTTGATGCGCTTCCAGATCTCCCGCGCGGTGACCTCGGCTTCTTCGTCGGACAACGTGGCGTAGCGGTGGAAGTACGATTCCGGCTGGGCAAACGCCGTGCTCCGCAGCTTGCGGAACCGGTCCACATACCATTCCTCGATGTAGGAAGTCTTGGCATCCACGTAGATGGAGAAGTCGAAGAAGTCGCTCAAGGCCAGGCCCTGCCGGCCGTCGTGCCTCGGCCGCGCCGGGGCCAGCACGTTCAGCCCTTCAACAATCAGGACATCGGGCCGGCGCACCACCACTTCCTTGTCCGGAACGATGTCGTACGTCACGTGGGAATACCACGGGGCGCGCACTTCCTCCGCGCCGCTCTTGATCTCACTCACAAAACGCAGCAGGGCCCGCCGGTCGTACGACTCCGGGAAGCCTTTGCGCTCCAGCAGCTGCCGCCGCTTGAGTTCGGCCAGCGGATAAAGGAAGCCGTCCGTCGTAATGAGTTCCACGTTGGGGGTACCGGGCCAGCGCCGCAGCATCTCCCGGAGCACGCGCGCAATGGTCGACTTGCCCACCGCCACGGACCCCGCCACGCCGATCACAAACGGCGTGCGCTGGGTGTGCTCGCCCAGGAACGTGGTGGTGGCGGCGTGCAGCTGCCCGGCAGCCTCGACGTAGAGGTGCAGGAGCCGCGACAGGGGAAGGTAGACCTCGCGGATCTCCTTCATGTCCAAAGGATCCCCGAGGCCGCGGAGACGGACGATGTCCTCTTGGTTAAGAGGCTGTTCCATCTCATCTGCGAGCCGGGACCAGGTCTGCCGGTCCAGCTCGACGAACGGGGAGACACCCTCTCCGTTCGCCTCGTTGCGTTGCAAAGTCACGTTAGTGATTCTGCCCCTCGCCCGGCACATAGCGAAATGGAGGCGGATTTGAGCGCGGCGGCAGCGGCTGGGAGTGCCACGCACAACCGCCCGGGCAGAGTGTCCCGGTTTAGAGGTAGGGCACCCCTGCCGATAGTCTTGAGCCTATGTGTGGAATCGTGGGTTATGTGGGCCGTTCTGGTAACGGCGGAAGTCACAGTGCGTTGGATGTTGTCCTTGAGGGGCTGCGCCGCCTGGAGTACCGGGGCTACGACTCCGCCGGGGTGGCTGTGGTGTCCAAGGGCGTGATCGAGTCCCGGAAGAAGTCCGGGAAGCTGAGCAACCTGATCGCTGAGCTGGAGGCGCGTCCGCTGCCGGAGACGATGACCGGGATCGGCCACACCCGCTGGGCCACGCACGGCGGGCCGACGGACCGGAACGCGCACCCGCACCTGGCTGATGAGGGCAGGCTTGCCGTGATCCACAACGGCATCATCGAAAACTTTGCCGAGCTCAAGCAGGAGCTGTTGGACAAGGGCGTGACGTTCCTGTCGGAGACGGACACCGAGGTGGCTGCGGCGCTGCTGGGCGACATTTTCCGGAACAAGCTTGGCGGGGATGCGTCCGACGGCGGCCTGACCCGGGCCATGGAGCTCGCCTGCCAGCGCCTTGAGGGTGCGTTCACCCTCCTCGCGGTCCACGCTGACCAGCCCGACGTTGTGGTGGCCGCCCGCCGCAACTCGCCCCTGGTGGTGGGCCTGGGTGAGGGGGAGAACTTCCTCGGCTCGGACGTGTCCGGGTTCATCGACTACACCCGCCGCGCGGTGGAACTGGGCCAGGACCAGATTGTCACCATCACCGCGGACACGGTGGAGATCACCGACTTCTACGGCAATCCGGCCGCGGGCAAGGAATACCATGTGGACTGGGACCCGGCCTCCGCCGAAAAGGGCGGGTTCAGCTCGTTCATGGAGAAGGAAATCCATGACCAGCCCGACGCCGTGGCGCAGACCCTGCTGGGCCGCTCGGACATCAAGGGCAAGCTGACCCTGGATGAGCTCCGGATTGATCCGGCGCTTTTGAAGCAGGTGAACAAGATCATCGTCCTGGCCTGCGGCACCGCGGCGTACGCGGGGATGGTGGCGAAGTACGCGATCGAGAACTGGTGCCGGATCCCCACCGAGGTGGAGCTCGCGCATGAGTTCCGCTACCGGGACCCGATCCTGGATGCGAACACCCTGGTGGTGTCCATCAGCCAGTCCGGGGAAACCATGGATACCCTGATGGCCGTCCGCTACGCCCGGGAACAGGGCGCCAAGACCATCTCGATCTGCAACACCAACGGCTCAACCATCCCGCGCGAGTCCGACGCCGTGCTCTACACGCACGCCGGCCCGGAGATCGCGGTGGCCTCCACCAAGGCGTTCCTGGCCCAGATCACCGCCGCGTACCTGCTGGGCCTGTACCTGGCGCAGCTGCGCGGGAACATCTTCTCCGGCCAGATCAAGGACGTCCTTGCGGACCTGAACAAGATCCCGGCCAAGATCCAGAAGATCCTGGACAATGCCGGCCCGCTGCGCGAGCTTGCCCGGAGCATGGCCAACGAGAAGTCGGTGCTGTTCCTGGGCCGCCACGTGGGCTACCCCGTGGCCCTGGAGGGTGCGCTGAAGCTGAAGGAAATCGCGTACATCCACGCCGAGGGCTTCGCCGCCGGTGAGCTCA
Organism: Pseudarthrobacter sp. C1; assembly: GCF_034720455.1. Taxonomy (NCBI): domain Bacteria; kingdom Bacillati; phylum Actinomycetota; class Actinomycetes; order Micrococcales; family Micrococcaceae; genus Pseudarthrobacter; species Pseudarthrobacter sp. C1. The sequence continues at coordinate 461,399 of NZ_JAYESK010000002.1, read as the reverse complement.
AGCACGGCCCGATCGCCCTGATCGATGAAGGCCAGCCGGTGTTCGTGGTGGTCCCGTCCCCGCGCGGCCGCGATTCCCTGCACGCCAAGGTGGTCTCCAACATCCAGGAAGTCCGCGCCCGCGGCGCCCGCACCCTGGTCATCGCCGAGGAAGGCGACGAAGCGGTCAAGGCCTACGCCGAGCACGTTTTCTACGTCCCGGAAACCCCCACGCTGCTGATGCCGCTGCTGACCACCGTCCCGCTGCAGATCTTCGCCGCGGAACTGGCCCAGGCAAAGGGCTACGACGTGGACCAGCCCCGCAACCTCGCCAAGAGCGTCACCGTCGAGTAACTGGACCTGATTTAGAGCTGAAGCCCCGGGCACAGAGCCCGGGGCTTCACCTTTTAAGCATGTGCTCCGGCCCGGCATAGGCGGCAGCCCGGGGGCGTCACCGTAGAATAAGCCGCATGATTGTTGGCATTGGCGTAGACGTTGTAGACATCGAGCGGTTCGGCCGCCAGCTTGAGCGCACCCCCGGCCTCCGGGACCGGCTGTTCGTTCCGGCTGAGCGGGAACTGAACACCCGGTCCCTCGCCGCGCGGTTTGCCGCGAAGGAGGCTGTGGCCAAGGTCCTGGGCGCGCCGGCCGGCATGAACTGGCAGGACTGCTGGATCGGCCTGGACCACAACGGGCCCACCGTCCAGGTGAAGGGCACCGTGCTGGCCGTGGCAGAGGTCAAGGGCGTCAAGCGCTGGCACCTCTCCATGAGCCACGACGGCGGCATCGCCACTGCGACGGTCCTGGCCGAAGGCTGAGCGGCTCCGGCCGTCACGGGACTGACACGTTGATCAGCGCCTACACCGGCACCCAGGTCCGGCAGGCCGAGGAACCGCTCCTCGCCTCCGGCCTGGGGGACGCCCTCATGCAGCGCGCCGCCCACGGCCTGGCCAACGCGGTCATCGCCGAGCTCAAAACCCGCGGCCGCCGCGTTTACGGTGCCAGCGTCGCAGTGCTCGCCGGCAAGGGCAACAACGGCGGGGACGGGCTGTACGCGGCCTCGTTCCTTGCGGCCCGGGGCGTGCGCACGACGGCGGTCCTCACCGGGGATTCCGCCCACGCACTGGCGTTGGCTGCCTTTGAGCGCGCCGGCGGTCGGGTCCGCCGCCTCTCCGAAGCGGCACCCGGGAAACTTGCGGCAGAGACGGCCTGCGCCGACGTCGTGATCGATGCCGTGCTGGGCACAGGTGCGCAAGGCGGGCTGCGGGGAAGTGCTGCCGGCCTCGTGGCCGCCCTCGCCGAGCTCAGGGCTGACGGCGCCGGAAAGAACTTTGTTGTGGCCTGCGACCTTCCCAGCGGCGTGGACGCCGACACCGGGGAAGTGTCCCGGCCTGTGCTGCCGGCTGACCTGACCGTCACGTTCGGCGGCGCCAAGGCGGGCCTGCTGGCCGACCCGGGCGCTGACTTTGCCGGCAGGGTGGAGGTAGTGCCGATCGGCATCGAGGAACACCTGCCCGAACCGTTGCTGCGCCGGCTCGAAGACGTGGACATGGCCAGGATCCTCCCGCGCCCTGCCCGCCGGGCCCACAAGTATTCGCGCGGGGTGCTGGGCGTGGTGGCGGGGTCCGCTGATTATCCGGGCGCCGCCGTCCTGGCCTGCCGGGGTGCGCTCGCCGCCGGGGTGGGGATGGTCCGTTACCTCGGTCCGCCCGAAGTCGCTGACCTGGTGCGGCAGTCCTGCCCCGAAGTGGTTTGCAGTACCGGCACGGTTGCGGAGAACCGCGTCCAGGCCTGGCTGGTGGGCTCGGGCATGGGTCCCGGGGACCATGACCAGCTCCAGCGCGCCCGCGATGCCGTGGACTCCGGGCTCCCTGTCGTGGCAGATGCCGGGGCCCTGCCCGCCCTTCCCGATGTTCTGGCCCCGCAGGTTGTCCTCACCCCGCATGCCGGCGAGCTCGCCGCGCTCCTGCGGCGCCTTGGCCGGGGGGAGGACAGGGAAGCCGTGGAAGCCGGAACCCTGGCCGCCGTCCGCCACGCTTCGCAGCTGACCGGGGCCACAGTGCTCCTCAAGGGCGCAACCACCCTGGTGGCCGCACCCTCCGGCAGCGTGTACAGCCAGGCTGACGGCACACCCTGGCTCGCCACCGCCGGCAGCGGCGACGTCCTGGCCGGCGTCATCGGCGCGCTGCTCGCCCAGGCAGGTTCCGACGTCGGACGCTTCCGTAAGGTGGGCGCTGACGGGGACGCGCGCTGGGCCGCTATTGCCGCGCTGGGAGCCGCCCTGCACGGGAAAGCCGGCACGTCGGCGTCGGACGCGTGCTCCGGTGGTCCGATCGCTGCTGGCGGAATTGCCGACGCCTTACCCGAAGTGTGGGGTAAAGTCAGCAAGCTTAGTAACTCTGGGGCCGGGAAATGTAATAGTCACAGCCAGCCGTTACGGTAGGCATTAGTTCGCACCGGCAGTAGGGGCGCTCCTGCTCCTCTGCTGCCGAATCACAAAGAGGAGCATTATGGAAGTCTGGCCTGGATCGGCTTATCCCCTGGGTGCCACGTTCAACGGAACCGGCACCAACTTTGCCCTGTTCAGCGAACGAGCAGAAAAAGTCGAACTTTGCCTCTTCGATGAGGACGGCAAGGAAACCCGCATCACCCTGGACGAGGTGGACGGATACGTCTGGCACTGCTACATCCCGCAGGTCCAGCCGGGTCAGAAGTACGGCTACCGCGTCCACGGACCCTACGACCCCGCGTCGGGCAACCGCTTCAACCCCAACAAGCTCCTGTTGGACCCCTATGCCAAGGCCGTGCACGGCCAGGTGGACTGGGATCCGTCCCTGTTCACCTACAACCTGGGCGAGCCGGACTCCATCAACAACGAGGACTCCGCCAGCCACATGATGATGGGCGTGGTCATCAACCCCTTCTTCGACTGGGACGGGGACCAGAACCTCCGGATTCCCTACCACCAGTCCGTCATCTACGAAGCCCACGTCAAGGGCCTCACCCAGCTCCACCCGGAAATCCCCGAGGAACAGCGCGGAACCTACGCCGGTGTGGCGCACCCCGCCGTCATCTCCCACCTGCAGAAGCTCGGCGTCACCGCCATCGAGCTGATGCCCGTGCACCAGTTCGTCAATGAAGGCACCCTGCAGGACAAGGGCCTGAACAACTACTGGGGCTACAACACCATCGGCTTCTTTGCGCCGCAGAACACCTACAGCTCCACCGGCGACACCGGCCAGCAGGTCCAGGACTTCAAGGCCATGGTGCGGTCCCTTCACAAGGCCGGCATCGAGGTCATCCTGGACGTCGTCTACAACCACACCGCGGAAGGCAACCACCTGGGCCCCACGCTGTCCTTCAAGGGCATCGACAACGCCGCCTACTACCGTTTGATGGAGGGCGACGAGAAGCACTACATGGACTACACCGGCACCGGCAACTCCCTCAACGTCCGCCAGCCGCACTCCCTGCAGCTGCTGATGGACTCACTGCGCTACTGGGTCAGCGAGATGCACGTGGACGGCTTCCGCTTCGACCTCGCCTCCACCCTGGCCCGCGAGTTCTACGACGTTGACAAGCTGTCCACCTTCTTCGAACTCATCCAGCAGGACCCGGTCGTCTCCCAGGTGAAGCTCATCGCCGAGCCCTGGGACGTTGGTCCCGGCGGCTACCAGGTGGGCAACTTCCCGCCGCAGTGGACTGAATGGAACGGCAAATACCGCGACACCGTGCGGGACTTCTGGCGCGGCGAGCCCGCCACGCTCGGCGAATTCGCCTCCCGCATCACCGGTTCCGCGGACCTGTACGAGCACTCCGGCCGCCGGCCGGTGGCCTCCATCAACTTCGTCACCGCGCATGACGGCTTCACGCTCGCGGACCTGGTGTCCTACAACGAGAAGCACAACGAGGCCAACGGCGAAGGCAACAACGACGGCGAATCCCACAACCGGTCCTGGAACTGTGGCGTCGAAGGTCCCACCGATGACCCTGAAGTCCTTGGCCTGCGCGCCCGGCAGCAACGGAACTTCATTGCCTCGCTGCTGCTGTCCCAGGGCGTCCCCATGCTCCTGCACGGTGACGAAATGGGGCGCACCCAGCAGGGCAACAACAACGGCTACTGCCAGGACTCCGAGCTGACCTGGGTCAACTGGGACACCGTCGACCAGCCACTGATCGAGTTCACGGCCGCGGTCAACGCGCTGCGGGCAAAGCACCCCACCTTCCGCCGCAGCCGGTTCTTCGACGGACGGCCCGTGCTGCGGGGCGAGGGAGAACGGCTGCCGGACATCGTTTGGCTGGATCCGTCGGGCGAGACCATGAAGCCGGAAGCGTGGGACAGCGGATTCGGGCGGTCCGTGGGCGTCTTCCTGAACGGCCATGGCATCCAGGGCAAGGACAGCCGCGGCCGGAGGATCACCGACGTGAACTTCCTGCTGTACTTCAATGCCCACGATGACACCGTCAAGTTCACCCTGCCTGCGGACGAATACGCACCGGCCTGGGACGTCATCATCGACACTGCCGGGCAGAACGCGGACACCCAGCCGGTCAACGCCGGGGAGCCGCTGCCCGTGGAAGCAAAGTCCCTGGTGGTCCTGCGCGCGCATCAAGTCGAGGAAGTTGAGCCTGACCACTCCGTGGCCGCATCCCTGGCGGCTCTGACGCAGACCTCCACCAGCGAAACCGAGTCGCTCACCACGCCCATGGTGGCCGAACCCGGGAAGACCACCAAGGTCGGCTCGCGGAAGTCTTCCAAAAAATGAGGGTGCCCGCATCCACTTACCGCCTGCAGATCCGGAGCAGCTTCACACTGTTTGATGCTGCCGAAAAGGTGCCGTACCTGAAGTCGCTCGGGGTGGACTGGGTGTATCTTTCACCCATCCTGACGGCGGAACAGGGCTCGGACCACGGCTATGACGTGACCGATCCCTCCGCCGTGGACCCGGCGCGGGGCGGCCCCGAGGGGCTGGCGGCGCTGTCCAAAGCCGCGCGCGAACACGGCATGGGCGTTTTGGTGGACATTGTGCCCAACCATGTGGGCGTGGCGACGCCGGCCCAGAACCCGTGGTGGTGGTCTTTGCTGAAGGAAGGGCAGGGCTCACCGTACGCCGAAGCGTTCGATGTCGAGTGGGAGCTTGCCGGCGGGAAAATCCGGCTGCCCATGCTGGGCTCTGACGGGGACCTGGACAAGCTGGAGATCAAGGACGGCGAACTCCGGTACTACGACCACCGCTTCCCGCTCGCCGAGGGCACGTACTCCGACGGCGATTCACCGCAGGAGGTGCACAGCCGCCAGCACTACGAGCTGATGGACTGGCGCCGCGCGGACGCGGAGCTCAACTACCGGCGCTTCTTCGCGGTTACCACGCTCGCGGGGATCCGGGTGGAAACTCCGCGCGTGTTCGAGGAAGCCCATGCCGAGGTGGGCCGGTGGTTCAGCGAGGGCCTGGTGGACGGCCTGCGGGTGGACCACCCTGACGGGCTGGCAGATCCGGTGGGGTACCTGCGCTGGCTGAAGGACCTCAGCGGCGGCGCCTATGTGCTGGTGGAGAAAATCCTCGAACCGGGCGAGGACCTGCCCAGCGAGTTCGCGTGTGAAGGAACCACCGGGTACGACGCCCTGGCGGACGTGGACCGGGTGTTCGTGGACCCGGCCGGAGAACAGGCGCTGGACGCCCTGGACGCGAAGCTCCGGAACTCCGATATTCCCGCGGATTATGCCGGGATGATCCGGGGCACCAAGCGGATGATCGCGGACGGCATCCTGCGTTCCGAGGTGCTGCGGCTGGCCCGGCTGGTTCCCGAGTCCCACGGGCTGACGGTGGACCAGGCAGCCGACGCCATCGCCGAGATCATTGCCGCGTTCCCGGTGTACCGGACCTACCTGCCCACCGGCGCTGAGATCCTCAAGGAGGCGTGCGAGTCCGCCGCTGCCTCGCGGCCCGAGCTGGAGGTTGCGGTGGGAACGCTGCTGCCGCTGCTCCTTGATCCCGCGAACCCCATCGCGGTCCGGTTCCAGCAGACCTCCGGCATGGTGATGGCCAAGGGCGTGGAGGACACCGCGTTCTACCGCTACACCCGTCTGGGCACGCTGACGGAGGTGGGGGCCGAACCGACCGAATTCTCCGTGCCGGTTGAGGAGTTCCACCACAGGATGCTTCGCCGCCAGCAGGAGCTGCCGCTGTCCATGACCACCATGTCCACCCATGACACCAAACGCAGCGAGGACGCCAGGGCACGGATCTCGGTCATCGCTGAACTTCCCCGGGAGTGGGCGGACACCTTGGACACGCTGCGCGAACTTGCCCCGATCCCGGACGGCCCGTACGAGAACCTGCTCTGGCAGGCGGTCGTCGGAGCGTGGCCCGCCAGCCGGGAACGGCTCCAGGGCTACGCGGAAAAGGCCGCCCGGGAAGCCGGCAACTCCACCACCTGGACGGACCCGGACGGGGACTTCGAGTCCTCAGTCAAGGCAGCCGTGGACGCAGTGTTCGACGACGCCCGGGTCGCCAGGGCGGTGGAGGATTTCGTGGCACGGATCGACTCCTACGCCGCGTCCAACTCCGTGTCCGCCAAGCTGGTCCAACTGACCATGCCGGGCGTTCCGGACGTGTACCAGGGCAGCGAGTTCTGGGAACGGTCCCTGACCGACCCCGACAACCGGCGGCCCGTGGACTTCGCCCGCCGGCAGGAGGAGCTGGCAAAGCTCGACGCCGGCACCTTGCCTGAGGCGGGCACCGAAACCAGCAAGCTCCTGGCCACCTCCCGGGCACTCCGGCTCCGCCGCGACCGGCCCGAACTGTTCCAGGGCTACCACCCTGTGACGGCCACAGGTTCCGCGGCAGGGCACCTGCTCGCCTTCCACCGCGGGAGTGACGGTGCCGCGGGCGCCCTGACGCTGGCCACCCGGCTGCCCGCCGGACTGGCGGCCAACGGCGGCTGGCAGGACACCGCCGTCGAGCTTCCCGTAGCCATGCGGGACGCCCTGACCGGCGCCGGCTACGGGCCGGGCGCAGTTTCGGTGGCAGACGTGCTGGGTACCTACCCTGTGGCTTTGCTGGTACCAGTGGATGGAGAACAGGCATGACCCTCGTGAATGTTGGGCCGGAGCGTTTCGATGTCTGGGCCCCGGAGGCCAGGTCGGTAACCCTGCTCGCGGACGGCCGGCAGTACCCCATGGTGAAGAAGGAGACGGCGCCCGGCTCGGACGGCTGGTGGGCCGCTCCGGACGCACCGGGCGAGGGCGAGGTGGACTACGGGTACCTGCTGGACGGGGACGGCCACCCGCTGCCGGATCCGCGGTCGCGGCGGCTGCCTGCCGGAGTGCATGAGCTCTCCAGGACCTTCGACCCCGCCGCCCATGCCTGGCAGGACGGCGGCTGGAAGGGCAAGGAACTGCAGGGCTCGGTCATCTACGAACTCCACGTGGGGACATTCACGCCCGAGGGAACCCTGGAGGCCGCCGCCGCAAAGCTGGGCTATCTGGCGGACCTCGGCGTCGACTTCGTCGAACTGCTGCCGGTCAACGGCTTCAACGGAACCCACAACTGGGGCTACGACGGCGTCCAGTGGTACGCGGTCCACGAAGGCTACGGCGGCCCGGCGGCCTACCAGCGGTTCGTGGACGCGGCCCATGCTGCCGGCATTGGCGTCATCCAGGACGTTGTCTACAACCACCTCGGCCCCAGCGGGAACTACCTGTCCAGGTTCGGTCCCTACCTGAAGCAGGGCGACGCCAACACGTGGGGCGACTCGGTGAACCTGGACGGCCCCGGCTCGGACGTGGTGCGCGAGTACATCCTGGACAACCTGGCGCTGTGGCTCCGCGACTACCACGTGGACGGGCTCCGGCTGGATGCGGTGCATGCGCTGCGCGATGAGCGGGCCGTGCACATCCTGGAAGAGTTCGGTGCGCTGGGCGACGCCGTCTCGGCCGAAACGGGGCTGCCGAAGACCCTGATTGCGGAATCGGACCTGAACAACCCCCGCCTGCTGTATCCCCGGGACGCCAACGGGTACGGGCTGGCCGGGCAGTGGAGCGACGACTTCCACCACGCGGTGCACGTGAGCGTCAGCGGCGAGACCACCGGGTACTACGAGGACTTCCAATCGCTGGGGGTCCTGGCGAAGGTACTCAAGGACGGCTTCCTGCACGACGGCAGCTACTCCAGCTTCCGCGGCCGGCACCACGGCCGGCCCATCAATGCTTCGCTGGTGCACCCGGCGGCATTGGTGGTGTGCAGCCAGAACCACGACCAGATCGGCAACCGCGCCACGGGGGACAGGCTCTCGCAGTCGCTGTCCCACGGGCAGCTGGCCGTGGCCGCCGTACTCACGCTGACCTCGCCGTTCACGCCCATGCTGTTCATGGGCGAGGAGTTTGCCGCGAGCACGCCCTGGCAGTTCTTCACCTCCCACCCTGAGCCGGAGCTCGGCAAGGCCACTGCGGAAGGCCGGATCAAGGAGTTCGAGCGCATGGGGTGGGATCCCGCCGTCGTGCCCGATCCCCAGGACCCGGAGACCTTCCGCCGGTCCAAGCTGAACTGGGACGAGGCCGCCAGGGGTGACCACGCGCGGCTCCTCGAGCTTTACCGCTCCCTGACGGCATTGCGCCGGGAGCACGCAGAACTTGCCGGCCTTGGCTTCACCGAGACGGACGTGACGTTCGACGACGACGCGGGCTGGCTGCGATTCCGGCGGGGGAGCATTGAGGTGCTGCTGAACCTGTCGGACGCCAAGGTCCGGCTGGAAAATGTGCCCGGTGCCGTCCTGCTGGCAACGGACGAGGGGACCGGCCTTGACGGCGAAGCCCTCGCACTGGCGCCCTGGAGCGCGGCCATTGTGAAGTCCTGATCCCTGGTCAGGCAACGTTTGCGCCGCGGGCTGGAGCTGTCAGCCCGCGGCGTAACTTTTGCGCTCCGGACTGTAGCGCCCGTCACAACTGGCAGGATGGAACGTATGACTTATTCAGCCGCGGAAAACCGCTATGAATCCATGCCCTACCGCCGCGTCGGCCGGAGCGGCCTGAAACTCCCGGCCATCTCGCTGGGCCTCTGGCACAACTTCGGTGACGACAAGCGCTTTGACGAACAGCGCGCCATCCTCCGCCGCGCCTTCGATCTGGGCGTGAACCACTTCGACCTCGCCAACAACTACGGCCCGCCGGACGGCTCCGCCGAAACCAACTTCGGCCGCCACCTGCAGGATGACTTCAAGCCCTACCGGGACGAGCTGGTCATCTCCACCAAGGCCGGCTACTACATGTGGCCTGGCCCGTACGGGGAGTGGGGCTCCCGCAAGTACCTCATCTCCAGCCTGGACCAGTCGCTGCAGCGGATGGGCCTGGACTATGTGGACATCTTCTACAGCCACCGGCCGGACCCCGAGACGCCCATGGAGGAGACCATGGGCGCCCTGGACTACGCCGTCCGCTCCGGCAAGGCGCTGTACGCCGGCATCTCGTCCTACACACCCGAGCAGACCCTTGAAGCCGCCCGCATCCTGAAAGAGCTCGGCACCCCGCTGCTCATCCACCAGCCCAGCTACTCCATGCTCAACCGCTGGACCGAGAACGGAACTCCGAACCTGTACGAGGCGCTCGACCAGGTGGGTGCAGGTTCCATCGCTTTCTCCCCGCTGGCCCAAGGCATGCTCACCGACCGCTACCTGAACGGCATCCCCGCCGATTCCCGGGCAGCCAAGGCACGTTTCCTCTCCGAGGACGCCATCACGGAGGAGAAGCTGGACCGGATCCGGGGCCTGCACAGGATCGCCGAGGGCCGCGGGCAGTCGCTGGCCCAGATGGCCGTTGCCTGGATCCTGCGGGACCAGCCGAAGGGCTCGCCGGTCACCTCCGCCCTCATCGGCGCCTCCAGCGTCCGCCAGCTGGAGGACACCCTGTCCGCCATCAACAACCTCGAGTTCACCGTGGACGAGCTGAACGCCATCGACGAGTTCGCCGTTGAATCGGACATCAACCTCTGGAAGCAGCCTGCCTGATTCCGTTACCGTGATTCCACAGAGTGGGACGGGGGAACAAGCCCCGGTCCCACTCAGTTGGATACTATGAAAACGCGCCGCTTGGCGCAGAGCCTGCCGCGCCGCCGTCGTCCATTCTTCGACGCGATCGCGGCGGGCTGACGTTTGTCCTCAAAGGAGTTCCGTGTCTTCACATCCGATTCGTGTTGCAATCGTCGGCGTAGGTAACTGCGCCGCTTCGCTGGTCCAGGGCGTCCATTACTACAAGGACGCCGACCCCAAGGCCACGGTTCCGGGCCTGATGCACGTTGAGTTCGGCCCGTACCACGTGGGTGACGTTGAGTTCGTCGCCGCGTTCGACGTCGACGGCAAGAAGGTCGGCGTTGACCTTGCCGACGCCATCCTGGCCAGCGAAAACAACACCATCAAGATCGCTGACGTGCCGCCCACCGGCGTCACCGTCCAGCGCGGCCACACCCTCGACGGCCTGGGCAAGTACTATCTTGAGACCATTGAACAGTCCACCGAAGAGCCCGTGGACGTCGTCCAGGCGCTCAAGGACGCCAACGTCGACGTCATGGTGTGCTATCTGCCGGTGGGGTCGCAGGAAGCTGCCGAGTTCTACGCCCAGTGCGCCATCGACGCCGGCGTCGCCTTCGTGAACGCCCTGCCCGTGTTCATTGCCGGGACCAAGGAGTGGGCTGACAAGTTCACCGCCGCCGGCGTTCCGATCGTGGGCGACGACATCAAGAGCCAGATCGGTGCCACCATCACGCACCGCGTCATGGCGAAGCTCTTCGAAGACCGCGGCGTCACCCTGGACCGCACCTACCAGTTGAACGTCGGCGGCAACATGGACTTCAAGAACATGCTGGAGCGCGACCGCCTGGAGTCCAAGAAGATCTCCAAGACGCAGGCTGTGACGTCGAACGTCGAAGCCGAACTGGCTGCCAAGGACGTGCACATCGGCCCGTCCGACTACGTCCAGTGGCTCGACGACCGCAAGTGGGCGTTCGTCCGCCTTGAGGGCCGCAACTTCGGCGACGCGCCCGTGTCGCTCGAATACAAGCTGGAGGTCTGGGATTCCCCGAACTCCGCCGGCGTGATCATCGACGCCATCCGCGCCGCCAAGATCGGCCTGGACCGCGGCATCGGCGGACCCCTGCTCTCGGCATCGAGCTACTTCATGAAGTCCCCGCCGGAGCAGTTCAACGACGACCTCGCCCGCGAAAAGGTGGAAGCCTTCATCCGCGGAGACCTCGAGCGCTAACCCTCCAGTCCGGTTTGCCCCTGAGACCCTCTCTCACTTAACGCGGGTTTCTGGACGATCCTCTCTCACTTAACGTGGGCTTTCACGCGGCGCTCTCTCACTTCGGTGGGGGAGCGCCGCGCCTTTAGTCCTGGTATCGGCGGATGGCGTGGCTGGCCTGGGCGAGTGCCAGGAGTTTGAGCAGAAGCTGGCTGTGCATATGCATGCCGACGGCGGCAGTAAGTATGAGCCTGTCGGTGCTCTCCGGGGCGGTCGTTGCGGCAATGTCGATTCCGGCCACATCGTCCATCGCCTTGCTGTACGCCTCCAGCACTGTCGCTGAGACGGCAATCTTGAGGCCCGCCATCAGCTCCAGGTGGGCTGTGAGTGCGTTCCGGGCGTCACTTGGGGAATCCGGCCAGCCGCGGAGACGTACGACGGCGGCAGTCGCCTCTGCCGCTTCGCCACCGATCACCGTGGTGTAGTTTCCGAGATCCAGCACCACCCGCTGGACCGCAGCTAGGAGATCGAGGCGGGGCACGCCGTCGTCGGCCATTTTCACGAGGCCGCGGATTTGCCCGATGTTGAGGCCCACGATCCGGCGGAGCGCCTGGATTAATTCGAGCCGCTCGAGATGACTGGCTGAATACTCGGCACGGGTTGCGTGAACGGCCTCGCCCGGCGGAAGCAGGCCTTCGCGCAGGTAGTACTTGATGCTTGCGGGTGTGACTCCTGACCGCTGGCTCAGTTCATGGAGCTGCATCCCGCCTCTTTCCCTGCCCGTCTGTTTGGATAGTGAATCCGGCCCCGGCTATCCTGATGTACACAATTGGATAGTGGCTCTATCCTAAGCCTATGGAGCCTTGGAATGTCCTACTTGCCAGCCACGTGGTGGCCGCCCTTTTTGTTCTGGCCATCGGGCCCTTGCAGATACTGCGCCCACGGCGAGACCGCATCCACCGCACCATGGGCTACTTATGGGTGGCTGCCATGTACTACGTCTGCTTCAGCAGTTTCTGGATTGTGTCCGACGGGCATTTCAGCTGGCTGCACGGGCTCTCGGCCTTCACCATCGTGACCGTTACTCTGGGCCTGGTCAGTGCCGTTCGCGGCAACATCGCATCGCACAGGGGAAACATGATCGGCAGCTATATCGGAATCGCGGTGGCGTTTATCTTTGCCGTCACAGTGCCCGGGCGGGCGATTCCGAAGTTGGTCAGCGAGGACCCCATTTCCGTGGCGTTCGTCTGCGGGCTTGTGGTGCTGACTACGGTGGCGATCTTCGTTTCGCTGAAGCGCGGAGACCGGATGGGCGTGACGTCGCGGACCGTTGTGACCGCACAAGTGTCGGCCGCACGGGTCCCTGACTCGTCGGAAGTGAGAGAGCGTCTGTGAAAAGCCCGCATTAAGTGAGAGAGGATGCCTTAAAAGCGCACATTAAGTGAGAGAGGGTGCGGCTAGGCGAGGCCCACGGGGTTGCCGTCGCCGTCCACGTCCATCCGCATCGCGGCCGGGGCAGCGGGCAGCCCGGGCATGGTCATCACCGCTCCGGTCAGCGCCACAATGAAGCCGGCACCGGTCTTGGGCAGGAGGTCCCTGACGTGGATGGTGAATCCCTTGGGGGCGCCCAGGCGTGAGGCGTCGTCCGTGAACGAGTACTGGGTCTTGGCCATGCATACGGGGAGGCCGCCCCAGCCGTTCCGCTCGATATCGGCCAGCCGTTTCAGGGCCGGTACGGAGAAGTCCACCCCGTCCGCCCCGTAGATTTCCTGGGCGATGGTCCGGATCTTGTCCTCCACCGGCAGCCCCAGCGCGTACAGGTGCCGGAAATTGTTTGGCCCCGCCACCGTCTTCGCCACGAGCGCCGCAAGTTCATCCCCGCCGTCACCTCCGCCGCCGCGTCCCCACACATCGGCGACGGCGGCCGGCACTCCTTCCGCCGCGCACCACGCCAGCAGCCAGTCGAGTTCCTCGGCCGAGTCGGAGGCGAACCTGTTGATGGCCACCACGGGCGGAACCCCAAATTTCTCCACGTTCCGCACGTGCCGGTGCAGGTTGGCCATTCCCGCCTCGAGGGCGGCGAGGTTCGGTGCGGTGAGCTGGTCCTTGGCCACGCCACCCTGCATCTTCAGGGCCCGCACCGTTGCCACCACCACCACCGCCGAGGGGGCCAGGCCACCGGTCCGTGCCTTGATGTCCATGAACTTCTCGGCACCAAGGTCGGCGCCGAAGCCCGCCTCCGTGACCACAATGTCCGCCAGCCGCCGGGCCGTCTGGGTGGCAATGAGCGAATTGCAGCCGTGGGCAATGTTGGCGAACGGGCCGCCGTGGACCAGGGCGGGGGTACCGGCGATGGTCTGCACGAGGTTGGGCTTGACGGCTTCCTTCAGCAGCAGCGTCAGCGCCCCCTGCACGCCGAGATCCGCGACGGTCACGGGCGACCGGTCAAAGGTGTAACCGAACGTGATCCGGCCCAGCCGGGACCGGAGGTCGGCCAGGTCCGTGGCCAGGCAGAAGACCGCCATGATCTCGGACGCCACGGTGATGTCGAAACCGTCCTGGCGCGGGACGCCCTGCGTGGGCCCGCCCAAACCTATGACCACCTCCCGCAGTGCGCGGTCGTTCATGTCCAGCACCCGCTTGAACGTCATGCGCCGGGGATCGATGTTGAGCTGGTTGCCCTGGTAGATGTGGTTGTCCACCAGGGCCATCAGGGCATTGTTGGCGGCCGTGACGGCATGGAAATCCCCAGTGAAGTGGAGGTTGATTTCGTCCATCGGCAGCACCTGGGAGTAGCCGCCGCCGGTGGCGCCGCCCTTCATGCCCAGCACCGGGCCCAGGGAGGGCTCGCGCAGGGCGATCATTACCTTGTGGCCGGCCCGGGCCAGGGAATCGGCAAGCCCCACCGTGGTGGTGGACTTCCCCTCGCCGGCGGGGGTGGGGGACATCGCGGAGACCAGCACCACCTTCCCTGCCGGGGCCGGAGCCTGCAGCCGCGCGGGGTCGATCTTCGCTTTGTAGCGCCCGTACTGTTCCAGGGCGTCAGCGTTGATGCCGGCCGCCGCTGCGATTTCCTCGATGGGCCGGATCCGTGCCGTCCTGGCGATCTCCAGGTCACTTGGGGTGGAAGGCATCATTGTCCTTTGCTTGGCGGGTCCGGTGGGGTGTAGGGGGTGGTCAGGAGGCCGGAAAGGCCTGTACCAGCCTGCTCCCCGAGTAGCGGTCGACGGCGGCGTGGTAGCTTTCGAGCGTGATGGCGGCGGTGCGGGCCCATCCGGAGTTCTGGGCGCGGATGGCGGCTGCCCGCCCCATGTCCTCGCGGGTGGCGGGATCGTCATAAAGGGCCTCAAGCGCATCAGCCCAGTCGGCGGCGTGATGACCGTCCACCAGCAGCCCGGTCCTGCCGTGGAAGATCGCCCGCGACAGCCCGCCCACCCGCGTGGCCACCACCGGCGTGCCGCAGGCCTGCGCTTCGAGCGCCACCAGCCCGAAGGACTCGCTGAAGGAAGGCATCACCACTACGTCCGCCGCCCTGAACCACGCCGCAAGTTCCGGCGCCGTGACCGGCGGAAGCTGCGTGACGACGTCGTCCATGTCCGCCTCGGAGACCAGGCGGCGGAGGTTGAATTCCTTGTTACCGCTCAGCGAGCCAAGGATGGTGACCTGGAGGTCGATGTCCGGGCGGCGCCGCCGGAGCAGCGCGGCGGCCTTGACCAGGACCTGGGGCCCCTTCAGCCGCTGGATGCGGCCGGCGAAAACAAGGTGGAACGTCCCGGGACGGATACCCCGGTCTGCCCGGGACCGTGCCCGGAAGGCAGGCGTGAAGGTGCTGAGGTCCACGCCGGGCGGGGCGATGTCGATCCGGTCGTACGTGGCGCCGTAATGCGAAACGAGTTCAGCGGCCTCGGCACTGGTATTGGCAATCAGCCGGGCCGCCCCGTCCACGATCCGGTGCTCGCCCAGCTCCCGCCGCCGCGGCTCCGGCTGCTCACCCGATTCCAGCAGCAGGTTCTTGACCTTGGCCATGGTGTGCATGGTGTGGACCAGCGGCACACCCCAGAGTCCGGACAGCTCCAGCCCCGCGATTCCGGAGACCCAGTAGTGCGAATGGATCACGTCGTAGCGCCCGTGCGGCTGGCGGCGGCGGATCTGCTCGATCTCGGCAACCATGCTGTGCAGGAGGCCAGGAAGTTCTTCCTTGGGAATCTTCTTCAGGGGCCCGGCCAGGACGTTATGGACGCAGACTCCTGGATCCGGGTGCTCGACGGCGGGCTGGTTGGCCGAGGTGGACCGGGTGAAGATCTCCACCTCAACGCCTGCTTCGGCCAGCGCGGATGCGAGTTCGCGGATGTAGACGTTCATCCCGCCGGCGTCGCCGGAGCCCGGCTGCTCCATGGGGGAGGTATGGAGGGAGAGCAAAGCGACCCTGCGGATCAGTGCCATGGGACCTCCTTCCGGCCACCGGCGTGTCCTGGCAGCGCCGGTAGTGTGCGCATCCGATAAAACACTACTCCTCCCTTAAGGCCCGCCACGGCGCCACAGGTCCCGGAGCTCGGGGAACTCCCGCTCATAACCCGCCAGCAGCTGCGCGGCCAGCTCCCGGGAATCCACCAGCGGATGGCGCGTGAATGCGTCCAGGGCCGCGTCCCGGTCACCGGCCGTGGCCGCCCGCACCGTCAGCCGCTCCACCTCCTTGACCCGCCGGAGGAGTGCCAGTTGCGGCTCCGGGGGAGCCTGCTGGGCCAGCGGCAGCGCGCCGTCGGCCGTCACCGTGCAGGGAACTTCGACGACGGCGTCCGCCGGCAGCCCGGGAATCGCCGGTTCAAGGGCGGCAGGGCCTGCGGTGGCCGGCTCAGGCGCGCTTGTCTCCGCTGGGCGGGAGAGGGAGTTGCGGGTGTTGAGGATCAGCTGCGTGCCGCCTCTTCCGGACAGGGCGTGCATTGCGGCAAGGGCCACCCGCTCGTAGCCGCCGCCCGCCAGGTCGGCCTCGTCCCGCTGCCCGCCCTCATGGCGGGCCTCGGCCAGGTAGCCCTCCTCGCGGGACCGGCGCGCCTCTTCCCACAGCCGGAAGGCGTCGGCGCCCGCCGCGGCCAGCCGTGGATAAAGCTCCTGCTGCTGGCTGTGGATGGTTTCTCCGCGGGTCCGGGCCATGGCGCGCATCGCCGTCCGCGCGGCGTCTTGCCGGTAGTAGTAATAGAGGTACTCGTTGGGCAGGGCGCCAAGGCCGGCCAGGAACGGCTGCGGGAACAGCCGGCCCTCCTCGAACGAGCCCAGCGCCCGCGGGTCCCGGAGCAGCTCCGGCAGCACATCCCGCCCGGCGGACTCCAGCCGGTACAGCCAGCCCAGGTGGTTGAGCCCGTAGTAGCCCACGCCGTCGAGCCGTCCTTCCGGAAGCGCCGCGCCGGCCGCCCGTGCGGCCCGCTGCACCAGGGCCCCTGCGGAGTCGCAGATGCCGATCACCTTCCGGCCCAGCTCAGGGAACAGCGCCTCCGTGACCATGCCCGCTGGATTGGTGAAGTTGATCAGCCAGGCATCCGGGCAATGCTCCCTCATCAGCCGGGCCAGTCGAAGCATGTGCGGTATGGTCCGCAGGGCGTAGGAAATCCCGCCCGCGCCCGTCGTTTCCTGCCCCAGCAGGCCAAGGTCCTGGGCCACCTTTTCGTCCGCCACCCGTCCTGCCGTCCCGCCGGGCCGGATCGCGGCGAACACCATCCCGGCACCGTCCAGCGCCTCGGGAAGGTCGGTGGTGGAATGGACGGGAAGGCGTGCACCGGGTCCTCCCGGCATGCTGCGAAGAACAGCGGTGACAGCCTCGAGGCGGGCGGGGTCGACGTCGTACAGCACAAGGTCGCTGACCATCCCCGCAAAGCGGCCGGAGGCCAGCGCCCGGTATATCAGCGGCACCCGGAAACCCCCGCCGCCGGCAATAAGAAGCCGCATAATCAGCAGTCTAGGCCCGCGCCCGGCAGGCCCCTACCGGATGTCCGCGGCAGGGCGTAGTGTGCGGACATGGACGCGATCCCAGCCCGCCCCTTCGACCCCCTGGAAGCTGTCCGCCCGCCCTCCACTCCCGGATTCGACGTGCTGCTGGCCGGAACAGTTTTCCAGGACATCATTTTCACGGGCCTTCCGCATGCGCCGGAGCCCGGCACCGAAATCTGGAGCGACGGCATGGGCAGCTGCCCCGGCGGGGTTGCCAACCAGGCCATCGCCGCGGCACGGCTGGGACTGAAGACAGGACTGGCCGCCGCGTTCGGCGACGACGGCTACGGGGACTTCAACTGGAAGATTCTCTCCGGCCAGGAGCACGTGGACCTCTCGCTGTCGCAGAAAGTGCCCGGCTGGCACTCACCCGTCACCGTCTCCCTCTGCGTGGAGAAGGACCGGTCGATGGTGACCCACGGCCACGCCGCGCCCATCACCTCCTCCGAGCTGATCGGGGACCCCCCTCCTGCGCTCGCAGGCATCGCGGAAGTGGGCAGGGAGATCGAGCCGTGGGCCAAGGCAGCCCACCACGCGGGGGTCAAGCTGTTCGGCGACGTCGGCTGGGACCCGAGCGGAGAATGGGCGCCCGCCCGGCTGGACAACCTGCAGTACTTCCATGCCTTCCTGCCCAACCAGCGCGAGGCCATGGCCTTCACCGGGAAGGACGATCCCTGGACAGCCCTCTATGCGCTGGCGGACCGGGTCCCGGTGGCCGTGGTGACGCTCGGTGCCCAGGGTGCCATGGCCGTGGACTCCGAAACGGGGGAGGAGGAATGGGTGCCGTCGCTTCCGGTCAAGGCCTACGATCCCACCGGCGCGGGGGACTGCTTCGACGCCGCGTTCATCGTTGGCAGCCTCGCTGGCTGGCCGCTGGGCAACAGGCTGCGTTTTGCCAACCTCTGCGCCTCGCTGGCGGTGCAGGAGGTGGGCGGATCGCTGGCCGCCCCCGGCTGGGGAGATATCGCCGACTGGTGGAAGCGCGCCAACGCCCGTCCCGAGCGCCAGACAAGCCAATGGCTGAGGCGCTTCGGCTTCCTCGCCGACATCATCCAGGACGTCCCGCTCGCCGCCCAGCGCCGGGCTTCGGCAACCATCGCCCACCTCTCGGACGCCTGACGGATTATTCGGCCTGAAGCGCCAGCACTAGAATCACTAGGGTGACTTACCCCGCAACAACCGGAGAATTCAGCGCTGCCCCGGGGCCCGGCCCCCGCTATGAACGGTCGGCCGTGATCGACCTCGACGCGATCCGGCACAACGTCCGGCGCCTGGCCGCCGCCGCCTCCCCTGCGAAAGTCATGGCCGTGGTCAAGGCTGATGCGTACGGGCACGGTGCGGTCCCGGTGGCGCGGGCAGCCCTGGAGGCCGGCGCCGCCTGGTTGGGCGTGGCCCACATTTCCGAGGCCCTGGCGCTGCGCGCCGCCGGTATCGACGCGCCGCTGCTCGCCTGGCTGCACACCACGGAAAGCAACTTCGGTGCTGCCGTGGCGGCCGGCGTCGACATTGGCTGCTCGGGCTGGGAGCTGGAAAGCATCGTGGCCGCGGCCCGGGAGCAGGAGCGCCCCGCCCGCATCCACCTGAAAGTGGACACCGGACTGGGACGGAACGGAGCCGCCCTGGACACCTGGGACCAGCTGGTGGGCGAGGCCATGGAGTACCAGGACCAGGGCCTGCTGCGCGTAGTGGGAATCTTCTCCCACCTTGCCGTTGCCGATGAGCCCGAGCGCCCCGAAACAGACCAGCAGCTGGCCACATTCCGGGAGGTCCTTGCCGTTGCCGAGGACGCCGGGGTGGACCCGGAGGTCCGGCACCTCGCCAATACCCCTGCCACGCTCTCCCGGCCCGACACCCACTTTGACCTGGTCCGGGTGGGCCTTGGCATCTACGGCCTCTCGCCGTTCAGCGGGCAGAGCTCAGCCGAGCTGGGGCTGCGTCCGGCCATGACCCTGCGGACCCTGGTGTCACAGTGCAAGGACGTGCCGGACGGGCAGGGCGTCTCCTACGGCCTCCGCTACCACACCAGCGGCCCCAGCACGCTGGGCCTGATCCCGATGGGTTATGCCGACGGCGTCCCGCGCGTCGCTACCGGCGGCCCGGTCCGGGTGGCAGGCACGACCTATCCCGTGGTGGGCCGGATTGCGATGGACCAGATGGTCATTGACATGGGCGACGACGGCCCCGCCAGTGCGGACCTGCTGGGCGCGGAGGCGGAACTGTTCGGCGACGGCGCGGACGGCGGCCCCACCGCCGATGACTGGGCGCGGGCGGCCGGCACCATCAACTATGAGATCGTCACCAGGATCAGCCCCAGGGTGCCGCGCTGCTTCGTCAACGAAGAGGACCCGGGCTCCGTGTCCAGCCAGGAGAAGCTCCCGTGAGCACCAATGGCGAGGCTGCCCTGCCCAACTGGGAAGAGACTTTCACCGCGACGACGGCGGAGCAGACCCATGCGCTCGCCGTCCGCCTTGCTGCGGTCCTGGAGGCCGGGGACCTGGTGGTGCTGAGCGGCGAGCTGGGTGCCGGGAAGACCACCTTCACCCAGGGGCTGGGAGAGGGGCTGGGCGTCCGCGAGGGCATCATTTCCCCAACGTTCGTCCTGGTCCGCATCCACCCCAACCTGCCGGCGGGACCACGGCCCGGCGGCCCGGACCTGGTCCATGTGGATGCCTACCGGCTGGGATCAGCAGCCGAGATTGACGACATCGACCTTGAAAACACCATGGACTCCTCCGTCACGGTGGTGGAGTGGGGCAAGGAGCGGGTGGAACACCTCAGCGAAAGCAGGCTGGAGATCGACCTGCACCGGGCCATCGGGCTCGGCACTGGCCTGCCCTCGGCCGGCCTGGACTTCGACACGGAAGACGCGGACGAGCCCCGCACCATCGTCATGCGCGGGTACGGTCCCCGCTGGCCTGAAGCCCCGGCGCTCGGCGCCGCGAAGGAAGGCGTCCGCTGATGCTGATCCTCGCCATTGACACCTCCGCCGTAGCCAGCGCCGCCCTGGTTTCAGACCATGTGCCGGAAGGAGTGCTCGCCAGCTTCTCCACAGAGGACACCCGCAGCCACGCCGAGGTCCTTGCCCCCGGGATCGCAGGGATGCTCGCCGACGCCGGCGTTACCGGAAACGACATAGACGCCCTGGTTGTGGGGGTGGGTCCCGGGCCTTTCACCGGGCTGCGGTCCGGAATCGCCACCGCGAGGACCCTGGCCTTTGTCTGGGGCAAGCCCCTCCACGGGCTGATGAGCCTGGATGCCGTGGCCCTGGAAGTGGCGGAATCCTCGGCGGCGGTGAGCGAGTTCCTCGTGGCAACCGACGCGCGCCGCAAAGAGGTCTACTGGGCTCGCTACAGCCTCACGGAAGGCCAGCTTCCAGTCCTGGAAGACGGCCCGCATGTCAGCTTCGCCGCCGACCTGCCCGACCTGCCCGCTTTCGGTGCCGGAGCCGGCCTGTACGCGGACGTACTGAAAGTCCACCCCGACTTCGCGGAGGAACAGCCGGACGCCCTGTACCTGGGGCAGTTCGCGCTGGCCAGGCTGGCGGCCGGCAACGGACTTCCCGACTCCACGCCGCTGTACCTTCGGGAATCCGACGCCCAAGTCCCCGGACCAAGGAAGAGGGCCCTGTGAACGCCACGCCCGGCTCCCGCAGCCAGGACGTCACCGTCCGCGACATGACCCTGGACGACATCCCCGCCGTCAGTGCCCTGGAACAGCGGCTCTTCCCGGTCGATGCCTGGCCCCTGCAGATGTTCCTAGACGAACTGTCCCAGCCGGAAACCCGCCGCTACCTGGTGGCGCAAGGCAGCGACGGCATCGTGGGCTACGCCGGCCTGATGTGCGTTGAGCCCATCGCGGACGTCCAGACCATCGCCGTCGTCCCTGAGTATGAGGGCCGGGGCATCGGCACTGCGCTGCTCACCAGCCTCATCGACGAAGCCCGGCGCAGGCGGGCGGCGGACGTCCTGCTGGAGGTCCGGGCGGACAACCCGCGGGCCCAGCAGCTGTATGTCCGCTTCGGCTTCGAACAGATCCACGTCCGCCCCCGGTATTACCGCGACGGCACCGACGCCCTCATCATGCGCCTCCAGCTCACCGGAACCCCGGGAACAGGCACTGAAGACGCGAATCCCACGGAAGGACGCCGGCCATGAACCGCTCGCAGCCACTGGTGCTGGGCATCGAATCGTCCTGCGACGAGACCGGCGTCGGCGTGGTCCGCGGCACAACGCTGCTCACCAACACCGTGTCCTCCTCCATGGACGAGCACGTCCGGTTCGGCGGTGTCATTCCCGAGATCGCCTCCCGGGCCCACCTGGATGCCTTCGTTCCCACCCTGGAACAGGCGCTGTCCGACGCCGGCGTGACCCTCGACGAGGTGGACGCCATCGCCGTCACGTCCGGTCCTGGCCTGGCCGGAGCCCTCATGGTGGGGGTGTGCGCGGCCAAGGCGCTGGCGGTGGCCACCGGAAAGCCCCTGTACGCCATCAACCACCTGGTGGCCCACGTGGGTGTGGGACTGCTGGACGGGGGCGCTCCGGCCGGAACGGCCCCTGGTACCCCGCAGCTGCCCGAGAACCTCGGCGCCCTGCTGGTCTCCGGCGGTCACACTGAAATCCTGAAAATCAACAGCATTACCGACGACGTGGTGCTCCTCGGCTCCACCATCGACGATGCCGCCGGCGAAGCCTACGACAAGGTGGCCCGCATCCTGGGCCTCGGCTATCCGGGCGGACCGGCCGTCGACAAGGTGGCCCGCACCGGCAACCCGAAGTCCATCCGGTTTCCCCGCGGCCTCAGCCAGCCCAAGTACATGGGCACGGCCGAGGAGCCCGGCCCGCACCGCTATGACTGGTCCTTCAGCGGCCTCAAGACGGCGGTGGCCCGCTGCGTGGAGCAGTTCGAGGCGCGCGGCGGGGAGATTCCGGTGGCTGACATTGCGGCCGCCTTCCAGGAGGCCGTGGTGGACGTCATCTCTTCCAAGGCCGTCCTGGCCTGCCGCGAGCACGGCATCAAGGACGTGCTCCTGGGCGGCGGCGTGGCGGCCAACTCAAGGCTGCGCGAGCTCACGGGCCAGCGCTGCGCCTCCGCCGGGATCAGGCTGCACGTGCCGCCGCTGGACCTCTGCACGGACAACGGCGCCATGGTGGCGGCACTGGGCGCGCAGCTGGTGATGGCGGGCGTGGAACCCAGCGGCCTCCGCTTCGCCCCGGACTCGTCCATGCCGGTCACCTCGGTGTCCCTCCCGGCGTAAACCGCGGGAAGGGGCCTAAGCGGTGGGGCCGTTGCGCATCTGCTTGACCAGGTTCAGGACCACGGCCCGGAGGTCTCCGCCGTGTTCGGCGGCCACGCGGCGCTGGCGCTGGTAGCCGGCACCGCGGCGGATGATCTTTTCGACGTCGGCCAGCTCGTCCGGGCAGCCCAGCTTGGCGGCCACGGGCTCAAGCCGGTTCAGGGTCTCCAGCAGGTGCTCGGTGACCAGCTGCTCGTGGCCCGCGGCGTCCAGGATGATAATGGCGTCCATGCCGTAGCGGGCTGCGCGCCACTTGTTTTCCTGGATGTGCCAGGGCGGCATGGTGGGGATGGTGCCGCCGTTGTCCAGGATCGTGGAGAACTCGTCCACCAGGCACTGGGTGAGGGCCGCGATGGCGCCCACTTCCTCCAGCGTGGCCAGGCCGTCGCAGATGCGCATCTCAATGGTGCCCAGGTTGGGCACCGGCCGGATGTCCCAGCGGATCTCCGAGAGGGTGTCGATCACGCCGGTGGTGAACATGTCCTGCACGTAGGACTCGTACTCCTCCCAGGACTTGAACTGGAAGGGCAGGCCGGCGGTGGGGAGCTGCTGGAACATCAGCGCCCGCTGTGAAGCGTAGCCGGTGTCCTCGCCGCCCCAGAACGGGCTTGATGCGGAGAGCGCCTGGAAATGCGGGAAGTAGTTGACCAGGCCGTCCAGCACGGGCAGCGCCTTGTCGCGGCGGTCCAGGCCGACGTGGACGTGCACGCCGTAGATGACCATCTGCCGGCCCCACCACTGGGTGCGGTCGATCAGCTTGGCATAACGGGCCTTGTCCGTCACCGGCTGCAGCTGCGGCGGGCTGAACGGGTGGCTTCCGGCACAAAAGAGTTCCACGCCCATGGGATCGGTGATTTCGCGGACGGCGGCCAGGGAACGGCTGAGGTCCTCCTTGGCTTCAGCGGCGGTCTCGCAGATGCCGGTCACCAGTTCAACCGTGTTCAGGAGCAGTTCCTGCTTGATGTGGGGATGCTCGTCGTCATCATTGAGTTCCGGGTGTCGTGAAGAAACGCCGCGAAGCACCTCATTGGCTACGGACGCGAGTTCGCCTGTCCTGCCGTCCACCAGCGCGAGTTCCCACTCAACTCCCAGCGTTGACTGCCTTGAGGGGGCGAAATCGATCTTCACGCATTTCCTAACTGTCCTGTTTGCCGCTGGCTCACGCCGTCACTGACAGGCTGTTGCCGGCAGGCGAACGGATGGTTCAAGTCTAGTGCAGGGGTAGCATCGTATTGATGGCCTTGTTCCAACACCTGCGTGAGAGTCCTAACAAAACCTTCCCCCTCCTGGCGGCAGCCTCCGCCGCAGTAGCCTTGGCGTCCTGTACGGCCGCACCCGGCCCCGTCCCGTCGTCGGCCCCTTCTGCGCCAGCCTCGCCCGCCGCATCGCCGAGTACGACGACGGCGCCCGCCACCTCCTCCCCGCCACCTGATCCGGGTGCCCGGCCACTGGGCTGGGGGCCCAAGCAGCGCGACCAGGACAAGGCCGCCGCGGCGGTGGCGGCGATGACCACCGAGGAGAAAGCCGGGCAGGTCCTCCTTCCGTCCTTCAAGGGCAAGGAGGTGGAGGCCCACGCTGCCGCCATCGAGCGCCTGCACCTTGCCGGGTCCATCATCATGGGCGACAACGTTCCGCTCGACCCCCAGGGCAGGCTGGACGTGCCCGGCATGGCCGCCGTCAACCAGCGGCTGGCCCAGGCTGCAGCCGCCGGCGGCCGGCCCTGGCCCGGGATCATCGCGGTGGACCAGGAAGGCGGCCAGGTTGCCAGGCTGGGGCCACCCCTGACGGAATGGCCCACGCCCATGAGCTACGGGGCCGCCGGGAGCGTGCCACTGGCCAAGGAGGCCGGGCAAGGGCTGGCTGCGGAGCTGGTGCCGCTGGGGTTCAACGTGGACTTCGCTCCCGACACGGACGTCACCATCGGCCCGAAGGATCCCACCATCGGTGCCCGGTCCATGTCCTCGGACCCGGGCGCTGCCGCTTCGCTCGGCGTGGCATTCTCCCAGGGGATGCTCGCCGCGGGCGTCCTGCCTGCGGTCAAGCACTTCCCGGGGCACGGTTCGGTGGCCGTTGATTCCCATGTCAGCCTCCCCGTGCAGCCCGCCGCCGTTGCGGACCTCGGCGGCCGCGACTGGAAACCGTTCGGGGCCGCCATCGCCGCCGGTTCGCCCATGGTGATGACAGGGCACATCGCCGTCCCGGCGCTGCAACCCGGCGTGCCGGCGTCGCTCTCCGGACCCACGTATGCCGCACTGCGGGGCCTGGGCTTCAACGGGGTGGCGGTGACGGATGCCCTGAACATGGGCGCCGTGGCCAAGCAGTACCCCGGCGGAACCGCCGCCGTGATGGCCCTTGCCGCCGGAGCTGACCTCCTGCTGATGCCGGCCGACGTGGGGCAGGCGCATGCGGCCATCGTCCAGGCCGTCGCCTCCGGCGCCCTGCCGGCTGAGCGCCTGGACGAGGCCGCCCGGCGGGTGGCAACGATGATGGCGTGGCACGGCAGGACCGCTGCGGCGAACGGTGCGCCGGCGGGAAGCGGGGGAGCCCTCTCAGCCCGGGTTTCCGCCTCCGCCGTCACCGTGCTCTCCGGACCGTGCAGCGGACCCCTGGTGCCCGGAGCGGTGCGGGTGGCCGGCGGCGGGCCGGGGGACAGGGCCCGGTTTGAGGCCGCTGCCGCCCGGGCCGGACTGTCCGTGGGCTCCGGGCCGCTGGTCAGCCTCATCGGCTACGGCGGGCGCGGGGCGGACGGGGACATCGCCGTCGCGCTCGATGCTCCCTGGCCGCTGCAGGACTCGCCCGCTCCGGTGAAGATAGCCCTCTATGGCCGCACCGACGGTGCCTTCGACGCCCTGGCCGCCGTCCTGGCAGGGAAGGCGCCCGCCCCCGGGAAGCTGCCCGCCGCCGTCGGAAGCTTCCCGGCCGGCACCGGCTGCCCCTAGAACCCAACTAGGTAGCGCTAAGTGTCGTTTTGGGGGCTCAAAACGACACTTAGCGCTACCTAGTTGGGTGGGAGCGGGTTAAATGGTGGGGTGCCCATTCTGAATAAAGACATGACCCTCTGCATCTCGCTCTCGGCCCGGCCCAGCAACAACGGGACCCGGTTCCACAACCACCTGTATGAGCAGCTGGACCTCAACTGGATCTACAAGGCCTTCGCCCCCACCAACCTTGAACAGGCCATCGCCGGGGTCCGGGGGCTGGGCATCCGCGGTTGCGCCATCTCCATGCCGTACAAGGAGGACGTCATCGCCCTCGTCGACGAGATGGACCCCTCGGCCAAGGCCATTGATTCAGTGAACACCATCGTGAACACGGACGGGCACCTCAAGGCCTACAACACCGACTACACGGCAATCGAACAGCTTCTGGCCGCCAACAAGGTGCCTACGGGCTATTCCGTCCTGGTCCAGGGCGCGGGCGGGATGGCCAAGGCCACTGTCGCCGCGCTTCGGGACGCCGGCTTTACCGACGTCACGGTCATTGCACGGAACGAAACCACGGGCCGGGCGCTCGCAGAACAGTACGGGTTCCAGTGGCGCGCCGAACTCGACGGCGGGACCGCCGACCTGATCATCAACGTGACGCCGATTGGCATGGCGGGCGGATCCGAGGCAGGTGCCCTGGCCTTCCCGCAGGAAGCCATCGACGCCGCCAAAGTGGTGTTCGACGTGGTTGCGCTGCCCGCCGAGACGCCGCTGGTCAAAGCTGCGCGGGCGGCGGGGAAACCCGTGATTACCGGTGCGGAAGTGGCAACCATCCAGGCCCTGGAGCAGTTCGTGCTGTACACCGGCATCCGGCCCACTGCCGGGCAGGTGCGCGCGGCGGAAGAGTTCATGCGCGCGCAGTAGCCGTTTCTTCGCGGGCAGTGCCCGGCACCGGCTCCACCACGATGGCCACCCGGTCCTCCCCGATACGGGTCAGGACCAGGGTGGCTGTTTTGGTCCCGGCCTTCTTGCCGGAGTTCTTTCCGGCTGCGCTCTTCCCCCCTGGCAGGAGCTGCCTGCGGAGCTCCTCGGGAGTGACGGCGGTGCCGCGCTTTTTGATGTCCAGCACCCCGATGCCCTCTGCCTTCACCCAGGCCTTGAGCGCCTTGACGTTGTAGGGCATCACGTCCAGGACCTTGTAGGCGCGCGCGAACGGTGTATCCACCAGCTCCGGTGCGCACACATAGGCGATGTGCTCATCCACCAGGTGTCCGCCAAGCTGCAGCGCGACGTCGGCCACCAGGCCGGCCCGGATCACCGCGCCGTCCGGTTCGTAGAGGTAGCCCTCCACCGGCCCCACCGGAGCGGCAGGACCGGCGCCGAAGTCTTCTCCGCTGGTAAGCTCCGCCGCGCCCCGGGCGCCGAGCACCAGAGCGGCCCGGCGGACTCCGGGCCGGCGCACTGCGTTGAACCACAGCGCAACCTCGGTGACGTCGCCCGCCACCGAAACCCACTGTGCCTCACAGCCGGCCGGAACGGACTCGTGCGGCATGCCCGGGCCCATCTTGACCCCGACGGCCAGGCCGGACGCGGCCAGGCCCTCAACGAAGGACAAGGGCGGCGAAAAGGCTTCAGGGTCCCAGATCCGCTTGGTGCCCGACGTCGAAGTGACCCGGCGCGCGGGATCCAGCCAGACGCCGTCGACCCCGTCCAGCGGCACCGCCGTGGCGTCTGCGTGGACCACGGTGGCGTTGGGGAACGGAATGAGGTTCACCGTGGCGCAGGCCGCCGTCGTCTCGTCCATCTCCACAGCGGTGACGTTGATGTCCATGGAAGCCAGCGCCAGCGAATCCGCGGCCAGGCCGCAGCCCAGGTCCGCCACGTGGCGGACTCCGGCCTCGGCGAACCGCTGGGCATGGCGGGCGGCGACGTTCAGCCGGGTTGCCTGTTCCAGCCCTGCCTGGGTGAACAGCATGCTGCGGGCGAACTCACCGAACTTCGCCGCGGCCTTGGTGCGGAGCCGGGACTGGGTCAGGACGGCGGAAACCAGTTCGGGGGAGTGGCCGGCCTTGCGGAGGGCCGAGTTCAGCTCGAAGGACTTCTCTTCCTGGTAGGGGCCCAGGGACGCCAGGAGCTCCCAGCCTTCAGGGGTGAGCAGCGGTGCAATCTGGTCCTGGGGAGCGTGAGCCATGGGTTCCAGCCTAGTGGAGGAGCGGGCCGCCGCTATGCCGATAGTGTTGAAGCCATGAACCAGAGTGCAGGTCCGCAGCAGCCCCGTCAGCACCAACCCGGGGACGGCGGCCCGGCGAGGTTCGCCCGGCCGGCACTGATCGCAGGTTCCGTGGTGGCGGTGGTGTGCCTGGCGCTCCTGGTGATCATCTTCTTCCTGGACACCTTCAACGCCACCGTCTATTCGGTGGGCGGCAACGACATCAAGGACGACACCCAGGAGGCCCGGGACATCCGGGGGCTGTACGACGGAGCCCGGGCCGGCAGCGTCGTCTTCCTTGCCGCGTCGCTGTTGACCGCCCTGGTCTCTGCCTTCCTCCTCTACCGGGGGCGGAACTCCGCAGGCGGGGCCGACGGCGGAGAGGACGTCGACTTCGACGACCTGGGCCGCTGAGGTGGCCTGCCGCCCGCGCTGGTGAGCAGGACCCCGGAAATGACCAGGACGCCGCCCAGGACCTGCGGGACCGTGATGGGCTGGCCCAGGGCCACCGTGATGATCGCGGTGAAGACGGCAATGAGGTTCAGGTAGTTGCCCGCATTGGCAGCGGTGGTGCGCTTGAGTGCAAGGTTCCAGAGCAGGTAGGAACCCAAGGAGGGGAACAGGGCAATGTAGGCCAGCGACCAGCCCTCCGAGGCGGTGGCCGGCAGCCCTGCCCCGGTGGCCACCGCAAAGGGAACCAGGACAATCGCCGCCATGGCCACCTGCACCGCGGTGGACGTAATCGCCGGGACGGAGAGCCTGCGGGCGATGATCGTATAGAAGCCCCAGACGGTGATGGCGGCCACGATCAGCAATTCGCCGGCATCGATCGAGAAAGTCAGCAGCCGCTGCAGGTTGCCTCCGGTGAGGACCAGCAGGACGCCTGCCAGGCCCAGGGCAACGCCCACCCAGCTCAGGGGACCCGGCCTGTCCCGAAGCAGGATGGCGGCCAGGACCATGATCAGGGCCGGGTTCGCAGCCGTTACCAGGGAGGCGTTCAGGGCTGAGGTGTGCCCCAGCGCACTGTAGAGCAGCAGGGTATAGGCGCTCATCCCAAGGCAGCTCAGGAGCAGGAGCATCGGCCAGCGGCGCAGGACAGCCCGCCAGTCCGGCCGGTCCACCGCCTGTGCCAGGGCCAGCAGCGGCACGGCAGCCAGGGCCCAGCGCCAGAAGGTCAGCTGGAGCGGCTGCATGGTTTCCATGGCGGCCTGGCCTACAACGAAGTTACCCGCCCAGAAGAGGGTGGCAAGGGTCAGGTACAGGGCTGCTCGCACCGGTCAAATGTACATGGATTGGTGTCCGCCCATGACGAAACGCTGGCACTCGCCTTGACCGAGTGCTAAGCCTTACATAGAGTCATCATTAGCACTCTCCCTAGGAGGGTGCTAACACATGAAGAGCTGCCAGCCTGGCTGCTGCCGGCACCGCGACGACGGTTTGCCAGCCAGGGCGGAAAGCTTTCCAGTCCACGAATTTGCTGACGAAGAAGGAGAGGTCCGAGTGTCGGTCTCTATTAAGCCTCTTGAGGATCGTATTGTTGTCCGCCCGCTCGAAGCCGAGCAGACCACGGCTTCCGGCCTGGTCATCCCGGACTCCGCACAGGAGAAGCCGCAGGAAGGCGAAGTTGTTGCAGTAGGCCCCGGCCGCTTTGAGGACGGCAACCGCGTTCCTGTCGACGTAGCCGTTGGCGACGTCGTTATCTACTCCAAGTACGGCGGAACCGAAGTCAAGACCGGCGGCACCGAGTACCTCGTGCTGTCCGCCCGCGACGTCCTGGCGATCGTCGTAAAGTAACTCTCCGGATCCCCGTGCCGCTGGTCATGCATTCTGCTGGTCGGCTGCGCGGGGTTCTGTCTTGAAAGGACAAAACCATGGCAAAGCAGCTTGCGTTTAACGACGCTGCCCGCCGGTCTCTTGAAGCCGGCATCGATAAGCTCGCCAACACCGTCAAGGTGACGCTCGGCCCCCGCGGCCGCAACGTCGTCCTGGACAAGAAGTGGGGCGCTCCCACCATCACGAACGACGGCGTCACCATCGCCCGCGAAGTGGAACTGGACGACCCCTACGAGAACCTTGGCGCGCAGCTGGCCAAGGAAGTCGCAACCAAGACCAACGATGTTGCCGGTGACGGCACCACCACGGCAACCGTCCTGGCGCAGGCCCTGGTCAAGGAAGGCCTGCGCAACGTGGCTGCAGGCGCAGCTCCCGGCCAGATCAAGCGGGGCATCGAGGTTGCCGTTGAGGCCGTCGCCGCCCGCCTGCTGGAGAACGCCCGCCCCGTTGAAGGCACCCAGGTGGCCAACGTTGCAGCCATCTCCGCCCAGAGCGACGAGATCGGCGAGCTCCTCGCCGAGGCATTCGGCAAGGTGGGCAAGGATGGTGTGATCACCATCGAGGAGTCCTCCACCACGCAGACCGAACTGGTCCTGACCGAGGGCATGCAGTTCGACAAGGGCTACCTGTCCCCGTACTTCGTCACGGACGCGGAACGCCAGGAAGCAGTCCTCGAGGACGCCCTCATCCTGATCAACCAGGGCAAGATCTCCAGCATCCAGGAATTCCTGCCGCTGCTGGAAAAGGCGCTGCAGGCTTCCAAGCCGCTGTTCATCATTGCCGAAGACGTTGAGGGCGAGGCCCTGTCCACGCTGATCGTCAACCGCATCCGCGGCACCCTGAACGTCGTCGCCGTCAAGGCTCCCGGCTTCGGTGACCGCCGCAAGGCCATGCTGCAGGACATCGCCACCCTCACCGGTGCGCAGGTTGTGTCCCCGGAACTGGGCCTCAGCCTGGACACCGTCGGCCTTGAGGTGCTGGGCACCGCCCGCCGCATCACCGTCACCAAGGACAACACCACCATCGTTGACGGCGCAGGCTCGGCCGAAGACGTGGCAGCACGCGTGGCCCAGCTCCGCGCCGAGCTGACCCGCACCGATTCCGACTGGGACCGTGAAAAGCTCCAGGAACGCCTGGCCAAGCTGGCCGGCGGCATCGGTGTCATCAAGGTTGGCGCAGCCACCGAGGTTGAGCTCAAGGAGAAGAAGCACCGCATCGAGGATGCTGTTTCCTCCACCCGAGCTGCCCTGGAAGAAGGCATCGTGGCCGGCGGTGGCTCGGCCCTGATCCACGCCTTGAAGGCACTGGATGAGGACCCGGCCGTCAAGGCACTCGAAGGCGACGCCGCCGCTGCCGTGGGCATTGTCCGCCGCGCGCTGGTCCAGCCGCTGCGCTGGATTGCCCAGAACGCCGGCTTCGACGGCTACGTCATCACCGCCAAGGTTGCCGAGCTCGAAACCAACAACGGCTTCAACGCCAAGTCGGGCGAGTACGAGGACCTGATCGCTGCCGGTGTCATCGACCCCGTCAAGGTCACCCGCGCGGCCCTCCGCAATGCGGCTTCCATCGCTGCCCTGGTTCTCACCACCGAGACCCTGGTTGTCGAGAAGCCTGCCGAGGAAGACGAGCACGCGGGACACAGCCACTAGCAAGTAGCTGCGCACGGGCAACCGTGTAACGCAAAAAACCGGTCCAGCCTCCGCTGGGCCGGTTTTTTCGTCTGCAGGGACGGCGGGGGAGCGGCGGGGACTTAAGTCCCCGGCATGTCCTGCGTTTCCACGTCGCCGGCGCGCTCGTAGACCAGCGACACCGCCCCCTTCGGGAAACTGCGTGCCGGCTCCGCGAGGCGGAAGGACGCAGGGATGGTCCCGGCGTCGAACAGGCGCTTGCCCTGCCCGAGGGTTATCGGATAAAGCCAGAGGTGGAGGCGGTCCAGTACGTTTGCCGCGAGCAGCGAACGGATGAGGACGCCGCTGCCGAACATGTGCACCTGGTCGTATTCCTCCCGCAGCCGGCCCGCGGCCTTGGCATCCGGCAGGACTTTTGTGCCCGCCCAGCCCGGAGAGGTGAGGGCGCCGGAGACAACGTACTTCGGCACGCGGTTGAGCGTGCCCCCGATATCGCCGGACTGGCGGGGCCAGTAGGAAGCGAAAATGTCGTAGGTTTTCCGGCCGAGAAGCAGGGCGTCGATCTGGCTGATCTCAGCCTCAATAGCCGCTTCAGC
Organism: Pseudarthrobacter sp. C1; assembly: GCF_034720455.1. NCBI lineage: Bacteria > Bacillati > Actinomycetota > Actinomycetes > Micrococcales > Micrococcaceae > Pseudarthrobacter > Pseudarthrobacter sp. C1. The sequence goes on along the minus strand of NZ_JAYESK010000002.1, from coordinate 429,726 downwards.
CTCGTCGTCGGAAACGGGCGCCTGCCAGCCGCCGAAGGCGAAGCCGCCCGCAGTGTCCTCCTCGCGGCCGCCGGGTGCCTGGTAGACGCCGTCGAGGGTGATGAACAGGTTGGCGATAATGATCCCCACCAGCCCATTTTGGGACGGAGTTCCGGCCCTGTCCAGCATCCGCCGCCCGCGGCACAACAGCCGTGGCAGACTGGGGCAATGCTGCTCGACGAGCTCGTGAGAACTTCGGATGCCGTCGCGTCCACCCGGTCCCGGCTGGCGAAAGTGGACGCACTGGCCCACCTGCTGCGCCGCCTCGAGCCCGCGGAGATCGCGACGGCGGTGGGCCTGCTGGCTGCCAGGCCGCGCCAGGGCCGGGTAGGGATTGGCTGGCGCGGCATGTCAGCGGCCATGGGGGAGCCGGCCGCCGAGCCCCACCCTTACTGTCGCAGACCTCGATGCGGCGTTGGACCGGCTGCTCGCAACAGCAGGCGCGGGATCGGCAGCAGAACGTGCTGCGACCCTCAGGACGCTCACAGCGGCAGCCACTGAACGCGAGCAGGCATTCATCGCCGGCGTGCTGCTGGGAGAACTGCGGACCGGTGCGCTCGAAGGCGTCCTGGCGGATGCGGTTGCCCGTGCCTCCGGCCGGCCGGTCGAGGCCGTGCGCCGGGCGGCCATGCTCTCCGGCGACCTGGGCGACACCGCCGTCCTGGCGCTCACGGGAACGCCTGCCGAGCTTGACGCCGTCGGACTCGTCGTGGGACGCCCCGTGCAGCCCATGCTCGCCTCAACCGCGGCCAGCGTCGGCGCGGCGCTGGAGGTCACCGGGGAGGCGTCCGTGGAATACAAGCTCGACGGCGCACGCATCCAGGTGCACCGCACCGGCGACGACGTGCGCATCTACACACGCACCTTGGCGGAAGTGACCCACAGGCTGCCTGAGGTGGTGGAGGTGGTGCGAGGACTTGGGGTGCGGGACGTGATCCTCGACGGCGAGACCCTCGCCCTGGACGAGGACGGCGGCCCCCGGCCGTTCCAGGAAACCATGTCCCGGTTCGGGGCGAACGCCGCACGCGAGACGCTGCTGCATCCGTGGTTCTTCGACGTGCTTCACCTTGACGGGCGGGACCTGCTGGACGAACCGTTGTCCACACGCATCGGCGTGCTTGAAAGCATCGTGCCCGGGCACAGGATCCCCGGGGAGATCACGGCGGACGCGGCCGTTGCCGAAAGGGTGTCGCGCGATGCACTCGCCGCCGGCCATGAGGGCGTGGTGGTGAAGGCCGTGGGGTCCCCTTACGCGGCCGGCCGCCGGGGCTCCAACTGGATCAAGGTGAAGCCGGTGCTCACTTACGACCTGGTGGTGCTCGCCTGCGAATGGGGCTCGGGCCGGCGCACCGGGCTGCTGTCCAACCTGCACCTTGGCGCCTTGGACCCCACGGGTGAGTTTGGCGATCCCGGCGGCTTCGTCATGGTGGGCAAGACCTTCAAAGGCCTCACTGATCAGCTTCTGCGTTGGCAGACCGGGCGGTTCCAGGAACTCGAGGTGCGGCGCACGGCGGGCACCGTCTGGGTAGAGCCGGTCACGGTGGTCGAGATTGCCATCGACGGTGTACAGCAGTCGTCCCGCTATCCAGGCGGTATCGCGCTGAGGTTCGCGCGCGTAAAACGCTACCGGGACGACAAGCCGGCCGCGGAAGCGGACACCATCCAGACCCTGCGGGGGCTGCTGCGGCCGTAGCCGGACCCGCCTCTTCCAGCCGCTTGTGCCCGGTGTGTACCGGGCGTAGCGTGACGCTTAGGTCCCGGGCGTCCGGCGCCCGGGGCGGCGAGGCCGGCGGGGCGGGCAGGTGCCCAAGGAGGTCCGAGTGTCAACTGAAACGGCCATTGACGAGGGCAGGTCAGCCTTCCGGGAGAATCGCTGGACCGATTCCCTCAGGAGCTACACGGACGCGAACCAGCGTGGCGGGCTTCCCGCCGCCGACCTTGAACGGCTGGCCACCGCCGAGATCCTGACCGGAAACACCACAACGGGCCTGGACACACTCACCCGGGCCCACGAAGAGTACCTGGAAATCGGCGATGTGGCAGGGGCCGCCCGGTGCGCAGGCTGGCTCGGGATCCAGTTCATGAACCTCGGCGAGGCGGCGCAGGCCGGGGGATGGTTCGCCCGCGGCCAGCGGCTCCTCGATGAGCTGACCGAGCCCAACGTCGTGGAGGGGTTCCTGCTGGTCCCCGCAGCCCTGGGCAAACTGTATGGCGGGGAGCCCGCAGCCGCACTCCAGCTCTTCTCCCAGGCTGCCGAGGTCGGCCGGAGGTTCCAGGATAAGGACCTGTCAGCACTTGGCCTCCTTGGCACCGGCCAGGCCACCCTTATGCTGGGCCGGGCGGACGAGGCGATCAGCTTGTTCGATGAGGCCATGGTCGCTGTGACAACAGGTGAACTGTCCCCGATCCCTTCCGGCATCATTTACTGTGCAGTCATCGGCAATTGCCATCTGGCCTTCGACCTGAAGAGGGCGCTGGAGTGGACAGCGGCCCTCGACCGCTGGTGCGCTGCCCGCCCGGATATGGTGCCGTTCAGCGGCCAGTGCCAGTCCCACCGGGCCGAACTCTTCCGGCTCCACGGCGCCTGGCATGAAGCCCTGGAGGCAGCGGCGGTCGCCCGGAAGCGGGCCATCCACGGTGATCCCCAGGCGCTGTTCGGCGGCTACTACCAGCAGGGCGAGGTGCAGCGCCTCGCCGGCGACCTTGACGCAGCGGACGCTTCCTACCGCCGGGCGGCCCGGAGCGGCTACGAGCCCCAACCTGGCCTTGCCCTCCTTTGGCTGGCACGGGGTGACCCTCGGCAGGCGCAGTCGATGATCCGCCGGACCGCCGGCGAAGCTGATGAGGCCACCCGCCGGCACCTGCTGCCGGCACTGGTGGAGATCGAGTTGGCAGCAGCCGATGTGGAAGCAGCGGCCCGGGCTGCCGCAGAGCTGGAGTTCTTCGCCCGGGAGTACCCCAAACCAATGGTCCGGGCGGCAGCCAGCCAGGCTGATGGGGCGGTCCGGCTGGCGGAAGGTAATCCTGCCGCGGCGTGCGTGTCGTTGAGGCAGGCCTGGCACCTGTGGGCTGGACTTGGCGTGCCGTACGAGGCTGCCCAGTGCCGTGTGCTGATCGGAATTGCCTGCCGGGCGTTGGGCGATGAAGCCTCTGCGCTGATGGATTTTGAGTCCGCCCATGCTGAATTCCTCGAACTTGGCGCCGCTCCGGCCGCCGCGTGGGCGGCCTCCCTCATGCAGGCAGGCACGGACGACGCCGGCCGGCACCAAGGCCCCTTGACCGAGCGGGAGGTCGAGGTGCTGCGGCTCGTGGCGTCCGGGGAAGGAAACCGCGCCATCGCGGCGCACCTGTTCCTCAGCGAGAAAACCGTGGCCCGGCACATCAGCAACATCTTCCTGAAGCTCGGACTGTCTTCGCGGGCAGCGGCCACCAGGTACGCCTTCGAACACGGGCTCACCGGCTAGGGGGTACACAAAATTACCCAGCAGGTCCTGCGGCCCAGTTGCATGTTTTGCCCGACGCGCCCGCCCGTTCGCGGCCCATAGCCTTCAAGCATGAACCTTTCAGTCCTTGCCGGCACCCTTTCCACGGTGCTCTTCGCCCTCGGTATGCTGCCGATGCTGGTCAAGGCGGCACGGACCAAGAACCTGTCCTCCTACAGCCTGGGAAACCTGCTGCTGACAAATGTGGCCAATGCGGTCCATTCCGTGTACGTGTTCAACCTCCCGGCCGGGCCCATCTGGGCCCTCCATCTCGCCTACGTCGCGGCTTCCGGCCTGATGCTGGTGTGGTGGCTGCGCTACGGCGGTGCAGGCCGCACTGAGGGAGGCGCCCACGCGTCAGGACAGGAAGGCTCAGAATCAGGCATTCCCATCAGCACAACAGGAGCACAGCCATGAACAGCAGCAACGTGACCGGCATGCTGGACACAATGATCATCGGCGGCGGCCAGGCGGGACTCGCCCTGGGCCACCACCTCATGGAGCAGCACCGGAACTTCCTCATCCTGGATGCAAATCCGCGCACCGGCGACGCCTGGCGCCAGCGGTGGGATTCGCTCCGGCTGTTCACACCCGCGAAGTTCGACGGACTTCCCGGAGAACCGTTCCCGGCCGATCCGCTGTCCTTCCCCACGAAGGACGAGGTGGCCGGATATCTGGAAAGCTATGCCGCGGGGAAGGGGCTGCCCATAGTCCACGGCACCCGGGTGGAACGCCTGTGGCGGGAAGCGGACCACTTCGTCGCAGCGTCCAACGGCCGCCGCTGGGAGGCGCGCAACGCCGTCGTGGCTACCGGGGTCAGCCAGGCACCCAAAGTGCCTGCTTTTGCGGCGGAGCTTGCCCCCTCCATACTCCAACTCCACTCCAGCGGCTACCGGAATCCGGGCCAGCTGCAGGACGGGCCGGTCCTGGTGGTGGGGCTGGGCAACTCGGGGGCGGAGATAGCCCTCGAAGTATGCCGGACCCACCCCACTACCGTGGCGGGCAAGCCCGGCGGCGAGCTTCCGGTGAAACACGGCCGGGCCGCTGCCCGCTACGCTCTGCCCCTTGTCCGCTTCCTTGGGCTGCATGTGCTCACGCTTGGCACGCCCATCGGGCGCAAAGCGGCGCCGGTCTTCAAAGCGCACGCCACGCCCCTGATCAGGACCAAGACCAAGGACCTGGCGGCGGCCGGCGTGCGGCTCGCACCGCGGGTGGCCGGCGTGGAGGACGGGAAGCCGGTCCTGGCGGACGGCACCCGGCAGGATGCCGCAAACGTGATCTGGTGCACGGGGTTCCGGGACGATTTCAGCTGGATCGATCCGGACCTGCTCGACGGCGGCGCGCTGCCGCGCCAGCACCGCGGTATCGCCCTGGACACCCCCGGGCTGTTCTTCCTGGGGCAGGAATTCCTGTACGCGGCGGCCTCCGCAACCCTTCCCGGAGTCGGCCGCGACGCGCGGTACCTTGCGGCCAGGATTCCTGCTCCGCTCAACCGCGAGTCCGCCGTAGCTCCCACTTGAGCCGCCGCGTTGTGGCCTCAGGCAGCCGTTTGGAGACAACACGGTAGATGAGGAGGATCGCCACAGCGGCTACAACTATGCCGACGAGGTTCAGCAACAGCTGGAAGGCGGATCCGGCCGCCTTCTGGAACTCGCCCAACACCAGCGCCACGGCAACGTATCCCGCCGCCGGGACGGTGGTGACCGAGATAAAGACGCCGATGAGCGCCGCTGACCGGCGACTGATGACGGACAACATTCCCGCGGCGCCGGCCAGGATGGCGACGATCAGTGAATAGGGTCCTGGATGGTAGATGAATTCGACGGCGGATCCGGTGTCCAGGGCATCGGCGGGAAAGAGCCCGAGCGGGATGGATAGCCAGGCGGTCAGCGCCGCCAGCAGCATCGCCACCGGAAAACCGACGCCAAGCGCGACGGCGGCCTTCCGCCCGAGCCCCCACTGGCCCCGCGCCAGTGCCACGGCCAGCGCAGCCAGGGGACCGAACTCCGGCCCTACGGCCATCGCCCCCACGATGGCGATTGTGGAATTGGTCACGATGCCGATCGCGGCAAGCTGGGTGGCCAGGACCAGGAAGGCCAGATAGCTCCACGATAATTTTGAGTCCTCGCCGGTCTGGTGCGAGACCTCGTCCCAAATCACCGCATCCGCGCCGAATCCAGGGGCAGCTGACTCGGCACTGTCTGCGCGCCGCGACAGTACGAGCTCCGGCATCGAAATGACGATCGATCCCATCTCTTGCGCCTTGAGGACATCAAGTTTCTCAAGCAGCCCCTCGACCGATTCCCGGGCAACCTGGAGTTCGATGACATCGCCCGGGGGCGCCACGGATGCGCCTGGAAAAAAGGCTGCCTCGGCCGTTCCGGGATGGTCCTGACAAGTATTCAGCGTCACTGCCGACAACTCTTCCGGCACACAGATCCGCAGCTGGACAATCACGTCGGCTCCCCTCCCTGGTTGTGGCAAGCATAGTTCGTGGGCTGGGGCGCTGCCGTTTATTGGCCTTGGCCGACGCCGATCCGTAGGCTTGATGTTTTGGCTGGCGGGTCTGGAGGGGTTTTCATGTCGAGTGCGGGGACCCTGGTTGAACCACGCCGTGGACGCCAGGCCCGGTCCGGCCAGCGGAAACCGACCTTCCGTCCCGAAGTCCAAGGGCTCCGGGCGCTCGCCGTCCTGATGGTCGTCGCCTACCATGTGTGGCTTGGCCGGGTATCGGGCGGAGTGGACATCTTCCTGTTGGTCTCCGCCTTCCTGCTGACACTCTCCTTTGTCCGGAAAGCCGAAGCAGGGCGCCCGTTTGGACTCCTGGCCCACTGGCTGCACCTGTTCAAGCGGCTGCTGCCGGCCGCCGTCGTGGTAATCCTCGGCGTCCTCGCCGGCACCTGGCTGATCCTCCCGCAGAGCCGTTGGCCGCAGGTCCTGGAACAGGCCTGGGCCTCGCTGCTTTACGGCCAGAACTGGCTGCTCGCGGACACGGCGGTGGACTACTACGCGCAGGACCACGCAGGCGCCAGCCCGCTTCAGCATTTCTGGTCGCTGTCCATCCAGGGCCAGGTGTTCATCCTGTGGCCACTGATCTTCACCGGCACCGCGGCGCTGCTGGCGTTGCTGCACCGCGTCCCGGCACTGGCCGGGGTCAACTACCGCGGGTTGTTGGGGCTGGCCTTCGGCGCGGTGTTCGCGGCATCGCTGGCATACTCCGTGGAGCAGACAGCCACCAACCAGGCCTACGCCTATTTCGACACCAGGACCCGGCTCTGGGAGTTCGCGCTGGGCTCCCTCCTGGCGCTTGCCCTGCCCTGGCTGAGGCCGGCACGGGCCCTCCGCGTGGTGCTGGGCTGGGCAGGCCTGGCTGCCATGGTCTCCTGCGGCCTGCTCCTGACCGTGGACCGCTCGTTTCCCGGGTACGTTGCACTCTGGCCCACCCTGGCCGGCGCCGCGATCATCCTGGCCGGGCAGACCGGCAGCCGGTGGGGCGTGGACCGGCTCCTCGGCAGCAAGCCGCTGGTGGCACTGGGAGACAATTCGTATGCCCTGTACCTGTGGCACTGGCCCGTCCTGGTCCTCTCGCTCGCCGCCACCGGCGTGGAGGCGCCCAATCTCGTCCAGGGCCTGGGGATCGTCGGCGCCTCCATCGTGCTCGCCGTCCTCACCACGCGTTTTGTGGAAAAGCCGCTCCGCGACTGGCGCTGGCCCCAGCTGCGGGCCCGGCGCACCGCCGTCGTCATTGCCGCCTGCGGTGCCGTCCTGGCGGGGCCCGTCGCAGTGTGGCAGACCACGCTCACCGCCGAGGAAAGCGCGACGGCGGCGCAGCCCCGGGAGCTCACGCCCGGTGCCGCGGCACTGAACCTGGAAAACGCCCCGGTGCCGGCCCCGGATGCCAGGATCATTCCCGGGCCTGCCGCGCTGGACAACGACTGGGCCGGGATCCATGCTCCCTGCACCGGGGCCAACGCCACCAGCGACCCCATCCTTGAGGGCTGCCGGCAGGAGCTTCCGGAAGGGGAGGCGGCCAGGCGCATTGTGGTCCTGGGCGACTCCCACTCCCAGCAGTACCTCGGCGCGCTGGCGCCGGTCGCGGCCAGCCGGGGCTGGGAACTGGTGACGCTGCTGATGCCGGCCTGCCGCTTCGGGGCGGAATCGGCCGAAAGGAACGCCGAGTGCAACGCCCACAACAGGGCCAGCGCTGCCTACGTCTTGGAGCATCGGCCCGACGCCGTGTTCACGGTGGCCTCGCTGACGCACGAGGAGGCGCCCTACGAGACTGAGGTCCCGGGATACCTTGAGGGAGTCCGCCCGTTCGCGGCCGCGGGAATCGATGTGATCGGGATCAGGGACAACCCCCGTTTCACCTTCAACATGCCCGAGTGCGTGCAGCGGAACGGCGCGGACGCCGCGGAATGCAGTGTGCCCCTCTCGGAGTCCCTGGCGGACCCGTCGCCGCTGGACGGCTACCGGGGCAAACTGGAGCGGCTGCACCTGATGGATCTGAGCGACTTCATCTGTGCCCGGGGGATCTGCCCCGGCGTGGTGGGGAACGTCTATGTGTACAAGGACGACAACCACCTCACCCGGACGTATGTGGAAAGCATGATCCCCATGTTTGAGGAGCGGTTGCTGGCAGCCACGGGCTGGAGCTGAGGGCCGGGGCTGCTCAGCGGCCGGCCGGGACGTGCAGTTGCTCACATTGCACGCGTGGAATAGGGGGATCGGCGCGGAGGTTCTAATATTTACTCAATACTTTCCGGCCCGCAGGGCGCCGCCCCCGCGGCAGCCCGGCAACATCTCCTGCACAGGCCAGTCCCGTAATGACGGGCTGGTCATCGGCTGCAACCCCTACCCGTCCAGCAACCAAGGTAAGAGGCGCACTCATGACCGAGCCCGAACACAACCCCTTCGGCTTCATAGGCCTGACCTACGATGACGTCCTGCTCCTGCCGGGCCACACCGAGGTCATCCCGTCCGAGGCCGACACGTCCTCCCGGATCTCCAAGCGGATCACTGTGCAGACGCCGTTGCTTTCCGCGGCCATGGACACCGTCACCGAATCCCGCATGGCCATCGCCATGGCGCGGCAGGGCGGCCTGGGCGTGGTGCACCGGAACCTTTCCATCGCGGACCAGGCGGACCAGGTGGACCGGGTCAAGCGCAGCGAATCCGGCATGATCACCAACCCGCTCACCATCCGGCCCGAGGCAACCCTGCGCGAGCTGGACAACCTCTGCGCCCAGTACCGGGTCTCAGGCCTTCCCGTGGTGGATGAGGACAACCGCCTGCTGGGCATTGTCACCAACCGCGACACCCGCTTTGTTCCCGAGTCCGACTTTCCGCTCCGGCTGGTCAGCGACGTCATGACCAAGATGCCGCTGGTCACCGGACACGTGGGAATCAGCCGCGAGGAAGCCTCGCACAAGCTGGCCACCAACAAGATCGAGAAGCTGCCCCTGGTTGACGACCAGGGCCGGCTCAAAGGCCTCATCACCACCAAGGACTTCACCAAGGCGGAGCAGTACCCGCTGGCCACCAAGGACGACGAAGGCCGGCTCCGCGTGGGCGCCGCCATCGGCTTCTTCGGGGACGGCTGGGAGCGCGCCATGGCACTCGTGGACGCCGGCGTCGACGCCCTGTTCGTCGATACCGCCAACGGCCACTCCCAAGGCGTGCTGGACATGATCCGCAGGCTCAAATCCGATCCCGTTGCCGCGCACGTGGACATCATCGGCGGCCAGGCCGCCACCCGCGAAGGCGCCCAGGCGCTGATCGACGCCGGTGCCGACGGCATCAAGGTGGGCGTGGGGCCGGGCTCCATCTGCACCACCCGTGTGGTGGCCGGTGTTGGCGTCCCGCAGATCACCGCCATCTACGAGTCCGCCAAGGCTGCCATCCCGGCCGGCGTTCCGCTGATTGCCGACGGCGGCCTGCAGTACTCGGGCGACATCGGCAAGGCGCTGGTTGCCGGAGCCGACACCGTCATGCTCGGCTCCCTGCTCGCGGGCTGCGACGAGTCCCCGGGTGAACTGATCTTCGTCAACGGCAAGCAGTTCAAGTCCTACCGCGGCATGGGCTCGCTGGGCGCCATGCAGTCCCGCGGCAAGAACACGTCCTACTCCAAGGACCGCTACTTCCAGGCAGACGTCTCCGGTGATGACAAGCTCATCCCCGAGGGCATCGAAGGCCGGGTTGCCTACCGCGGTCCGTTGTCCTCCGTGGCCTACCAGCTGGTGGGCGGCCTCCGCCAGACCATGTTCTACACCGGGGCGCCCACCGTTGCCGAACTGAAGGCCCGCGGCAAGTTCGTCCGGATCACCCCGGCCGGCCTGAAGGAATCGCACCCGCACGATATCCAGATGACCGTCGAGGCGCCGAACTACGGCTCCCGCTAAACACCAGGAAGGGATGGGCAGTGCTGCCCATCCCTTCTTTTTGCGCCGTCAAGTACATTCGATGGATCAACATCCGGCAATTGGGGGACGGTTTGAACGGCGGATTCTACGGAGCTGACGTCGCGCAGTTGCAGCAGCTCGCAACAACCATGAGCAGCGCGGGCCGGATGCTGGAGATGCAACGGCTGGCTCTGAACGGCCGGGTGGCTGGCACGCCCTGGCCCGGTCCGGACGCTGAGATATTCCGCCAGGACTGGAAAACCGTCCACAGCCGCTCGCTTGGGGCAGCCGCCATACTCCTGCAGCAGGCAGCTAAGGACCTGATGCGGCAGGCGGATGAACAGCAGCGGGCAAGTGCTGCAGGCGGTGCTTCAGCGATGCTGTCCCTGCCTGGCGTCGAGCGGTCCCCGGAGCCCCGGCCCGAGGACCTTCACGGCAGATCCCCGGCGGAGATAAGGACCTGGTGGTTCGGGCTGGCCGGCCACCAGCAGCAGGCGTTCATCCGCAGCCACCCCCACGAGGCGGGAAACACCAACGGGATCCCTTTCGACGCGCGGATCGAGGCCAACCGGCTCAACGCCCGGTTACGGATCGACTGGCTGCAAAACAACGATCCTGAGCCCAGGCTGAATCCCTGGATCCTCGACTCGGGCTATCCCGCACGCTTCGCTGCCGAACATGAGGCGTGGCGCAAGCGTCAAGATGGCATCGGATACCTTCAAAATGTCGTGGAAGGCAAGATCCACCTGGCAGCCTACGATCCCGGCCAAAGTTCGATCGTGGAGCTGCTGGGTGAATACAACGCTGCCACGACGACGGTGATCACCTACGTTCCCGGAACCACCACCAACGAGGCGTCTTTTTACGACGGCGGCCCACAGGCTGTGCCCAACCGCCTGGTCCAGGCCGATACCTCCGGGAGCACGGCGGCATTTGTCTACAAGGGATCCGAGTTCCCCGACGGCGACCTCGTGGAGGCCTTCCTGGTGGAGGCCAAAAGCGATGAATTCGTGGCTGCATCGGCACCGGTCCTCGCTGCCTTCCAGGAGGCGGTGGACCTGGAGCTGCCACGCGACGCCCAGACGGTGGGCATGGGCCACAGCTGGGGCCTGCGGAACGTGACGGGCTCCGAAATGGAGGGGGCGTCCTACAGCAAGGTCATCGCGCTCTCAGGTGCCGCGATGCCGCCGGGCTGGACGCCCAGCCCTGGGACCGACTACACCAGCTACACCTACCCCGATATCCTGCTCACGGCAGAGGCCAACGGGCTGGTGGGCGAGAACTACCCCATGCGGGAGCCCGCCTTTGACAAGCACGTCTACGCTCCGCCGGGCGGTCTCAGGCCCTCGGAGATGTACAGCATCGACAACCATTCGCTGATTGCCGAGACTGTTCCCGAAAACGAGGAAGCCCTTGATGACATCGAAGAGGAAATCAGTGGCCGGTAAGTCCAGGCGCGCTTCTGCCTGGCGACTTGCAGGAGCAACAGCACTGCTAGCAATGGTGGCCTCGTGCGGACAGGCCGGAAATGGAAAGAACATGGACATCAGCCTGGAATCAGCCAAGGACAAGGTCATGTCCACCGAGCAGGAGATCGTAGGCCTCCTGCCCCAGGACAAGGTGCTGTCCAGGTTCGCCCACGACACCTCGCCGCTGATGCCCTGTTCCGGGGAACAACGAAAGTGGACCGGCGACGCCGAGGCCGAGCTTGGGCCGGGAGTTGACCGGGATGCATTCCTGGACGATGTCGTGGCGTCGATGTCCACCAAGGACGGCTGGACAGTGGATGACGGCAAAACCGCCGGCGGAAAGCGGAGGGTCGACCTGTTGCACAGTGACGGTACCCACCTGCTGGTGTCCTTCCGGGATGCACCCGAGACACTCAGGGTGTCCGGCTACAGCGCCTGCTTCCCCTTCCCCGAGTACGAGTACGGCGAGGAGTACTGACGCCCGCCCGACCCGGGGCGCGGCACTAGGCTGGGACCATGCCCCCAACGCAACATCCGGCGGAGCTTACCCCCAAGCGTGAGCCCTCGCGGCGGCTGGCCCTTCGCCCATACGCCCGCGCGGTGGCCCAGGTACTGCGCGTCAGCTTCCATGCCTCGCCTGGCGCTGTGATCATGAAGGTGCTCGGCTCGCTGATCTCGGCCGTGCTTCCCTTGGTGACCACCTACTTCGCCGCGCTCACCACCACGGCGCTGGCGGCGGCCTACGCTGGTGACTCCGGCGCAGGGCAGCTGGCCATCGTCTACGTCATCGTCACCGCTGCCCTCGGGCTGTTCTGGGGCGCCTTCAGCAGCGTGGACCGCTACATCCAGCAACTGATGAGCTTCAGGGTGGGCGCCATCGTGGGCGACCAGATGTACGAGCGGTTCCTGGCGCTGGAGTTCTGGCGTTACGACGACAAAGAAACCGTTGACCTGTACGACCGTGCCAAGCGTTTCTCCGATTCCTACGCCCGGGTGCTGGATCGGATCGCAGCCATCTTCACCCAGCTCGTATCGGTGATCCTGGCCATCGGGGCGCTGCTCCTGGTCAGCTGGTGGATCGCGGTGATTGTCCTGGTGGCCATCGTGCCCAGCGTCTACCTTCAGTTCAAGCTGTCCCGTGAGCAGATTGCCCACTGGAACACCCAGGTGGACTCGCGCCGGCAGCGCAGGATGATCGAAACGAACCTCCTCCGGCCGCAGCACATCGCGGAGATGCGCCTCTACGGCATCGTGGGATTCCTGATGGGCCTCCGTTCCCGCCTCCGGGACGCGGACGAGCGCCGCCGCCTTGATTTCCAGCGCCGGTATATCCCGAAGCAGCTCGCCGCTGATGCCCTGCAGTACGGCGCGGAAGTGGTGTCCCTGATCTGGGTGGTGGGGCAGATCATCGCCCGGGCCCAGCCCGTGGGCCAGTTCCTCTACGTACAGCAGATTGTCAGCAGGGCACTGTCCACCGCGAACAGCCTCGTATCCTCCCTCAGTTCCATCGATGAGGACCTGGCCAACCTCAAGGACTACGAGCTGTTCATGGCGTTGCCGGTGCACTCGGAACACGCGCCGCCCCTGCTGGCATCCCCGAAAACCGTTGAGCTGAAAGACATCCGCTTCACCTACACGGGCAGCGACATCGAGGTGATCCGCGGCATCAGCATGACCATCCGCGAGGGCCAGCACATCGCCGTCGTGGGGGAGAACGGCGCCGGAAAGTCCACCCTGATACGTATACTCGCCGGACTCTACCGCCCCGACTCCGGGCAGGTGATGCTCGACGGCGTTGACCTCGCCGCCGTCGACGTCACCTCCTGGCACCGGCACCTGGCGGTGCTGAGCCAGGAGTTCCTCAAATACGAGTTCGCCACGGCTGCGGAAAACATCTACTTCGGCGACGTCGACTCGCCGCGGGACGATGCGCGCATCCGCAAGGCTGCTGGAGACGCGGAGGCGCTGGAGTTCATCAACAAACTCCCCAACGGCCTGGAAAACCACGTCAGCAACTGGATGGAGGACCCGCGCGGCCGGAAGGGCAGCGGCCTCTCCGGCGGCCAGTGGCAGCGGCTCGCGATGGCCCGCAACTTCTACCGGAATGCTTCATTCATGGTGATGGACGAGCCGACGTCAGCCATCGACGCCCTCGCCGAGCACCGGATCTTCACCCGCCTCTTCGCCGACCGCGGCAGCACGATCATCGCCATCAGCCACCGCCTGGCCACCATCGAGAAGGCGGACATCGTGTACATGCTGGAGGACGGCAGGATCGTGGAGCAGGGCACGCACAAGGAACTGGTGGCGCTGCGCGGGCGGTACTTCCGGATGTTCGAGTCCCAGCTCAGCGTCCCCACCAGCCCCTGACCCCGCTTCGCCTGCCAGGGAACCGGCGGGCGTCGGCCGCAGGCGGCCGGCGGGGCGCGGCCTCAACCACGGTGGTGCGCACGCGGGCGAGGCTTGGCTGCGGCGGAACGCTGCTGAAACCGAAGGTCACCGGCGGGTGGACAGGTGCCAGTGCGCCGGCGTCAGCGCCGTCCCAGCTGACGACGGCGGCACTGATGGTGTGCAGGTCGCTCACCCCGTAGTACTCCCGCCGGCCGCTGCCCGCGGTGCCGGACGTCCGGGAGCCGCGGCTGACAATGCCGGCCACGGGACTGACGGCGCGCAGCCAGCCGGGGTGGACTGCCAGCCGCCGGGGGACGGTCCGCAGCGTGCGGCCAAGGAGGGTCCGGCTGCCCAGGCTGGCGCTGATCCCCAAGGGACCGGCGTCGACCGTCAGGATCCCCTGCTCCAGCCGCGCGGACACGCCGACCACTGCAACGTCGTCGAAGGTGTAGGTGGCGGAAATGAAGTCCGCCGCCGCCCCGGTGGGGGCCAGCAGTTGCCGGTGCCCGGAGGGGTGCTGGACCATCACGTCCGCAAACCGTCCGAACGGGGACTCCTGCCAGATGCCCACCACCGCCCGCAGTCCGGAGCCCGTGCCAATGCCGGCAATATGGCCGTCGAATACCCACTGTGAACCCATCAGCCCACTGTAGCCACGGACAGCCGCAGCCGTGGCCAGTACCCCGGCTGGGATAACCTAGAGCAGTGACTTACGAGATCGAGATCGGCCGTGGCAAGCGTGGGCGTCGAGCCTACTCCCTGGATGACATTGCAATCGTCCCTAACCGTCGTACCCGCGACCCCAAGGACGTCTCCGTCTCCTGGCAGATCGACGCCTACCAGTTCAGCATGCCGGTGATCGCGGCGCCGATGGATTCAGCCATGTCGCCCCAGACCGCCATTGCCCTGGGCCGGCTCGGCGGCCTCGGCGTGCTTGACCTCGAAGGCCTGTGGACCCGCTACGAGGACCCGCAGCCCATCCTGGACGAGATCGGCGCGCTGCAGGATGAAACCAACAGCCCCGCCGTGACGGGGCGGATGCAGGAGCTGTACAAGGCGCCCATCCAGCCTGAACTGATTACGTCCCGCCTGGCGGAGATCCGCGAGGCCGGAGTGACCGTGGCGGGGTCGCTCACCCCGCAGCGCACCCAGGAGCACTACAAGACGGTCGTGGCCGCCGGCGTCGACATCTTCGTCATCCGCGGCACCACCGTATCCGCCGAGCACGTCTCCAAGGACCACGAGCCGCTGAACCTCAAGCAGTTCATCTACGAACTCGACGTCCCCGTCATCGTGGGCGGCGCGGCCGGCTACACGCCCGCCCTGCACCTCATGCGCACCGGCGCCGCCGGTGTCCTGGTGGGCTTTGGCGGCGGTGCCACCACCACCACCCGCCGCGCCCTGGGCATCCACTCGCCCATGGCCTCCGCCATTTCCGACGTCGCCGCCGCACGCCGGGACTACATGGACGAATCCGGCGGCCGCTATGTCCACGTGATTGCCGACGGCGGCATGGGCACCTCGGGCGACATCGTCAAGGCGATCGCAATGGGAGCCGACGCCGTGATGCTCGGCAGCGCCCTGGCCCGGGCCGAGGAGGCGCCAGGCAAGGGATGGCACTGGGGCCAGGAAGCCCACCACCTCGAACTTCCCCGCGGCGACCGCGCCAACGTGGGCACTGTAGGCCCGCTGGAGGAAGTGCTGTTCGGGCCGGGCCACCACACCAACGGAACCTCCAACCTCATCGGCGCACTGCGCCGCTCCATGGCGACCACCGGCTACTCGGACCTGAAGGAATTCCAGCGGGTCGACGTCGTGGTTTCCCCTTACGCCGGAAACTGACAGACTCCTGCCCAAGCGTGCCGCAAGCAAGTAGGGTGGTTTTACTACCGGCACGAGAGGCACTGGAGGCGTTCAATGAAGAGATTTCCTGTTAACGGCGGGGCACTCGGCCCGGAAGCCAGGGAAGCATCCATCCAACGGCTGCGTGCAACCTCGGAGCCCGGCCAGGAGCTGGACATCCTCATTGTTGGCGGCGGGATCGTGGGCACCGGAGCCGCGCTGGACGCCGTCACGCGGGGCCTGACGGTGGGCATCGTTGAGGCGAACGACTGGGCGGCAGGCACGTCCTCCAGGTCCTCGAAGCTTATCCATGGCGGTCTCCGCTACCTCGAAATGCTGGATTTCGGCCTGGTGAAGGAGGCCTTGCAGGAGCGGGGGCTGCTGCTCTCGGAACTGGCGCCCCACCTCGCGCGGCCGGTGCCATTCCTGTATCCGCTGACCAAGCCCTTCATCGAGCGGCCCTACGTGGGTGCCGGCATCGCGCTGTATGACGTCATGTCCATCTCCAGCGGGCACAGCAGGGGAGTGCCGTTCCATAAACACCTCACCCGCCGGGGCACCCTGCGTGCCGCCCCCAGCCTCAAGAACGATGCCTTCGTTGGCTCCATCCGGTACTACGACGGCCAGGTGGACGACGCCAAATACTGCGCCAACCTGGTGCGGACCGCCGCCTACTATGGCGCCCACGCCGTCAACCAGATGAAAGTGGTGGATTTCCTCCGCGAGGGTGAACGGGTAGTGGGGGCCAAGGTGGTCAACCATGAGGACGGGACGCAGTTCAACATCCGCGCCAAGCAGGTCATCAATGCCACGGGGGTCTGGACGGACGAAACCCAGGCCATGGTGACCGACCGCGGCCAGCTGAAGGTCAGGGCCTCCAAGGGCATCCACCTGGTGGTTCCGCGGGACCGCTTCCAGTCAACGGTGGGGCTGATCCTGCGCACCGAAAAGTCGGTATTGTTCGTGATTCCCTGGGGCCGGCACTGGATCATCGGCACCACGGACACCGACTGGAACCTGGACAAGGCCCACCCGGCCGCCTCCAGCAAGGACATCGACTACATCCTGGAACACGTCAACAAGGTCCTCAAACGGCCGCTGACCCGGGAGGATGTGGAGGGCGTCTACGCCGGCCTGCGTCCGCTCCTCGCCGGGGAAAACGACTCCACCGCCAAGCTGTCCCGCGAACACGTGGTGGCCCATCCCGTTCCGGGCCTTGTGGTGGTGGCCGGCGGGAAGTGGACCACCTACCGCGTGATGGCCAAGGACGCGGTGGATGAGGCCACCCGCACCATGGACGAGCGGGTTCCGCCCAGCTGCACGGAGACCATCCCGCTGCTGGGCGCAAGCGGATTCAGGGCGGCCTGGAACCGGCGCAACCGCACCGCGGAGGAATCCGGCGTGCATGTGGCCCGCATCGAGCACCTGCTGAACCGCTATGGCTCCATGACCGATGAAGTGCTGGCCATCATCGAGGAGAATCCGGCAATGGCTGAGCCGATTCCCGGCGCTGACGACTACCTCCAGGCCGAGGCCGTGTACGCCGCCACCCACGAGGGTGCCCGGCACGTGCACGACGTCCTGACCCGAAGGACCCGGATTTCCATCGAGGCGTGGGACCGCGGCGTGTCCGCCGTGCCGGTTGTCGCTAAACTAATGGGTGACGTTCTTGGCTGGAGTGACGAACAGCGCGAAAACGAGGTCCGGCACTACATCGCACGGGTGGAGGCCGAACGCCTCAGCCAGCAACAGCCGGACGACGAATCCGCAGACGCCGCCCGCCTGGGCGTGGAAGACATCGTGCCCTTGCGCTGAGGGGTCCACGGCAACAGCACTCCTGACCGAAGGGACACGCCTTGGCGGAACCACTTGACCGGTACGATGCCGGGCTCACCACGCCCGAAATGGTGATCCTGGAGCTGGAGGCAACGGACAAGGCTGATGCCGCCACGCAACTCGCCAAGCGGCTGTATGCCGCCGGGCGGATTTCGGACCTGGACGGATTCCTCAAGCATGTGAATGCCCGGGAACACCAGCTGGCCACAGGGCTTCCCGGCGGGATTGGCCTTCCGCACGCCCGCAGCGAGTTTGTTTCCCGCACGTCCATTGCCGTCGGCATCGCCAAGTACGGACATGCCCTGGACTTTGGCGCGGCGGACGGTCCCGCTACCGTGATCCTGCTGATCGCCACCCCCGCGAGTTCCTTCTCGGACCATCTCGAAGTCCTGGCAACCTTGGCCCGGTCGCTGTCCAAGGAGTCGTTCCGGGAGTCGCTGCGCCGGGCTTACGATCCTGAGGTGATTGCGGAGCTCATCAACTCGAGCCTGGTGTTCTTCGATCACTAGGCAGCCCCAGCCAACCACCCGGGCCACCGGGACCGACCGTCCGGTGCGGTTCCTGCCGCCGTCCCGGCGTTTAGTTGTTCTACAGCGGCACGAAGTACGGTTAAGACGTGTGGAAAACAGCCCTTAAGCCCCGATGGATCGCCGGTTTTGTCTTCGCGATCGCCATCTCCGGGGTCTTCGTGCTGCTGAGCCAGTGGCAGTTCGGGCGGTCCACCAGGCCCGAAATCCCCGCCAACCCCGCCACCGAACAGGTCCGGCCCCTCACTGAAACCCTGCAGCCCGGCGAGTTCTTCCACGGAACGGATGCCGACCAGATGGTTTCGGCAGAGGGATCCTATGATCCCGCAAGGCAGCTGCTGGTTCCCGGCCGGCTTCACGACGGCAGGCCAGGCTACTGGGTAGTTACCGCCTTTGCCGTCTCCGGCGCACCCACGCTGAGCGGCGTTGCCGCCTCACCCCAGACGTGGATCCCGGTGGCCCGCGGCTGGGTGGCGGACCGCGCGGCTGCTCCAGCGCCGCCGTCGGGCATCCTCCAACTGACGGGGCGGCTCCTGCCGTCCGAGGCGCCCGTGCCGGGAACGGCGCCCCGGCCGGGAGAAGCCACCGCGGTTTCCGTGGCTGAGCTGATCAACTACTGGGAGGTCAGCAGCTACCCCGGTTTCGTCGCCGCCACCGCGGAAATAACGGGCGGCGAGGACGTCAGCCCGGCTGCCGTGCCCGGCGAGCTCCTTCCCCTGAACATCGGCCCGCAGCCGCCGGCCCAGCAGATCAACTGGCTAAATCTCTTCTATTCCCTCGAATGGGTGGTCTTCGCCGGCTTTGCCCTCTTCATCTGGTGGCGGCTCGTCAAGGACGACTACCACCGCGACCTCGAGGACAGCCTTGAGGAAGAAGACGAAGACACCCTGCATCCCGAACACAACCAGCAAAAGGTACAGCCATGATCGACCCGAAACCGGCCAACCCCGCCACCGCCGCAGGCACCAACACCGGCACCAACACCGGCGCCAGCCCGGCAGGAAAGTCCGCCGGCAGGAAGCGGCGCTTCGGCGGGACTGAGGCCCAGATCCGCTCTGCCCTGAAGTTCTACAAGGTGCTCGCCTACCTGACCGGCACCATGCTGCTGCTGCTCTGCGCCGAACTGGCCGCCCGGTACGGCTTCGGGCAGTACCTGTTTGCCGGCGGCACCAACGCCGTCACCGGGCAGCCTTTCGGCTTCGGTTTTGCCGATGCGGAGCCTCCGGGTGTGCTGGGAGGCGTCAACCTGTCCGTGGCCGTCCTGATTGTGCACGGCTGGATGTACGTGGTGTACCTGATCTCCAACTTCCGGCTCTGGTCCCTGATGCGCTGGCCGTTCCTCAAACTGGTCCTGCTGGCACTGGGCGGCGTGGTTCCCTTCCTCTCCTTCATCGTGGAAAAGAAAGTCCACGCCGAGGTTGAGGCGGAGCTGGCCGCCAACCCCCAGGCACCCCGGCGCTACTGACCGGCAATGGCCGGGGCTGCCCGCCGGGGAGTCTGCTCCGTCACAGCACCGCTTCTCAAGGTGCGCCGGCGCAACAGCGCAAAGTAGGCTATAACGGTGACTACTCCCACTGCATCCCAGACTTCCCAGAAGCCGGTGCTGGTTGTTGACTACGGTGCCCAGTACGCGCAGCTGATTGCCCGCCGCGTCCGGGAAGCAAACGTGTATTCGGAAGTGGTTCCGCATACTTACACCACCGAGCAGCTCCTGGCCAAGAACCCCGCCGCCATCATCCTGTCCGGCGGCCCCTCCAGCGTTTACGCTGACGGGGCCCCGAGCGTCGGTGCCGACCTCTTCGAGGCCGGGGTCCCGGTCTTCGGCATCTGCTACGGCTTCCAGGCCATGGCGAACGCCCTCGGCGGCAAGGTGGACAAGACCGGGCTGCGCGAGTACGGCTCAACCCAGACCACCATCATCGGTGAAGGCCGCTCGGTCCTGGAAGGCATGCCCCAGCACCAGAACACCTGGATGAGCCACGGCGACTCCGTCCACGAGGCCCCGGAAGGCTTTGAAGTGCTGGCGACGACGGCGGGCGCCGAAGTGGCTGCCTTCGCCAACGAGGAGAAGGGCCTGTTCGGCGTGCAGTGGCACCCCGAGGTAAAGCACTCCGCCTACGGCCAGCAGGTCCTGGAAAACTTCCTCTTCAAGGGTGCCCGGATCGAGCCCAACTGGACCACCGGGAACATCCTCGAGGAGCAGGTGGAACGGATCCGGAAGCAGATCGGTGATGCGAGGGTCATCTGCGGCCTCTCCGGCGGCGTGGATTCCGCCGTCGCCGCAGCCCTGGTGCAGCGCGCCGTCGGTGACCAGCTGACCTGTGTGTTCGTGGACCACGGACTGCTGCGCGAAGGCGAAGCCGAGCAGGTGGAGCGCGACTTCGTGGCCGCCACCGGCGTGAAGCTGTATGTCGCGAACGAGCAGGAGCGCTTCCTGTCCGCGCTTGCCGGCGTCAGCGATCCCGAAACCAAACGCAAGATCATCGGCCGCGAGTTCATCCGCGCGTTCGAGGAAGCCGAACTGGCCATCATCGCCGAGGCCGCCGCCCATGGCGAGAAGATCAAGTTCCTGGTCCAGGGCACCCTCTACCCGGACGTCGTCGAAAGCGGCGGTGGCGAAGGCGCAGCGAACATCAAGAGCCACCACAACGTGGGCGGCCTGCCCGAGGACCTGCAGTTCGAGCTCGTCGAACCGCTGCGGGCACTCTTCAAGGACGAAGTCCGCGCCGTGGGTGCACAGCTGGGCCTGCCCCAGGAAATCGTGGGTCGCCAGCCCTTCCCCGGCCCCGGCCTCGGGATCCGGATCGTCGGCGAGGTCACCAAGGAACGCCTTGACCTGCTGCGCAAGGCCGACGCCATCGCGCGCGCCGAGCTGACCGCCGCCGGCCTGGACAACGAGGTCTGGCAGATGCCCGTGGTGCTGCTGGCTGACGTGCGCAGCGTCGGAGTCATGGGTGACGGCCGCACCTACGGCCACCCCATCGTGCTCCGCCCCGTCTCCTCCGAGGACGCCATGACGGCGGACTGGTCCCGGCTTCCGTACGAACTGCTGGCCAGGATCTCCAACCGCATCACCAACGAGGTGGAAGGCGTCAACCGCGTGGTGCTCGACGTCACCAGCAAGCCGCCGGGAACCATCGAGTGGGAGTAGCATCCTGAGTGGC